>JAGXGK010000007.1 GCA_024636785.1 Gammaproteobacteria bacterium
TCTTATTGAATGAGTATAAACAGCGCCGACTGGCCACGCTGAATGTTCAGCAGGATTTGCTTGCTCTTACCGGCGAGAACCTGCCTGAACTCATCCAGGTTTTTAACCGTTCTTCGATTCACCGAGAGGATGATGTCGCCTTCACGCAGGCTTGAGTGCCAGGCGGGGCTGTTCTGCTCGACTTCGGTGACGACCAGATAAACTTCACCGCCATCGTTGGCCTGTTCGATGGTGGCACCGGCCAGACGCTCGTGCACTTTTTGGCCTGCGACCACCTCTTCTACCTTGTCTTTGATGACGGCGGTCAGGGTCTTGCTGCGCTTGTCGCGGATTATTTCCAGCTGCATTTTTTCACCCACCCGCAACATGCCCACCACATTGCGCATGGCCGATGCGCTTCTCACCGGGCTGCCGTTGATTGCTACCACGACATCACCGGCTTCAAGTCCGGCTTCGGCGGCGGCGGAATTTTCGATGACCTTGGAAATGACCACGCCGGAATGTATATCAAGACCAAAGGCCTGGATCAGTTCGGGGGTTAAGTCCTGCATGATCACGCCCAGCATGCCCCGGCGTACTTCACCGAATTCAATCAGCTGGTCGACAATCTGGCGCACCATATTGATCGGTATCGCAAAACCGATGCCAACATTGCCCTGGCCACCCGCAGCAATGATCGCGGTATTAATGCCGATCAGTTCGCCGTTGAGATTGACCAGCGCACCGCCCGAATTGCCGGGATTAATCGAGGCATCGGTCTGGATAAAATCTTCGTAACCTTCGATACCCAGACCGGTACGGCCGAGCGCACTGACGATACCCGAAGTTACCGTCTGCCCGAGACCAAACGGGTTGCCGATCGCCACAGCAAAATCACCGACGCGCAGCTGATCGGAATCGGCCATGGGAACATCGGCGAGGCCGTCTTCCTTTACCTTGAGCAGAGCCACGTCGGCTTCGGGATCGGAGCCGACCAGCTTGGCCAGCATCTGTCGGCCATCATGCAGAACAATCTGAATTTCATCAGCGCCTTCAACCACATGATGATTGGTGACGATGTAGCCCTTGTCGGCGTTAATGACTACGCCCGAACCCAGGCTTCTGGTTTCACGGCGCTGCGGCCTGGTGCCGAATTCCTGAAAAAAACGCTTGAAGAAGGGGTCATTGAGCAACGGGTTACTCTGCACACTGGTATGGCCACGGGTGGCAATATTAACCACTGCCGGTTGCACGCGTTCGACCATCGGCGCCAGTGTCGGCAGTGGTTCGCCGGCGACACTGACCGGCAATGCCGCCAAAATCGGGCTTGAATTAAATACAATGAAGGCGTACAGGATTACCCCTGTCAACTTTAATCTGAACATATTATCTCCTCGAATTGCTTTCTCAAAATGACCATAGCCATTCATAAAGGTTCGATTTTTTTATTCCGTATAATTATTATCTATAAATTTCCAATATGGAAGTGGCTTGATGTTGATTGTGCGAACTGCTAAGTTTGGCTCCTTATTTTATTTAACAAGGATCAAACTCATGCGTTCCACTCATCTTCTGGCACTGACACTACCCGTAATCTCCCTGCTCGCAATCGCCTGCGAGAGCACGCCACAGCCTCAGCAGGTTCAACTCGACACTGTGGAAAAAAAGGCCAGCTACAGCATCGGGGTGAATTTCGTCAGCCGCTTGAATGAGGAGGGCGCGAATCTGGATATTGATGCTCTGGTCTATGGCATGAAAGATGCGGAAGCGGGTAAAACCCCTGCCTTATCCGATGAGGAGATGGCTCAGGCGGTCAAGGAGCTTCAGGCGAAACTTCAAAGCAACAAGCTGGCAAAACTTCAGGCCATGGCCACAGCCAATCTTGAAAAAGGTAAAGCCTTTCTGGCGGCCAATGCCGAAAAAGAGGGTGTTATCACCACCGACAGTGGCCTACAGTATAAAATTCTTAAAGAGGGCAGCGGTGCTTCACCGACAGCAGATGACACGGTAGTGACACATTATGAAGGCCGTCTCATCGATGATACGGTTTTTGATAGCTCTTATGAACGCGATCAGCCCGCCACTTTTCCGGTTAGCGGCGTTATCAAGGGCTGGACAGAAGCGCTACAGCTAATGAAAGTAGGTGCCAAATGGCAACTGTATGTTCCGGCCGAACTGGCTTACGGCGAATCCCAGCGCGGCCCGCACATCGAACCCAATTCCACCCTGATCTTCGATATTGAATTGCTGGATATCAATCCTGAGGAAGAATAAAACATAGTTGGCAGTTGGCAGTAATTTTAGACCACAGATGAATTCTTTAACTGCCAACTATATGATTAAACCATCCTCACCCCAGCCCTCTCCTTGAAGGAGAGGGGGGATGCTGTCGATTGACGGCTTTCTGTATTGTTAGTTTGCTACCGTTAACTAATTTTTAATGCCGTGTATGTGTCTTTTACCATCATTCCCACGCTGGAGCGTGAGAACGATACAAAGTTTTTTCGCGTCCCTGGCGTTCTTCGCGGATTAATAATCTTTTAGTTTTTGACTTTATCCGCGTTCATCTGCGTTTATCTGTGGACCCAATGCCTTGCACTTTTCTGCGGCGAATAGGGCTTCCCCCAAAATAATCCTCATTCTAAACAAAACTGCTCCAGCTCGTGTTTCAGCGCCGCCTCGGCGTCGGCACAGGCCTGACTGGCATGCTCAATCAATTCCATCTCAATCGTTCCTGTGGTTTCACACCGGTTTTCAATTTTTCGGCATAAATTCATCAGCCTCATTGCACCCACAGTGCCGCTTGTAGATTTAAGTGTATGCGCGCTGTCAGCCACAGTGGTGACATCCCCCTGCTCTGCGGCTTGCAATATCTCACTGCATAATTGTGGAATCTGCGCCAGGCACAGTCGCATTACTCTTTTAGTTAACTCCGGATTGGGCGTGCCCCGCCAGTTACACAACAGATCCAGTTGCGCCTGATCGAGCACATGTCTCTGCGCTTCGCTGTCCGCCTCGGGGCAGGTACGCTCCCTTGCTTCGTTCTCAGTATGGTTTTCGGCCTCACCGCCTTTATTATCAATCCATTTATGAATGATCCGTCTTAAATTTTCATAGTCAAAAGGCTTGCTCAGAATATCATTCATGCCCGCTTCCAGACACGGCCTATGCTCACCGGCGGTAAGAGCAATAATGGGGATAGCCTGACGCCGGGTTCCCCGTTCTGTTTCCCGCCATTCCCGCGTCGCCACATAACCATTCATTACCGGCATCTTGCAATCCATCAGTACCAGCCGATAATTCCCCCGATGTAGCGCCTGTAATGCCTGTTCACCATCATCGGCGATATCGACGTCATAGCCCATAAGTCTCAGCATTTCAGCGATCAGCTCCCGATTGACCTCGTTATCTTCCGCTATCAGGATCTTTTTTCTGTTATCACTGCCTATATTTTGCTTCATCTCATTTCCTTAATAGCGGTGAATAAACCCTAAATATTCTACTTATGTATAATCATCAGTATAAATCAACAATGAGCTGCTGTTATGCAATATCAGGATAATTCATCATCTAAATCACGTATTTTAATTGTGGATAATGATCCGGTCATAAGGCTCCTGATGAGAGAGTCGCTGGCCCAGGATAGTTACATAATTGAAGAAGCGGCAGGCGGCCACGAAGCACTAAAAGCCATAGCACAACAACCCCCCGACGTTGTCCTGCTGGATGTCAAAATGCCTGATATGAATGGCTATGAAGTCTGTACGGAAATTCGTAAAAACCATGATGATAGTGTTGTTGCCATTATCATGGTAACCGGGCTTGATAATCCCGATTCGATTGCCAAAGCTTTCCAGCTTGGTGCCACCGACTTTATTATTAAACCCATTAACTGGACTGTATTTCCTTATCGGATTCAATATGTGCTCAAGGCCAGAACCGCATTTAACATCCTCAAGAAAAGTCAGAAGCATCTGGAGCATATGGAGCGTATCTCCAGTCTGATTACCCGGAATTCTAATCGGGATTACATTTTAAAAAATGCCCTGGAGATCATGCTCGATATTTTCAATGCGGATAGAGCATGCATTATTGCCTTTTCCGAGATCAGCTCCTCTAGAACACATGTTCTCTACGAGGCACTGCTTAGCAGCACCCCTTCTCTACATGGTTATGAATCTCAGTTATGGCTGGAAATAAAACATAAACTGGATGTTATTGCTGACCACTCACCCGCTGTATTTGTCAACGACAGCGGTAATTTTGATCAGATCGAAAAGCATCCGTTATCTGTCTATGCTGAGATGCTTGTGCCGCTATACCGGGGGCGACAGCAATCCTATTTTCTCTGCCTGCATCAGTGTGCCATTGCCCCGGTATGGAGCGATGATGATCGTGATACTTTCAGTAGCATTACCGAGCGATTAACTGCCGTATTATCTCAGCATTTGTTCACCATAAATCTCAACCAGAGTGAAGACCTGCTGCGCCAGGCTCAACATATCGGCCGTCTGGGAAACTGGACGCTGAACATAGCAACCGACCACATGAACTGGTCGAATGAGGTGTATAAAATTTTTGAAATGGATGTAGTCAACTTCATTCCTACTTTTACATATTTCTACAATGTAGCCTACAAGGATGACCAGGAACTACTCAAGTCCTATCAGCACTCAATTCTCCATTCAGGCGGAACGCACAGCGTCGAGTTTTGCTTCACCGCACCGGACGGAGGCGTTCGCTATGTTTATCTAAAAAGCACCAGTATTGTTAATACCCGGGATGAAGTAGTCGAAGTTGCCGGTACTATCAAGGACATTACAAAACAGAAAAAAATGGCTCTGGCCTTGCTGGAAAGCGAAGCCCGCTTCCAGCGCATTGCTGAAAACGCACCCGGCGTTATTTTCAGAATTTCCTTATCCGATGAAAAATTTGAATATGTCAGTCGTGCCGCCAACGATCTTTTCGATTATAGTCCCGAAGAATTCGAGGATGTAAACTGGCTGTTGGAAAAGGTCATCAACTCCGAAAACAAGTCGGATTTCAATTCCCACTGGACGGCTGTGAAGCAGGGCAGAAGCACCGCCGGTTTTGAATACTCCATCAAAAAGAAATCAGGCGAGACGCGCTGGCTTCACCAGAACAATGTACTCATCAAGGATGATAACGGCATGGCTATCGCAATTGAAGGTATTATCACTGATATTACTTCACAGAAAAAAATGCACGAACAGCTGCTGGACTCTGAAAGTGATATGCGTGGCATTCTCAGCAACCTACAGGACACTTTCTTTCGCATCAACAAATTTGGTTGCGTCACCATGAGTTCTGATTCTGTCACTGAACTGCTAAAGCTGTCGCCATCTGAGCTTCAAGGCGAAAAATTCAGCGACCTTTTTTATAATTTTGATGAGTATGCTGTATTTATCAACGCACTGGCAGAAAACGACGGCCATCTGGTTAACTATCATACCCGCATGAAACGGCAGGATAATGAAATACGCTGGGTCGCTCTGTCGATGCAGACCTCTGAAAGCTCATCAAACTTTATTGAAGGTACCGCTCGTGATATTACCGATGTTATAAATCGCCAGGAACAGGATGTACGTGATCAAAAGATGGAAGCGATCGGTAAGCTTACCAGCGGCGTAGCCCATGACTTCGGCAATTTAATGACCATCGCCAAGGGCAATCTTGAACTGTTTGAAGATCTATATGTCGATCATTATGACAATATGAGTGATGCGAGAGAGTTGCTCGAAGACACCCGCTCAGCCATCGCCGACAGCATCAGCCTGACCCGGCAATTACTGGCTTTCTCCAGAAGAAAAGACGTTACCCCTCAAGCCGTTAATGTCGGTGAAACCATAAATGCCTTCGCGCATCTAATTCAAAGCACGCTGGGCGATAGTATAAAATTGAGCATCGATATCCAGACTGATTCACTTTACATCAAAGTCGACCCTGCTCAATTCGAAAGCGCCCTGCTTAACCTCATGATCAATGCCCGCGATGCCATGCCCAATGGAGGCGAAGCCTCCATCACGGCGACAGCAACCAGAACACCAGATAATGACGATGAATTCGTTATCATCACTTTAAAAGACAGCGGTACCGGCATGGACAGTGAGGTGCTTAAACACGCCATTGAACCTTTCTACACCACCAAGAAAAATGAAGGCACTGGACTGGGCCTAAGCATGGTATATGGGTTTATGCAGCAATCCAACGGTGAGCTCAATATCCTTAGTTCGCCCGGCCTCGGCACCAGCATCAGCATGAAATTTCCTGCTCAGCCCGCGCAGGCGCTACAAAAAAATGAGCTCCCTGAACACGAGGACACAGCCTTTAATTCCGAGACTATTCTTGTTGTTGAAGATCGGGATGCAGTTAGACGCTTCGTCCTGCGCTCGCTCAGCCAGCTCAATCTGAAGATTATTGACACGGATAATGTTGTGCAGGCGCAGGAGATCTTAAACCATAACCCCAACATCAGCCTGTTATTCAGTGACATCGTCATGCCGGGTAACATGGACGGATGTGAACTGGCCACGTGGGCACATGAGCGTTTTCCTGAACTGAAGATACTGCTCACCACCGCCGCAGAAATGGAAGCGCAGAGACAAAGTTGTTGCAGGCCGCAAACCTTTCCGATACTGCAAAAGCCCTACAGTCAGCATGACCTCATTAAGAAACTGCAAGATCTTCTTTAATGTTTCTAAAAATACTGAAGAGCACCCTTAGCTATAACACGGTTGTCCGCAGGCTATTTCCACTCTTTTTTAATCCTTTTTCGTAGATGCTTCACATGCCATAATACATCAGTTCCAGTATTGCCATTCCATACCGGAAAAATAAGCTTGCAGAAAATGGAAACCTCGATTCAATTAATTATTTAATAAAGTAATAATAAAATTATGGATGCTCCTGAGCCTAAAATTCTTATTGTGGAAGATGATCGTCGATTAAGTCGGCTCATCAATCGTTATCTGGAACGGGCCCACTTTATTTCCCACACTGCCCATAATGGTGACGAATTACATCAACTTCTTAAAGCGGATAACTACAGTCTGATCTTGCTCGATATCATGCTACCACGTAAAAGCGGCCTGGAACTGGCAAAGGAGATTCGTCAGGTTTCGGATATTCCAATTATTTTCCTCACTGCCAGAGCTGACATCAGTGACAAGGTCAGTGGTCTGGATATAGGCGCCGATGACTACATCACCAAACCTTTTGAAGAGCAGGAGTTAATCGCTCGTATTCATTCCGTGTTGCGCCGGGTCAGAAAAAACAAGCCGGCTGCTTTTACTGTTCATAAACACAAGATCTGTTTTGCGGACTGGGTGCTTAACACCATCGATCAGACCCTCACTTCGCCGGACGGCCAGCCTATTTACATTACCGGCAATGAATACCAGGTATTGGAAGCACTGACCCACCGACGCAATGCAGTGCTTAGCCGCGATGACATTCTTGCGCTGATGTCCGGTCGTGAATGGTCTCCGCTGGATCGCTCAGCTGATATGGCTATTTCAAAAATAAGAAAAAAAATTGAAAAAGATCCCAAAAATCCCGAGATTATTAAGACCATCAGAAACAAGGGTTACCAGCTTACCGCGGACATCGATTTTTATAAAACCCCGGCTAAGTCCTGACATTTAAAAGATAGTTGGCAGTTGGCAGTTGGCAGTTGGCAGTGATTTTAGTCCGCAGATGAATATTGATAAATAAAAAATAAAGATTAGTCCGCGAAGAACGCCAAAGACGCGAAAAAGTCAAAAGCAGAATAATAAATTATTGTATTGTTCTCACGCTGGAGCATGGGAACGATGGTAAATATTTTGTGCTTAGTTTTACTGCTTAAACCACCCTCACCCCAGCCCTCTCCCTGATGGAGAGGGGGCTGATTTCGGTCGATGATTTGCTGTAATTTTAGATGGCTTCTACTGACTAATTTTTCGCGGTCTTTTGTAAACCAGATACGCCTGTCTTCTCTGCGTCCTCTGCGTCTCTACGGTGAAATTTTTTTAGTTTTTTTCACGTTCTTAGCGTTCTTCGCGGACTATTATTTTAACTGCCAACTTTTTTATCCACTAACCCTCAGGATGACACCTTGAAAAAGTTCATGAGATTGCTCAGATGGTCGGCCTGATCTCTTAGCCTGGTGGAGAATTCAGCGGCATCTGTAGCGGCACCATTATTGCCTTCGGTCAGGTCATTCATATCACTTATGGATCGGTTGATTTCAACCACATTAAGGGATTGTTCCCGGCTGGCCTGTGCGATTTTTTCCACCACATCGGAAACCTGTCTGACTGCGCCCACAATTTCACCCAGGGCTTCTCCGGAAGCATCCACCTGCTGGCTGAAGGCCTCGACTCTGATTGCACTTTCTTCAATCAACTGTTTAATTTCTTTGGCGGAAGCCGCTGAACGTTGCGCCAGATTGCGCACCTCATTGGCCACTACTGCAAAACCCCTGCCGCCGTCACCTGCACGGGCTGCTTCCACCGAAGCGTTCAATGCCAGCAGGTTGGTTTGAAATGCGATACTGTCAATCACGGCGGTAATTTCTGATATTTTCCTGCTGCTGGCATCCACCTGGCCCATGCTGCCGATGGTATTAGTAATCGCCAGTGCACCTTCCCGCGCCACTTCGGTTGCATTATTTGCCAGCTCGCTGGCTTGCTCTGCATTTTCAGCATTGTCCTGCACTGAACGGGTAATTTGGATCATGCTACCGGCGGTTTCATGCAGTGTTACCGTCTGTCTGGCGATTAATTCAGACAAATTCATGTTATCCGTTGAGATCTCGTAGGCGATGTCTCTGATCTGATCGGAAGTATTATTGACACCACCCACAATGACTTGAAGATGCAGATGCAGATCGCCCAGTGCGCCCATCAATTTACCCATTTCATCCTTGCCATCTGCTAGCGCCGGCTGACCGGTCAGTTCGCCTTTGGCCAGTTTTTCAATGATGGCCTGGCTTTCACGCATATGGGCGGTGAGCATTCGCAATATTATGAACGCGGCGGTAATGATCGACAGCCCTATAAGCATAAATACAATGAGCTCGCCTTTCATAAGCCGGGACAGCGCGCCCGACACAGCATCCAGTTCGGCTGACATAATGCTGTAGTGATATTCGGCGAGCGGCTTTATCGCAGCGCTAAGGATTTCCGCCTGCCGGTTAAAGGACGGCATAATTTTATTACCCGCTGCGGTTCCCTCTTTAGCATAGGCACTTGCCATGTTTATGCCCAGACGATAATACTCATCTGCCTGCTGCTGGAGGCGCACCACCGCTTGCAGTTTTTCTTTGTCGTTATTTTTTCTGTACTGATCTTCAAAAATGGACAGGCCCGAGAGCAGTGACTTATAACTCTCCTCGACCTGAGCAGAAATATTGCCTGGATTATTACTGTCACGTGTTGCTGAAACTTGAGTCAGTTTCTGCTGAATACGAATGACATCATTGTCCATCTTCTGGGCAGCACGAGCGAGAATAATGCCGTTCACTTTAGCCAGAGAGGTGAGTGAATGCACTTCATTACTCAGATAATAGGTCCAGAGAGCAGTAACAATGACCAATATCAGAGACACTGACGATGAGATGATGATTTTCGTCGCAATGCTGTAATCACGTACTTTCATTTACTGAACCTCTTAATTGTTTCCCTGTTTATTCATTCAAACTGACTGATGACGCGCCTGTAATCAGACATACTTACTACTCACCTTTAAGATTAGCCGGATTTTAAATTTATGCCAGTCGGTGATATGTTTAATTCTTCCAGGAGCCCGTCGGATTTAGGATGAATTGGCTACGAAAGTGGGAGAGCGGCTCAAATCTTCCCGATTTTTCGTTGCGTAGAATAACTATGCGCCTCAAAATCGGAAATAGTGTGCTCACTCTCCAACTCCCTCGCTTCAATCCCCCTAAACCCGACAGACTCCTGGCCTGCGGTCAGGCCGTCATACTTCATTCGTTTCTGTCGCAGAGCACACAGCCGAGTTCGAGGCCGAGCATTTTTTGCCGGCCCGCTTCAGTAACCACCCAGGGACGGCTCTGCCAGGGTGGATTATGACGCACGTGCTGAGCGTGTCCGCAGGCCAGCTCGGCGACCCAGTCACCATAGATATCCTGATTAAATCCTGTGATCGCCTGCTTCATGATTAATGCTATTCCGTAATTACTTATGAGGATGGCTCGACTGAGGTTTCACTGGCAGGACCCAGCAGGGTGCCCAGCCACGCACTCTCTTTCTTGCTGTCCAGCGCCAGTTTTACCGCAACCGTTAAGGGCACCGATAGCAGCATGCCGGCTGTTCCCAGCACCCAGCCCCAGAACACTAACGAAAGAAACACCACCAACGTGGAAAGCCCAAGGCCCCTGCCCATGTATTTGGGTTCGATGACATTACCGACCACGACATTAATCACCATGTAACCGGCCATGACCAGAATGGCGCTGCCCATGCCCAGCTGCACCATCGCCAACAACACCACCGGCACCGCTGCGATGATGGAGCCGATGTTGGGGACATAATTCAGCATGAAGGCCAGTACGCCCCATAAGGCCGGATAATCAACCCCCAGCGCCCACAGCCAGAGCGCCACCATAAGGCCAGTCAGTGCACTCGTTGCAGTTTTTATGCTCATGTACATTCTGAGCTTTCTGGTGAACACGGCGGAGAATTCACCGCCTTTTTTGCCGCCACTAATGGCGGCCAGCTTCTCGGAAAAATGCGCGCCTTCCAGCAGAATAAAAATTACGGTTAACAGTATTAAAAATGAATTGGCCAGCACATTGCCGAATCCGGAAAGGATGGAGACCACCATATTCATGGCCGCTTTCGGATCAAGGTTATTGCTCAGATAACCTGCCGGCAGCGCCACACCCTGCGTCGCCAGCCATTGAATAAGGACCTGCCACTGCTGGCTAATGCGCTCCTGATAGGAGGGCAGGTTTCTGGAAAAATCATCCACTGAACTGCCGATCAGCACGGCCATGACCAGCCCCGCAATCAGTACCAGCACGACCACCAGCGCCAGCGAGGCCTTTTCGCCAACGCCGATTCTCTGCAAACCCTGCATCACCGGAAAACACAGAACCGCGATAAACGCCGAGAGAAACAGGGGCACCAGCAAAGGCGCGGCCTGCTTCATGCCTGCAATAATAATAATTAGTGCAGCAGCGACCAGCACCGCCTTTGAAGTTTTCGAAAAAGCCAGCTCCTGCATTTTTTATCCTCTTGTTATATTGATAAACGTAAAAAACTTTTTCACCGCAGAGACGCAGAGAGCGCAGAGGAAAACCGTAGTTAGTTTATGCATGACTCTTATTGTTAATAATAGGTTGCATCTAACAATCTATAATTTAATTTTGTTTTATAAGAAAACAAGTTTTTCTCTGCGCTCTCTGCGTCTCTGCGGTGAACGCTTTTGACCTTATTCCGTATCACCAACTTCATCATCTAAATCCTTGTCCAGCAGGTCGATGTCTTCGTGCTCCAGTTCGACTTTTTCTATTTTCTCGAAACGGCTGCTGATTTTGTTCGCGGATGTGCTGACTTCTTTTACGTCATCGTTGGCCATGCGAATATGGTTGGACAGATTGTCCATGCGTTTTTTGAAGCGGCCAAAGTCTTTCGACAGCCCGACCAGATGCTCCTGGATCAGGTGCACCTGTTTGCGGGTGGCCGCATCCTTGAGCACGGCGCGAACAGTGGTCAGGACTGCCATCAAAGTTGAGGGCGATACCATCCACACACGCTTGCGGTGCGAGTCTTCCACCAGCTCGGGCTGGTGGGCGTGAATTTCCGCGAACACCGATTCGGCGGGAATAAACATGATAGCGCTATCGGAGGTTTCACCGGGAATGATGTATTTTTCAGAAATGTCCTTGATGTGCTTTTTCACGTCCTGGCGGAACTGCCGCTCTGCGGTTTGGCGGTCTGATTCGGCCAACTCGTTATCCATCATGCGCTTGTAGGAGTCCAGCGGGAATTTGGAATCGATTGCCAGATCGCCGGTGGGCTCGGGCAGGAACAGCATGCAGTCTACACGCGTGCCATTGGTCAGCGTATGTTGCAGGGAGAAGTTGCTCTCCGGCATCATGTTGCGCACCAGCGCGGCCATCTGCACTTCGCCAAAAGCACCGCGCGAGCGTTTGTCCGACAGCACCTCCTGCAAGCTGACCACGCTGGTGGAAAGCTCGGTAATTCTTTTCTGCGCTTCGTCAATTTTGGCCAGCCGCTTCACAACATCGGTGAAGGTCTCGGTAGTCTTTTCAAAACCCTTGCTCAGGCGTTTTTCAACCTGACCGCTGATTTCATTCAGGCGCTGATGCAGCATCTCCTGCATTTTCTTGTTGGAGTCCGCCGATTTTTCAATGCTGATTTGCGACATCTCGCCAAGTCGCTTCTCAATGCTGTGCTGCATTTCGCCGAAGCGCTGCTCAAATTTGCCCTGCATGGCGGCCAGACTGTTGAGCTGCGATTCACGGCTTTCCCGCAGCCGGGCTTCAATATTCTGGAACTGCCGGTTCTGTTCCTCGTTGCGCATATCGGTGCGCAGCTGTTGCCCGCGCATGCGCCATAGCAGCACCACGGCCAGCAACAGCAGTGCCAGCATGATTAGATCAATGAGCGTTATATTGTTAATATTCATATTCATAAATCATCACACGTTATGCATGAATATTCATGCATTTATAATCGTGTTATCTTACACATAATTGCTATTGTTTAAGCCGTTAATACAACATTCCCTATGACTACCAATCTCTGCGACATCTCCGAAATACCCGATCCCGGCAGTAAATCCTTTCAGCTGAACGATAACGGACAGAGCCTCGAAATTTTCGTGGTACACAAGAACGCGGGGTTTTACGCATTTATCAATCGCTGCCCCCACACCGGCATCAATCTGGAATGGCAGGAGGATCGCTTTCTGGATCTCGACCAGGCCTTTATCCAGTGTGCCACCCATGACGCCCTGTTCGAGATCGACAGCGGGCGCTGCATTCACGGCCCCTGTGTCGGCGAGAGCCTGAGTGCAATCGTTATTGAGGTTGTCGATAACATGCTGGTGGCTCAAATCTGAGTGATTATTAACCCTGATTTTCTTGACAAGATTCGGCTTGTGGCATAAGTTAGTCACCGTTCACTATCTTTAGTGATAACCAACGATCCCCAATTAAGAGGTTTATTATGAGCGACTATGATTCAGAACTGGATGCCAGCGGCCTGAACTGCCCCCTTCCCATTTTGCGTGCCAAGAAAGCTCTGGCTGCACTGGAAGCCAATCAAACTCTCAGAATCATCGCTACTGACCCAGGCTCAGTAAAAGATTTTGAAGCTTTCTGTAAGCAGACCGGTAACGAGCTGGTTTCCAGTGGTGAAGAAGGCGGCAAGTTCGTCTTTATGATTAAGAAGTCTTAATCACTTCCGCTGATCAGGGTCTGCTGGTTGTTTTGCCATGAGCACACGCTTACCAGGCCCTGAGCGACGGCTGTTAATTCTCAAGGAGTCTCAACGGCTGTTTGCCGAAAAAGGATTTCACGGCGTTTCTATCGATGAAATCGCCCGTGCTGTTAATGTTAGTCCCGCCATTCTGTACCGTCATTTCGAATCCAAGCAGGCGCTTTATGACGCCGTTTTACGCGAGCTCTCGTCACAACGGGAAAGCTATGTAGAGGCGGTTATCAACAGCGGTGCCGGCTTCGAAGAGGTGTTAATCAGCATGACCGAAGTTTTCATCCACAGCATCGACGAAAACCCCAATCTGTTGCGCATCGAAATGCAGAGCCTGCTGGACGGCAACTCGG
The DNA here is from genome assembly GCA_024636785.1 of Gammaproteobacteria bacterium. Lineage (GTDB taxonomy): Bacteria > Pseudomonadota > Gammaproteobacteria > SZUA-229 > SZUA-229 > LH-M37. Next base: position 13,817 of record JAGXGK010000007.1, read on the forward strand.
CCACCAGTGAGTTTTTTGAAAACCGCTGGAAAAGTTTCAACGACTATATCAATTTCAGCCTGAATGAACTTCTGGCCTATGATATTGATGACCGTGAAATCAAGATTCTCACTGCCAGCCTGATGTTTCAGGGCATGGTGCGCGAAGCTCTACTGCAAAAATACCTGCAACCTCAGGATCGCCTGATAGACGTCAGTCTCAATGAGCTCAGTCGAGAGCTGGTGACGCTGTTCGTGCGCGCGGTGGGCATTGACCGGCCCCGGGCTGCTGAAACTGATTAACTCACCTGCTGACAATACGGCGATTTTCAGCTAAATTAGCCGCACCTTTATCCACCAAAGAAATCGTTATCATGAAAAAATATACCTTTGCCGCCATCGCCCTCTTTCTGGCTCTGGGCTCCGGTTTGCTGTTCAACGAAATGGCTGGCACCTATTCAACGCTGATCGACGAGGAGACTGCAGAATCTTCAGAGATTGCAATCGCGCCCGAGTCGACCGAGACCGGCGCCATCGTCAATGTAAGAATGGAAACGAGCATGGGCGAGGTGCTGTTGGAGCTGTATCCGGAAAGAGCGCCCGAGACGGTCAGGAATTTTCTCAGCTATACCAATGCCGGTACTTATGACGGTACCCTGTTTCACCGCATCATTAGCGGCTTTATGAATCAGGGCGGTGGTTATACGCCTGATTATGCAAAAGTTGAGATGCAGCGACCCATCCCTAATGAGGCCTACAACGGCCTGAAAAACCTGCGCGGCACCATTGCCATGGCCCGCACCAGCGCGCCGCACTCGGCTACCAGTCAGTTTTTTATCAATACTGCGGACAACACCATGCTCGATCACACCGGCAAAAATATGAGCGGCTGGGGATATGCGGTATTCGGCAAGGTGGTGAGCGGCATGAAGGTGATCGATAACATGGCCAGCGTGCAGACCGGGTCTGCGGGGCCTTTCTCTCAGGATGCGCCGCTAACACCCGTCATTATTCAAAAAATGACTGAAGTTAAAGCGGCCGAAACGTCGACCGGGACGGACTCAGGCCAGTAATCCCGGCAGGTAATACTCGCTCACCAGCAGCGGTTTTCCGCCCACGCGGAAGAGCGAACGCCGCCCCCAGAGTGCCTCACCCTCTGCCCCGGTTTTTTCATAGGGCGTGCTTTCGGGGCTCAGGCGGCTGACCATGATCTCTTCACGCCGCATGCTGCGGTCGGCAAACAGCATCACTCCCAGCGGCCGGCTGCCCAGACTGGCATAACGGCGTTCGGCACCTTTAAGGGTGCTGAGGGGGATGACGGTGCGGGCGTAGACCACCGCCCTGTTACCACAGAATAGATGCACCTGCCGGATCAGGGCGTACCGGCTGAGGGGCATATTCAGCGCCCTGGCCTCATCCGTCGTGACGCGCCCGACCATCTGCGACAGCACCTCTACATGAAAATCACCACCGCCATGGCGGATCAATCTGGCCGTTAATGAGGAGACATCAAACAGCCATGAACGCAGTTCGGTGGATAAATTTTTCGAGAATAGTTGCCGGCGCCGATACCAGCGCTGTGCAAGATGGCTTGAACTCATGAGCGTACCTGTTTTTAATAAAGCTGAAACTCTAAACAGCCACGAAAGCACACCGGCTGTTATCAGCGGCACAGTTTATAGCTTTTAACTGTCTACTGATAACCGCTGGCTGATAACTGCCGACTACTCTTTTTCCGTTTTCAGCCAGCGCTGCAAGATGCTGCCCAGTTCGGCCTGCCTGACCGGCTTGCCCAGATAATCGTCCATACCCGCTGCCAGGCAGCGCTCCCGATCACCCTCCATTACGTTGGCCGTCATCGCGATAATCGGCAGATGGCCGTTGTCTGCGAGGCGCTCCTGTTCACGCCACGATCGAGTCGCCTCGTAGCCATCCAGATTCGGCATCTGGCAGTCCATCAAAACCGCATCGAAGCTCTCCCTGCTCAGACATTCCAGGGCTTCCACACCGTCTTTCGCCAGCTCCGGTTTGAGCCCGATTTTCTCCAGCATCTTTTTCGCCACCATCTGATTAATGGGGTTATCTTCAACCAGCAGTATGCGCCCACTCAGTTCATATCGATGATCGATGACGACCGGCTTTATCTGTTTTAACTGCGCCTCACTGGCGATATTCACGGGGATAACGAACCAGAATTTTGAGCCCCTGCCCGGTTCACTGTCGACCCCGAGGTTGCCGTGCATCAGCTCCACCAGCTGGCGCACAATCGCCAGCCCCAGACCGGAGCCACCATATTTGCGGGTGGTGGAACCATCCGCCTGTGAAAACGCCAGAAACAGCTTGTGATGCTTGCGCAGGGGGATGCCGATGCCGGTATCTTCCACCTCAATGCGAATCAGCGCCTCATTTTCATCCTTGAGCTTGAGCTTGATGCGCACACTCACGCCACCCTCATGGGTAAACTTGATGGCATTAGAAATCAGATTCACCAGCACCTGCCGCATGCGCGTGGGATCACCAATCACCCGCTCGGGTACGCCTTCGTCAACTTCACTGTTCAGGTAAATCCCGTTCTGCTCGGCTTTGAGCGCGTACAGCACCACCACATCATTCACTATCTCACGCAGATCATAGGGAATGGCTTCAAAGCTGAGCTGACCCGCCTCGATTTTTGAAAGATCGAGCACGTCATTGAGAATCGACAGCAGAGCATCGGCCGATTTGTAGGCCACGTTGACATATTCATACTGCTCGCTGCTCAGCCGGGTATCTTCCAGCAGTTGCAGGGTGCCGATGACTCCGTTCATGGGGGTGCGAATTTCATGGCTCATATTGGCCAGAAAATCACCCTTGGCCCGACTCATTTTTTCGGCATGCTCCTTAGCTTTCATCAGCTGCTCTTCCACCGTTTTAACGTGCGCGATTTCGGTCGTGAGCGAGTGGTTAAGTTTTTCCATATCGCTGGAAGCTCGGGTGAGATTCTTGATCAGGTCGGCATTTTTCAGCGACAGTCTCAGAGCATCTGTTGAGGACTTATTAATGCGGTAGGCCGCGACAATAATCGCGCCCAGGAAGAAAGCCGTCATCGCCGACAGGGCGTAATAAACCTCGCCGCCGATATAAAAAAGTCGCACCGCCAGCGGCACCAGAATAAAGCCCACGTAGGCAGAATAAACCCAGGCCACGTTGGAATAACTGATGCCGCTGGCCGAGACCCCGACCAGAATGAAGGCCAGGATTATCTGCTCTATCTGCTTGTAGGGGAACATCAGAGTGGAGGCGATGCCCCAACCCATGGCGACGAATATCACCGCCAGAAAATACCAGCGCCTGGCCACATCAGCAGACAGGTAAAAATCGTCGCGTTTATACAGCTTCAGATGCTGAATGGCGGCACAGATAAAAAACAGCACCACCATCATTGCCAGCCAGACGCTCAGCACGACCGGCGGCAATTTCCCCCAGACCAGACCAACCCAGGTGATGGCCATCAGCAGGCTTGCCAGGTTGCTGAAACCGGAGCTCTCGATTAATCGGGTCTTCTGGGTCTCGCGCACAGCCTCGGCATAGTCATCTATTTCGTCTTCGACTTCGGGTGGATATCTGTTTCTGAAAAAATTAAGCATGAGCTAAGGCAACATTATTGTTATCAGCTTTTATACATAGACGAACAGCCAGCAATGATCCAGCGATTCACTGGAATCACACCGAACCATACTGTTGTGAGCGTCCCAGCCAGCGCGTTATCAGCGGCGCGATACTCTGCGGTGACTGCTGCTGAATCTGCGTTGCCGCCTCCCTGACTTCCTCCAGCATGAATTCGTCGCGCAGCACGTCTGCGATTCTCATGCCTGCCACGCCGGTCTGGCGGGTGCCCAGCACTTCGCCCGCGCCGCGCATTTCCAGATCTTTCTGAGCGATGATAAAGCCGCTGCTGTTTTCCCGCAGAATCGCCAGCCGTTGCCGGGCCTTCTCTGACAGCGGCGATTGATACATCAGCACGCAGGCGCTCTGTTTCTCGCCGCGCCCGACGCGCCCGCGCAGCTGGTGCAACTGCGACAGCCCCAGGCGCTCGGCGTTTTCAATGATCATCAGCGAAGCGCCGGGCACATCCACGCCCACCTCTATGACGGTGGTGGCGACCAGCAGGTTGATTTCACCAGCCTTGAATCGCGCCACGACGGCATCCTTTTCTGCCTGCTTCATCCGGCCATGCACCAGACCGATATTCAGATCATGCAGATCCTGATGTAACTGCTGGGCGGTGGCTTCGGCGGCCTGACACTGCAAAACCTCGGACTCTTCCACCAGGGTGCATACCCAGTAGGCCTGCTCGCCGTTGCGGCAGGCCTCAGCGACGCGCGCAATCACCTCGTCTCTGCGCTGATCGGCAATCACCACGGTCGAGATCCGCTTGCGCCCGGCGGGCAGCTCGTCGATCACCGAGTAGTCCAGATCAGCATAAGCGGTCATCGCCAGACTGCGTGGAATGGGGGTCGCGGTCATGATCAGCTGGTGCGGAACTCGTTTTCCGCGAGCGCCCTTTTCGCGCAGTGAAAGCCGCTGATGCACACCAAAGCGGTGCTGCTCATCGACGATGACCAGTGCCAGATTATTAAACGCCACATCATCCTGAAACAACGCGTGCGTGCCCACGACGATACGAACACCACCCTGTTTTATCTGCGCCAGTTTGGCCTCTCTGGGCTTGCCCTTGTCCTTACCGGTGAGCAGCAGGCAGGCTTGCGGGGCGCTGTTTTCCGCAGACTTCAATTCGTTACCGAACCAGTCGCTGAACCAGGTATTAAAGTTTTCATACAGCTGACCGGCCAGGATTTCGGTGGGCGCCATTATCGCCACCTGAGCCGACCGGTTGACCACCGCCAGCGCGGCGCAGGCGGCCACGGCAGTTTTTCCCGAACCGACATCGCCCTGTAACAGGCGCATCATCGGTATGCTGTTTTTCAGGTCGGCGATGATCTCCCGCACCACTTTTTTCTGCGCCCCGGTCAGCTCGAAGCCCAGGGTTTTGACAAAACTGTTCAGCGTCTCACCTTTTGTGACAAAGGCTGCCGCCTGGTTTTGTCGGGTTTGCTGCCGGCACTGCAACATGCTCAGACGATAGGCGACCAGTTCTTCAAAAATCAGCCGTTGCTGCGCGGGATGCTGCACCGCCTCGATACTGCGCAATGAAGTTCCGGCATCGGGATGGTGTACCATTTCCAGCGCCTGCGACAGGCCGGGGAAAGCCTTCTCCCTGAGCAGCGATTGCGGCAGCCATTCGGGCACGCCCTCATCGCGCAGTCGCGTTAATACCTGCGCCGCCAGATTTCTCAACATAGTCTGGTGAACCCCTTCGGTTTTTGGATACACCGGCGTCAGGGTGGTCTGCATGGGTGGCTGTTCGTGCTCTGTCAGTGACTGATATTCCGGGTGGGCGATTTCCAGGCTGCCAGCACCGTACCTGACTTCGCCAAAGCAGCGAATGCGCTTGCCTGCGGCCAGGCTTGCCTGCTGGCTGGCACTGAAGTGGAAGAACCGCAGCACGATGCCACCGGTGGCATCGGCCAGATAGCACAGCAATGAACGGCCACTACCGGCTCTGCCCTTACCCCAGCTTTTGCCCTTGCGGCTGAGGCGCACTTCGCTGTGCTCGATAACGCCTTCGATGACCACCTGCCGACCCGGTTGCAGAGCACCGATCGGCACCACGCGGGTACGGTCTTCATAGCGCAGGGGCAGATGAAAAAGTACATCCTGAAGCGTATAGAGGCCGAGTTTCTCCAGCTTGATGGCGACCGCAGGCCCCACGCCTTTCAGCGTCTGCACCGACTGGTATTCGAAACTTTCATCCTGAGTCATAACTTGTCCAAACTATCCGGCCTGTTTCAACGCGGAGATTCCTAGTCGCCCAGCTCCATCACTCCATCCATTTCCACGCCCGCATCCCTGGGCAGCGCGGCCACACCAATGGCGGCTCTGGCCGGATAAGGTTCGGTGAAATACTCGGCCATCACTTTGTTGACGATGGCGAAGTTGCCCAGATCGAGCAGAAAGATATTGAGCTTGACGATGTCCGAGAAATCGCCGCCCGCCGCTCTGGCGACCGCCAGCAAATTATCGAACACCTGGCGAATCTGCCCTTCGATATCACCCTCGACCATTTCCATGGTGGCCGGCACCAGCGGAATCTGCCCGGACAGGTACACCGTCGACCCCACCTTCACCGCCTGTGAATAGGTGCCAATGGCCTGTGGCGCGTCGCTGCTTGCTATTATTTCTCTGCTCATTACGTTCTCTCGATTGTCAGTAAAATGGGGCTATTACATCACTTTAGTCTGTTTATTCCAACATTTACCCATGCATCGCTGAATGCCACTCTTAATCAGGATGAAGTCGGTGCCGGTTTTTCTTTTTCTGCAGAGGACATTCCTGTACGGATCACTGACCCGACAGCCAGCTGACGATAAAGTCGGCCACCGCCTGCGCACTGTTGAGATCGAGCAGGGGCAGTGCGCCGGTCTCAATTACCGCATCACAGGCCACGGCCACGACATCTCTGTCACCGGGAAAGATTAAGTCCTTACCGGTCGATGGCCGGTGCAGTTCAATTTTGGGAAAGGAGTGATGCCGAAAGCCTTCTACCAGAACCAGATCCAGGTCATCCAGATTCAGCTCCGCCATGAGCTCGACCAGTTGTGGCTCCGCGCCTGCGGGTGTTTCCGTCATCAGCGCCCGCCGGAAGTTCGAAGCGATCAGCATCTGCTCGGCTCCGGCCTTGCGCAACTCGTAACTGTCTTTACCCGGCTGATCGATATCAAAATCATGGTGGGCATGTTTTATCATCGCCACCCGCAGACCCCTGGCTTTGAGCAGAGGCAGCACCTTTACCAGCAGGGTGGTTTTCCCGGTACCGCTGTAGGCGGCAAAACCCAGCACCGGTTTTTTGAATTTATCTGTCATGGCACTCCAGCTTATAATTATTGCGTTCTTTATCTGATCCAGCTCAACTTGATAAAGGATGAATAAACTTTATTTCACATTGAATAATTGCAGTTATTTTCTGTTTACTGCCCTATAAACTCAGCCTTTTCAAAAAACACGCGTGAAATCATTGATGAAAAATATACCTGAATTTGTTCGCATTTTTTGATCCGCTGTGGAGCCAGGAGCTTGTGCCAGACGCCGCGGTTAAGTAACGGATTCAGGTCTCAGGATAGAAGCGACTGGCCAGCATCTTTTCTGCTTCGGCCACCGCCACCGGTTTGGAGAAATAGTAGCCCTGAATATTATGGCAGCCCAGCTCCTGTAATATCACCAGCTGCTCTCTGTTTTCCACGCCCTCGGCGATGATGTCCATGCCGAAATTTTTGGCCACTGCGATGATGGTTTTTACCATGCCAATGTGTTTCTCCCCGTCGCAAAGCTTGGAGACAAAACTGCGGTCGATTTTAATGGTATCGAAGGGGAAGTTGTGAATGTAGCTCAGTGAGGAATAGCCGGTGCCAAAATCATCGAGATACAAACGGATGTTCCGGCTTTTCAAATCCCGCAGCATCTGCGCCGCCGCTTCCGGATTTTCCATCAGCACGCTTTCAGTAATTTCAAGCCGCAGGGCATTGTTATCAAAGGCGATAGATTTCAGGAAACGGTCTATATTGCTGATCAGATCTTTCTTCAGAAACTGCACCGATGACAGATTAACGCTGACGTAGGCCGGTGGCAGTTCGGGATAACGGTCATTCCATTGCTTGATCTGCCGGCACGACTCCTGCAGCACCCAGAAGCCGATTTCATTAATCAGCCCGGTCTCTTCCGCGATGGGGATAAAGTCCATCGGAGAGACCAGACCGCGCTCCGGATTATTCCAGCGCAGCAATGACTCAAAGCCGATAATCCGTTTCCACTCGGTCGAGATTATCGGCTGCAGCTCGATAAAAAACTCCTTGCGTTCGACCGCTCGACGCAGTTCATTTTCAATATTCAGCATTGTAACGGCCTGCACGTGCATGTCTTCGTCAAAGATTTCGGTACGGCCGTTGCCTTTATGTTTGGCCCGATACATGGCGATGTCAGCATCGCGCAGCAGATCACTGTGGGAGTTATAGCTGATTAGGCCGGGAACTATGCCGATACTGGCTGAGGTATATACCTCATGCCGCGCCAGCTGCAAGGGATTGACCAGTTCCTGATGAATGCGATCGGCGGTGTAATAGGCATCTGAAATATCCTTAATTTCATCCAGCAGAATTGCAAATTCATCACCCCCCAGCCTTGCCACCGTATCTACCTGGCGAACGCAATCCTGTATACGTTCCGCAACCTGGTTGAGCACCTGGTCGCCAATCACATGGCCAAGACTGTCATTAATGTTTTTAAAGCGATCAAGATCCAGAAACAGCACTGCATACATATAGGAAGGGTAACGTTTTGCCTGCTTAATACACTGGTTTAGGCGGTCGATAAACAAGGTACGGTTGGGCAACGCCGTCAATTTATCGTAATAGGCGTAACGCAGAAGTTTTTCTTCATTCTGCTTTTGCTTAAACATGTTACCCAGGGTGTTGGCGATCATGTCCAGAAACTTCAGTTCTTCATCGATCTTCTCATGGCCGTGATCCAGATAAAGATTAAGCACGCCGACCAGCTGGTTTTCCGCCTTAATGGGGATGCAATAATGGCCATGCTCTTCCATGCCTTCATAGTGTATGGTGTGATCGCTGTCCAGACATGATTTAAACACGATCTGTTGCGTCCGCGCCGTTTCGCCGCAAAGGCATTCACCAAATTTCACGCGACGGCATTTTTTCTGTATGCACTCGGACACGCCTCGCTGCGCTGCCAGCACCAGAGTGTCCTGCGAATCATCCTCGACTAAAAATATCAGACCGGTTCCTTGCAGGGTCAGCCAGGGTGTAGATAATATCGCGTCCAGCGACAGTTTCAGTTTCTCACTGAATGGTACGGAACGCGATGAAATCTCCAGCACCGCAGAAATCACCCGCTGCGAATGATAGTTGTTGTAAATTTGCGCGGCCGATTCCTGCCGCTCCGTAATATCGCGGATAAATGAGCTGAACGCGGGCTCGCCATCCACCATAATCGGCGCTATGGTGAGCTCTATAGGAAACTCGGTGCCGTCTTTTCTGAGCGCTGACACCTCTATGCGGGTGCCCGATACCCTGCCCTCGCCGGTATCAATAAAATGCCTGATGCCGTCCAGATGCTGCTGACGGTAACGCGGTGGAATGATCAGTTCGGCGAGATTGTTGCCGATGGCCTCAGCCGCTGTCCAGCCGAAAATGGCTTCGGCTTTGGTGTCCCACTTTGTCACCCTGTCCCGGGCATTAATGGTGATAACCGCATCCAGTGAGGTGCTGAGAATATCGCGGCTGCGGGTTTCACTTTCGCGCAAGGCCATATAGGCCAGGTTATTTTCTTCCGCGCTCCGGCTTATCTGGCGGCCACCGAAGAGGATACCCATGATACCGAAACCCCATAACACGCCGTGACCGATGCCGATCCGGGTTACCTTGTTATCGGCCATCTGCTCGAGCTCCGCTAAAGGTACCGATACACTCACGCCACCGGCCACATCCCCCAACTGGTAGCCTTGCTGCTGGTGACAGAGCAGGCACTTGGCGCTCATATTCATAACATGGATCAGGCGCAGGTAAGGCTCACCATTAATGGCTGAAACCTCGGTGATTTCGGTGACCTGTCTGGTGTTATCTTCAAAGAGCTCAAGCGCCTGTGCTTCCCAGGGATCAGGGCTGTTAGCAGGATTGAGCGGGCGCAGGCTGCTGATATGCCCCTGGGTTTTATTGCTCTCATGCCCCATTTCGTTGAACATCCGCACCATCAATGCCGGATTGATCAGCGTCAGCACCCGCCCCGAGGGGGTGACCACATCGCGTTCGGGAATATAGTCGATGTAGGGATCAGGCTGAGTTTCCTCGGTGACCGGGACATAAACCCCGCCGTGTTTTGCTGCCCACTTACGAAATATCAGATCCTTGTGAAAGCTCGCCTGCAAATCGGAGCCGGCCTGCTCCATGATGAGGGTACGAACCTGCTGGTCATTCCATAAAAACGAGGCCAGCATCAGTGTGCTCCAGATGGCCAGCATTACCCCGATCCAGGTTTTTATTTTTATCCGGTTCGGTTCGATGCTACAGACCTGCACTTCAGGTGATGATGATTTTTGTAGTTTTTGTTCTTCCATCCGCATCCAGTTCACCTTATGGAAAATCCACTAAAGATGAACATAGCACACAAAATGTTATTGACACATTAATTACTTAATTAGATTTATGCCGGTTGAAAATTATTCAAATAATTTTTCGGTTGCACAACTTACCTGCCAAATTAATCCGGTTTATATAAAACATCATCGCTGCAGTTGTATATTAAAGCTTTACTGTTCATTGACATTTTTTATCCATAAGCTGACCATATAGCTCATCAGAACTGGAAAACCATTTAGTCGTATATGAATTCATTCCGGCTCGGGAAGCCGAATTGTCGTTTTTTCACTGTAAATCTCGGACAACTACGATGATCATATCAAAATCTCTAAGCGCTTTAATTAATGAATTAAAACAATTTTATGATCAGCTTGCTTTAGCTCAGTTGTATAAGCGCATGCACGGTTATCATAACCAGGCTCATTATTGCGGCAGTATTCATGCCACTGACATACGATCCTCCCTGTCTGAATACATTAACAATATAATCATTGACCATGAAGCGTCCAGGGCTGTCGTCATCACTTCGCATCCAGTCAGCGCCGCCACGGTTCATCATCCGGCTACTGAAAACTTCGATGCTCCTTATCCTTTCCAGACAGAATGCGAAACGGATAAAAACCCACACTACGCAGTTAATACCCGTCAGCTCAATGAACTTGCAAAATACTTAAAGACAAAAGCGAATGACACTGAACTGCATGTCTCGATTAAAGATAAACTTCAGCGCAGTGTCTGGGAACATATCCATGCGGCTATTGAGTGCGCCTTAAAAGGGGACAGGCACAATGCAAAACTGCATGTCGATATCGCCAACTATGGGTTTCTGGAAGTTGCGCATTATATGTCTGAGGAGCAGTACCGGTTATTTACCGCCACGATTGATGAGCATTTGAGAACTTTAAATGCTGGCAATTAATATACTTGCCAGTCGGTCAGCCGTATGCCCTCGCCGGCTTTATATTTAGCGCATGTTTGCAGCGACGTGAAGGCGATGATTTTTGACGAGGCCGGGCGAGGCGAACTCTACGAATCATTTCTCAGGGCGATTAATCTGAGCAGATAAAATATCCGCCATGAGCACACACATGGCAGGACATCAGCTGTGCGGCTGCCGTCGCCGTAGTTTCCGGCGCGGTGACAATCACTTCCCGACTACAGTATCGCCCTGCTGTCATATCCCCTGCTTGCTCCGAATCACTCAGCCCACTATGTGATGCTTGCCGACAACCTGAACAGTCGTGGCCTGCGGCCCCTCTTCACCGGCTTCCTCGGAAAACCTGACCTCTTCGCCCACATCCAGCTCATCAAACTCGGCGTTAATGATGCTGTTACGATGGAAATAGATATCGCGACCGTCATTGGTCATGATTCGACCGAAATCCTGCTCGGGGTGCAAACTGGAGATATTGCCGTGGGGCGGGGCCTCATGGTGCTTGACGTCTCCGCGACGTTTGCTGGCATAAGCCTTGAGCTGCCTGCGCATGGCATCAAAGGCATCCCGGATGGCGACATAGACATCTTCATGCGCGTGGTTGTCATTGTGTGCGCGGTCGACCACCAGTTCGCCATCGGGCACGGTGACATCAATAATGACGTGGTACAGCGTGCCTTTGTGCTTGTGCGAATGGGGCGACTCAACGATTACACGACAGGCCATGATGTGATCATAAAAGGTATCCAGTTTGGCGGCTTTTTCTCTGATGTTGGCTTCGACAAAATCGGATTTTGGTATATCTCGAAAGGTTATTTCTAAAGGCAGCTTCATTAAACATTCTCCTCTTTTTATACTGACCTGAATCCGTGGTTTAAACGTGGATGGATGGTGCAAGATATTGGTCTCGCATGGGTTTCAAAAAATCTTGGCTTTACCCTTAGGTTAAGCGGGCATTTTTTGATCCGCTGTGGAGCCAGGAGCTTGTGCCAGACGCCGCAGTTAAGCCACGGATTCAGGCTGAGCTAACCGACATGTTTTGATATTACACCCTCCCCCGTTTTTAAAAACTACGCTGCATTGAAGGTAATTTAATGCCATCGGGCAGGCTCAATATCAATGCTCTGTAATGACCTCAATTCACTTATCCTGCACGATTACCGGCAAACCTTTTAGTTGGTAAATTTTCATTATCAGCAGAGTGACCGTATCGCTGTTGCAACCGGGACATCAGCCCGAACGATTTTATATCTGTCATGACTTGCACTCCTCAATGAGGGCAGGATTTTTCAGCTCCCATCTTTTGCTTTTTTGATCTATCTCCTATACATATTAATAATAATGTTGCAAAATTTAAATGGTTGTTTCCTTTGGTCTTATTTTATTCTGGGGGTCGCGATGAAAACACATTCAAAATTAATGCTGGCTACACTGTTACTGCTCTTTTCCTCATCCAGTTTTGCCTGGTGGGGCAACAATAACAATGGCTGGGGAAACGGCTGGAATAACTGGCCGGTCTGGACGCCCATGTACTGGGCGGAAGAGATCTTTGACGATAATGACTACTACGGTCCCTACGGTTATGGGCCCTATGGTTATCCCGGTTACGGCGGTTATGGTGGATACCCCGCGTATGGAGGCTACGGCTATCCCGGCGCTTACGGTGGTGGTTATCCTGCTTATAGCGGTTACGGTTACCCCGCTTACAACACCGCTTACAATTATCCCGGCTATGGTGGCTACGGCTACCCCGGCGGCTGGGGCTGGTAATTGCGGTAAAGTCGCTTCAGGTTTTATTTAAAAGAAACCTGTTAATACGGTATCAGCTGGTTTTATCGTTGCCCGTTGCGCAAGAAAAATGAACGGGCAGTGATGCCCTGAACCCGATTATCGGTGCCTGCATCTCTTGGGCTACGATTCGCTGAGTTCGGCGTCGTGATAGACATTCTGCACGTCATCCAGATCGTTCAGCATCTCCATAAACTTGTTGAACATTTCAACATCATCACCGCTGATCGCGGTGGTGGCTTTGGGCAGAAACTGGATTTCATCGACTTCAAAATCAATTTCCCCGAAAACATCAATCAGAGCCTGCTTGGCTTTGGCGTATTCGGTGTGGGGTGCGAAGACAGTGATGATGCCGCCCTCGTTTTCGATGTCGGTGACATCCACGTCCGCCAGCATTAATGCTTCCAGCACCGCCTCTTCGTCGTCGCTCTTAAAAGCCAGAATGCAGTCATGATCGAACATGTGGCTGACCGCACCCTGGGTTCCGATCTTGCATTTTGTTTTGGTGAAGCAGAGCCGCACATCGCCAAAGGTGCGGTTGGGGTTATCGGTGAGGCAGTCGATGATGACCATGCAGCTGCCCGGGCCGTAACCTTCATACCGCGCCGGGGAGAAATCCTCGCCGCCGCCACCTTTGGCCTTGCTGATCGCCTTTTCGATCACATGGCTGGGCACCTGGTCTTTTTTGGCGCGTTCGATCAGTCGGCGCAGGGCCAGATTACCTTCCGGATCGGTGCCGCCGGCTTTGGCACAGACGTAGATCTCCCGGCCATATTTACTGTAGACCCTGGCATTGGCATCCGAAGTTTTGGCCATGGATTCTTTACGATTTTGGTAGGCTCTGCCCATGAGGGTGCTGCTCCGCTTGAATTTAGATAAACCTAAATTTTACAGCTTAACTATTTTATAGGGAATCTTTTGCGCAAATTAGCCGGTCGTGTCTCAGCCTCAACGCATGGTCATGCTCCACAGTCAGGCTGCACTTAATCTCAGGCGGATTTTCCCGTCTTTTCTTCTGGCCATTTCTTTCCTGTTATGATTAGCTTTCAACATGGCGCACTGATTCCTGTTTGAGTAGCAACCGGCATCGAGCCTGATTTTTTCCGCCCAATTCAAACAAAAAGAGATTTATCATGAAACATCCTTTATCCCTGTTTTTTGTTCTTTTATTGAGCGTGACCGGATCGGTACACGCATTTAACGGCTATTACGCTCCTTCCCCTCAGCCTGCGGTGAACCCGGTACAGACCATCCAGAACGCCCTGCAAAAACTTCAGGCGTTTGGTGCCGGCGATAAACAGAGTAACCCCGCTCAGCTACGCGGCTTTATTGAAAATGAGATCATTCCCCATTTTGCTTTCGACCAGATGACCTACTGGATCGCCGGGCCGTTTGCCCGCCAGATGAGTGCACAAAACATGCAGGAGCTGGAAGCTCAGGTCAAAAAGACTTTTCTCAACAGCCTCAGCACCCATCTGGGCAGTTATGATGCCGCCACCACGCGGGTAAACTTCAGACCGGTGAACTATCGCAGCCAGGATGAAGCCGTGGTCAGCGCCCTCATCTACAGCCCCAACCAGCCCCCGGCCAAACTGGATTTCCGTATGAAAGCCCGGAGCAATAATCAGGGCAGCAGCTGGAAAATCATCGACATTAGCGCCAACGGCATCAGCGCCGCGCTCTATTATCGCCAGCATTTCATCTCCACTTTGCGCCAGTATCGCTAGCCGGGGCTTTGCCTGAATATCGCGATAACTAATACGTCGCGCCGGCTGTGCCCGGCTAACGCCCTGAATGGGCATTGAGCCCGTAGTAATGATGAACAATATATTCGACGCCATTCCCGAAAAGTTCGATGCCGAGATATTGACTCGCCTGATTGATAATGAAGCGGTAAAAATCGAACGCATCGTCTCCAGGGGCCACAGTTCGCCGGACTCCGGCTGGTATGATCAAAATGAAAATGAATGGGTCATGCTGATCCAGGGCGAAGCCACGCTGGCCTTTGCGGATAAGCCGTCGATCACTTTGTGCGCGGGTGATTTCGTCAATATTCCGGCGCATACTAAACACCGGGTGGACTGGACCACCTCAGAGACCGAAACCATCTGGCTGGCGGTGCATTATTAAGCCGCCTGCTACAAACGCTGATACAGTGCAACCCCGAGCCGCCCTTAACCTTAAACCGATCTATCAGGAGCTATAAATGGAACCCCTTATTATCAGCGTATTATTTCTCGCTGCCTTTCTGCTGCTGCCGTTCTGGAAAATATTTACCCGAGCCGGGCTGAACCCCTATCTCAGCCTGATCGTGCTGATTCCGTTTTTTGGTTTCCTCATCGGCTGCCTTATCCTGGCGGTGTCTGACTGGAATATTAAACCTCAGACCAAAAGGCTCTAATTATGATTATCAATCTCTGGCAACTGGCTTTTCTGATTATATTACTGCTGTTATCGACCACGATTCTGAACAAGGCCGGTTTCTCCCGCTGGTGGGCACTGTGCCTTTTTCTGCCGATGGTGAACATTCTGATGATCTGGGCGTTTGCCTTTGTCGTCTGGCCGGCAGAAAAAGCGGAATCGGACCGGCTCGAGCAGGATCAATAACTCTCATCTTTTATACTAATCCGTGCTAAATTTTCACCCGGTAAAAAACCTGTATAACCTCCGACCGCCAATACTGCGGCGGCCATTAAAATAATCCGAACATTCTAATTTATGATATCAGCAAGAGAAGCTCTCAAACGTCTGCAGGAAGGCAATCAACGCTTTGTCTCCAATGAATGCCACAACCTGTCACTGAGCGATTCCCAGCGCGCCGAACTGTCGAAAGAACAGACCCCGCTGGCGATCATTCTGGGCTGCTCCGATTCGCGGGTGCCTGCCGAGATCGTCTTTGATCAGGGGCTGGGTGACCTGTTCGTGATTCGTGTCGCGGGCAATATTGTGGCACCCTCGCAAATCGGCAGTGTCGAATTCGCCGCCTCGCGTTTTGGCACGCCGCTGGTGGTGGTGCTGGGCCATTCTCAGTGTGGTGCCATTCTGGCTACACTGGAAGCGTTGCAGCAGCCGAGCGAAAACCAGTCGCGAAATGTGCGCTCCATTGTCGATCGAGTTCGCCCCTCGGTGGAGGCGTTGCTGGCCACAGACCTCAAAAATGACCATCAAGAGCTGGTAAGGCAGTCGGTGCGCGCCAACATCCGCGCTTCGGTGAGCCATCTGCGCCACGGCTCGGAACTGCTCGAACAACTCATCGACGCCGATAAGCTGATTGTTGTCGGTGCTGAATATTCGCTGGAGACCGGCCAGGTTGAATTCTTCGACAGCATGCCGGAGGCGTGATCACTACTCACCACGCCCGATAGCGATGTTATTTTTGTGCCCTCGCTTTAAGCGACGGGCATTACACTACTCGCGTTTTTCTGCTGACAGGGAATAAATAATGCAAGCACCACGTTCACACGCGCGACTCAGGCGCTTCATCAGAGAAATCATGTTGCATACGCCCTTTACCAAAATGGTGTATCTTTTAATCATTCTTTGGCTGCTTTTTTCCACCGCCCTGTATCTGGCCGAGCGGGGAGCTGAAGCGGCGACTCTACATTCATACAGCGAGGCGCTGTACTGGGGCGTCGCCGCCTTTTCCACAGCGGGCATTGCCGATACGCCTTCATCCGGCTTCGCCCAGTTAATCGGAGGACTCTGGATAGTGATTGGTTCGATGCTCTTTTTCGGCACCATCGTTGCTACCATTACCACCTATTTCTCACGGCCCATGCAGCTGCCGCATAAAAAAATCATCGATACCATCGAATACAATCTGGAGCAGCTGAATGAGCTCTCGGTGGATGATCTGGATTTACTGAAGGAAACCGTGGACACGCTGATTACCCGCGTGGAACGCCTGAAGGAAAAAAGTCAGCATTAGGAGGCTGATCGCAGTCTGTTTTATTCGTGTCCGGCCACCTTATTAGCTTTCTGACAGTGCCATCCGCCTGCCATGCTCGCGCCTACGGCCAGTATAAATATTACAACACCGGTAATGGTCAGACTCGCATATTCCAGAGTCGGTATGATCATACCACTGGAGGTTAATACGCCCACGGCTAGAGCATGCAACAGCACCCTTTCTCCGGCGATGTCGGCGGTGATGTAGCCACCGATAAACATGATCACCACAAACACAGGAATGCCGACAAGGTATCTGAAAATGCCGCTGATCTCATGCAGGTAGGGATAGCTTTTTGCCAGCGCATTGTAGCCCACGGCTATAAATATATAGGCCAGCTGTAGCAGTAATATTACGACTACAATGAACAGGCTGCCAAGCACAATGGCTTTTATACTTTTCATGGACGGCTTCTTAAAAAATCACTGACTAAACGAAGTTTACGCCTGCCCGTTCGGTTCGCTCTGACCTACATCAACAACGCAGTGGTTGCGCCGGGCCAGCGTCGAATTCACTCATAGTCAGCAGGTACATTCATACGCATGAGGGTGTAGGATAATAGACAAATTCGCAGGGTGTCTCGCACTGCTGAATGCCTTGTTTACAACTTGTAATTATCTGTATCAAAGGAGCCCGCATTATGATCGACATTCAAAGCCAGCTGGGCGAGGAAGCGGAATCGCTGCTCGACCATCGTTGCACCACCATACCCAAAGAGAACATTCATGCGCCGGGGCCGGACTATATCGACCGTATCGTCGCGCACAAGAACCGCAAGCCCGGTGTGCTGCGCAACCTCAGTGCTTTCTATAATCACGGGCGGCTCGCGGGCACCGGCTATCTCTCCCTGCTGCCGGTCGATCAGGGCGTCGAGCACTCTGCGGGCGCCTCGTTTGCGCCCAACCCGGCGTTTTTTGACCCCGCCAAAATCATCGAGCTGGCGCTTGAAGGCGGCTGCAACGGCGTCGCTTCCACTCTCGGCGTGCTCAACAGCGTGGCGCGCGATTACGTCCACAAAATTCCCTTTATCGTCAAGATCAATCACAACGAGCTGCTGAGCTATCCGAATATCTACGACCAGACCCTGTTCGCCAGCGTCGAGCAGGCTTTTGACATGGGCGCGGCGGCGGTGGGCGCGACCGTCTACTTTGGTTCAGGCGAATCCCGCCGGCAGATTCAGGAGATCAGCGAAGCCTTTCAGCATGCTCACGAACTCGGCATGGTCACCGTGCTCTGGGCCTATCTGCGCAACAGCGCCTTTAAACACGAAAGCGTGGATTATCATGTTGCCGCCGACCTTACCGGTCAGGCCAATCATCTGGCGGCGACCATCGACGCCGACATCATCAAGCAGAAGCAGGCGCAGAATAACGGCGGCTATAACGCCCTAAATTTCGGCAAAACGCACCCCGATGTCTACAGCAAACTCACCAGCGATCATCCCGTCGATCTGGTGCGTTATCAGGTGGCCAACTGTTTTATGGGCCGAACCGGCATGATCAATTCCGGTGGTGCCTCGGGCGAAGATGATCTACATCAGGCGGTGCGCACGGCGGTGATCAACAAACGCGCCGGCGGCATGGGCATGATTTCGGGGCGCAAGGCATTCCAGAAACCGATGGCCGAAGGCGTCAAGTTGCTCAACGCCATTCAGGACGTCTACCTCTCGGATCAGGTGACTGTGGCCTGATCACCGGCGCGCTTGTAACGAAAACGAACAGTCGCTCCGGTGCTTTAGAGCACGCGGAGTCATCGCAGGCCGGTTATTAAATGGCCTGCTTAATGCTATATTACCCGCCGCTCTATTTTTTCGCGTCGGGACAACCGTATGAATGTAAATCAGTTAGAAAAAACGGCTCTGTACTGGCGCCGCACAAAAATCGTCGCCACCCTGGGGCCCGCCACCAGCACCGCCTCCATGGTGGAAAAACTAATCAAGGCGGGGGTAAATGTCTTTCGCCTGAACATGTCACACGGCAATCACCAGCAGCATCGAGATGCTTTCCAGCTGGTGCGGGATACCGCCGCCGGCATGAATCAGCATGTCGCCGTGCTCATGGATTTGTGCGGCCCTAAAATCCGCACCGGTAAATTCAAAGACGGCGGCATCAGTCTGAAAAGAAATTCAACGGCCCTGATCAGATGCGACATCACCACCGGCGATGAGGGAGTGATTGCTTCGCAGTACACCCAGCTTTATAAAGATGTCAAAAAGGGCGAGCGCATATTGCTTGATGATGGCAATCTCGAATTACGGGTGGAAAAGATCTCCGGCCAGACGATCAGCTGCAAGGTTATTCATGGCGGCATATTGAAAGACAACAAAGGCATTAACCTGCCTGACTCCAAAGTGTCTGTTTCCAGCTTCACCGCCAAAGACAAGAAAGACGTCAAGCTTGCCATGGAGCTGGGTGCGGATTTCGTGGCGCTGAGTTTTGTGCGTAACGGCAGAGACATTCTCGTGCTGGATAGCTACATGAAAAAAAATGGCGTGCAGATTCCCATCATTGCAAAAATAGAAAAGCCCGAAGCGATCACCAACATCGACAGCATTCTTGATGCCTCCTACGGACTTATGATTGCACGCGGTGATCTGGGAATCGAGCTTCCCGCCGAACAGGTGCCCCTGATTCAAAAAGAGCTCATCTGCATGGCTCGCGAGCGTAACTGTCCGGTGATTGTTGCCACTCAGATGCTCGAATCCATGATCGAACATTCCCGCCCTACCCGCGCAGAAGTCGGCGATGTCGCCAACGCCGCGCTTTTGGGCAGCGATGCGGTGATGCTCTCCGGTGAAACTGCGGTCGGCAAATACCCCGTGCTGGCGGTTAAAATGATGGACCGGGTGCTGCGCGAAATTGAAGCGCATCAATGGCAGCACAATAATTTTGGTGGCCGCGACAATCAGGTTACCAATCCCGACAGAATCTCGGTACGCAAAGCGGTAGCCTCCGCAGCCACCTCGCTGGCGCAGGATCTTAAACTTCAGGGCATTATTGTGCCCACCGCCAGCGGCACCACCGCCCAGATTATCGCGGCCAGCCGGCCGACCTCGCCTCTGCTCGGGGTCTCTTCCCGTAGCCACATCTGCCGCAAACTGGCCCTGCACTGGGGCGTTATTCCCATAGAAGCCGATGAGAACCAGACCCATGACTGGAAAACACTCAGTCAGTCCATCTCCAAATATTGCCACCTCACCAAAACCGGTAACACCGTGTTGCTGGTCTCCGGCTTTAATGAAGACCCGGCTCTGAATGAACCTGCAATGAAAATACTGAAGGTATAATTCCATGCCCTACCCGTCCAACTTTATTTTCCGACTGATTATATTATGAACAACAGCATTGTAGTCAGCGCCGAGTTCTACTTCAAAGGCGAGAAATATACCCCCTCCATGGTCATTGATCTGGATGAACACATAAGGTCCGAAAACTCTGATGAAGCCCTCCATCTGTTGCTCGCCAAAAATAATAGCATCGACATTTACTCTTATGAGTACGAAGTTTTGCTGGATCAGCCCCTGCGGTTTTCCGATGCCGAAGGCATGGCCAGGCACTTTCTGAATGAGACCGATTTTGACTTTGCCGCTTTTGCCCAGGCCTGTCAGCAGGAGAGTATTCTGGAAACCATCACCGATATCGCACGCACCCATCTGGCGGTGACCGACCTGTCTACCCGACCCGAATTAAAGGCGGCACTGATCGAGGCCTTCGAACAGGGTCGAAAGTTATGACGGATATCGAAACGGATTCCATCCAGCAGCAAATCGTTGCGGAAACTTCCAAAATCGCCTGGCACGAGCTGCAATATTTCTTCGCCAGCGGCATGGCGGTTTTCGTCGCCGAACAGCTGGATCTGGTCGAAGTCGCGACCTGTTTCGCCGAGGACAACAGACCCATGGTGGAAAAATGGATGCAGGAAAAACTTGTTATGCCCGTGCCCGATGAGCAGGCAAAAATCTGGTATGAAAATGATGCTACAGTGTGGGCAGTAGTGGTTAAGCCCTGGATTCTGGTGCAACCGCTGCAGGCTTCGCAATGAGCGACTTTCAGCTCGACCCGCAACTGGTGCGCGACTGTTTTGTACTGGGCCGGATTAAAAGCACCCGCCTACTGTTGCTCAACAATGCGCTGCTGCCCTGGTTCATTCTCGTGCCGGAGAC
The DNA here is from genome assembly GCA_024636785.1 of Gammaproteobacteria bacterium. Lineage (GTDB taxonomy): Bacteria > Pseudomonadota > Gammaproteobacteria > SZUA-229 > SZUA-229 > LH-M37. Next base: position 34,875 of record JAGXGK010000007.1, read on the forward strand.
CACTGCCTATGAGATTTATGAACTGCCACAGGCTCAGCAACACGAGTTGCTGGAGGAGATAAACATTATTTCCAATCACCTCAAGCAGAATTACGCGGTCGATAAACTCAACATCGCCGCCATCGGCAATGTTGTCAGCCAGATGCACATTCACGTGGTAGCTCGACGTGTCGATGATTTCTGCTGGCCGGGTGTGGTCTGGGGCACAAACCGGAAACAGCCTTATCGGGATAATGAAGTTCAGCAGATAAAATCCCGGCTGACTGAAATGCTCGCCGGTATTTTTGTCGCGCAATAGCTGCTACTCAACCAGCAATGACACTACCCAATGTATCCGACAATCATTCAGGTATTTATTAATCTAATTATGATTTCATTTTACTGACGTGCTTTTTCGTAAACCCAAAGCCGGAAGTTATGCCATCAAGCCGGATTATTCGGTACCCCTGGCGAACCTCTTTGACATCACCGCGCCTGCCGCTGCTACTGGCGAGGCCGAGGCCTTATGCGCCGCAAAACTTCTGACCATACACAAAAATGACGAGGCCCTGGCCTGGCGTGTTGCCCTGATTGAAAATGCGCAATACAGCATCGATGCGCAATACTACAGCTGGCACGCGGACATCTCCGGACAGTGGCTGATCAGCAAGCTTATCGAAGCGGCTGACCGGGGTGTGCGGGTACGCTTGCTGCTTGATGATATTCATACTCTCGGTGCCGACCGTCGCATCGCCACCCTGAATCGCCATAAAAACATTGAAGTGTGTATTTTTAATGCCTTCAAACATCGCTGGTCGAGCCAGTTTTTTCGCACCTTCGAACTGCTGTGGAGCCTCAAGCGCCTGAATCACCGCATGCACAACAAGCTCCTCATTGCTGACAATCTCACCGCCATTATTGGTGGCCGTAACATTGGCGACGAGTATTTCAGTCTCGATAAAACCTACATCTTTCGTGATCTTGATTTAGTAGTGTGTGGTGCTGCCGTTGAGCGATTTTCGTACAGCTTTGATCTATTCTGGAACAGCCCTATTTCCAAAACCGCGTGGCGTTTAATCGCCTTTCGACCAGGGCGGCTGAATTTTCGCCGGATGCTGAAACACCTCAACAAAAACTTACAGAATTCTCAGCACATCATTCAGCGTATCGAATCGATTAAGAATGATTTTCTCAAAGATTCTGAACTACAAAGCCGATTGATCTCGACTCATGTTGAGATAGTTTTTGATCTGCCCGCTAAAAAGTCTTCGCCGGAAGAGTCCATGGCTCAGGTACTCAACCAACGTAATCTCCAAACCGCAAAACAGCTCACCGTGATCAGCGCCTACTTCATTCCCAGCCAGTCCCTGCTGGCTTCTTTCAAAACACTACGCGATAACGGCGTGCGCATTCAGGTGCTGACCAATTCCCTGGCTTCTATTGATGTCACCGCTATCTTTACCGGCTATGAGCGCTACCGGCACCAGTTACTTAATATGGGCGTCGAATTATACGAGCTTCGGGCTGAGCCTGAGCACCATCCTGAACTTTCCACCACCTCAGCGCAGATCAACTTTGTTAGTCTTCACGCCAAATCGATAATTTATGATTCCGATGAGGTTTATATCGGCACGCTTAATCTGGACCCGAGATCAGAATTTCTCAATACCGAGATCGGCATGTTTATTAAAAATGATGGACTGACGCGAATAGTCCACAACGCTTTTATCGATGATCTTAGCAACGGCAGCTACTGGCAGGTCAAGTACAACGGAGAGGGTAAACTGATCTGGCAATACCGGGACGAAATCAGAACCCGACAGCCCGCACGTGACTTTTGGCAGCGTGTCAGGAAAGCCATTATTTCGCTGCTGCCAATACAACAGCATCTATAAAACCCGGACATTCACTATGCGTAGTTTTATCGTAAAGCACGGCAAACTAACACTCAGTATGTAGTTAAATATCATTACCTAATTCTTTAATCATGATCAGGTAACATCATGACCATTGCCACAACAGTCACTCGTAACGGCCTGATTTCAATTATGCTGATATCCCTGTTTTCCTGCTCCGGCCAACGCCCTGCCAATCTCGGCATCAGCGATAACAAATTAGCCGCCTGCCCGGACTCCCCCAACTGCGTCTCCAGCGATGCCTCTGACGCGACACACAGGGTTCACCCGTTAGCGCTTAACCTGCCCGCTGACGATGCCTGGAAAATTGCACAACAGACAGTATCGGAAATGCCTCGCACCACAATCGTCAGCCTGAAGCCCGACTACCTGCATGCTGAATGTAGCAGTGCAGTGTTCGGCTTCGTCGACGATCTGGAACTGCATTTTCGCCCTGACGAAAACATCATCGCCATTCGTTCAGCGTCCCGAATGGGCCATTCTGATTTTGGGGTAAACCGGAATAGAGTTGAAAAATTGCGTGCTGCTTTTGCTAAACAGGCGGGCTCTTCTAACTAGCCATTACCAAGTTCAACATTGGCCAAATTACTTGCATTCAAAAAATCGCCCAGGAGTCTGTCGAGTTTAGGGGGATTGAAGCGAGGGAGTGGGAGAGTGAGCACACTATTCCCGATTTTGAGGCGCATAGTTATTCTACGCAACGAAAAATTGGGGAGATTTGGGCCACTCTCCCACTTCCGCAGCCAATTCATCCTACATCCGACAGACTCCTAACATGGCATCATAACTCAGCACTTCGCCAATCGTGCTGTTATTCATATCCGTAAAACTGGAAAGATTGTGCGCGCCGTTACCGATAGGCGGCCAGGATGGCGGCAGTGCCTGCCAGCCTGATACGGTTTTCATGTGACTTCGATCAGAACAAAACAGTGCCGTATATTCATCAGCCGGCACCACCCTGAACCACGGCTGTTCAGCGGCACTCAGTAATGCGTTATCCATAAATGAATTTCTAAAATATTCGGCGGCATCCGTACTGAATGACAAACAGGTATCAAAATCCAGTATCTGATTTCTTTCATCCTTCGCCAGCAATACTACATGGTAGTCCCAGAAAACCGGTTTCAGCGGATACACCGTCGCACGCTGATTCAGCATCGGAAAAACCTCGCCCTTGCTGGCAATAAATATGACATGGCTTTCTTTAAGCTGTTCATGCTGGCAGAGCTGCCAGATGTTTTCTTCACAATAGCAGGGCTGGTAAAGAAAGTCCTCTCGCTTTAGTTCATTCAATGACATTGCATTAGCTCGTTAAATTATTTTTAATCCCTGCGATTGTAACGTTCACATGCTACATCTTGTAATGGCCTGGCTTTTACACGTCTTTTCAAATTATGGATGTAACGTTACCATGAGTATGGTTTTCCGGATCGGGAGATGCCTTAGTATGTCGATAACGACTATTCAGGGCAACTCTATCTACGGTCTTAACGCAGCTGCTCTGTTTAGCAATAATGTAAAAAACCGGCGTCTGATGCGTCTTTGAGGTGAAATAATGGCTGACTGGTTAAAAGCTAATGTGGTTGAAAAAATACAGTGGAATGAACGGCTGTTCTCGTTACGCATGCAGCCGGGACTGAATGATTTTATCGCCGGTCAGTTCGTGCGTGTGGGGATTGATGTCGACGGTGAGCGTATTACCCGGCCTTATTCGCTGGTCAGCAAACCAGGAGACGACAGCCTGGAGATCTATTTCAATATCGTACCGGAAGGACCATTTTCTTCACGTCTGGCCGAACTCGAGGCGGGAGATGAGATTTTTGTAACGGCTAATGCCAACGGTTTTCTGACCATCGAAGAAGTGCCGCAGAGCCGGCACCTGTGGTTGCTGGCGACCGGTACCGGTGTCGGCCCATTCCTGTCCATATTGAAAACGCACCAGCCATGGCTGCGTTTTGAAAAAATCGTGCTGGCATATTCCGTACGAACGATTTCAGAGCTGTGTTATCAGCAGCAGATCTCAGAGCTGCAGCAACAGAATCCTCAACAGTTCGTTTATGTGCCTTTTGTTACCCGGGAGGTAATGACTGGTGCCATACAACAACGCATTCCCCAGAGTATCGAGGATGGCTCGCTGGAGCAGCAAACAGGGCTTATTATCAATGAAAAGGATTCACATGTGATGATGTGTGGTAATTCAGAAATGATCAGCAGTGTCACCGAGTGCCTGGAGAAACGCGGTATGCGTAAACACCGTCGGCGCGAACCGGGGCACATCACTACCGAAAAATACTATTAAAGTGCTGCCAGCTTATTAAATGGTTCTGACCACTTTAGCGACACTTCGATTCTATCGTTCTCATACACTAGCATGGAATGCAGCCCCTGACACTCCAGCGTCCCGATCCATTCCTTTTCATAACGTGCCGCTGGAGCGCTTGGGGCTGCGTTACCATTTGTCGTATCTTACTTTTTAGATTTTAAACAATTAGCGCAAAACGCATTCAGGTTTATTTATGCATATCCCGGCATACCTTGCAGTGAAATTTTATGCCCATAGAATGCTGTTACAAAATTGAATTTATATACTCTTTTAATGCCACGGCATTGTTATGCTCCGGCACTTTGGCCGCATACATGAAGGTTACATTGCGTTTTTTGACATAGCCCAGTAACTCATCTACAGCTTCATTGGCTGCGTCAAGTTCAGCAAAATATCTTTGCTTAAACTCCGGCCATTTTTCAGCATCATGCTGATACCATTTGCGAAGTTCATTGGAAGGAGAGACCGATTTGAGCCAAACGTCGATCTCAGCTTTATCTTTTGACAACCCTCTCGGCCAGAGTCGATCGACCAGTATCCTCAATCCATCTTTGAGTTTGGGTCATCATACACGCGCTTAATAAAAATCTGCATGACTCAAATTTAAACATATAACGCTGCGCTAAAAAGCGTACTTTTTTGCGATGATTTTTGAGCAGCCGGTAAGCCCGCATCAGCACAACGAGTCTGATACGAAAACAAGAGTTATTATTTTTCTACCAGGCCGCTCACTGTTCGCACAGTAGCAGTTCATAACATTTCTCGAAATCACATTTTAATCCGCAACAAAGTCGAAGGGCAAAACCAGTTGTTTTTAATATTATCGAATCCTGACAATAGTGCCTGCTTCACTACTTTCATTCCTCTATGAAAGTTTTGTCGCCACTGTGTTCTGGAAGATAGCCTTATGCACATCGCCCATGCTCAGCATACCGACCAGCTCGTTTCCTACCGCGACAGGAATACGACGGAACTTTCTGCCACACATCACGGAAGCGGCCTGTAAAATGTGCATCTCCGGTCTGACGGTAATCACCGTTGGTGTCATCACATCCTTAACCTGTATGTTGACCACATTACCGTACTGTTTCATCAATGCCTCGTAGTCAACCGAAGACATGCTGTCCATAAGGTCCTCGAGCTTTGGAAACATTTTACCCAGTACATCGCTCTCGGAAACTGTACCCACCAACTTTCCATCATCAACAACAGGTATTCCACTGTATCGATATACACACATGAGCGACACCACTTCTCCCAGCTTTTTGTCGGATGTAACAGTACGTAAATTTGTTGTCATGATATCTTTAACTAACATAATGAAACCTCAAAATTATTAATTCGCTAATTATCCAGTCTTATACAACCCTAACCGTCTTCAATCTTAACAGGAAATGTATTGTCGCATCCTTAATCTTGATCCAATACCCTACCTGTAAGCAGACCAGTTTCACAGTTGTGCAAGCATAAGTCTGACCCGTGTACAGATGTAATAAATGACACCCAACTAGTCGTTATTAGTATGCCATTACAGCGATCCTGTCTAATGCCGATTCAATCGCACAAGGAATAAATTAGGGCCATCTGCTATTGATGAAGTGTCTGTATGGCAACTAATCTGACAACAGGAATATAATCGTTCTCACACTCCAGCGTGGAATGCAGCCCCGAACGCTCCTGCGTCCCAAACTATTACTTTTTATAACGTGGCGCTGAAACGTGGGATCAATGGTAGAAATTGTACGGAAAGACCCTACGAACGTCCTGTTAGACGAGATTCTCGTACAATTCGATGGCGGATTCAGTCAGCCTGGCCTGATTATGATTCTGCTTCCTTATATTACTTCCAGTTTTGTTTCCATTGCTGATACTCCGTTGGACGTACCCGGTAACGGGCAATGTTGCCTTCATGTAATCCCATCAATTCGGTTTCCACCACTTCGACAAAACGGATAACTTCATTGGTATGAACCGTATCTTTTGCTGCTTCACGAATCAATGCCGTAGCCTCTTTTTTATTTTTCCTGCCGGTAACTACGGCATGAACAATACGGGCAATATCCGTCCTGTAGCGCAAGCGAAAAGCATCCGGCTCGCCTAACGATTTGCGCACCGCCGAATAGCGCGCGCATGAACGCTCATAAGCCCAGATAAATACATCACGCAATAATGCAATGCGGTTGAGTTCATACACCGCCAGCATGGCTTCAACATACGCCTGCTCCGGCACATCCACAAACGACAGCGGGCTCAGATTTTCACGAATCAATGGAATATTCGCTGCCAGTCGCGAAACACGCTTGTTCACATCCTCGAATGGCTGCAAATAGGGCAACTGCACCATCACAAAAAAGGCCTGTTCAAACGGATTTGAGATCACCGATGCCGTCTGCAATATCTGTTCGAAACATTCCTCGATTTGTTGCGGCACTTCCAGCGGGTGATACACCGTACCACCAATACCCACAGGTGTCGCACGCAGCCGGCCGCATGCCTGTGAATCCGCCAGCAAATTTTCAGCCAGTAAGGCATGCAGGTTCAGAATGATATATCTATTAAATCCCGTTTCCTCGGCCTGCTCCACCAGCAACTCAATAGCCGCCTTGTGATTCAAAATCATCTGTGTTTCCAGCGCATCCTTGCCCTCGGCCGCCACCCCGACTTCCAGCAGTCGTTCAGTTTCCAGCAGCGAATAGGTATTCCCTTCCAGGCGGCTGGAGTTCCATGACAAATCAATCAGTAACCGATTAAACACCTTCCGGGCATACGTACCCGCAGTGCGATCAGCCTGCACCGAACGCCCGATATCCATCAGATGGTCGCGTACATCCGCCGGCAAATAGAAGGTTTCATTGGGCCGGTAAGTCTCCAGAAAATCACGGTGATACCCCACCGGCTGTCGCTGCTGCAAAGGCGCACGAATAGCACGGCGGGCAAGCTCACCCTCGGCCGACAGCAGTGGATAAAAATCGGCCACCACTGGCCCGGATTCATCCGATGGCGGCGAAGGCGCGAGATAACGGGTGGCACGCCCTCTTCCCACACGAAACAGATGCCCCTGTTCAACCAGCAACGCCAACCGCCGCTGCAAAGTACGGCGCGGCAATGCGCCATTCAGAGCCAGCATAATCTGGTCAACAGAAGCCCCGGCCGGAAAACCTTTCACGGCCTCGGTCACGGTATTCAGTTCATTGGGTGAAATTTGTAAGGGCATGGCCTGATTATGGCGCGATTTGAGCAATCGCGCCACATAATAGCTTTATCTGGCGCAATAAATAAATCGCGCCAGATAAATGGCGCGATTTCAGCACTCTACTGACCACCCGCTTTATATTTGAACAAGCCCTATATAGGGGACGCCTATATAGGGGACGCTACCCTTTAAGCCGAGGTAAATATTAGGGCCGTCTGGTATTGATGAGGTGTCTGTATGGCAACTAATCTGACAACAGGAATAATCATTCTCCCACTCCAACGTGGAATGCAGCCCCGGACGCTCTTGTGTCCCGGAACTATTACTTTTCATAACGTAGAGCTGGAACGTGGGAACAATGGTGAATGTTGCATGGAAAGACCCCAATTCTGGGCAATTCTCAATTCTGGGGACACAATACTTAATTACCTCATTATCAGCCTTCGGCCCTGACCTTTTCTTTTTCAACTCTCAGGTATGATAACTCTTGAAAGTCTAGCCATGTGTGAAGGAGAGTATAATTAAGTATTGTGTCCCCAGAACTCTAACTTGTGGTGTCCCCAGAACTTGTGCCAGAACTTCCTTAGATGTTGGGGTTGATCTTTTATAAAATAGCGTGGCAACCTTGCCATTACTTTACCCTCATGTTGTTGTAACGGTGATGGAGTATCATTCAAATATTGTTATGTCGAGTCTGACCACACTTCTTCCTTGTAATCCCGCTCGCAGGCCTCACAAGCCTTACCTGGCTTGTACCGCTACCAAAGCTGGAAGCTAAGGCAAGTTATAAAGGGGGGGGGGGGGTTAAAAACGCTTTTATATTTCATGCTAGCGCATGAAAAAAAGGCGGAGCAATGCAATTATTGAAATGATTTACGGTTATTTGGAAAAAATCGAAAATCGATCGAGTCTGGCCCTATCGATCGCTTTAACTTGGCCCTAATAATCCAGTTCATCTCTTTGCCAGATAACGATAATATATAATTAATCATCGTCATCGTCGCGGTTTTTGTCTTTCCTTTCTTTGTTCCGGTATTCTTCGTATGACCTTAACTTACCTGCATTAAAATCATTCGAGCGCCAGATACGCTTCGCTTCATCTTCATCGCCACTGCGATGACATTCAGTGCAGTTTTCATAATCGCGAATACCTTCTTCAACATGCTCCTCACGAATTTTTGATCGCGAGTGTTCGTGACAGCCATAGCAGGTGTAGTTAGCGTAGTCGTTATTTATGTGACAGGTTATACATTCGGTATCGTGGTCCTTATCGAAGCGGAAGTACTTTTCATGTTCAAAGGTGGCTGGCATCCAGGCATCCTGAGTATGACACTGCCCGCAATTTCCTTTGATCTTACGATGCAGATCATCGACTGGATTGCTATGGCAACTATCACATAGCTTTTGTAAATTCGATTCAAGTAAGTTGTGTGAGAACTGACTAATGGGACGGAAAGCTTGCACGCCTTTGTGGTCGCTATGACAGGAGACACAATCATCTTCGATCAATTTCTGGTGAAAGGCGACGTTCTTCTTCTCCTTTGCGATAGGCAGACCTTTGGTGGTTATTTTGCCAATCTCTTCTACTTTGTGGCAGACGATACATTTTTCGGGAGGACTACCGATAAAAGCTGTATGACAGGCAAAGCAATCTGTCGCCAGTTCGGCATGTGCATCAATGGGCTTTCCCGGGCTGATCATCAGCTGTGGTACAAATATCGCCAGCAACACCAGGGCGGCCAGATTAACAGCCACTATAAACATGAAAGTTTTGTTTTTCATTTCCATTCCCAGAATAGCAAGATGCTAATAATATGAGTGATGCCAAGCACAGCAAAAGCCAGAGTAATCGGTAAGTGCACGGTACGCCATTTTTTCATTACATCAAAGGTAGTGGCATCCCAGAAAAGTTTCTTTTCAATTGCTTCTTCAGATAAACCTTGTTGCGCATAGACTTTTTTCTTTTCAGCCAGGAAGCGACGCGAGCGATCCAACAGGTACTTGCCCGTCATGCCGCTGATAACGTTTACCAGCATGGCGAACAGGGCAAGCCAGGGCAGGATGGTATAAATATGAATGCCAGCATGCACCAGAATCATCAGCGCACCCATCCAGGTCAGTGTTTCATGCAGGATGAGAAGGTTCTTGGGTTTGCCAAAACTTATCTTTTTACGCTTGCGCATGGAATAAAAGAATGACATCAGAATTAAAATAACACCCGGTATGCCAAGCCAACGACCGACCCAGACCAGTTCAAACTGATGCAGCAGTGCATCGGTGATGATGGTCGCCAGAATCAACGCGCCGAACATCTTCAGGAAAGGGATAACCTCTTTTTGTATGAGTGATCGCTGCATAGTCAATTTCCTAAGCGTCCAATGTCAGGTCACACTTCGGTGTGGAAATACACAACAGACAGTGCTCCGGCTCTACGTCAGTATCCGGTGCCTGATTATAATCTACCTCACCAGCTTTCACTGCCGTCTGGCAGGAACCACAACTGCCGGCGCGGCAACCCGACTCTACTTCAATATCGTTGGCCTCGGCAAATTCCAACAGTGAATCAGCAGAAAAATCCCAGGGGATGCTTTTGCCTGATCGACTGAAGGTAACAGTGATGGACTGCGTACTGGTCGCGGGAGCGGCTTTCTTATGTTGAATTAGTGTGGCGGGTCCAAAGGATTCGTAGTAAATATCACCGCTATCCACACCCCAGTCTTCCAGCCCAGGAACCAGGCTCTCCATCATTGGCTTGGGGCCACAGACATAAAACTGATAGCGCATCAGTTTGAGAGTTGCGCGCAACAGCGGAATAGTTACCTGACCGTTGTGCTGATAATCGACGCCTTCTACATCATTTTCGTTAGGTGCGCTATAGCAAAGGTGCAGGTGGAAATTGTCATGGATGCTGGCAAGTGTCTGTAGATGCTGTTTCATAATCAGCTCATCACCATTACGCACACCGTAATAGAGCCATATTTCCCGCTTTATTCCGCTCTCCAATACAGTGTTAAGGATGCTTAACATCGGCGTGATACCGATACCACCGCCAACTAACACAATAGGTAGAGGTTCTTCTTCCATCAGGTGAAAATGACCGGATGGTGCTTTGACCAAAAGTCGACTGTCCTCCTGCACATGATCATGAAAGAAACTGGAGGAGAGACCGGCTGGCACATCAGCCTGGTTGGCCGGTGCGGGAATTCGTTTGATAGAGACCCGATAGTGGTCGGCTCGTGGGGCATCGGAGAGAGAGTAGCAACGCACTACGGATTTTGATTTATGTGTTTCTGGATCTTCAATTTGTAGCTTGAAGGATAGAAACTGACCAGGCCTAAAAGTGGCTAAAGGTTTGTTATCAGTAGGCACAAGATAAAAGGAGCAGATAGAGTTATTGCCATCTTCTATTTCTCGGCGTTGAACAACAAACTCTTTAAACCCATCCCAGGCATGATTAGAGCTAAGCGGCTCAGTAGAAGAGCGAGTTGTTGTATTGGATTGAGGTATGTTCTCAGCGCGATGAATTCCCTTATCCAGATCATGGAACTGACGTTTACGGCGATACAGTCCTAATAGCATCACAATAGCGACCTGCACAATAATCACTGCAAGTATAATTAACGCTAAGGTAACCGTTGTCATAATTTCTATATCTCAGTGTCATTTTTCATCTGAATGTGCAGTACCGAGCATTCCTTTGTTAATAAACTTAACATCACTTGATGAAATGAGCCTGAAAAA
>JAGXGK010000008.1 GCA_024636785.1 Gammaproteobacteria bacterium
CGATAGCGCCTTGAAAATGCCGGCGTAGCGATCAAGCGTAATGGTTCTATAGTTCGACATCTGTCAAATTATAGTCCAGAAGGGCTATTTAGAGTAAACATTATTTACCGCTCAACGGGCTTTGTGATAACTTGATAAAATAACTGGAGCGAGTCATGTTAAGCAGCCTATCCGACGAAGAGATAAGAAAGATCAAGACCACAATGATTGAGCTCGAGCGCGAACACCATGAGCTGAACCTGTTAATTGATCAGCTCGTCCGTGATCCTATTATTGAGGAGCTGCATATCAAGCGACTGAAAAAACGTAAATTACAGCTGAAAGACCAGCTGGTCAGGCTGGCCGACAGGTTGATCCCCGATATTCTGGCCTGAAGCGCCTCAACCATGAAAGAAAATATGATGAAATTTTGTAGCGCCTGTGGCGAAAAAGTGAACTGGGTTATGCCTCAGGGCGATAACCGCAACCGGTACGTGTGTGTCAGCTGTGGCGTTATTCACTACCAGAACCCGAATGTTGTGACCGGCTGCATTCCCGAATGGCAAGGCGATATCCTGCTGTGCCGTCGCTCCATCGAGCCGCGAAAAGGCCTGTGGACCCTGCCCGCGGGGTTTATGGAAAATAGCGAAACCAACCGGGAAGGCGCCGCGCGCGAGGCGAAGGAGGAGGCCAACGCCGAGATGCGCGATCTGAAATTATTCAGCATGTTCAGCATCCCCCACGTCAATCAGATCTATACCATCTACCGCGGCGAACTGCACCAGGGGCAGGCCAGTGTCGGCGAGGAGACGCTGGAAGTGGCTCTGGTGAGTGAAGATGATATTCCCTGGCAGGCGCTGGCTTTTCCGATGGTGGTTGAAAGCCTGAAACTGTATTTTGATGACCGCCGCAAAGGCAAATTCGAAACCCATTATGGTGAAATAGTGAAACAGGATGACGGCGAACTGGAAGTCACCATGATTTAGCCGGGCTAATTAAGGCGTTTACCGCAGAGGTGTCGAGAAAACATTTAAAACATTTTTCACCGCAGAGGTCGCAAAGAACGCAGAGAAAACCTTAATAGTTATATAAAGCTAACGATCTCATGTGCAGACTCGAATACGTGAGTAATATAAATAATGTTTTACGGACAAATCTAAAGATATTTTTTTCCTCTGCGTTCTTTACTTCGCGCAATCCTGCGCTTTGCCCTACGGGCCGCACTGCGTGCGTTCAAAATGCTCCCGGCATTTTAGTGCGACCTCTGCGGTGAAAAGCTTTTATATTAAATGTTTATTGATTCAGGTTTTCGATTTTTAGCGGGAAACCGGTTGCAACCGGCATGGAAAATATTTTCGTGTAAAAGGTGTACTCGGCATCGAGCGCCTGCTGGATGGTTTCGGCTTTTCTGAAGCCGTGCTGTTCGCCTTCGAAGGCGAGGTAGGCAACCGGGATGCGCTTGTCCTTGAGGGCGGCAAACATTTTTTCGGCCTGTGCTTTGGGCACCACTTTATCTTCGCTGCCCTGAAAGAAGATCACCGGGCAGCTCAGTTGTTCGACATGGTTGATGGGGGAGCGCTGCTGGTAGAGCTGTTTGTCTTGGGGATAGGGGCCGACCAGACGATCAAGATAGCGCGATTCAAATTTGTGGGTGTCGTCAGTGAGCGATTCCAGATCGCCGATGCCGTAGTAGCTGGCACCGGCGGCGAAGGTGTGGTGGAAGGTGAGGGCGCATAAAACCGTATAGCCGCCCGCGCTGCCGCCCTTGATAATCAGCCGGGCGGGATCGGCCAGCCCCATTTCGACCAGATGCCGGGCACCGTCGCAGCAATCTTCCGCATCGCGTATCCCCCAGTTGCCGTTGAGCCTCTCCCGATAGCGGCGTCCAAAACCGGTGCTGCCACTGTAGTTAACATCAAGCAGGGCGAAACCGCGCGAAGTCCAGTATTGCTTGCGCAGGTCCAGTGAGGCTTCGGCCATGGCGGTGGGGCCGCCATGGGTTAGCACAATCAGGGGCGGTTTTTCATCAGGCGGTGCCGAAAAATCCTTGTTGGCGGGGGCATAGTAAATGGCAAAGGCGTCATCATCGTGACGAGTGCGGAGCCGAATGTTTTGTCCGTAGGAGAAATAGCCGGAATCGAGCCGGGTCTCGCAGGCGTGCCGCAGACTCTGGTGCTGCCCGGCCTGGTAGCTGATGACGGCAGGAAAACTGCTGGCGGAGGCGGCGATAAAGCTGAAATGCTCACCGCTGGCCTGGATCGAATCGAAGCTGTTCCAGTCAGTGTCGACGGCAGTGAGAGCGCCGTCGCGGGTATTGAGCAGCGCCAGGCTAGCAACCCCGTGATCTATGGGGGCGCAGAGGATGAGGTCGTCGCGGCAGAAGGCGTAGCTGGACTGGGCAAACACCCACTGGGGTCGGCCGAACTCCTGCTGTTCATGGCTGATGGCCTGAATCGAGCCGGCCTGATAGCGATACAGATTCCACCAGCCGGAGAGGTCGGAGATGAAATGCAGCTGATTGTCCGGCGACCATTGGGGCTGGCAGAAGGAGACGCTATCGGATTCGGGGTGCACAATGGTTTTGATGTCGCCAAGCTGATGCTCGTCATTGACCCCGGCTAGCCAGAGCGTGGTTTTATCCCAGGGCATGTCGGGGTGATCCCAGCACAGCCAGCTCAATTGCTCGCCGTCATGGCTTAGGCGCGGGCTGGCGTAAAAATCATGGCCAGAATGGAGAGGGGTAATAACGCCAGTTTCGAGATCAAGCGAAATCAGGCTGTTTTCGGGTTCGCCGGTGCCGGCAAGATCATGCTGCTGCACACAGATCAGCTTCCGGCGCTGCGCATCGAGTTGCAGATCGGCATAGCAGCAATCGCTGCTGCGGGTGACGGCGACAGGTGCGGTATCAGAGGTGCAGAAATAGATATTCTGATCGCTGTCATTGACAAAATAGACGCCGTTTTCAGCAACGCAGTAGACGCCTCCCCCGTATTCATGAACACGCGAGCGTGCGCTATAAGGTTTACCAATCAGGTCACAGTTTTTGCCGCCAGCGTGTTTTACGATAACGCAGCGCCCCTGTTCATCAGGTCGTCGCTCCAGCCAGTAAGTGCCGGTGGCGTGTAACTTAAGTTCATCGAGCGAGACGCTGTCGGCAGTGATCAAGTTGCTGGTTATGGGCGATTGCCAGGTGCCAAAGGCTGATGTTGTTTTGTCGTTCATAGTGTTATTTTACAGGCGAAAGGTTGGTCGCTGCACACGCCAGCTGATAGTATCGCGCAGCAGGGAAAAATGGAGAAAAAATTATAATGTTGGTAGAGCTTTCAGTCATCCTGGTAGTGGTTGGTGTTTTGATGCTGGCCGTCGGCATATTTATCGCCAGGCAGTATACCCTTCGAGCTAAATTGCTCACCGCCTTCCTGATGATTGTGATGAGCTCTCTGGGCATACTCACTCTGCTCGACGGACGCATTATGCAGGAAACACTGAGTAAAAGCGCGCAACAGTCGCTGACCTCGGCCAGTCGGGTCTATGCAAATCGGCTGGATGAATTTATCCGTGTGCATACCAGCTCAATCAGAGCCGAATCGAGCCTGCCTTCCATCGTCAATGCCGTGGCAAAAAATAAAAGTGATTCGTTGCAAAACAGGCGCGAGTTATTACAGGCCCTGCAATCAAAGCAGAACAGCCTGGTCACCTCCTACGCCATACTCAATATTAACGGTATTAACGTGACGGATACCAACGGGGAGAATATTGGTAGGGACGAGAGCGCACAGCCCTATTTTGTTGAAGCCGTAAATAAAAAAATGCTTACCATTCATCCGTTGTTTTTGATGACAGTGATGAAGCGCTGATCTATTTCAGCAGCCCGATTATAGATGCAAAAGACGCGGTTGTAGGTGTGTTGCGCGCCAGCCATAAAGCGCAAGTTCTGGAGAAAATAGTAATGAGTGCGCGGGGACTGGCCGGCCAGGGCTCGTTCGCGATGCTGCTGGATGAGAATCTGTTAAGGCTGGTTCACGGGCGCCGAGGTGATCTGCAATATACGCTGGCGGCAAAACTCAGTGCGGAAGAAGTCGATGTTTTACGTCAGCATAAAAGAATACCCTCGACAATCTCAAACGACGATGCCGAAGATCCGGTTTGGCTGGAAGGGGTGCGTTCTGCCGCAGCGAGCGCAAATCTGCTCGAAGCCAACTTTTATGGGCTGGGTACGATGCCATTATTGGCTTCGGTGGTGAGGCTGGAAAGTACTCCCTGGTCATTAATCTTTGCCCAACCGCAGGATGTGTTCCTGCAGCCGATAGACGAACGGCTGAGCAGCTCCCTGATGCTGGCCGCTACCATAGCAATGGTGGTTATTTTAATCATGCTGGGGGCAACGCAGTTCCTGCTTGGGCCTATACGCCGCCTGACCGAAGTGGTGCAGACGATCGGCCAGGGCGATTTTAAGGTGATCGCAAACGTAGAAGCCGATGACGAAGTCGGCGGGCTGGCGAAAGCGTTTAACAGCATGACGCTGAATATTAATGAGCTGGTGGTTAATCTTGAAAAAGAAATTGAACAGCATAAATTAACCGCTGATGATCTGAGAAAATTATCGCAGGCGATAGAGCATAGCCCGGTGCTGGTGATGATTACTGATCTGAAAGGTGAAATCGAATATGTGAATCCGAAATTTACCAGGGTGACAGGGTATTCGGCCGAAGAGGTGATAGGAAAAAAACCAAGCTTTTTGAGCTCGGGCAGCACACCTTCGCAGCAATATACCAGCATGTGGAATGCGATGGAGGAGGACCGGGTATGGAGTGGCGAGATCTATAACAAAAAGAAAAATGGGGAATGTTACTGGGAGCACATGACCATTTCGCCGGTAAGAAATGTGGCCGGCGTTAAAACCCACTACCTGGCCATCAAGGAGGATATTACCCTGCGCAAGGGCTACGAAGAGCGACTGCTGTATCAGGCGAGTTACGACAAGTTGACCGATTTGCCCAATCGTTCGCTGGCTTATGACCGCCTTCAGCAGGCTCTCGCGACGGCCGCGCGCATGAAAAAACATGTTGCCGTGATGTATCTGGATTTTGATCATTTCAAAAATATAAATGACACGCTGGGGCATTTTGCAGGTGACAGGCTCCTCGTTAAAATGGCTGCGAGGCTCACGGGCTGTGTGCGTGATGTCGACACGGTAGCTCGGCTGGGTGGTGATGAGTTTCTTATTTTGCTGACAGAAATGGGTGACGGGGGCAAGGATAGCGAAGCTGAATACGAGGCATTCATTCAGCAGAAAACCAGAGAAATTCTCGAACGTGTCTCTCAGCCCTGCATTATCGATAACATGGAGTTTTCAGTGACGGTGAGTGTCGGCGTGGCACTGTATCCCCGTGACGGTGATGATCCACATATATTGCTGCGTAATGCAGATACGGCCATGTATCGCAGCAAGAGTAAGGGCCGGAATACGTTTGAATTATTCTCACAGGAGATGAGCGACACGGTTTTCCAGCGACTGGAAATCGAAACCCGATTGCGTTACGCCCTGGAGAATAAGAAATTCAGCCTGAAATACCAGCCATTGATGGCGGCGCATTCGAGGAAGGTGGTAGGAGCCGAAGCTTTGTTACGATGGGAAGACGAGGCGCTGGGCAATGTCTCGCCGGAAATATTTATTCCTTTTGCCGAGGAGAGCGGACTTATCGTCGGTATCGGTGAATGGGTGCTGGACACCGCCTGTCGTGATATCAGGCAGTTGCAGGATGAAGGTTATGGCACCGATTTCTACTTTGCTATCAATCTATCCAGCCGGCAGATTAGAGATAAAGGTTTTTCTGAGCTGATCGCCAATATGTTAATTAAACATGGAATATCCGGTAACTGCCTGGAGCTGGAAATCACCGAACGATTACTGATGAAGGACGTGCCCGAAGTGGTGACGACATTGAACAGCTTCAAGGAGATGAAGGTCAGGTTATCGATTGACGATTTCGGCACTGGCTATTCATCACTGAGTTATTTGAAGCGTTTCCCCTTTGATGTGCTGAAAATCGATCAGTCATTTGTCCGGGACATTGGTAAAGACGCGGACGACACCGCCTTATGTGAAGCGATTATTGCGATGGCGCACAGCCTGGGGCTGAGCCTGATTGCCGAAGGCGTAGAGACCAGAGAGCAATATGAATTTCTGCGCGCACGTGGCACGGAAACGTTGCAGGGCTACTACATAGGCAAGCCGACTGACTTTGCGGAATTCCGGGAACTGTTAGGCAGCACGCTTGAGCATTGTTAGTTTTTTGGGTTGAATTTATTAAAAACCTTTTTCACCGCAGAGGACGCACTAAAATGCCGGGAGCATTTTAGTGCGTCCTCTGCGGTGAAAGATTTTTAAATGTTTTATTTCCTACAGTTGCAACAATTCTTCGTTGTAGGCGAACTGTCTGAGGTCTTTGATTCGTCGTGGGTATAAAATGCCATCGAGGTGATCGCATTCATGCTGGACAACGCGGGCATGAAAATCAGACGCTTCAATTTCGATTGGCTGGCCGAGTGCATCGAAACCTGAATATCTGATGTGCTGATAACGCGGCACCAGCCCGCGCAGGCCGGGCAGGCTCAGGCAGCCTTCCCAGCCATCGGCCATAGTGTCTTCCAGCGCTGTAATTACCGGGTTAATCAAAACCGTTTCGGGCACGGCGGGGGCTTCCGGGTAGCGCGGGTTTTGATCCACGCCGAATATAACCAGACGCAGGCTCACGCCAATCTGAGGTGCAGCGAGACCGGCGCCGTCTTCGGCCTGCATGGTGTCGCGCATGTCTTTAATTAACCCTAGTAGTTCAGGAGTATTAAATTCAGTGACCTCTTCAGCGCATTGCAGCAACAGGGGATTTCCCATACGTAAGACAGGTCTTATTGCCATCTCGCCTCCCGATTTCAACTCATGTTAAAATTTAATGATACAATATTTTGCCACGAGAAATCAGTTCAGGTGTACACATGAAAGCATTAACAGAATCACAACGTATGGCGGCAACGCTGAAGATAATGGAGGCCGTCGATGAATGGGGTTTAACCGGAGAGCAGATTATCGCCGTGCTGGACCTGCCCGAAGGCCAGCGCACCCGGCATTTGCAGAAGTTTCGTGATGATATGCCTTTCCCCGATGTCGAGTCGACAAATGCGCGCATGGCCTGCTTGTTGGGGATTTTGGATGCGCTGCGCACCTCCTATCCCAGAAATTTAAAAATGGGTGCGCGCTGGATGAATATGCCTCATCGTCGTTTTCAAAAACGCACGCCAGTGAGAACCATGCTGGAAGACGGTGAGACCGGCATTATTGCCGTGCTCTCCGAACTGGACTGCGTATACGCCTGGGAGTTAAGCGGCTCGAAGCGTAACTAATCTGTATGGTTAGTAGGGTAATACTTGTTTACCGCAGAGAAGTATTTAATTGTTTAAAAGCTTTCACCGCAGACAAATTTTTCTGGAAAAAATTTGAACAGCCGCAGGCTGGCCCGAAGGGTGGAGGGCAGGAGGCCCGGAATAGCCGCAAAGAACGCAGAGGAAAACCAAAGAAGATTTAAGTGTGCCTCAGTTCTTCTGCCGTTAAAAAATTCTGCACATCCCAGTCATTAAATTTATTTTATAAAAAAAGAGGTTTTCTCTGCGTTCTTTACTTCGCGCAATCCTGCGCTTCGCCCTACGGGCCGCACTGCGTGCGTTCAAAATGCTCCCGGCATTTTAGTGCGACCTCTGCGGTGAAAAAGCACTTGCTCTAAATATAAAACCATACGCCGCGCTATATCTTTTGTAAAACTCAAGATAGCTTTAACAAAAATATTTTTTCTCTGCGCCTCAGCGCCTCTGCGGTAAAAGCTTTTTAACTATCTATAGCTTGTGCCTGCGGTGAAAAGCCTTCCATCAAGACTGATTAAGTACATTGCCAAAAGGCGTATCGGCCTGAATGTTGACCACGATCGCATCTTCCAGCGGGATTTCATTGGCTTCGATGTGCGGCAGCAACTGCTCAGCAATCTGCTGGATGCTCAGCATGCCGTGGTGGTTGGGGTCGGACTCTTCCAGCACATCGATTTCCGTTTTCAGGTAATGAATAAATTCATGAAAGGAGTCGCACTGCTGGCTGTGCTCAAGGGCTTTGAATTCGGGCGTGAATTTCAGGTGCAGTTCACGTCCGCCGGTGTCAGTATCAATGACGCTTATGTTGAGGGGGCCTTCAATTAACATACAGAACCTGCTTATTTTCGTTTGGATTTTATAAGGTCGTAAGCTTTATGTATTTCCTGGGTTTTTTCAGTGGCGACTTTGACCATCTCTTCAGGCAAGCCTTTGGCGACCAGTTTGTCGGGATGATGCTGGCTCATTAAACGCCGGTATGCTTTCTTTATCTCGGCATCAGAATCTGTCGACTTGACGCCTAGGATAGCATAGGCATCGTCCAGAGAAGGCGCTTTATGTAGCTGTGAATGCGCCGCCCCGGCGGCAAAACGGAACAGGTGATCGATCTGCGCGGGGGCAAAACCCAGTAGCTGGCCGATATGGTGTATCAGCTTTTTTTCCTCTGGATGCAGCGTGCCGTCTGCCATGGCCATGGCGATCTGAATTTCCAGAAACATCTGAATCAGATTACGCCGACGGTGACACTCCTGTCTAAATTGAGCAATAATGGCGTCGAGAGGAAAGCCCGGTTTTTTGCCTTCTTCAAAGAGTTTTTTTGCCGCCGTCAGCTGATCGCTATTAAGCTGCATCTGACTCATAATATTGCGGGCAGAGGCGATTTCGTCCGGTGTAACGTTGCCATCGGCCTTGGCGATGTGGCCCATCACGGAGAAGGTCGCCGAGAAAAAAGCGGCCTGCACGCGTTCCTGCGCCCCCGACTCAAATTCGCCGCTCTGCCCCAGGCCACGATCGAAATTTCCACCCAGAACTGCGCCCAGCATCGCCCCGAGCGGCCCGCCGAACATAAAGCCCAGAGTGCCGCCGAGTACTGTTCCCCACCAGGCCATTAGTGTTGTGGCCTGCTATCGTTGTGTTGCGCTAAAGACATTGGTGCTACCTTTTTGAAAGTGAATGCGTGATTATACTCACATAAGCCGTAATCATAAAAAGTCATCGGCGGATGAGAGGTTTTCGAGCTGGTTGATGATGGCCCTTAAGCGCTCATAGAGCAGGTCGGCCTGATCGATTTCGAGTAACTGCTGTTTTTCCTGATTGGAGGCGGGCAATAATTCGCACAGTTTGTAGGCGATTTCGATGCTGGAGCTGTAATCAATCTCGGGGTATTTGGCGGCCACAAAATCGTGCTTGTGCAGCGCTTGTAGCAGATTCACCAGATTGTCGTCGACGAGCTCAGTGGGCTTAGCTTCGAGATTATCGAGAAATTCAGTTTCGGCAGCCATTAAATGCTGCGCATTGACGCCGATGTTATGCAGGCGAACGCGCTGGCGACCCTGGACGGTAATGCCGAGCAGGTTATGATCCAGGCTGTCCCAGTCGACGATCTCAACGTAGGTGCCGACAGGGAAAATTTCAGGCGTGTCGTCAACCTCGCTGCCGTCGCGAATCAGGGCGATAACAAAGCCCTGCTGATTTTTCATGCAGCTTTTGACCAGTTCCAGATAACGCTGTTCGAAAATCTGCAGGCGCAGGGTAGCGCCGACAAAAACCACGGTATTCAGCGGGAAAACAGCCAGATGGCGGCGCTCGACTTTGTCTTCTAATGGGTTGATGGGTGCTCCAGAATCATGCGCCGGCAGTGCTGAGCCTTTTTCACCTGGCCGTGTCGGGCCGTGTCACTGAGCAGGTGCCGGCAGCTTTCGAATGACATACTGTTATGATTTGACACGGTTTATAGTTTGACACGATTTTAGTCGTCGCCGTTTAATGATCGCTGTTCTTTTTAGTGCGGATACAGGGTGAAAAACAGGATACTACCTGCAGTAGGTCAATTATCTGTGGATTATAACCATGATTAGCCTGGTTTTTAGCCATTTCCATGCAGATTATTATGATCTTTATGGTATAAGTGTGAATCAGCGTTCACGACCGGCGTAGAGCTATACGTTGAAAAAATGAGGTATAATCAGAAGATGATTCAAGAACATATTCACTTCCCGCTGGAGCGCAATGCCGTCACTGCACTGCTAAGGCAGCGCAGTATTACGCCGACCCGGCAGCGGCAGGAAATTGCGCATTTTCTTTTCCAGAAACAGCAGCATCTGTCGGCAGAACATATTCTGGACAATGTAAATGCATTAGGCAGCACCGTTTCAAGAGCGACGGTGTACAACACCATGGCGCTGTTTGCCCGCAAAGGTCTGATTCGGGAAGTGCTGGTCGATCGCGAGCGTATTTTCTATGACACCAACACCCGGCCCCATCATCATATCTATAATATGGATACCGGCGAGCTGAGCGATGTCGATGCCGCTGCCAATATAGATGAGACCAGTAGCCTCGGCCTGCCGGAAGGGTTTCATGTGGTGGAGACCGAAGTGGTGATCAAGGTGTCGCAAAAATAGCGTCTGCCAGCCGATTAAAAATTCAAAGCCTGTCTTTACAGGCTTTTTTTATGGTGAATGATGAGACAGGCTTGTGATCTGTATTCTCAAAGTCAACGGCGCATCGAAGCCGTTAAAATTCCAGTATAAAAACCAATCAGGAGTAAATGATGCCCAGAGATGTTGATGTTGCCATCATAGGTGCCGGCAGTGCCGGTCTGTTTGCGCTGTCACAGGTACGCAAACAGACCGATAACTATGTGTTAATTAATGGCGGCGAGCTGGGTACGACCTGCGCGCGGGTGGGCTGCATGCCTTCCAAGGTGCTGATTCAGGTGGCGGATGATTTTCATCGCCGCAAGCTGCTGGAGCGTCAAGGCATCGAAGGCGGCGAGGCGTTACAGGTCAATGCGCCCGAGGTCATGGAGCATGTGCAGGATCTGCGCGACGTGTTTGTGGACAGAGCTCTGGGCGTAACCGATGAGCTGGATGAGACGCACCTGCTGGATGGCTATGCCCGATTTGTTTCGGATAATGTGCTGGAAGTTAATGGCGAGCAGATTCAGGCGAAGAAAATCGTCATTGCCACCGGCACTACACCGGTGGTACCGGCTGCCTGGCAGGCCTGCGCCGAACACATCATCACCACCGACGAGCTGTTTGAGCTGGAAGACCTGCCCGCTTCGATAGCGGTGGTGGGGCTGGGTTCGATCGGCCTGGAAATCGGCCAGGCGCTGAGCCGTCTGGGAGTGGCGGTGACCGGCATTGAACAGCAGGAGAACGTGGCCAAACTGGCTGATGCAGTGGTCAACGATCTGGTGGTGGAGACGCTGGGCAAGGAATTCCCAATATGGCTGGGCACCGCGGCTGAACTGGAGCGGGCGGAAAACGGCGTCAAGGTCAGCTGCGGCGAAAACACCGTGGTGGTCGAGAAGGTGCTGGCCAGTCTGGGGCGGAAGCCCAATCTGGATAAGCTGGGGCTGGAGAATCTGTCCGTGGAGATGGATGATCGTGGCATTCCGGTATACAACCCGCAGACCATGCAGCTGGGTGATTCGGCGATTTTCATTGCCGGTGACGTCAACGCCGACCGCGCGTTGCTGCACGAAGCCGGTCACGAAGGCCGAGTCGCAGGCTACAACGCGGTGCACGAAAACATCACCGCCTTCAAGCGCAAAACACTACTGGCAGTGACTTTCTGCGACCCCGGCATCGCGGTAGTTGGCGCCCAGCTCGATGAATTGAACGAGGCCGACATTGCGGTTGGCGAAATCCAGTTCGGGCCGGTGGGCCGGGCCCTGATCATGGGCAAAAATCGCGGCGTCCTGCGCCTCTACGCCAACCGGGCCGACGGCAAGCTGCTGGGGGCGGCGATGGCCTGCGTGAAAGCGGAGAACCTGGCGCACCTGCTGGCCTGGTCGATTCAGCAGAACCTGTCGGTGCAGGATCTGCTGAAAATGCCGTATTATCACCCGGTGATCGAAGAGGCGCTGCAGGCGGCACTCTATAACGCGCTGGGTCAGCTCGATATCAAGGAAGAGGTGGTGGAGCTGGAAAAGCTGTAGCGGGGCAGTCTCCCCGGCCTTTCATCGCCCGAGCGGGGTGAGGCTGAATTCGATGACCTGCTCATTCTCGATCAGGTTTCCGGCCAGCACTTCCACATTGTAGCTGTCTCGGGTATGCACGGTCAGCTTGTACTGGATGTAGCGGCCCTCGTCCGCCAGCTCGTAACTGGTGGCGCTGGTTTTGAAATGGTGGCTTTCAATCAGTTCATACAAGGTCTTTTTATCGATAGCCTCGGTGCGTTTACAGCGCACCATCAGGCGGCTGAAGTTGTAGGTGGGCAGGCGCTTTTCAACCCAGCCCAGCACCGTCAGTACCAGCAGAGTGATCAGGGTGGCGGCGATGGCCGCGCTGTAAAAACCCATGCCCACGACAATGCCGATAGCGGCCGACATCCAGATCGACGTCGCGGTAGTCAGCCCGCGCACCGTCAGCTGCTCCTTCAGAATCACCCCCGCGCCGAGAAAACCGATGCCGGTCATAATGCCCTGACCCATGCGCGTCGGGTCTACGCGAATGGTGCTGATATCGACCCCGGCCAGCAGGTCCCACTGAAAAACCGTCACCAGCATCAGCAGGGTGGAGGCAATGGTGACCAGCGCATGGGTGCGCAGACCGGCAGGTCGGCCGTGATAACTGCGCTCAAAGCCGATGGCGGCACCGAGCACCACGGCCGCGCCCAGGCGAATAAAAACTTCATAATAATCAATGGGCACGGCGGCCTCCCCGGTCAGCAAGCGTCATCATCGACGTCCTATAATTCAATGGCCTGTAATTTAATATCCTGTAATTTTTCATAACGACCGGCCTGTTCCGCGCTACTGGAGCGTGGAAACCAGAAAAACCACAAAGGCGATCAGCGCCGCCGCCAGCAGCAGGGCGGTGCCCCAGTGTTTCTCCTCTGCATTTTTGCTGCGTTCCATGGAAGCCTTAATGCCGGGAAACAGGAAGAAAAGGATCGCTATCCCCATCACCGCCATCAATATTTTCTGCCAAAGTTCCATACGGGTTCTCCTCAGGAGTCTGTCGGATTCAGGATGAATTGGCTGCGGAAGTGGGAGAGCGGCCCAAATCTCCCCGATTTTTCGTTGCGTAGAATAACTATGCGCCTCAAAATCCGGAATAGTGTGCTCACTCTCCCACTCCCTCGCTTCAATCCCCCTAAACCCGACAGCCTCCTAGTCAAATTTATAATGTTTTTCGATAGCCTCAACGACCTCCCAGACACATTTCGTGCCCTTGGGGAAAGTCACCATGTCACCGCGCTCGATGGTGATCGGCGGCTGCCCCTCAGGGGTAATTATCGCCTTACCTTCAACGATGTAACAGGTTTCGGTCTTGTCGTATTTCCAGTCAAATGTGGAAACCTCTTTCGTCCACACCGGCCAGTCATCGACATACAGAACATCCAGTTTGATAGGCGAGACGCGGTGCTCAATGGTAATATCGTTCATATATTCTTATCCGGTTAACTAAAACGACAGGATGCCCTGGGGCATCAATGTTGAAACCACAATTATACGCAGTTAACCGGTCTCCTTATAGCGCTTTCACCAAGAGGATACACATGCAGCCGTCACCGGACACCCGTCGAGCCGTTTTCACCGCCAATATTCACGATTTTGAAGAAAAAGTCATCCAGGCCTCGCACCAAACCCCGGTGCTGGTCGACCTGTGGGCCGAGTGGTGCGCCCCCTGCCGGGTGCTGACACCGATTTTGCAGCAGCTCATCAACCAATACGAAGAAGACCTGCTACTGGCCACCGTGGAAGTGGATGAAGGCGATGGCGAAAACATGAAACTAGCCGGCCGTTATCAGGTCAGAGGATTTCCCACCGTCATCTTGTTTATAGCTGGTGAAGAAAAAGCCCGCTTCAGCGGCGCCAAACCACTCTCATTTCTCCAGCAGTTTGTCGATGAGAATATTAATTCGTGAATTGAAAACATAGTTGGCAGTTATTAGCAGGCAGTTGGCAGTTAAGGGCGTTTAACTGCCAACTGATAATTTGTTCGTTTAATAAAGTGAATGCACAATGAAAGACCTGGTCCTGCTGTGCATAGCTCCGACCCGGCACTGCGCCGTTTAAAGTTCGTGAAGTGGTTACGTCGTGTAAAACCAATAGATAGTAGGGGATTTGCTGCGTTGATATTGAATATATATTTGACTACATGGAGCAATAATTGCTCTTTAAAAAGTGACGAAGTCTATTGATTTCGTCATAATACGTATCCTTAAAGCCGTGCTTAAAAGTTAGGTAGTTATTTTTTTATTTAGGAAATTAAAGTGAGCAGAAATAAAATGTTTAGTAAAAAAGAACGGTCTATACATTCTTTAATGTTATCAGTGCTTATCGTAATCCTTGCAACAATAAATGTGCCAGCACAGGCGAAAACCGCATACATTAGTGATGAAGTTAAAGTCGCAATGC
Source organism: Gammaproteobacteria bacterium (assembly GCA_024636785.1). Classification (GTDB taxonomy): domain Bacteria; phylum Pseudomonadota; class Gammaproteobacteria; order SZUA-229; family SZUA-229; genus LH-M37. Next base: position 14,489 of record JAGXGK010000008.1, read on the forward strand.
GCTCAGGTGCTTCTAATGCACATCGTATTATAAATTTTCTTATTAGTGGTGCGGCATTTACGGTGCTAGGTAGTTCAGACGATGAGAAGTTTATCGAGATTAAACTTTCGGATGGCACAACAGGCTGGGTTGCAGCTGAACATGTCATGGACACCCCCAGTGCTAGAGAACGTTTGGCTTCTGCAAATAATAAACTGAGCCAGGTTAGGCAGGAAAATAAAGAGTTAAAAAATACCGTTGCCGAATTAACAGCTGAAGCTAAGCAATTAAAAAGAGAGATAAACACTTTGCAGAATGAGCGGACCAAATTAAATGATTCGCTGGATGATATAAAAACGACCTTAGCTAAGCCCTTATCCTTGCATCAAGAGAACGTGCAACTGAGGGGAGAGCTTAGTGAAGCGAAAGCGAATGCAGAGAAACTGGATAAAGATAATCAGCAACTTCGCGATAACGTTGCCCAGCAGTGGTTTGTAATTGGTGGCGGAGTATCGTTAGGTAGTTTAATTTTCGGGCTTCTCCTTACGCGCATTAACTGGACTAGAAAGCGTGGAAACTGGGGCAGTGGTTTTTAATATTTAAAAACGAATCATTGTCCGCAGAGAAACTATGTATTCGTATATTTAGAAACAATTGCTCTCTGACCCGGGTTTTGTGACCCGGTTTTTGAAATCGGCTACAGTGTAACCGGTATTTTCATAACAAATAGATAGAACGTCTCCCCCATGAATATAGAACAGAGTATCGCTAATGAGCTTGGCGTTAAAGTTTCACAAGTTGTAGCTACCGTTGCACTGATTGATGAAGGCGCAACAGTGCCCTTTATTTCACGCTATCGTAAAGAGGTGACGGGTGGTCTAGATGACACCCAACTGCGTACGCTTGAAGAACGTTTGTATTATTTACGGGAACTTGAAGACCGTCGAACTACAGTGCTGAAAACCATCGAAGAGCAGGGCAAGTTAAGCGATGAATTAAAAAAATCCATTGTTGAAGCCGAAACCAAAACCCGGCTTGAAGATCTTTATGCGCCTTACAAACCGAAACGCCGTACCAAAGCACAAATCGCGCGTGAAGCTGGCATCGAACCACTAATTGAAGCTATTCTGAATGATTTTACTCTGCAACCCGAAGTTGAAGCCGAGTCATACATTAATGCTGAAGCGGGCTTTGCAGATAGTGCAGCAGTATTAGATGGCGCGCGCCAGATTTTTGTAGAACGCGCCGCAGAAAATGCAGACCTGCTCGCCGAGCTGCGTGACATCTGCTGGCAAAGAGCCGAGCTTGTCTCAATCGTAATTAGTGGTCAGGAAAATAATGGCAATAAATTTACCGACTTTTTTGATTACTCAGAGACAATTAAAACCATACCTTCGCATCGCGCGCTGGCTTTATTCCGTGGGCGCAAAGAAGGTATCTTACGCGTTAAACTCTCCGTTCCCGGACAGGATGATCTTGAGTCTGGGTTAGAGATGGGCCTGTGTGATAATAAAGTGGCTCGTGCATACTCATTTTCTCAGAAGCAGCGCGCCGCAGATAACTGGTTACTGGAATGTGCGCGCTGGGCATGGCGAGTTAAAATTTCATTGCAGATTGAATTTGAATTAAATATGCGCCTGCGTGAATCAGCTGAAGAAGAAGCAATTCGAGTCTTCGGTGAAAATATGCGTGACTTGTTATTGGCCGCACCCGCTGGTGCACGCGCCACACTCGGACTCGACCCCGGCTTACGCACTGGTGTAAAAGTCGTAGTGCTGGATGCGCTCGGCATGCTGGTTGACCAGGCAGTGATTTATCCACACGCACCAAAAAATAAATGGGATGAGTCGATCGCAGTATTAGCCGCCCTGGCTAAAAAACATCAGGTCGAGTTAGTCGCCATCGGCAATGGTACCGCCTCGCGTGAAACCGACAAGCTGTGCAATGAATTAATGAAAAAGCATTCTGAATTACGCTTGACCAGTTTAGTGGTGAGCGAAGCCGGTGCCTCCGTTTATTCAGCATCAGAATTAGCCGCCAAAGAATTTCCCAATCTCGATGTCACCTTCCGTGGTTCCATTTCCATCGCCAGACGTTTACAGGACCCTCTTGCTGAACTGGTTAAAATTGATCCGAAAGCCATTGGTGTTGGTCAATACCAGCACGATGTGAATCAATCGCTGCTGGCGCGAAAATTAAAAGCCGTGGTTGAAGATTGTGTTAACGCCGTCGGTGTAGAAGTAAACATGGCATCGGCGCCGTTATTAATGCGCGTCGCTGGCTTAAGTGAAAGTATGGCGGAGAATATTGTTGCTTACCGTGAGGCAAATGGTGCTTTTAAAAACCGTAAGGAAATTCTAAAGGTTTCACGTCTGGGGCCAAAAGTGTTCGAGCAGGCAGCAGGCTTTTTAAAAATATCAAACGGCGATAATCCACTGGATGCATCTTCGGTTCACCCCGAGGCCTATCCGGTGGTAAAAAACATTTTAGAAAAGAACCAATGTGAAATTAATAAAGTCATCGGTGATCGCGCATTTTTATCATCACTGGCAGCCAATGATTATGTCATGGAAGGTTTTGGTGAACCGACCGTTCGCGACATAATTCAGGAACTCGAAAAACCCGGACGTGATCCTCGCCCGGAATTTAAAACTGCCAGCTTTAAAGAAGGCGTAGAAAAAGTCAGCGACCTTAAAGAAGGCATGATCCTCGAAGGCGTCATCACCAACGTCACCAACTTTGGTGCCTTTGTCGACATCGGCGTGCATCAGGATGGACTGGTGCACATCTCTGTCATCGCCGACAAGTTTGTCAAAGACCCGCACGACGTGGTTAAAACTGGCGAAGTAGTCAAAGTAAAAGTCATGGATGTTGATGTGCAACGGAAACGAATTGCATTATCGATGCGCCTAACAGAAGAAGTTGAAAGAAAATCCGCAACAGGAAAAAGTGAAGCGGGTCGAAACAAAGCGCAACAAAATAGATCGCAAAGCAATAAGCAGCGCCAAAATAGTAATGAGCCTGCAGGAGTCATGGCGCAGGCGTTTGCCAATATGAAAAAATAGGGAAGGAGACGAAGAGTGAATGAAGTAAAGCCCATGACAACTGGGGCGCATCATGTAGGACTAACCGTTTCAAGGCTTGAAGCATCCGCTGAATTCTTTACCAATGTTTTAGGGTGGTCTGAAGTAAGGAGAGATTCAAGTTATTCTGCTATTTTTGTGACAGATGGCGTCCTGATGGTTACATTGTGGGAAGCTAAAACAGATGCTCCGAACGAATTTGATAGAAGAGAGGATATTGGCCTGCACCACTTAGCGCTGTCAGTGGATAGTTTCGAGAGGCTGGACGCTGTTCATGAGAATATTAAAGAACATGGTATAAAGGTGGAGTTTGCTCCAGAGTTGCTGAGGGATGGGCCTGCTAAGCACATGATGTGTTATGAACCGAGTGGTATTCGAGTTGAATTTATTTGCATACCAAAATGAAATCTAACAAAACACTTCTACACTAGTTTCAATCGAGTCTTGACCCCAATGCCATTAATGCTCCCAGAAACGACGTTGCCAAATACCACGCTCACCGCGTTTTGAACGCGATTCGGAACGTCTCTCAGTGACAGGTAAGGCTTTGGAAAATCCTGTCTTGATAAAACGCCAACGGGTAGCAAAATCGAAATCACCCGAGGGTAATTCAATGATGCAATGCAGATGCTCAGGCAGCACCACCCATGCATGAATTTTAAGGTCAGAAAAGGGGTCAAGTCTTGTTATTTGCATAACCGATATATTTAAAAGCAAGAAACAAGACTTGACCCCTTTTTCGGTGTATTTAGTAAACTGTCACCGTAATTCCAGTCACCTGTCGGGGCAGGACAATGAGTTGGTCAAGGTTGCTCCTATCCTTGATCGTTATGGCGACTTTGCCTCCTTTCTTGCTCAGGAAGATGTTACCGAGGTATTTAAAAGGCTTCGTCAGTCTGAGACAACGGGGCGGCCTTTGGGATCGGATGATTGGATTGATAAGTTAACCACATTAACTGGTTGCGAGCTTAAGGCGAAGAAACGGGGACCTAAAAGAAAAGCGAAGAGTGGGAATTAAGTGTATTTAGTAAACTGTCACCGTAATTCCGAAGAGTGGGAATTAAGTGTATTTAGTAAACTGTCACCGTAATTCCAAAATAGTCACTGGTATGTATATTATTGAGTGACGGCTCTCGACCCAAATGAGACTGTTAGCAATATCTAATATAAGCGAGGGCTAACAGACGGCTTCCGACCCATAACGGTCATTTAATTTGATTGATATAGTTCTTGATTTTTCCCATGTAAAGCGTAAGCTAATTATTCCTCAATACTTGCTTTTATCCGCAATCTAATTGGTGACATATTATTGGGCATACGGAATGTCCAAGGAGGCTTGAAATGACTAAATGTTTTTCTTCTTATATATTGCTTAACTGCTCTGTCTTTGCTGTTGTTCTTTTGCTTGCTGGTTGTGGAGGTGGCGGTGGTGGTGAAGCACCAAACCTTGCACCCGTAGCTGACTTTACTATTAGTGACAACACTGGAAAGACTCCCCTAGCAGTTAGTTTTGACGCTTCGACATCATCAGATAATGATGGACAGATCAGTAGTTATAGCTGGGACTTTGGAGATGGGCAGAGCGGTAGTGGTGTAACGATAAATCACACTTACATTGGTGCCGGTAATTTCACCGCTATTCTGACTATAACAGATAACGATGGTGCTACTAATACGTCCAGTAAAGTTATTACTGTAAACCTCAATCAATCGCCTGTAGCAAGTTTTATTACAGATGTGAATAGCGGAGTATTACCTCTAGCCGTTAGTTTTGATGCTTCGGCATCATCAGATAGTGATGGACAGATCAGTAATTATAGCTGGGACTTTGGAGATGGGCAGAGCGGTAGTGGTGTAACGATAAATCACACTTACATTGGAGCCGGTAATTTCACCGCTATTCTGACTATAACAGATAACGATGGTGCTACTAATACGTCCAGTAAAGTTATTACTGTAAACCTCAATCAATCGCCTGTAGCAAGTTTTATTACAGATGTGAATAGCGGAGCATTACCTCTAGCCGTTAGTTTTGATGCTTCGGCATCATCAGATAGTGATGGACAGATCAGTAATTATAGCTGGGACTTTGGAGATGGGCAGAGCGGTAGTGGTGTAACGTCTAGTCACACCTTTATTAAGCCGGGAGATTTTACAGTCACTTTAACTGTAACGGATGATAAAGGTGCAGTTAGTATAACGAGTGGGTCTGTCACAGTTACTGGAACGTTTACTACAAATATTAGTGGAACAATAGTTGGTAGTTCTGGGTCATTTGCTGATGGCGATGTAAATGATCCAAATGATGCTTATATTGTTAACGATACACCGTTACAGGCTCAATTAATTCCTAATCCAGTTAATTTAGGGGGGTACGCGAATTTAATTAATACTGGTCCAGCTGGACCCTCTTTTACTTTTGGTGATAGGTCTGATTTTTTTCGTGTAAACATGACTGCAAATCAAAGTGTAACTCTTAATATTGCTGATTTTACCACTGGTGATTTGGATCTTTATATCTATCATGATGATGGAAGCATTGATGTGTTGAATCCTGATTATTTATCGATTGGTGTTGGTGAAACGGAGACTATTACCGTTCCTACGGATGGAAGCTATGTGATTGAGGTATACGCTTTCTCTGGATATACAAATTATAACCTTGTGATAGGACAAAGTGTTGTTTCACTCAGCACTGACTCCTTAGTGTCGACAAGCGACTTTATCAATGGTGATATTGTAGTGCGTTTTAGTGACGAGGCATTGATGCTTAGTGCATATCAAACACCGAAAGCTCGGGCAGATGATTTTGGTTTAGAGGCAAAAGCGGGTTCTAATGGGCGCTCAATGTTAATGGGGTTGGGGTCGCAATATAAGAAACAGGCAAGTTTAAAGGCTATGGGTTTTGCGCCCGGACAAGACACCAAAGAAACAAGGCAATATCGTTCATATGATCCTGAAAAGCAGTTGATGATGGATACTCTGCAAGCAATTAAGGCTTTACGTATGCGAAGTGATGTTTTGTATGCAGAGCCCAACTATATACTTCAGGCTAAGCAAGTACCTACAGATCAATACTATGATTTACAATGGCATTACCCGCTCATTAATCTGCCTTCTGCTTGGGATATAAGTACCGGTTCATCTGATGTCATAGTGGCTATTGTTGATACCGGTGTGCTTCTTAGTCATCCTGATTTAGTAGGACAATTTTCTTCTGATGGAGGCTATGATTTCATACAGAACGACTCTATATCTCAGGATGGCGAGCCTGGTATTGATTCCAATCCTGATGACCCAGGTGATGCCTCAAGCATAGGCAGCAGTTCTTTTCACGGAACTCATGTTGCAGGAACCGTCGCGGCTGCTACTAACTTCAGTTCTGGGGGGATTGGTGTAGTCGGTGTGGCTCCAGGTGCAAAAATTATGCCTTTGCGAGTATTAGGTAGTGGAGGAGGAACATCCTATGATATTAATCAGGCTGTTAGATATGCTGCCGGTTTAAGTAATGATTCTGGCACTGTTCCTGCAAATAAAGCTGATGTAATAAATCTTAGTCTGGGGGGCGGGGCTTATTCCCAAGATGCTCAGGATACTTTCACCTTGGCTCGAAATGCAGGTTCAACTATTGTTGCAGCGGCAGGTAATGAATCCACAAGCCTGCCTTCCTATCCTGCTGCCTACATTGGTGTGATTTCAGTGAGTGCTGTAGACATCAACAAACAATTAGCGCCTTACTCTAATTATGGTTTCACAGTCGATGTGGCTGCTCCTGGCGGTGATAATTCTGTGGATGTTAATGGTGATGGTTACCCAGATGGGGTTCTAAGTGTTGCGGGTGATGATTCTGGTGGTTCCATTCAATATGTATATAAATTTTACCAGGGAACATCCATGGCGGCACCACATGTGACCGGTATCATTGCATTGATGAAATCAGTCTTCAGTGATTTAAGCCCAGCCAATATAGATAGCCTATTGGTTAGTGGTGAAATTACCGATGAATTAGGAACTCCCGGTCGTGATGACTTATTCGGTTATGGTTTAATAAATGCACGTAAAGCTGTGGACATGGCAACGATATTGGCACAGGGTACTGTTATCGAAGTACCGTCAATTAGCGTGTCTCCAGCCGCGCTGAATTTTGGTGCCACAGGAACTATTGTTGCACTATCTATAGTCAATGGTGGTTCAGGCAGCCTTAATGTTTTATCTATATCTGATGATGTAGCATGGTTAACAAGTACTGCTGGTGTTGTGGATGTAAATTCAGGCACTGGTAGCTACTTGGTTAATGTTGACAGGTCGGGACTGTCTGAGGGTACTTATACGGCAACTATCACAGTTACTTCTTCCGCAGGTACAAAATCGGTGCCAGTTTTAATGCAGGTAGCTGTGCAAAATATCGATATTGATGTGGGTTATCAGTATGTGCTTTTAATTGATGCAGATACAAATAATGTGATAGACCAATGGGATGGTGATGCACAAAATGGAATCTACGAGTATCAGTTTAATAATGTTGTTTTTTCTGACGGTCAAAGCTTTTATATTATTGCTGGCACGGATATGAATAATGATTTATTTATCTGTGATGCTGGTGAAGCATGCGGTGCATACCTTTCTCTAGACCAGTTTAAAATAATCACTGCAAGTGATACCCATACAGGTTTAGATTTTGTTTCGGGAACTAACATCGGATTGCGTAGTATGTCTGTTTCTGGCGCATCGGATTCTTCTATGCGTATTCGGCGACAGCAGTTTAAGAAGGTGAAAGTTAGGTGATTGTGAAGCAATTAGCCGTAGTGCTTGGTTTGGTATTGATGATAGTGTCTTGTTATCAGTTGGATGATAAAGAGGTGCGTCAAGATATTGAACTTGAGGTTAAAGTAATATACTCAAGTCAATATTGCGGGAGAAGCTCTATTTCACCTCGAGCTTTTATGATTGATAATCCTGATGAGCTTGAGCTCAGATTCAAACAAATACACAAAGACACACTTGGATATAACTCAAATAACTTGCCAGTTTTGAATTTTCAGAATGAAATTGCCTTATTGGTCGAAATGGGGCAGAAACCCACCTTAGGCTATCGACTTGAGTTGGTTAATAATAATTTACTAGCCTCAGATGGTGGGGCGTATATTTCAATGAATTGGGTAGCACCTAAAGATAATGCTTATCTTGCTCAGATGATAAGTAGCCCATGTTTATTGCTTAAGCTTGATAGAGGTGATTACGAGTCAGTGCTGATTAAGGATAGTAAAGGTAATCTGAGGGTCGTGGCAGATTAATGTATTTTATATGTGTGATGTAATTGTGATGAGTTTAGTCAACATGGTTAGACGCAAGAACTCATAAAGAAAGAAAAAGGGGTCAGGTCTTGCCTTTTGCCTTTACAACAGATCAAGCGGTCAGACTCGAATTAAAGAAACCCTGTAAGAACAGACTTGATTGATTTCTTCCAATCAACAAATTTTTAGATATATCCAATGCCGCACCCTCCCCAATACCCTGTGCTTTCATAATGTGCAGGCATTTTGGCTTTATTACCACAGGTAATGCAAGCGTTTATTCGTTTGTAGCCTTGTTTAGCTTTGACAGGGTCGCAATCATCCTTCCTTCCTCCCTTCGACAGGCTCAGGATGATCGGGGCTCAGGATGATCGGTGTGTAGTGGCTCAGGATGATCGGTTAATGACGGGCTTCCTTCGACAAGCTCAGGACGAACGGGTGTGTGGGGTGATGGTTTTGATTTCCCGCACTTAAGACAGTTTACGTTTCTCATACACATCACTGATTTTAGTTCCGTCCCAAACATAGGCTAAATGCTTACCTTGCCGCGGAAATGAAACTGCTGGTGGTCTAAGTATGGCCAGGCATTGTCCGTCTGGGTCTCTAACGCTTTGATACACAAGACCCCAACTATTTGCCTTTTTCATTTCAAGACCAAAAGCCTGAGATTTAGAGTAGTCGTCTGGGTTATACAGATCAGCATAGGTAGTCATATCCCTAACATCATGCATTTTTTTAACTACTTCTCCAACATAGGCTCGCATGTCAATTTCACAGGCTTTTTCATTGGTGGATGACAGGAAGATGGCTCGATGGTGGCTGGTTTCTTTGATCGCTGTTTCCATGGATTTAGAGGCATAATAAACACCAAAAGTGCCATTGGTAAAACGACTTTTTCTTCCTATGTGTGTAAAGGCTGCCATTACAGGCGATGAGCCAGGGCCTGAAACACGATCATCCTTGGCGACCAGAACGATTTCACCAATATCATTACGAAGCCTGTCGTTTGTTAAGCTTTCGATATAGGCCAATTCATCCATTAAAGCCGGATCAGCAAGGTCCTCAAAGAAATTTATTGGGGGGAATTTTGAGGGAATAATTCTATACTGGTTTTCCCAATCAAGATTCACCAGTTCAGGCATGTTAGCCACGTTCAGCATCTAAATATCGCCGCACATCAGACAGATCCGTTATAGATCCGCCTAGCATACGGTCAAGTGCACTTGTGCCGTTAAAAAGCGGTGCAGAGTTAGCCTTTTTGATCCATTCATCAGCAACCTGCTTTGATGGCAGTAATATATTTAAGTCTTTATATATCCCCAATAAATAACTAATACGTTCTAAGGTGTCACGATCAAGGTTTCTTGCAGTTTTCTGGGCTTTCCATTTGAAAAATGTGGATGAAGGGGGAGAGCCAAGCAATATACGTTCTTGTGTTGCAGACAGACCCCATTTATTAGTCAAATTAAAAAATGCCTGTAATGCCGCATTAGCTACATTTTGTGGGTCAAATTGCTGTTTAGGATTAATTGCTGACATTATGATTTCTCCATGTATAGAGTTAGTCAATAACATTGTCTATATATAGAGTATATCAATAGAGTAGCAATTGCAATAATCTAATTATTGTCAAAACATCGTACCTACGGAAGGTAAACAAGCAGTACGCGTTACCACGCAGGGGAGACTGTGAAAGTATTCAAATTAGCTTCTCTGATTTATAGAGAAGCTAATTTCCAAATTCAAACTAATTCATTTCCCATCTAATAAAAGCCCTGATTTGCCACTTCTCATGCAAACTCAGGGCTTTTCTGTGTTCTTTTGCCTTGTTTTAGGCAATGCTCTAGCAATAATCCCACACCAAGTAGATTTATCGCTCGGGTAAAATTATAACCTAGCACCATCAAGCTGAACTCTCCTCGACACTTCTCTAATCCTCTCATCATAAAGTGATTCATTCCGGCTCGGTGCTTGAGTGTGCCGAAAGGGTGTTCAACATATGCGCCACGTTTGATCATTTCACCCGATGAACTGTTCATCCGTGATTTATGTCGTTCAACCACGTTTTCGTGTTCCCAGCGATGTATTTGTTTTATTTTAGAGTTCTTTGTTAAACATTTCTCACGTAATGGGCAATCGTTACATACACGGGTCTTACTGGCATATCGTGTCAGCCATTTATTGTTCTTTTGATGTGGATTGCCGCAAGGCTCCAAAACAGCATTATTGGGACAATTATAAATATCCTGCTCTGCGTCATATTTAAATTGCTCACGGGTGAACAAGCCCTGCTTGACCATTTGTTGAGATTTGTCAGGGATGGCAACATACACGCAGATATTTTCATCTTCACATTGCTTGAGTTGATTGCCTTCGTAATAACCCGTGTCGGCGAGTCCAGTAAGGTTTTCAGATTGCATAACTTGCTGCGCTTTTTTTAACATTGGTGCTAATTGCTGAGAGTCATTGCCGTCTTGTGTTACATCATCAGCAACAATTAATTTGTTTTTACTATCAACAACGATTTGTACGTTGTAGCCTGCGATAGTTTTGCCGCGCTTACTTAATAGCCTGGCATCGGGGTCAATCGTTGAGATCTGCTTGCTACCGCTATCCTTAAGCGCTTGTTTTAAAGCGGTTTTTTCAGCTTGTTTTTCTTTCAGCAACTTTAGTTTTTCTTCAAGTTGATCATCTTCGGACAAACTGCCTTTACCTGCTTGATCATCTGCCAAGTCTTGTAGTAATAAAGCTTCCTGGTAAGCGGCTATTTTTGTTTCCAAACGTTCAAGCTGTGTATTAAGCTTTTGTTCCGTATAAATATTATCTTTGCTCGTGTCGGCGCTGAAGAAACTCCCATCTACCGCCACTTCTTCACCTCCCAATAATGAAAGCTCTTTACATAGCAGTATAAAATCACGATTAACCAATCTCAAAGCCAAGCTATTGTCTTTACGGAAATTGGCAATGGTCTTATAGGTTGGACGCAATCCCTCGATTAGCCATATCACCTCTAAATTACGGCAAGTCTCGCGTTCTATTTTGCGGCTACTACGAATGCCTTGTAGATATCCGTACAAATATAGCTTTAACAGCACCGAAGGATTATAAGGTGGTTGACCAGCCTTCATCACTGGCTGAGCGTTTTTAAAACCTAAGTCATATATGTCAAGTGTATTGACATAAGCATCAATGGCTCGAACAATATTGATCTGGCTGACATATTCTTCAACGCGCGCTGGAAGCAGCATTTCTTGCTGCCTGTTTAGGGTTTGCTGATAACGGCGGGACGACATAGCTAATTCTGCGATGGTAGATGATATTAAGGAGGTTATTTTACCGTATTTAAACGTGAAAATACTTTCACAGTCTCTGGGGCGTGGGAACGATATAAACACATCACTCAAAAGCCGCTCGACTATCCTCCATAATAATATCCAGCTCCTTTTGTGCTTGCTTCGGATTAGCCAGATCCTTTTTTTCAATCATCTCGCATTCATCCCTGACCATTTCATCGAGGGTTGAAGGATAGAATTTACAATCGTCCGGGCGGTCGAAATAGATATCACAGGTGTATTTATTTTGATCTGGCACTTTTCTTAACCACGGACACTGTTCTATGGGTTCGCCGGTATCAGGCTGCATCCAGATATTGCCATCCTTAACATAACGATAAATCTCAGGCCTGTAGTTCTCCCAATAATCACATTGCCTGATCGAAACAGATAAACCACCGTTGCCGTATTTGATGCAACATTTTCCGCATGAATTACATTCTTTCACGTTATTGCTTGACCCGATAACCCGTCTTAAACATCCAGCCGATTATGGCGATGCATATCATCAGAAAGCCAAGGATCATCGCCAGACTCACTCCAACACTAACATCAGAGACTTCAAAGAAGCTCCAGCGAAATCCGCTGATGAGATAGACCACCGGATTGAACAGGGTCACCGTCTGCCAGAACGGTGGCAGCATGCTTACCGAATAGAAGCTGCCGCCGAGGAAGACCAGGGGGGTGATCACCAGCAGCGGGATGACCTGTAGTTTTTCAAAGTCATTCGCCCACAGGCCGATGATGAAGCCGAACAGGCTGAATGAGATGCAGGTGAGAATTAAAAATGTCACCATCCAGAATGGATGCGCAATTTGCAAATCGACAAAGAAGCTGGCGGTGAGCAGGATGATGACGCCGATTATCAGCGATTTGGTGGCGGCGGCGCCGACATAGCCGATGAGTATTTCATAATGAGAGATGGGTGCGGAATGGATCTCGTAAATGGTGCCGGTGAATTTCGGGAAGAAGATGCCGAACGAGGCGTTGGCGATGCTCTGGGTGAGGAGTGACAGCATGGTCAGGCCCGGCACGATGAACAGGCCGTAAGATACGCCGTCGATGCTCTGAATGCGGGAGCCGATGGCCGAACCAAAGACGATAAAGTACAGGCAGGTGGAGATCACCGGTGAGGCCAGGCTCTGGAACAGGGTCTCCCAGGCGCGCAGCATCTCATGGTGGAAGATGACTTTGATCGCCTGATAATTCAAGACTGCGCCCCGCTCAGGTCGACGGGTTTTTTAGCCGGCGGCTGGTGGCCGTGTTTGACCAGATCGACAAAAATATCTTCCAGCGAACTCTGTTTTATCTGCATGTCCTTGAGCGACAGCCCGGCACTCTGAATGGCCTTCAACATATCGGTGATGCCGGTGCTGTCACTCATGGTGTCGTAGGTATAGGTGAGCTGTTCACCATTATGGGACAGTTCCAGGTCATAACCGGCCAGTGTCGACGGTAGCTGTGTGGCGGCCTGCTTTAACTCGACGATGAGCTGTTTTTTACCCAGATTGCGCATCAGCTCCTGCTTGTCTTCGACCAGTAATAATTCACCCTTATTGATGACGCCGATGCGGTCGGCAATTTCTTCGGCTTCTTCGATGTAGTGCGTGGTGAGGATGATGGTGACGCCCGAGGCGCGCAGCCGCCGCACGATATTCCACATGTCCTTGCGTAGTTCGACATCGACACCCGCAGTCGGCTCATCGAGGAAGAGTATTTTGGGCTCATGCGACAGGGCTTTGGCAATCAGCACCCGGCGTTTCATGCCACCGGATAAGGCTCTGAGCTCGCTGTCTTTTTTGTCGAACAGGGAAAGGTCTTTGAGCAGCTGTTCGAGATAGGCGTTGTTTTTCTTTTTGCCAAACAGGCCGCGGCTGAAACACACGGTATTCCACACGGTATCAAACTGGCCGAGAGTGAGTTCCTGTGGCACCAGGCCGATCATGGCGCGGGTTTTACGGTAGTGGGTGACGTTGTCAAAACCGCTCACGCTGACCGTGCCGGTGCTGGGTGTGACGATGCCGCAGATGATCGAGATCAACGTGGTTTTGCCGGCGCCATTGGGCCCGAGCAGGGCCAGGATTTCGCCATCGGCAATATCCAGATTAACGCG
>JAGXGK010000023.1 GCA_024636785.1 Gammaproteobacteria bacterium
AAATCCTTGTTCCCCAGCCATAAATAAAAAAGCCCCGTTCTTCGGGGCTTTTTTATTGCTGACGGTTTACTGATTACCTGGAATAGTCAACACCGCCTCGGTGCCACCACCCGCACGCGGTAGTAGTTGCACGCTCCAGCCGTGTGCGTCTGCCAGTTGTCGGACGATAGCCAGGCCCAGGCCGCTGCCGCCGGTCTCGCTGCCGCGGGATTTCTCCAGCCGGAAAAAAGGCCGGAACACCGCTTCGATATGTTCTGCCGGAATGCCCGGGCCGCGGTCGCTGATCCGGATAATCGTCGCGTCCTTGCCGCACTCATAGCTGACTTTGACCTGCTTGCCCTCACCGTAGCGCATGGCGTTGACCAGCAGGTTGGTGAGGATTCGGCGCAGTGCCAGGGGTCGTAGCATCCGGTAGCAGGGCTGCCCGCGTGACCATTCGATGGTTGTTCCGTTGGTCTGAATATTTTTGATGATCGTGTCCAGCTCCAGATCGATATCGGTGGCGAGCGCTTCCTCTTCCGCCAGCTCAAGACTGATGCTCAAGGTTTCGCCAATGAGCCGATTAATGACTTCCAGGTCGCTGTGAATACTCGCCATTAACTCGTGGTCGCCACCTTCGTCGGGCAGCATGGTCAGGGCCAGCTGGATCTGGGTGAGCGGGGTGCGCAGGTCATGCGCTATGCCCGCTAGCAGGGTGGTTCGGTTGGCGAGCAGTTCCTTTACCTGAATGTTCATGCGGTTAAATCCCTGTGCCAGCACGACCAGCTCTTCCGGGCCCTCTTCCTGTACGGGTTCGGGCCAGTGGCCTTTGCCGACCGATTGCGCTGCGCGGTAAAGACGATCCACCGGCACGGTCAGGCGCCGTGTCAGTATGATGGCGGTGATAATGGTCAGATAAACACTCGTGATCAGGACAACAAAAAAGGCGATTGATGGTTTCACCCCGATGCGCTCACGTGAAAAACCAAAGCGTAATATTTCGTCGGTAACCGGAATATCAACCCAGAACCATTCATTGTCATTGCTGTCCCGGCTGGACTTGATGGTTATCGCTTCGCCCAGCTGCTTGCTCAGTGAAGTTTCAAGAAAAAAAAGATAGGGCAGCATGCTGGTGGTGGGGGGTAAAGACGCCTCAGCACCGGTCAGTATCAGGTCGTGCTTTTGCTGCATTTTTACAGCGAAGTCCCGGCGTTCAGCAGCGGTTGGGGTGTTGTCCCATCTTTCAGCGGCGTGGAACATAATACTGGCCAGATCATCGGTGGCTCGATGCCCCAACGGAATCACCATATAGTAGGCCAGCGTCGATACCATAATCAGCAGAAAGACAAACGATACGATGCCGATGGTGGAGAGCACTTTCCATAAATAGCTATGGAACTTGAAAAAAAGCATGGTGAATCAGCTATTGTCGGTGGAAAACAGATAACCGGCGCCCCATATCGTGCGCAGGTAAACCGGTTCGGCGGGGTCGACTTCAATCTTTTTGCGCAAACGACCAACACAGATGTCGATGCTGCGATCAAGCGGGTCGCGTTCGTAACCTTTGGTGATCTCCAGCAGCCTGTCACGAGTGATCACCCGATTGGCGTGTTCCAGAAAAGCGCGCAGCAGCGTGAACTCGCCGGTAGTGAGAGGGATGTCCTCCTGATCCTTGCGCAGCTGGTGTTTCTCCACATCCAGACAAAACGGGCCAAAGCTAAGCAGGTGTTTAGTCTCTGCACCGGTTGGCTGGCTGTCCTGTGCGTAGCGGCGTAATACACAGCGAATTCTGGCCAGCAGCTCTCTGGGATTGAAAGGCTTTATCAGGTAGTCATCCGCGCCCATTTCAAGGCCGACAATACGGTCGAGCTCTTCGCCGCGTGCGGAGAGAATGATGATGGGCAGATTGTTCTGATGGTACAGGCGACGGCCAATGGAAAGTCCATCCTCACCGGGCAGCATCAGGTCGAGAATCACCAGATCAACTTCGTGGTCGGCCAGGTATCGATCCATCGCTGTACCGTCTTCGACCGCTTCCACAATAAAGCCTTCCTGCGAAAGATATTTCTTCAGCAGCTGCCTGAGCTTGGGTTCATCATCGACCACTAATAGCCGTTGTCGTGGCGCGCTCATAGGTTTATCGGTTTATTCCGGTCATTGATACAGTTGTGAAACAATTTTAATACACCTTGTTACGGTTACGTAGGCAATTGGATAAACAAGCTATTTACACTCTAAAGAGTAGCGTTATTACTACTTTACGCTATTTCGAAGTATAGACCGAACAAAATAACGATAAACAATGAGGATTAAGATAGATGTCAAGCCCACACAGTCAGACCGGCAAATTCCCTAAACTACTGCCTGCAATTTGCGGGAAGTATTTTACAGCGATTGCCGCCGCAATGCTTATCAACGGCTCAGTGGTTGCCGCAGAAGGCAAACCCAATCCTGAGAAAATGCAGGAGTTGCAGAAAATTATGCAGCATCAGATGATGCAGATGAAGCCGGAACTACAGGCCAAGGTCAAAGCGCTGTCACCAAAAACCAAACAGTTGCTGATGAAAATACTGGCCCAGCATTCCCGTTACAGTGATACCGCCACTTTACGGCAGGTGATGACCGAAGTTCTGGCTGATTATCAGAGCATGGTCTCCGGTATTATGACTGATAATAATGAGCAGGCTGCGGACAGTGCACGTCGACTGGCCAATCATCGAATTCCTGTCGGTGGCCTGTTGCCTTATCTGGGCCTGGAAAACATCAATGATGAGCGTTTGGCCATTCTTAGCGGTTTCAATGACAGCGTCGAAGGCAATGCCAAAAAACTGGCTGCTGCGGCTGATGCCGGCGATATGACAACGGCGGCTTCACTGGTGGGTTCAATCAGCACTGGTTGTGTGTCCTGCCATGCAGTTTTCCGCGGTCAGCCCGGCCGTTCAAATTTACTGCGTTAACCCTGTTTTCTTAAACATGGTTTTAACTTATAAATATTCTGGAGAAGAATAATGTCGATTAAAATAAAAACAAAAGTAGTTTTTGTAGCAGCAACTCTTGGTCTTCCACTTGCCGCACAGGCCACAAATGGTGACCAGTTGTTAGGTACGACCGCTATTCAGTGGGGCATGGGCGGTGCGACCGTCGCCGCGCCGCAGGATTCAGCCACCGTCTTTGTCAATCCGGCCGGCATGGCGGAGCTGGACATCGAAGAAGTACGCTTCGATCTCAGCCCCGGCTTCATGCGCCCGCCGCGTGAGGTCAACGGTAACACCAGTGACTCCAACCTGTTCTTCCTGCCTTCAGGCTCAGTGGCGTTTAAGGTCAATGATCGGCTCTATCTGGGCATGGGGCTGGCGGCGCAGGCCGGTTTCGGGGTTGATTTCGCTGATAGCAATGCAAATCCTGGCTATCAGTCGTTTGTCACCACCAAGGGTTTTTTCAAGTTGTCACCCAGCCTTGCTTATAAAGTGAGTGACGACCTGTCCGTCGGCGCTTCGATTAACATCGGCTATCAGAGTCTGGCGATCAGCAATGCCATGTTTACGTTACCTCAAAATCAGCAGTTCGGTTTTGGTGCAACCCTGGGTGCCATCTATCATATTAATGAGCAATGGCAGATGGGCGTGTCGTGGGTCAGTAAAACCGACGTCAGTGAGCATGAGTTCAATACCCCATCCAGCCCAACTAGCAGTGGTGGTCTGCTCACTATGAATATGGACGTACCACAACAGTTGAGCCTGGGTCTGGCCTACACCTCGAACACCGGTCTGCTGGTCGAGATGGATGCTAAATGGATCAACTTCAGCGATACCATGGGCAGTGTGGCTATCGGTCGAACCGCGGGCTTTACCGGCACCGTACCACCTTCGCTGAATTTCGGCTGGGATGATCAGATGGTCTATTCACTGGGCGTACAGCAGGAGATCAATGCTGAGACGAAAGTGCGAGCTGGTTTGAACTATGGTGAATCACCCATTGGTCCGGAAGATGTGGATAACAATATCGGCTCGCTGGCTGTGCCGGAGCTGCATCTATCGCTGGGCGCTACCCGTCAGCTGAGCAAGAAAGTATCGGGTTCTGTGTCCTATACCCATGCTTTCGATAACGATGTTGTCTCAAATACAGGTTCGGGAAACAAGATCAGCATCGAGCAGGATATCGTTTATCTCCAGATCGCTTATCAGTATTAAATAAACCTGAAAAACAAAACATACGGAGTAAATAATGACAGTTGATAAATACGTACGGCTTTTTGCCGGTTTGATGATCCTGCTGAGCGTGGTGCTGACGAACTATGTGCATCCCTACTGGGCAGGGCTGACGATTTTTGTCGGTTTAAATCTGGCGCAGAGTAGCCTCACCAATCTCTGCCCGCTGGCGAGCATCCTGAAAAAACTGGGAGTTCCTGAAGGGATGGCATGTCGTTGAAGTAGTTAGCTTGTGCCGAGGCTGTTGCCCCGGCACATTAACTTACTCACTCAATAAAGGATTCAAGAGAAAATTATGAATAAAAAATGTACCGTAATTATCGTGTTGCTGCTGCTGGTTATTGGCGGCGGTGTTTATAAGTTTATTTTTCAGGGAAGTGTTTCAGAAAGTACAGATGGGCGTATCGCCATTCACCTCAATGGCGGAGAGAGAGATCTGGTGCTCGGCGAAATGAGAATGTTTCTGGAAAATGTTCAGCAGATAATCATAGGCGTCAATGAAAATGATATGGCTCGCATAGCTGAATCGGCACGAATAGTCGGTAGAGCGGCTCAGGCAGCTGTACCCGGTACCTTATTGGGAAAACTTCCGGCGGAATTTAAGGCGCTGGGTTTTGATACGCATAGCAAATTTGATGAACTGGCCTCAAATGCAGAACAGTTCGGCGATCCTGCATACAGTCTTCGTTTGCTTTCAGATTTAATGAACAACTGCGTCTCCTGCCATGCGGCATATAAAATTAATACACCTGCTACCGGCCTTTAAGGCCGATGGCCCACCTCACTCCTGATCATGGTTGAGGGTTAGGCAATTTGATCAATAGCTAAAGGTCGAAAGACCGTTGACTAGCCGGCTCTGGCGGAATGCAGTTAACTGCAATAACTGCCTGATGCCGGCTATTTTTTTATGGCTCTTTACACTTTCATATCACTGCGTTAAAAAATCTCAGAAATTAAATCCGTAATATTCCAACCGCACTGCTTGTTCGTATCAGCACCCTGAACGCAGATAGAAACATGCATCCACGTTTAAACCACGGATTCAAGTTACAGACTGATAAAATTTACCGGCTATTTTTAATGCCTATTGTAATTTGCAGTGGCGTTATCATGGCAGGCTTTAGTTTGTGATAAAGATTCACCCGATAATGGGGCGTAAAACTCAGAAAAAGCATCAAACTGACCGTAGTGGCATTGCGATAACAGTCTCCCAGGGGTCATAAAACCGCTACACTAGTAGCATAAAGTAAGCGGTAAACATATCACTTCTGGAAGTCAGCTCGGTAGGTATGAAATTTGCTTATAGAAACTGTGATGCGCCCTATGGATGAAGGCAGTAATTAAAAATAACCAAAAAGGTGAAATATGAAACTATCGATGATCGGCCTGGGGAAAATGGGCGCAAACATGGTGCGGCGACTGGTACGCGACGGTCACGAAGTCACTGTTTATGATATAGATGCCGACAGTGCTACCGCGTTGGTCGACGAGCTGGATAACGTCACCGCGGTTAGCAGTCTTGAAGAATTAATTAAGGCACTGATGCCGCCACGGGTTATCTGGTTAATGGTGCCGCATCAGTTTGTGGATCAAAGCATCGAAGCCTTGATCAACGCGGGTATGACCGGCGGTGATCTGCTGGTAGATGGCGGCAACTCCAATTTCAACCTATCGAAAAAGCGTGCCGCTGATCTACTGATATCGAACATTCATTTTGTGGATGCGGGTACCTCCGGCGGTGTCTGGGGCCTGGAAAACGGTTACAGCATCATGGCCGGCGGAAGCGAACATGCCATTGCCATGCTTCGGCCTGTACTGGAATCACTGGCGCCGGCCAAAGACAAAGGCTGGGGGCATGTGGGGCCGGCAGGGGCGGGGCATTATGTGAAGATGGTTCACAATGGCATTGAGTACGGCATGATGCAGTCGTTTGCCGAAGGCTTCGAAATGCTGGAGGCCAAGCAGGAGATGGATCTGGACTTGCAACAGGTTGCAGAAATCTGGCAGCACGGCAGTGTGGTGCGTTCCTGGCTGCTGGATTTAATGGCAGAGGCATTTGCCGACGATAAAAAATTATCCACGCTCAGTGACTATGTCGATGATTCAGGCGAGGGTCGCTGGACCGTGCAGGATTCAATTGATCTGGCGGTGCCGACGCCGGTATTGACACTGGCCCTGCAAATGCGTTTTCGCAGCAGGCAGGATCCCGCCTTTGCGGGCAAGGTGCTGAATGCCATGCGTGCCGGTTTTGGTGGTCACAGCATTCGTAAAAAAGATTAAATATTAAGAGGTGATCATGGAGAATACGGCAGCAAAAGCCTGCACGGGTAAGTCGATTGAACCAAGCAATATCGTTATCTTCGGGGCTGGCGGCGATCTCACCAAACGAAAACTAATACCGGCACTGGTAAAGATGTTACGTTGCGGACTGTTGCATCCCGAGAGCAAAGTTATTGGCGTGCTAAAGGGTCGAACTATGGAGGTATGGCTGGATGCATTGCATCAGGGCATGCTCGATTTTGCGCCGGATATAAAAATGGACGAAGCGCAATGGCAGGAGTTCTCGGCCATGTTCAAGATGGTAGACGGTGACCTGCAGGATGATAAAACCTATGCCGATCTGGCCGACTCGCTGGAAACATTAGACGGCCATATCAACGCCATGTTTTATTGTGCGATACCACCGCGCTGGTACACCACGGTCGCGGCCGGTTTGCATAAACTCGGGCTGGCTGATGAAGATGAAGGCTATCGGCGGGTGGTGATCGAAAAACCTTTCGGCATGGATTTGGACAGCGCCCAGCAGTTAAATCAGGCGCTACAGAAACTGCTGGATGAATCGCAAATCTACCGTATCGACCACTATCTGGGCAAGGAGAGCGTTCAGAACCTGCTGGTCTATCGTTTTTCCAACAGCATTTTGGAGCCGCTCTGGAACCGGAATTTTATTGATCATATCCAGATCTCCGCCGCCGAATCCATCGGCATCGAGTATCGCGCCAACTATTATGAAAAATCAGGCGCGTTGCGCGACATGATTCAGAGCCATTTGATGCAGGTGATGACGCTGGTGGCTATGGAGCCGCCGGTCGAATTCAGTGCAGATGCTGTGCGCGATGAGAAAATAAAAGTACTGCGTGCGGTGCGCGAGTTCGAGCCGGGCGTCATGGACAAACAGACGGTCGCCGCGCAGTATGGTTCGGGGTCAAAGGGCGACGAAAAAATTAACGCCTACGTGTCGGAAGAGGGTGTTTCTCCCGATTCGGTGACCGAAACTTTTGCCGGCGTACGTTTCTATATAGATAACTGGCGCTGGCAGGGTGTGCCTTTTATTCTCTGGACCGGCAAGCGCCTGCCCGAACGGGTCTCTGAAATTGTGATCCATTTTAAAAAGCCGCCCTTTAATCTGTTTGATACTCACGCCAATCCGCCTCTGGCTAATTCCATGATATTTCGCCTGCATCCCGATGAAGGCATTGCCTTGCGCATGAACGCCAAAATGCCCGGCCTGACCACCAATACCCAGCGCATGGTGATGCGCGCGCCCTATTCGGAGAATGGTGAAGATGTTTCTGATGCCTATGAAGTGCTGCTGCACGATGTGCTCAACGGTGATGCAACTTTGTTCTCCC
Organism: Gammaproteobacteria bacterium; assembly: GCA_024636785.1. Lineage (GTDB taxonomy): Bacteria > Pseudomonadota > Gammaproteobacteria > SZUA-229 > SZUA-229 > LH-M37. Next base: position 7,820 of record JAGXGK010000023.1, read on the forward strand.
GGGCCGATGAAGTCGAAACGTCCTGGGCGATAATCGAACCGGTATTAAATGCCTGGAAAGATCGGATATCAGTGCAGCGTTATCGTGCAGGTACGCTGGATATTCCCGGCATGGATGCATTGTTCGAAGGCTGTGAAGGCTACTGGCATAAACCGAGCTGAGTTGTAAAAGATGATGAAATATTTCACCATAGAGGCGTAGCCTGATATGCACCAATGGTTTATCAACAGTGATTTCGATCAGGCCGCAAAAGCGGCGGCTGATTTTATCGCCGAAAAAATCGCTGCTGTGATTCATCGCAATGGCGTCTGTCATGTGGTATTGCCGGGCGGCAATACACCGGCAAGTTGTCTTGGGTATCTGTCGACGAAAGAATTACTGTGGGACAGGGTGCACTGGTATCCGGGCGATGAGCGCTGCCTGCCGGCAGGCGATGCCGGGCGCAACGATGTCATGCTGGAAAAACATTTCTGGTCGCGGTTGCCGCAGGCCCATGTTCATCCCATTCCCGCAGAGCTGGGCGCGGAAAAGGCCGCTGAAATTTACCGTGAAACGATCAGCGCTATAGACTGTTTTGACATCGTTTTTCTCGGCATGGGCGAGGACGGTCATACCGCCAGCCTGTTTCCGGATAACAGGGCGCTGCGTGATGAGCGCTCCGTAGTGCCGGTTTATGACTCGCCTAAGGCCCCTGATGAGCGGGTCTCACTGAGCATTGGTACCCTGAGCAAGGCTCAGTGCCGCCTGGTATTAACCGCAGGTGCAGAAAAATCCGCTGTTATTGCACGCGTTAAAAACGATGAAGCTTTACCCATTAATATGCTGGGTGATATTAACTGGTTTGTTGATGCGCTCGCCGCCTCTGCGGGGGCATGATTAACGCTATTTGATTTCTGGATAAAAAAATATAGAAACAAATCTTTGATCCGCGAAAAACGCGAAGGACGCGAAAAAGGCCAAAGAATAATTATTAAGGTTTTTTCACGGATGATCTTTTTTTAGCGGTTTTTTAGGCTGCAATAAACGCAGAATATTTACGGTTATTAAGGCTATGACTTGCCTTTTTAAGTAGGTGCTAATTCATGCGCGCTCGTCCAGCGTCTGCTGATACAGGGCGATATAGCGTTCAGCACTGACTTTCCAGGAAAAATCACCACTCATGGCATTAACCTGTAGCTGTCGCCATATTTTCGGCTGTTGATAAAGCGCCAGTGCGTGCTGTATCGCCGCTAACAGCGCCACTGCCGATCTTTCCTTTAGTATAAAACCATTGGCGGTCTGGTTTTTAATATTTTCCTCGCTGGCATCAGTCACCGAATCAGCCAGTCCGCCCACGGGTGTAACAACAGGTAAGGTGCCGTAACACAGGCTGTATAGTTGATTGAGTCCGCAGGGTTCAAAAGTGGAAGGCATCAGATAGATGTCACTGCCCGCCTCAATTTTGTGAGCCAGAGATTCGTTGTAACCAATAGTGACTTTGAACTGCTCAGGGTAGCGTTGCGCCCATTCGGATAGCTCAATTTCATAATGGGTCTCACCCGTTCCCAGTATCATCAGTTGAACAGGGTAGGTGACAAGCGTGGCCAGACTCTCCAGAATAATATCCAGCCCTTTCTGCTCAACCAGTCGACTGATCATCCCGATCATGACTATGGAGTCATCGACGGGTAGCGAAAAATATTGTTGCAGATCGCTTTTGTTCAGCGATTTCTTAGCCAGAGAGCGGCGGTTATATTTCTGTTTCAGGTGCTGATCGGTGCCGGGATTCCATTGCCTTTCATCAATGCCGTTCATGATGCCGGAAAGATCCTGTTGACGGCTGTTTAATAATCCATCGAGACCGTCACCATATTCGGGACGCAGGATTTCTTCTGCATAGCGGGGGCTGACTGTGGTAATTTTATCAGCATAAGCCAGGCCGCCTTTGATAAAAGAAAACTGATCATAAAATTCCAGGCCATCAATATGCCAGAGTTCTTCAGGAAGGTGTAAATCAATAAAAGTCCGGCGATCGAAGATGCCCTGATAGGCGAGATTATGAATGGTGAAGATGGTGCTCGGGCGCTTTGCATGCAGACTTAGCAGTGCAGGCACCAGACCCGACTGCCAGTCGTTGCAATGCGCCACATCGGGCTGCCAGTCCAGTGCGAGCCGACCGAGAGCAATGTCAACAGCAGCGTGACAGAAAATGGCAAAGCGCAGAGCGTTATCATGCCGTGGCTGACCATGATGGTCGGTATAAGGCCCGCCCGGCCGGTTGAATGCCGCCGGACAATCCACCAGCCAGACGATAACATTACTGCCGGGCAAACGGGTTTCGAGAATCCGCGCCGAGAGGTTGTAATAAGCACCGGTGGCAATGATTTTACTTTTGGCAATGTTGTGCAGCACTTCCGGATAGGCCGGCAATAACAGGCGCACATCCTGAGACTGCTTACATAGCGCAACAGGCAAACTGCCTGCGACGTCGCCCAGGCCCCCGGTTTTTATCAGCGGAAACGCTTCACTGCTGATATAAAGAATTTTGTTCATATCGTCTTTTTAAGTACCAGTCCAGCCAGCGGGGGCAAGCTGAGTTGTAGCGAGGCGGGCTGATTCATCCAGGCAATATCATCCGCAGGTATTACCGAATCACTACCGGCGTTGCTGCCGGAATAAAAGCTGGAGTCAGAATTAAAAATAACCTCATAGTCAGCCAGTTCAGGTACGCCGATGCGATAATTATCCCGTATTACCGGAGTAAAATTCAAGACAACAATGATCGATTCGTTCTGGTTTTTTCTGAGATAGGATAAAACCGACTGGTCGGTATCATGACAGTCAATCCACTCGAAACCCATGGGGTCGAAATCATATTTATGCAGGGCGTCTTGCTGAATGTACATGGCGTTAAGATCGCTCACCAGCTTCTTAATGCCGGCATGATGCGGATATTGCAGAACATACCAGTCGAGTGTCTTATCATGGTTCCATTCACTACCCTGAGCAAACTCACAGCCCATAAACAGCAGTTTTTTGCCGGGGTAGGTGAACATATAGGTGTAGAGCAGCCGCAAGTTGGCAAAACGCTGCCATTCATCACCGGGCATTTTGTAGAGCATGGAGCTTTTCCCATGAACCACTTCATCGTGGGAAAAAGGCAGTATGAAATTTTCAGTGAATAGATAGAGCAGGCCAAAAGTCAGGCGGTCGTGATGATAATGACGATACACCGGGTCATTGGAAAAATAATCCAGCGTGTCATGCATCCAGCCCATGTTCCATTTCATACTGAAACCCAGCCCGCCTACATTTGTCGGCCGGGTAACCTGTGGCCAGGCGGTTGATTCCTCCGCCATAATCATGGTGCCGGGAAAATGACTGTGCGTTATGTAATTCAATTCGCGAAGAAAATCGATCGCTTCAATATTTTCGTTGCCACCGTGCTGATTAGGTATCCAGTCATTATCTTCACGTGAATAATCCAGGTACAGCATGGCCGCCACGGCATCAACGCGCAGGCCATCCAGGTGATACTCTTCCAGCCAGTAAACCGCACTGGCCAGCAGGAAATTTTTAACTTCGTTGCGGCCATAGTTATAGATTAATGTGCCCCACTCGCGATGCTCGCCACGGCGGGGGTCTTCATGTTCATAAAGGGCGCTGCCATCAAAACGCGCCAGTCCGTGTATATCTTTGGGAAAATGGGCCGGCACCCAGTCGAGCAATACGCCAATGCCATGCTCATGGCAATGCTCAACAAAATAGTGAAAGTCCTCAGGCGTACCAAACCGGCTGGTGGGAGAGAAATAGCCGGTGGTCTGATAGCCCCAGGAGGCGTCGAGCGGGTGTTCGGTAATGGGCAGTAATTCGATGTGAGTAAAGCCGGTATCTTTGACGTAGTCAACCAGGCGATGGGCCAGTTCCCGATAGTTAAGAAACTGATTATTCTCATCGCGCTGCCATGAACCCAGGTGACATTCATAAATGGACATGGGTTCATGCAGCCAGTCGCTCTGGCTTCGGCTTTGAATCCACGCGCTATCCTGCCATTCAAAAGGGGCTGTGTTTCGGCTGATTGATGCCGTATCGGGACGCAGCTGTATCTGCTGGGCATAAGGATCGGATTTGGACTGTATCTCACCGGAATCGCGGTTGCGGATTTCAAACTTGTAAAGCGTTCTATTTTCCAGGCCGGGTATAAACAGCTCCCAGACGCCGCTGCCCCCGCGCGACCGCATCGGGTGGCGACGACCATCCCACGAATTAAAGTCACCGATGACACTGACGCGAGCAGCATTGGGAGCCCAGGTAGCGAATAAAACGCCGTCGATGCCATCAACGGTTTTGGGGTGGGCGCCCAGAATTCTGTAGATGTACAGGTGCTTACCTTCGCCGAACAGGTGCAGGTCTAAATCCCCAATCTGGGCACTAAAGCTGTAAGGGTCATAATAAGAAGTTGCATTGCCGTCATTGTCAGTGCGGGTCAGTAGGTAATGTTCCCCAATCTGATCCAGCTCTTTGGTGCAGATAAAAAAATCGCTATTGGCCAGACGCATAGCCGGTATGTTTTTTTCGGAGACGCTCAGTTGCCGGCTGTCCGGCGAATAAAAGACAAGAAAGTCAGAATGGTGCGCAGTCTGATTTCCTAATACATTGAAGGGTTGATGATGGCGAGCCAGGGCGATCTTATCGAAATCATCCTGCAATGTTTTCAGCGCAGTGGTGATTTTATCTGTAAAAGTAGTGTTGTTTAATGGCATAAACAGGCTGGCTCCGCGTTAAATTCATTTCGCACTGACAAGAACTGTTATATGAACATCAATGAGGGCTTGTGTGCAAGTTTAATCATCATATTAATTGGCTCCGGCAGCATACAAACCGGCCTTTTCCGGAAGGCAACATTCTAAATAATGGGGTAATAATAAGAGCAGGGTGACTTGAGGTATTCTGTACTTATAGCGTTGTACCTATATTAAAATTCTGCCTGTTTGCCGCCTTTCTAGTTAACCCGGTGTTTAAAGTCATGCACTGCTATTGTGCGCCTGTAAGTTTGAATGTCTGGAAATAATTACGTCACACTCTGTTCATACTAAGTTCATTTTGTTCAGGTATAGGCCGGGGTTTTCAGCGCATATCGATGGCAGCCATAAAGCACCTTATTTATATAATGCTTAAATAATACAAGTAAACTGAGGTGGAAAATTCTTAAAATACTATAAGCGCTTTACAGTAACCTGTATTGACCTTACACTGCTATGAAAATATTATTTTAGATAATTTCTGCACTGGCTGGTAATTGTAATAATGCGCACTGATATTCTGGTTTGTGCTCAAGTTGCGATTATAAAATATACCTAAATATAAAGGAGATCGGCTTGTATGGCTGCACAAAAATCCCCACGATTTGTTAGTACTCTGGCGAGAAACACCCTGGCTTTAATTATGGCAGGCGGGCGCGGTGAACGTTTGAAGCAGCTGACCGAATGGCGGGCAAAACCAGCCGTTCCATTTGGCGGCAAATTTCGAATTATTGATTTCCCACTTTCAAACTGCATTAATTCAGGCATACGCCGAATTGGTGTGCTCACTCAGTATAAGTCGCACTCATTGAATCTGCATATTCAGCGAGGCTGGGGTTATTTGCGCGGTGAATTCGGCGAGTTTGTAGAGCTGCTGCCCGCTCAGCAACGCATTGAGTCCAGCTGGTATGCAGGTACCGCAGATTCCATTTTTCAGAATCTGGATATTATTCAGGCGCATTCCCCGGAGTTTGTTCTGATACTCGCCGGCGACCATATCTATAAGATGGATTATGGCGCCATGCTGGCAGATCATGTTGAGAATAACGCCGATGTAACTGTGGGCTGTATTGAAGTGCCAATAGAAAAAGCCTCCGCTTTCGGCATCATGACGGTTGATGATGAATTCAGGGTCCGTGACTTCGATGAAAAACCAGAGCACCCAAAGCCGATGCCCGGCAGCGAAGATGAATCTTTATGTTCAATGGGGATTTATGTTTTCAACAAGGATCTATTATTTGAATTGCTTATTCGCGACGCCGATACGCCCGGTTCCAAACGCGATTTCGGCAAAGACATTATTCCCTATGCGATTGATCATTATTCGGTATATGCTTTTCCATTTACAGATGGCGACAAGGGCGACAAGGGCGCCTATTGGCGCGATGTCGGCACGGTGGATGCCTTCTGGGAGGCGAACCTGGAACTGATCGGCATCACTCCTGAGCTTAATCTGTATGACAATGAATGGCCTATCTGGACGCATCAGGAACAGGCGCCGCCGGCCAAATTTATTTTTGATGACGCCGATAGAAGAGGCATGGCGGTAGACTCGATGGTCTCCGGCGGCTGCATTATTTCAGGCGCACGGATATGCCATTCGCTGCTGTTTTCCAATGTCACGGTTGACAGCTACACCCACATAGACTCCTCTGTGATTTTACCGGATGTCACTATCGGTAAAAACTGTCGAATCTTCCATGCCATTGTGGATAAAGGCTGCATCATTCCCGATGGAATAATTATCGGTGAAAATGAAGAGGAAGATAAAAAACGCTTCCATGTCTCGCCCAATGGTGTGGTTCTGGTTACGCCCGAGATGCTGGGACAAGCGATTCACTATGTCCGATAAAGCTGCAACCACATCACCACTTAATGTAGTTATCTACTGGCATATGCACCAGCCTGAATATCGCGATTTACGTAATGGCGAATATCATTTGCCATGGACCTATCTGCATGCCATAAAAGATTACGTTGAAATGGTCGCGCATATTGAGAATAACAAGGCCGCGAGAGCCGTGATTAATTTCGCGCCGGTACTACTGGAACAGATCGATGATTATGCGCAGCAGCTGGAGGGGTACCTGAACCACGGCAAGGCACTAAGAGACCCGCTTTTATCGGCGCTGGCTGAACCGGTAATGTCACTTAACAAGGAAAGCCGCATTTATATTCTTAAATCCTGCCTGCGCGCCAATCAGGAACGACTGGTAAATCGCTTCCCTGCATTCAAAACACTGGCCAAAATGGCGAAGTCGGCACTGAGAAATCCGGAGGTGCTGCGCTATTACTCAGAACATTTTTTTGCCGATCTGCTGGTCTGGTATCACCTGGCGTGGATGGCCGAGACAGTGCGCATAACCGACGATCGCATTAAAACACTCATGGCGAAACAGCAGCATTACTCACTGTATGATCGAAATTTGCTGGTGGAGGTCATTAATGAACTGATCAGCGGGGTAATCGGGCGCTATAGGGCGCTGGCGGAGACGGCAAGGATCGAACTGTCGATGACTCCCTATGCTCATCCAATTGTACCGCTGCTGCTGGACTTCAAATCCGCCCGACAGGCCATGCCTGAGGTCCAACTACCGCTGGCAGACGAATACCCCGGCGGGCTGGAAAGAAGTCGCTGGCATATGGAAAAAGGCATGGCGGTATTCAAGCACTACTTTGGATTCGAGCCTCAAGGATGTTGGCCCTCCGAAGGCAGCATCAGCGCGGAGACCGTTGAGATGATATCGCAGATGGGCATTAAATGGCTGGCGAGCGGCGAAACGGTTTTGCGCAATTCGCTGCATAAATCAGCTGTGGTTCCGGATAAATGCATTCATCAGGCCTATCACTATCGCCATACCGAAGCCGCGTGTTTCTTCCGGGATGACGGTCTATCCGATTCCATTGGTTTCAAGTACTCCGACTGGCACGCCGATGACGCGGTTGCCAACCTGATCCATCATCTGGAAAAAATTGCCGAGAGCTGTACCGATAAGCCTGAAGCCGTCGTCTCCATTATTCTCGATGGCGAAAACGCCTGGGAATATTATCCGGAAAACGGTTATCACTTTATCAGTGCACTGTACGAAAAACTGTCACAGCATAACGGCCTCAAAATGACCACCTACAGTGAATACCTGGAAACCTGTGAAGTTAGAAAACCGCTGAATGAAATTACGGCGGGTAGCTGGGTCTATGGCAGCTTTTCCACCTGGATTGGAGACCGCGACAAAAACCGTGCCTGGGACATGCTGGTCGACGCTAAAATAGTTTATGACCGGGTAATGAGCAAGGTCGATTTATCCAGTGAACGGGTGCAGGCCATCAACATGCAGCTGGCTACCTGTGAAAGTTCGGACTGGTTCTGGTGGTTTGGCGAGTACAACTCCGCCGAGTCGGTCGCCGCGTTCGACGAGCAGTTCCGCCTGCATCTCAGTAACTTCTATCAACTGCTGAATGTGGAAGCGCCGGACTATCTGGCGCAGGCGTTTTCTTTTGGCTCGGGTCATCCTGCAATGGGCGGCGCGATGTTACCCGGACAGCGACAATAAACCATGACCCGGCAGACCCGAATTGACACGCTCAACAGGCAACGTCGTGCCGGTGTACTATTGCATCCTACATCGCTGCCCGAATCACCGGGCAACGGTGATCTGGGGCATCAGGCCTACCGCTTTATCGAATTTCTCCATGCCTGCGGCTTCAAGGTCTGGCAGATGCTGCCACTGGGGCCAACGCATAATGATAAATCGCCCTATCAGTGTCTCTCCGCGCATGCGGGTAATCCGCTGCTTATTAGTCTCGACTGGCTGGAAGATAAAGGCTGGCTGGATCGTAAAGAAATAGCCGCAGCTGAAACGGATGACAGCCACCGCTTAAACTGCCTGCGTCAGGCGGCTGAAAATTTTTATCAGCTGAATGATGAACTCTGGTCGCAAAAAATCACGGAATTCAGCCAACAACATATTAGCTGGCTCGATGATTACGCGCTGTTTATGGCATTGAAAAATCACCATCATAATCAGCCCTGGTATGAATGGCCTACCGCTGTCCGGCATCGGGAAAAGCAGGCACTGGATCGCGCCCGTCAGCAGTTTCAGCTGACGATTAAACAGACCGTTTTTGAGCAGTTTGTTTTTTTCAGCCAGTGGCATGAACTGCGTAATTATGCGAGAAAACATGAAGTCGAACTGTTCGGCGACATGCCCATTTTTGTGGCCACGGACAGCGCCGATGTCTGGGCGCAAAGAGAAAACTTTCTGATGAATGAAGACGGTGATATGGATTTCGTCGCAGGCGTGCCGCCCGATGCTTTTTCAGAAACCGGTCAGCGCTGGGGTAATCCACTGTATGACTGGGAGTACATGCAGTCTACCGGTTTTAGCTGGTGGAAACAGCGTTTCAATACGCAGCTGGAACTGTTCGACATGATCCGTATCGACCATTTCCGCGGCCTGCAAGCCTGCTGGCAAATACCGGCTGAAGATGAAACAGCGATAAACGGCAGCTGGGTCGAAGTTCCGGGCCGGGAGCTGTTGCAGGCCCTGTTTGAAACCTTCCATCGTCTGCCGCTGATAGCGGAAGATCTGGGCCTGATTACCGATGAAGTGATCGAGCTGAAAGAGTCATTCAATCTGCCAGGCATGAAAGTTCTACAGTTCGCTTTTGATGGCAATAATAACAACCCCCACCTGCCGCACCGTCATGAATTGAACGCCCTTATTTATACCGGCACCCATGACAATGACACCACGCTGGGCTGGTTCAATGACAAAAGCAACTATAATAAGGCCTATTTTGAAGACTACACCGGCCAGAAGATCGAATCAGCCGAGCAGGCGGTATGGATAATGATGCGACTGGCTATGGCCTCCGTTTCATTTTTAACGGTGCTCCCCATGCAGGATCTGCTCATGCTGGACTCATCGGCACGCATGAATTCGCCGGGCACCATCAGCAATAACTGGCGCTGGCGGCTGGATTCAAGTGTGATGAAACCGGAATTAATTAAAGAGTTATCGCGTTTAATAAAGTTGTACCAAAGGTAAAATTATGTCCAGCCAAAAAACAGAATGCACTATCAAATTACCCGAGATAACTAAATTACCCAGCGACAGCGAAGCGCTGGCGCAGGATTTTGAAAGATATTTGACACGCCATCTGGGCCGTTATGTCGGTTGCGTACCTCACTACCTTTACGAAGCTCTGGCCCTCACCTTGCGCGATCGCATCATCACCGACTGGCGCAACACCTGGATCAGTTATGAAAAGAAGGGCCTCAAAAAAGTCCATTACATGTCTCTGGAGTTTTTGATCGGGCGCTCGTTAGGCAATCACCTCCTTAATATGGATATTGAGAGCGAAACCAGAACAGCCATGAACAAGTTCGCACTGGAGTTGGAAGAGATCATTAGTCAGGAGCAGGATGCAGGATTGGGCAACGGCGGCCTGGGTCGCCTCGCCGCCTGTTTTATGGACAGCTGCGCCACCCTGAAACTACCGGTCATCGGCTATGGCATTCGCTATGAGTATGGCATGTTCCATCAAAAAATAGAAAATGGCTATCAGATCGAGGAAGCCGATCACTGGCTCAGAGACGGCAACCCCTGGGAGCTAGAGCGACCCGAATTTACCCAGGTCATCAAGTTTGGCGGGCATCTGGAATGGATGCGCAACGGCAATCGCAAACCTCATATGGCCTGGATGGACACCGACGATATACTGGCGATTCCCTACGATGTGCCCATTTCCGGCTACAAAAACGATACCGTCAATACCCTGCGTCTGTGGAAAGCCAGAGCCACTAATGTTTTCAGTCTGGAAGATTTCAACGCAGGCAGTTATTCCGAAGCGGTCGAAGCTAAAAATGATGCCGAACACATAACTATGGTGCTCTATCCCAATGATGCCAGTGAAAGCGGTAAGGAGCTGCGTTTAAAACAGCAGTACTTTTTAGCCTCTGCCAGTTTGCAGGATATTTTCAGAATGTGGCATAGCAATGAAGGTAAAGACTTCAGCAATTTTGCACAGCAAAATGTTTTTCAGCTGAATGACACCCATCCCACCATTGCCGTTGCCGAATTAATGCGACTGCTCATCGATGAAAAATACATGTCCTGGGATGACGCCTGGAACATAACTACTCAGACCATGGCCTACACCAACCATACCCTGCTGCCGGAAGCACTGGAAAAATGGCCGGTAGCCATGTTTGAAAAACTGCTGCCGCGTTTGTTGCAAATTATTTATGAAATTAACGCGCGCTTTCTTGATCAGGTAGTA
>JAGXGK010000024.1 GCA_024636785.1 Gammaproteobacteria bacterium
AAAGCTTTAACTAGCTGATTTATAAAGAAGTTGTGAATCTACACTGATTCGGAGAATGAAAAAATGAAAGTACGTGCTTCGGTAAAAAAATTATGCCGTAACTGCAAAATAGTCAGACGTAGCGGTGTAGTTCGCGTGATATGCGCAGATCCACGCCATAAGCAGCGCCAGGGTTGATTTGCTCAGGTATTAACAGTAAAATTGCGCGCTTTGTCGCGCACAGACGGTAACAGTATAAATGGCTCGAATAGCAGGTATAAATATTCCATCACATAAGCATGCAGTTATTGGCTTAACGCATATCTATGGTATTGGTCTAACACGTTCAAAAAGCATTTGTGAATCAACAGGTATTCCAACCGGTCAGAAGATCGGCGAATTATCTGAAGAACAGATCGAAAGCTTGAGGACCGAAATTGGTAAGTTCATCGTAGAAGGTGATCTGCGCCGCGAAGTTTCAATGAGCATCAAGCGTTTGATGGACCTCGGTTGCTACCGTGGTATACGGCATCGTCGTAGCTTACCGCTACGTGGTCAACGTACCAAAACGAATGCTAGAACACGAAAAGGTCCACGCCGACCTGTCACCCGATAGTAATTAACAGGCAGAAAATATAATGGCAAAGCCAGAAACACGTAAAAAAGTAAAGCGCAGTCTCACTGATGGCGTTGCGCATATTTACGCAACATTTAATAACACAATCGTAACAATCACTGACCGGCAGGGCAATGCTCTGGCATGGGCAACAGCAGGTGGTTCCGGTTTCCGTGGTTCTCGTAAGAGCACGCCTTTTGCTGCACAGGTTGCTGCAGAGCGCGCCGGTACACGGGCTAAAGATTATGGCATTAAAAATATGGATGTGCTGGTGAAAGGACCGGGTCCAGGACGTGATTCTGCTGTGCGTTCACTCAATAATATAGGCTTTAAGATTACTAATATTACAGATGTAACGCCTATCCCCCATAATGGTTGCCGTCCGCCTAAAAGGCGTCGTGTTTAAGATCGGAGAGTATTAAGTGGCTAAATATACAGGTCCAAAGTGTAAGCTCAGTCGTCGTGAAGGCGTTGATCTTGAATTGAAATCATCATTGCGTCCGCTTGAGTCCAAGTGCAAGCTGGATCAGGTCCCTGGACAACACGGTGCGCGTCGCACACGTCTGTCAGATTATGCATTGCAGTTACGTGAAAAGCAGAAGCTACGTCGCATCTATGGCGTTCTGGAAAAACAGTTCCGTAACTACTATAAAGCGGCGGCCGGCCAAAAAGGCTCTACCGGTGAAATCCTGTTGAGTCTGTTGGAAACCAGGCTTGATAACGTGGTCTACCGCGCAGGTTTTGGTGCAACTCGTGCTGAAGCGCGCCAACTGGTTAACCATAAATCTATACTGGTTAATAATAAGATAGTGAACATTCCTTCTTATAAAATCAGAGCCAACGATGTAATCACGGTACGCGAAAAAGCCAAAAAGCAGACTCGAATTGCTGATTCTCTGGAAATGGCTAAGCAGAAAGGTATCTCTGACTGGATTTCTCTCGACGAGAAAAAACTTGAAGCAACTTTCAAGAATATTCCAGAGCGCTCTGATTTACCGCCAAACATTAACGAACAACTTGTTGTAGAACTCTACTCCAAGTAGAGGAGCGAATATTACATGTCAGGTACTGATGAAATTCTTACACCTCGTACAATTAGCGTGCAATCGTATAACGATACACACGCAAAAGTGGCTCTTGAGCCACTGGAACGAGGATTTGGTCACACGCTAGGGAATGCACTCAGGCGCATTCTGTTGTCTTCAATAGAAGGCAGCGCAATCGTTGAAGTTGAAATAGAAGGCGTTGAACACGAATACAGTGCTATTGATGGTATGCAGGAAGATGTATTAGAGGTTCTGCTTAACTTAAAAGGTGTTGCTCTGATCATGCATGGCAATGATGAAGCCACCGTTAGCATCACAGCACAGGGTCCCTGTGTTATTACTGCCGGCGATATAAAAACAGGTCATGATACCGAAGTCGTTAATCCTGATCATGTTATTGCCAATCTTAATAAAGAAGGCAAGCTAAACGCTACCATGAAAGTAATCAAGGGTCGCGGTTACCTGCCGTCTTCAAAAATGGTCAGTAGTTCTGAAACTGCATCTATCGGCGTACTTCGTCTTGATGCCTCATTCAGCCCTATTCGTCGTGTTTCCTATAACGTTGAGAGTGCGCGTGTTGCACAGAGTACAAATCTTGACAAGTTGATCATTGATCTGCAGACCGACGGTACAGTTGATCCGGAAGCCGCAATTCGTACTGCGGCAACCATACTTCAGGACCAACTGTCGTCTTTCGTTAACCTCAAGAGCATGGAAGATGAGCAGGTTATTGATGAAGAAGCTGATATCGATCCAATTCTGCTACGTCCGGTTGATGAGCTTGAACTGACTGTGCGTTCAGCAAACTGCCTGAAAGCAGAAAACATCTACTATATTGGTGATCTTATTCAGCGTACAGAAGTCGAATTGCTGAGAACACCTAATCTAGGTAAAAAATCGTTGACAGAAATAAAGGATGTCCTGGCATCACATGGTCTGTCCTTGGGGCTTCAACTCGATAATTGGCCACCTGCCTCTCTTCGTGATAAAGAAGCTAGCTAATACATAATTAAAGGTTTATAAAAATGCGTCATCGTAAATCAGGTCGTCAACTTAATAGAAACAGCAGTCATCGTAAAGCGATGTTCAGCAACATGACTAATTCGCTATTAGAGCATGGCATTATAAAAACGACTTTGCCCAAGGCCAAAGAATTACGCCGTATCGCTGAACCATTGATCACAATGGCGAAAGTTGATTCCGTCGCAAACCGACGTCTGGCATTCTCGCGTCTACGTGATAAGGTTTCAGTTGGAACACTGTTCAGTGAACTGGGTCCTCGTTACAAAGAGCGTCCCGGCGGTTACACCCGCATCATGAAATGTGGTTTCCGTACCGGCGACGTTGCCCCCATGGCTTATGTGGAACTTGTTGACCGTCCTGTAGAAGCAACTGTTGAGCCTGCGGCTGAGTAAATCCGGCAGCGCTTAATAGCAGTTAAAAAAAACCGGCTTGTGCCGGTTTTTTTACGCCTGTAGAAAACAGTGCTGTTTTATCGCAACGTCAGTTATTTTTGCGCGTTCAACATCGGTTTTAGGTACTGCCCGGTGAAGGAGTCGGCCACTTCGGCGACCTGCTCGGGTGTACCCTGAGCGATAATACGGCCGCCTTTATAGCCGCCACCCGGCCCCAGATCCACTATCCAGTCCGCCATTTTCACAATGTCGAGATTGTGCTCGATGATGACGATGGTGTTGCCGTGATCTCTCAGGCGGATCACCACATCCAGCAGCTGCTGCACATCATGAAAATGCAGACCTGTGGTCGGTTCATCCAGAATGTAAACAGTCTGGCCGGTATCACGTTTGGATAACTCCCTGGATAATTTGATACGCTGGGCCTCGCCGCCGGAAAGCGTAGTTGCGCGCTGCCCCAGGGTAATGTAGGAGAGTCCGACATCCATCAGCGTCTGAAGCTTGCGTTTGATTACCGGAATGGCGTTAAAGAAATGCAGCGCATCCTCTACCGTCATCGCCAGTACCTCGTGGATGTTTTTTCCCTTGTATTTGACGTCAAGCGTCTCGCGGTTGTAACGCTGTCCCTTGCAAATATCACAGGTAACATAGACATCAGGGAGGAAATGCATTTCGACCTTAATGACGCCATCGCCGGAGCAGGCTTCACAGCGACCGCCTTTGACATTGAAGCTGAATCGCCCAGGTTTATAGCCGCGTGAACGTGCTTCCTGCGTGGCGGAAAACAGCTCTCTAATCGGGGTGAACAGGCCGGTATAGGTCGCGGGATTAGAACGGGGAGTACGTCCAATGGGAGCCTGATCAATCTCAACCACCTTGTCGAAATGTTCAATACCGCTGTGCGAAACATAAGGCGCGGGTGCAATCGAATTATGGTTAATCTCTTTGGCCAAAATGGCATAGAAAGTATCATTGATTAAGGTCGATTTGCCCGAACCTGAAACGCCGGTGATACAAGTCAGAAGACCAACCGGAATTTCAATGTCGACATCTTTTAGATTATTACCGCTGGCGCCCTTTATGCTAAATGATTTGTCTGTCCCAGGCGTGCGTTGCTCAGGAATGGCGATTTTCCTGACACCGGAAAGGAACTGGCCGGTAATCGATTCCGGGGTATCAATGATGTCCTGATAGGTGCCCTCGGCGATCACCACGCCGCCGTGAACGCCTGCGCCGGGGCCGATATCAATGATGTGATCGGCGTTACGCATGGCCTCTTCATCGTGCTCTACCACAATCACCGTGTTGCCGATATCGCGCAGATGCGTCAGCGTGGTGAGCAGCCGGTCATTGTCACATTGGTGCAGGCCGATCGATGGCTCATCGAGAATATACATCACTCCCACCAGCCCGGCGCCGATCTGACTGGCCAGGCGGATGCGCTGTGATTCACCGCCGGAAAGCGTATCCGAGCTTCGATCCAGGGTCAGATAATCCAGACCCACATTCACCAGAAACTTGAGGCGAGTCGAGATTTCAGTGTTGATTTTTTCAGCGATTTTGCCGCGCTTGCCCGGAAGTTTCAGCTTCTCAAAGAACTCATAGGCCAGCAGGATGGGCATGGCGGAAATCTCAGGCAGAGTATGATCCTGAATAAAAACATGCCGGGCCGCGACATTCAGGCGGCTGCCGTGACAGGCAGGGCAGGGTTGTTTCGAGAGGAATTTCGCCAGCTCCTCACGTACCAGATTGGAATCGGTTTCACGATAGCGGCGCTCCATATTGTGCAGCACCCCCTCGAAACTGTGCACCCGTTTCTTGCCGCGACGACCACGATGGCCGGGATAGTGAAACTCGATCTTTTCCTTACCGCTGCCGTAGAGCAGGATTTTTTTGAATTTCTTATCCAGTGCCTTGAAGGGGGTTTCAATGTCGAAACCATAATGGCAAGACAGACCCTCAATAATGCTGAAATAATAAGCATTGCGTCGATCCCAGCCGCGAATCGCGCCTCCGGCCAGGCTCAGATCAGGATTAGTGACCACACGCTCGGCATCAAAAAACTGATTGTGGCCGAGGCCGTCACATTCGGGGCAGGCGCCGGCAGGGTTATTAAAGGAGAACAGCCGCGGCTCCAGCTCCGACAGGCTATAGCCGCAGGCAGGGCAGGAAAAACGCGCCGAAAAGATCAGATCCGTTTTGTCATCATCATCCATGAAAGCAATGGTGGCGACATCATCCGCCAGATTGAGTGCCGTTTCGAACGATTCGGCCAGCCTGAGTTTGATATCTTTGCGCACCTTGAGGCGATCCACCACCAGCTCGATAGTATGTTTCTTATTGGCCTCCAGCTCGGGCACCTCATCCAGCTCATAAATCCGGCCATCAACGCGGACCCTAATAAAACCCTGCTGCTTGAAATCGGCGAACAGGTTGAGAAATTCGCCTTTACGGTCCCTCACCACCGGCGCCAGTAGCATCAGTTTAGTATCAGCGGGTAGCGCCATTACATTATCAACCATCTGGCTAATGGTCTGCGCTTCCAGGGTGATCTCGTGTTCGGGGCAGCGCGGGGTGCCGGCACGGGCAAACAGCAGGCGCAGGTAATCGCTGATCTCGGTGGTGGTGCCAACCGTGGAGCGCGGATTATGCGAGGTGGTTTTCTGCTCAATGGAAATGGCCGGAGACAAACCTTCAATATGATCCACATCCGGCTTTTCCATCATCGATAAAAATTGCCGGGCATAGGTGGAGAGCGACTGCACATAACGCCGCTGGCCTTCAGCGAACAGCGTATCGAAGGCCAGAGAAGATTTGCCGGAACCGGACAGGCCGGTAATGACGATAAGTTTGTCGCGAGGAATATCGATATTGATATTCTTTAAATTGTGGGTGCGGGCACCGCGTATCTGGATTGTGTCCATGAAGCTGTTTCTATTACCGGGTTTCAGAGTTTTAAAAAGCAATCTGTTAGAATGCCTCTTTTTTGTGTCTCAGGTCAACAGCTGTTCGCAAGGTTATCTATGTCGGAATTTCGAGAAAAACTGGGTTCGCAGGAGAGGCAGGCAGGCATCTCCCTGGCGCTGATCTACGCCTTCCGCATGCTGGGGCTGTTCATGATTCTGCCGGTTTTTGCCCTTTACGCGGAAGAGCTGCCTGAGACCACCCCTATGCTGACCGGGCTGGCGCTGGGCATCTATGGCCTGACGCAGGCCATCCTTCAGATCCCGTTCGGCATGCTCTCCGACAAGGTGGGGCGCAAACCCGTCATCGCCGCCGGCTTGCTGATCTTTGCCGCAGGTAGCCTGCTCGCCGCCTCAGCCGACGGCATCTACGGCATCATCGCCGGGCGGGCATTACAGGGCGCGGGTGCGATTGCGGCAGCACTGATGGCGCTGGCCGCCGACCTCTCCAGAGAGGAGCATCGCATGCGCATGATGGCGCTGATCGGCATGAGCATCGGCGTCGCCTTCGCAGTCTCAATGGTGCTGGGCCCGATCCTCAACGAATGGATCGGCGTCTCTGGCATCTTTGCCGGCACCGCTGTGCTGGCGGTTATCGGCATCGGCATCCTCTACCTGTTTGTGCCCAACCCGCCGGAGAGCCACTTCCACCGCGATGCCGAGCTGCAAACCTCGAGCCTGAAAAATGTCCTGAAAAGTCCTGATTTGCTGCGCCTGGATGCCGGTATTTTCACCCTGCATTTTGTGCTGATGGCGGTGTTTCTGGTCATCCCGCTCGAACTGCGCGACGATGCCGGTCTGGCTGCCGCGCAGCACTGGCAGCTGTACCTGCCGGTGTTTGTGGTATCAGTGGTGCTGATGGTGCCTTTTATTCTGCTGGCCGAACGCAAGGATTTGATGAAGCCGGTCTTCGTCGGCGCGATTGCCGGTCTGATGGTCGCCGTTATCGGCCTGCTCAGCGGTCGCGATCTGGTCACCATCACTGTCTTTATGGTGTTTTTTTTCACCGCCTTTAACCTGCTCGAAGCCAGCCTGCCGTCACTGGTCGCCAAAACCGCCCCTGCCGATCAGAAGGGCACCGCCATGGGCGTTTATTCCAGTAGCCAGTTCATGGGCGCCTTTGCCGGCGGCGCGGCGGGTGGCCTGGCGCACAACCACTGGGGTATCGATGGCGCTTACAGCGCGGCACTGGCGATGTTGCTCATCTGGCTGCTGATTGCCATATTTATGAAAAAACCCAGAAATTTAAGCACCTACTTGATGAAAGTCACCGGCGTCAGTCCACAGCAACTACTGGCCGTCAGAGGTGTTGCTGAAGCGGCTATAATCGAAGCAGAAGGCGTGGCTTACCTCAAAGTTGAAAAGCGCATACTGGACGAAGAAACACTGTTATCGTATGCCGAACCCCTATAAACTGACGTACTGGTTGGACTAAAATCAATCAAACATAAAGCAGACAAAATCGCGGAGAGAGAAAATGGCAAGAGGAGTAAACAAAGTAATTCTAGTGGGCAATTGCGGCAAGGATCCGGAAACCCGTTACATGCCCTCCGGTGGTGCAGTCACCAATATTTCAATCGCCACTTCGGAAAGCTGGAAGGACAAGCAGAGCGGCGAAACCAAAGAACGCACCGAATGGCACAATGTGGTATTTTTCAATCGCCTGGGTGAAATTGCCGGCGAATACCTGAAAAAAGGCTCACAGGTTTACATCGAAGGCAGCCTGCGCACTGAAAAATACACTGGCAAAGACGGTACTGAAAAATACAGTACCAAAATCGTCGCCAACGAAATGCAAATGCTGGGCAGTCGCGGCGGTGGTGACAGTTACGCCCCTGCACAGTCTCAGGGCCAATCAGAAAACCAGTCATCCAATCGCCAGCCACCCCAGCGTCAGCAGCCCGATGCCACAGTGGAAGATGGTTTCGATGACGATATCCCGTTCTGACGGTAGTTACAACGGTAGGAAAACTGGAAGAAGGATGTTTATTGCATAAGACCCTGTTATTTAACAGGGTCTTATGCATTGGCGTTTTAGAAAGTATTAAATGAGCATGAGTGAGCAATGGCAGGCTTCAGGTCATGGCCATTGAGGTTCGATGATAAGAAAGGCCTGTGAGCTGGTATTTGGCGCTGCTATTACAGGATGTTAACAGGGTCCATTAGTGGCGGCGGATCGGCTAAAATAGTTCTTTTGAAACAGCTGCGGCTGTTATTACGTTAAAAGGTAGTTTATGTGCGGAATTGTTGGAGCGGTTGCAGAACGAAATGTTACACCTATTTTACTCGAGGGGCTGCGTCGTCTTGAGTATCGGGGCTATGATTCGGCGGGCATTGCGGTGCTTAATCAGGATAATTGCATCGAGCGCGTGCGCCGGGCCGGCAAGGTGCAGGCACTGGCCGATGCACTGGAAACGACGCCTCTGCAGGGCATGGCCGGCGTGGCACACACCCGCTGGGCGACGCACGGCGAACCCAGCGAAAAAAATGCTCACCCCCACGTCTGCAATGCCTCGGTGGCCATTGTACATAACGGCATCATCGAAAATCACGGCATGTTGCGCCGGCAACAGAAAGCGGCGGGTTTCAACTTTACCTCCGATACCGATACCGAAGTGGCAGTGCATCAGGTGGAACATTATCTGAAGCAGGGCAACGATCTACTCTCCGCGATTATAAAAGCAGTCGCTGATTTCGAAGGCGCTTATGCGCTGGGGGTAATATCCGCCGCAGAACCCGGGCGCTTAATCGCCACCCGTAGCGGTAGCCCGCTGGTGATCGGTCTGGGGCTGGGCGAGCATTTTATAGCCTCCGACGCCACCGCGCTGCTGCCCGTGACGCGGCGCTTTATCTATCTACAGGAGGGCGATGTCGCCGACATTCGTGCCGATGCGCTGGTAATTTACGACAGCAACGGCCATCAGGTTGAGCGTGATATTCAGGAGTCGGACCTGAGCGCGGATGCCACCGGCAAAAACGGTTATCGCCATTACATGCTCAAGGAGATTCACGAGCAGCCCACCTGTCTGCTCAATGTTTTTGAAGGCCGGGTGCATGACAGAATACTCTCCGATGCCACTTTCGGACTGGGTTCGGCTGCGGTTTTCGACAGCATCAAATGTGTGCAAATTGTCGCCTGCGGTACCAGCTACCACGCCGGGCTGGTTGCCAAGTATTGGCTGGAAGATCTGGTGGGCATTACCTGCCGGGTTGAAGTGGCGAGTGAGTTTCGTTATCGCAATCCGGTGCTGATGCCGGATACGCTGCTGGTGACAATTTCGCAGTCGGGCGAAACCGCCGATACACTGGCGGCCCTGCGTAGCGTGAAAGCGCGAGTGGCTGCCACATTGTCGATATGTAACGCCCCCGAGAGTTCGCTGGTCAGGGAAAGTCAGCTCAGCCTGATGACTCGCGCCGGTCCGGAAATTGGCGTGGCTTCGACCAAGGCCTTTACCAGCCAGCTGCTGGCCCTGCTGATGCTGGTGATTACGCTGGGTAAAAAACGCGGCATGGAAGCTGAACAGGCGTCATCATTGCTGCATGAGGCACTGACTCTGCCGGGTATCATCGAAAACATTCTTCTGGAAAAAGCCAGTATCGAGAAATGGGCAGAGGCTTTCACCGACCTCAGCAACACCATCTTTCTGGGCCGGGGCGTGCTCTTTCCCATCGCCCTGGAAGGCGCGCTCAAGCTGAAAGAGATCTCCTATATTCATGCCGACGCCTACCCGGCGGGCGAACTCAAGCACGGCCCGATTGCGCTCATCGAACCCGGCAAACCGATAGTGGCCATCGCCTGTAAGGACGGTTGCGAAGATAAAATAAAATCCAACCTGCAGGAGGTGCTCACCCGCGGCGGCGAAGTCTACCTGTTTGCCGACGAGCGCCTGGACCTGACTGACATGGGCGAACACTGCCACGTCATCACCCTGCCGTCGGTATCATCGATACTCGCGCCCCTGCTTTACGCCGTTCCCCTGCAACTTTTATCGTACTTCGTCGCCGTGCAAAAGGGCACCGACGTCGATCAGCCGAGGAACCTGGCAAAATCGGTAACGGTGGAATAGGACTGTGTTGAAGGTGGAGAAAAACCATGGTCCACAGATGAACGCCAATAAAAACAGGGCTTTAGTCCGCGAAGAACGCGAAAGACGCGAAAGACGCGAAAAAGTCAAAAAATAATAATTAAAAGGTTTTTTTGGCGTCCTTGGCGTTCTTCGCGGACTAAGAGCATTCGCCTTTATCTGTGTTCATCGGCGTTCATCTGCGGACTAATGCCTCCAGCACTTGCTTTCAGCCTTTTTCGCTACCTTCGCGGAAGAACCCAATCCGCAGAATCAATGGTGATTTACCGATATCAAACGTGATAATCTACGCATCTTAAATATTTATTCAGGAATTTATGTCCAGTAAAACCCCGATCAGTGTTCATTCTGATCTCGCAAAATCGTGACCCGTAAGCTCTATATCAAGACCTTCGGTTGCCAGATGAATGAGTACGACTCATCTCGAATGACCGATGTGCTTGGTGAATCCCATCAGCTCGAATTAACCGATAATCCAGAAGAGGCCGATGTGCTGCTGCTGAATACCTGCTCGATTCGAGAAGGTGCGCAGGAGAAGGTGTTTTCCCAGCTCGGACGTTGGAAAAACTGGAAAAAAGACCGCCCCGATCTGGTGATTGGGGTCGGCGGTTGCGTGGCCAGCCAGGAAGGATCAGCGATTCAGAAACGTGCGCCGTATGTGGATGTGGTTTTTGGTCCGCAGACTATCCACCGTCTCCCCGAGATGATTACGCAGGTGCAGCAACATCGGCGTCCCATGGTGGATATCAGTTTTCCGGAAATCGAAAAATTCGATAATTTGCCTGCGCCACACGCCGAAGGCCCCAGCGCCTTTGTTTCGATTATCGAAGGTTGCAGCAAATACTGTAGCTTCTGTGTGGTGCCCTATACCCGCGGTGAAGAGGTCAGTCGCCCCTTTGATGATGTGCTAGCCGAAATTTCGGGTCTGGCGGAGCAGGGCGTGCGTGAAGTGAATCTGCTGGGGCAGAATGTCAACGCCTATCAGGGCGTGATGCACGATGGTGAAGAGGCCGATCTGGCGCTGCTGATCCATTACGTCGCTGCCATCGAGGGTATCGACCGGATTCGTTTTACCACTTCGCACCCCATCGCCTTTTCCGATAGCCTGATTAAGGTCTACGGCGAAGTGCCCGAACTGGTGAATTTCCTGCATCTGCCGGTACAGAGCGGTTCCGACATTGTGCTGAATGCGATGAAGCGCGGCCATACTGCTCTGGAGTACAAACACATTATTCGCCGTCTACGCGAGGTGCGTCCCGACATCGCGATTTCATCGGATTTCATCATCGGCTTTCCGGGAGAAAGTGATGCCGATTTTGCCGCTACATTAAAATTAATTGATGATATCGGTTTCGATCAGTCCTTCAGTTTCATCTATAGCGCACGTCCGGGTACGCCCGCGGCCGACCTTTATGATGGTGTGCCGCTGACGACAAAAAAACACCGCCTGGCCATATTGCAGGATGCGATTAATCGCAATGCCCGTGCCATTAGCCAGTCGATGATGGGTACGGTGCAGCGCGTACTGGTTGAGAGTATTTCCAGGAAAAGTGATGAGCAGTTAGCGGGGCGAACAGAAAATAATCGCGTGGTTAATTTTTATGGCGACAAGAATTTGATTGGCAGCTTTGCAGATGTGCGCGTAATCGAAGTGCGAAGCAATTCCCTGCAAGGTGAGTTTGTCGCCCTGTCGGAAAGAGCGGAGAAAAAAAGACTCGCATGAGTGAGTTTTTAAATTTTGATCTGCTGCCGGTGGACAACGAACGTCTGGCTAATTTATGCGGACAGTTCAACGAGCATCTACAGCAGATGGAAGAATACTTTGACGTTGATATTGATTGCAGTGGTAATCGCTTTCATATCAGTGGCGACGTCAAGCGCTCCAAAGCGGCCATGCAACTTATCAAAAAACTTTACAGCGTGGCCGATGTCGAAGTGCTGGTTCCCGCCCTTATACAACTCTATTTAAATGAAACGGATGAAAACGCAGTGACCAAAGAAGTCGGTGACGACCTGCCGCAGTGGCAGGTAAAAACACGTAAGGGACCCATTAAAGGCCGGGGCCAGCATCAGCAGGAATACCTCGACAAAATAAAAACCAACGATCTGGCTTTTGGTATCGGCCCGGCGGGAACCGGTAAAACTTATCTGGCGGTAGCCTGCGCGGTTGATGCCCTGGTCAACGATGAAGTGGATCGTCTGGTGCTGGTGCGTCCAGCGGTGGAAGCGGGCGAGCGTCTGGGCTTTCTGCCCGGCGATCTGTCGCAGAAAATCGATCCCTATCTTCGTCCCATGTACGATGCCCTGTACGAAATGCTGGGATCGGAAAAGGTCGCCAAACTGCTCGAGCGTAATGTTATTGAAATCGCCCCGCTGGCCTACATGCGTGGCCGAACTCTGAACGATGCCTTCATTCTTCTGGATGAAGCGCAGAATACCACCATCGACCAGATGAAAATGTTTCTGACACGCATTGGTTTTGGTTCCAAGGCGGTCGTCACCGGCGACATTACTCAGGTCGATCTGCCGCGTGAAAAGGCCTCCGGTCTGCGCCATGCGATGCATCTGCTGGAAGACATCGAAGGCATCGGCATTACCCATTTTGATGCCCACGATGTAGTTCGCCATCCCCTGGTGAAAAAAATAGTCACCGCTTATGAACGTGAGGAGAGATTCTAGCTGATGGCAGTAATTGTCGAGCTGTCTATCTCTGACGAGGTCGATGCCGCAGCGATGCCTTCGGAGGAGAATTTTCAGCAGTGGGCGCAATCCTGTTATCCGGGTGAGGATGAAGCCGTGGTGAGTTTGCAGATTGTCAGCAGTGAGGAGATGCAGGAACTCAACAAAACCTATCGCGCTAAAGACAAGCCCACCAATGTGTTATCGTTCCCCATGGAATTGCCTGAAGAAGTAGGCATTAATATACTGGGCGACCTGGCTTTGTGCGCTGACGTGATCGAGGCCGAAGCGAAACAGCAGAGTAAAGAATCTGCTGCGCACTGGGCGCATATGGTCGTGCATGGTATGTTGCATTTGCAGGGGTATGATCATATCGAAGATGGTGAAGCCGAAGCCATGGAGGCTGGAGAAATCGAAATAATGAAAACTCTCGGCTTTGAAAATCCTTACCAATAAATTTTAAACCACATTACGTAATATGAAAAAGTTAAAGAAAGACTCGTCCTGGATTACAAAAATAATCAAACGTTTCAGGGCGGAAAAAGATGAGCGCGCCGTCTTGCTGGAACAGATTCAGGAAGCGCATAATAAAGGCGTCATCGATGCCGAAGCGCTGGCCATGATCGAAGGCGTGTTTCAGGTTTCTGAAATGCGCGTGCGTGACATCATGGTGCCGCGCGCACACATGGTGGTTCTGCACGATGATATGCCGGTACAGGACATGCTGCCACTGATCGCCAGTTCGGGGCATTCGCGTTTCCCCGTGGTTGATGAGAATCTGGATGAAATTGTCGGCATCCTGCTGGCCAAGGATCTGTCACGTTACAGTGATGAGAAAAGCCGTAGTGAATTCGAGCTCAAGGACATTATGCGTCCCGCCGTTTTTGTGCCGGAAAGCAAAAGGTTGAATGTGCTGCTGAAAGATTTCAGAAGCAGTCGTAATCATATGGCGATTGTGATTGACGAATACGGTGGCGTCGCCGGTCTGGTTACCATCGAAGACGTGCTCGAGCAGATCGTTGGCGCGATCGATGACGAACACGATGACACCGAGGCGTCTAATATACAGCGCCACGGTTATCATCGTTATAGTGTGCGCGGCCTGACCCCCATCAGCGATTTTAATGAATTCTTCGGCTCTGATTTTAATGATGATCAGTTCGACACCATTGCCGGCTTTGTCACTCATGAAATCGGCCATCTTCCCGAGCGCGGCGAAGAAGCCCTGATCGGCAAGTTCCAGTTCAAGGTAATTAGTGCTAACTCCCGCCGCATTAATAGTCTACAGGTGACGGTGCTGGCGAACTCGCAAACTCAGGAAGAGGGTGCTTTGGCTGGTTGAAAATATCTGCGGAAAAACGCAGATAAAAACAAATGCTTAGTCCGCGAAAAACGCGAAGGACGCGAAAAGGGCAAAAACAAATAATGTAAATGGTTTTTTTGCGTCCTTCGCGTTCTTCGCGGACTGGCTTTTAGGTTTTCTTTATCCATATTCATCGGCGGACTAATTTTTTAACACGTTTAGTTTTGTCACCCTATAACAACAGGCTAATTGAAAACCGATATGATCAGTTCCCTGCGATTACCGCTTAGTAAACGACTTGTGCTTTTTGTTCAGCAGGCGTGGTTTTTGTCGTTGTTGAGTCTGCTCGCCGGTGCGTTAACGGTGCTGGCCTTTGCGCCTTTTGATCAGGTCTGGATTATTTATCCGGCCATGGCTTTGCTGTTTTATCTCTGGTCGTCAGCCAGTGCCGGGAAAGCGCTGCTTTATGGCTGGCTGTTTGGTGTGGGCATGCAATGCGCCGGGGTCAGCTGGATTTATTTCAGCCTGCATTATCACGGCGGCAGTCCGCCGCTGTTTGCGGTGCTGCTGATCTTTTTTCTTTCCGCCTATCTGTCGATTTATACGGCCCTGGCTGGTTATGTTGTTAATCGGTTCTGTCAGACAGGGGCGGCGCTGAAACTGCTACTGTTGTACCCGTTAAGCTGGGCACTGTTTGAGTGGTTGCAGGGCATTGTTTTAACCGGTTTCTCCTGGTTGCAGCTCGGCTACACCCAGATTGATCTACCATTGTCAGGCTTCGCGCCGCTCATCGGCAGCCATGGCGTGGGTCTGTTGCTGGTCATGAGTTCGGGCGCGCTGGTGCTTATGCTGATCGATACAAGCTGGCGGAAAAAAGCCCTGTTGCTGTTGGCGGTTATCTGGCTGAGCGGTTTTTTGCTCAAGCAGATAAGCTGGACCGAAGCCACGGGCGATGCCATTAATGTCGTGATCGTGCAGGGCAATATTCCGCAAAGTGTCAAATGGAAACCGGAGTCGAGATTACCCACCTTGCAACGCTACCGGCAACTTTCCATGGGCCATGACGATGCCGACCTGATCATCTGGCCGGAAACCGCCGTGCCCGGTTATCAGCACAACATGCAAAGTTACCTTGATGATCTCAGCCTTAGCATGAAAAAAACTGAAGCCGACCTGCTGGTTGGAATTTTCATCAGGGATCAGGATAGCGGGCGCTATTACAACAGCCTGGTTAATGTCCACGGCGGTGAGTACCGCAAACGCCATCTGGTGCCGCTGGGCGAATATGTGCCGCTGCGTTCGCTCATCGACTTCTTCAACCATTTTGTACAGATACCGATGTCAGACATCGCTTCCGGTGCCTATGATCAGCCGTTGCTGCACGCCGCCAGCCAGCCGCTGGGGGTGAGTATCTGTTTTGAAGATGCCTTTGCCCGCGATGTGCGCAGAGATTTGCCCGAGGCCACGCTGCTGGTCAATGTCAGCAACGATGCCTGGTTTGATGGCTCCTTCGAGCCTTTCCAGCACCATGCGATTGCGAGGATGCGCGCGCTGGAAAG
Source organism: Gammaproteobacteria bacterium (assembly GCA_024636785.1). Classification (GTDB taxonomy): domain Bacteria; phylum Pseudomonadota; class Gammaproteobacteria; order SZUA-229; family SZUA-229; genus LH-M37. The sequence goes on from JAGXGK010000024.1 coordinate 15,646, forward strand.
CGGGCGTTTCATGTTGCGCGCGACCAACACCGGCATCTCTTCGGTGATCGGGCCGAAGGGCGAGGAGATGGCGGTTTCACCCCAGTTTGAAACCCTCGTTCTGAAGGCACGGGTGCAGCCCATGAAAGGCGCAACCCCCTATGTTTTCTGGGGCGACCTGATGCTGGTACTGGGCAGCCTGGTTGTGCTTGGCGGCTTTGCCCTCAGGGCGCGCCGCCGGAGAGTCAACGTTTAGCCGATTTGGCGCGCTGGAACCGCTTGTTTTTGCATTCAGGGCAGGGTTTTATTTCACCGGTGGTGACAAAGGCCACCTGATGGCCACACTCTGTGCAGATCAGCGTGCCGGGGCCGGTGATCTCACCGCTGTGGTAGGTGTGGGGTTTGTGCGGCGGGGTCTGAAACTGCTCCAGTTCGAGACGGGTGCGATCAGCCACCGAGAGAAACATATCAATAATTCTGCGTTCGAGAATTTCGATGTCCAGCTTCAGCCAGTCGCTGAACTCGGCGCTGGACTCCATCATGTATTCAGCGGCATCATTAATGTCGCGCTTGATGTACTCGCCGATCTCATGTGCCTCGTCGGTCGTGACTTCGCCCAGATGAACGATCTGCTCTTTGGCTTCGTTCAGCGCTTTCTGCAGAGTAAGGTCGGAGGTGTCGGTGTTATCAAAGGCTTCGCGAATAGTGTCCATCATCCGGTTATAAGTGTCGACCAGACGATTTGATGAATCATGTTTGTGAGATGTCATAATTTCCAGATTGAATTGATAAGTTAATGTTTAAGGCTTTATGGTTTCCTAACCTGCATCCCTTCGTGTATCCTTCTACTCCGTATTTATAGACCATAACAGTTGGCAATGTCGGCACATCAGGCAAACATCTGACTAATATCAAGAGACACGATGCAAAAAGAATATCACCCTCAGGAAATCGAGACCAAAGTCCAGAAAATCTGGGAAACGCAGGGCACTTTTCGGGTCGTCGAAGAGGCCGACAAGGAGAAGTTTTATTGCCTGGCCATGTTCCCCTATCCCAGCGGTCGGCTGCACATGGGGCACGTGCGCAATTACTCCATTGGCGATGTGATTTCCCGCTACCAGAAAATGCAGGGTAAAAATGTTCTGCAACCCATGGGCTGGGATGCTTTCGGCCTGCCAGCTGAAAATGCGGCGATGAAAAACAAGGTGGCACCGGCCAGCTGGACCTATGCCAACATCGATTACATGCGCGACCAGCTCAAGCAGCTGGGCTTCGGCTATGACTGGGATCGTGAACTGGCCACCTGTCAGCCTCAATACTATCGCTGGGAACAGTGGCTGTTTACCCGCCTGTTCAAGAAGGATCTGGTCTACAAAAAAACCGCCGCGGTGAACTGGTGCCCGCACGACAAAACCGTGCTCGCCAATGAACAGGTAATCGACGGCAAATGCTGGCGTTGCGATAACTCGGTAGAGCGGCGCGAGATTGCGCAGTGGTTCATGAGAATTACCGACTACGCCGAAGAGCTGCTGAGCGGACTCGACCAGCTGGATGAATGGCCGGAAATGGTGCGCACCATGCAGCGCAACTGGATCGGGCGTTCCGAAGGCGTGGAGTTGCAGTTCGAAGTTGAAGGCGAAGCACCGTTAACCGTCTACACCACCCGCCCCGATACCCTCATGGGCGTGACCTACGTGGCGGTGGCCGCCGAACATGCGCTGGCGAAAAAAGCCGCCGCGGATAATTCCGAGTTGCAGGCCTTTCTGGAAGAGTGCAAACACTCCGGCGTCGCCGAAGCCGACATGGCCACCATGGAGAAGAAGGGTATGGCTACCGGCCAGATGGCGCGTCATCCGCTCACCGGTGAGCAGGTGCCCGTGTGGGTGGCAAATTTCGTGCTTGCCGAATACGGCTCGGGCGCGGTGATGGCGGTGCCGGCGCACGATGTTCGTGATCACGCTTTCGCCAAAACCTACGGTTTGCTGATCAAGGCGGTGATTGCACCGGCCGATGGCAGTGAAGTCTCTGCGCAGGAGCAGGCTTTTGTCGAAAAAGGCGTGCTGAAAAATTCCGGCGAATTTGACGGCCTGACTTCGCAGCAGGCGTTCGACGCCATTGCGGAAAAATTGCAGTCCATGGATAAGGGCGAAAAACAGGTGAATTTTCGCCTGCGCGACTGGGGGGTTTCCCGCCAGCGTTACTGGGGCACGCCAATTCCGATCATCAACTGTGAACAGTGCGGTGCGGTGGCGGTGCCGGAAGCGCAGCTGCCGGTGCTGCTGCCCGAGGATGTCGATTTTAGCGAAGTCATCGGTTCGCCGATCAAGCAGATGCCGGCTTTCTACGAAACCATCTGCCCGAACTGTGGCGGCAAGGCCGAGCGCGAAACCGACACCTTTGATACCTTTTTTGAATCCTCCTGGTACTACGCCCGCTTCACCTGCCCCGATGCCGAGCAGATGCTGGACGAGCGCGCACGCTACTGGCTGCCGGTCGACCAGTATATCGGCGGCGTGGAACACGCGGTGCTGCATCTGCTGTATGCGCGCTTCTTCCATAAACTCATGCGCGATGAAGGTCTGGTCGACGGCGACGAGCCGTTCAAGCGGCTGCTGACCCAGGGCATGGTGCTGAAAGACGGCAGCAAAATGTCGAAGTCGAAAGGCAACACGGTCGACCCGCAGGATCTGATCAAGGCATATGGCGCGGACACCGTGCGCCTGTTTACCATGTTCGCCGCGCCCCCGGAGCAGTCACTGGAATGGGCCGATAGCGGTGTTGAAGGTGCCTCGCGTTTCCTCAAGCGGCTGTGGAAACTGGTGGAAGAAAATTTGAGCAGCCAGTCGTTGCCGATTGATGGCGCGGCGCTCAATGCCGAACAAAAAGAGCTGCGCCGCAAGGTGCACGAAACCCTGCGCAAGGTGAGCGATGACATTGGTCGCCGTTATACTTTTAATACCGCGATTGCGGCGGTGATGGAGCTGATCAACGAGCTGGCCAAATGCAGGGATGACAGTAAGCAGGGCCGCGCCATCATGCGCGAAGCGATAGAGCTGATCACGCTGATGCTGTCACCGATTGTGCCGCACATTACCCAGCAGCTCTGGCAGGAACTGGGCCATGAAGGGCTGGTTGCCGAAGCCCGCTGGCCGGTGCCCGATGAGTCGGCGCTGGTGCGCGATAAAATTGAAATGATCATTCAGGTGAACGGCAAGCTGCGCTCGAAAATCACCGTGCCCGCCAACGCCGATAAGGCCACGGTCGAAGCGCTGGCCCTGCAGGATGAAAAAATCATCGGCAACATCGAAGGCAAGAGCGTGCGCAAGGTCATCGTGGTGCCGGGGCGTCTGGTAAATCTGGTCGTGACGTAATGAAACGGCTGATACATAACTATAAAGTTTTTATTCTTGTGCTGATCGCGCTCGCGGGCGTGCAGACCGGCTGCGGTTTTCATCCGCGAGGTGAAATCAGTCTGCCGAATTTCATCACGCCCATCTTTGTCGACCTGAGCGCCAGCGATGATCCGCTGGGGCGTGAGTTGATGACTCTGTTGTCCGCCTCGGGTGCGAACAATCTGGCCGCTTCGGCGGGTGAAGCTGAAACCATTCTGACGGTTTCTAATGTGAGCCGGCGCCAACGGCTTGCGGCGGTGGACGATCAGGGTCGGGCACGTGAATACGAACTGAATTATCAGTTTCAATACGAATTGAAAAAAGCCTCTGCGAGTGATGTCAGGGTGGAAATTATAAAAACCAACGAAATCAAACTGAAAAGTAATCTGTTGTTTGACCCCGATAATGTGCTGGCAACGGGCCACGAAGAAAATGCCCTGTATGCCGAGATGCGCAAAACCGCCGCGCGTCTGCTGTTCCGGCAGCTGAGCGCGAGCCGGCCCGCCGCCCAGCCTGTTGAAGTTCAGCCTTACGAAGCTCAGCCCGTTGAAACCCGGCCCGTTTTGCCGCAGGAATAAACCGGTTCAGAAAAATGAATGTCCGTCCCGATCAGCTCTCCTCAGTTTTACCCAAACGGCTCTATCCAGTCTATCTGGTCAGTGGCGATGAGCCGCTGCAGGCGATGGAAGCCACCGATTTGATTCGCTCAAGCTGTCGTGAACAGGGCTATGCCGAACGTGAAATTTTTGAAGTTGATGCCGCTTTCGAGTGGCAGGATTTCAGCGACGAAGCCGCGAGCATGTCGCTGTTTTCTTCGCAGCGCATTCTCGATGTGCGTATCCCCTCGGGCAAGTTCGGCAAGCAGGGCAGTGAGGCGATCAAGCACTATCTCGACAACCCCGCCGAAGACACCGTAGTGCTGATCACCACCGGCAAGCTGGAGAAGAGCGCCAAAAACAGCGCCTGGTACAAGGCCATCGACAAGCTGGGCATGGTCATCCAGTGCTGGCCGGTCGACAGCGAACATCTGCCCGCATGGGTGCGTCAGCGCTTCCAGTCGCGCGGCATGAAGCCGGACAACAAGGTCGTCGATTACGTCTGCCAGAACGTCGAAGGCAATTTGCTGGCCGCCGCGCAGGAGATCGACAAGATCTATCTGTTCGTCGGCCCCGGCGACATCAGCTTTGAAAACGTCAGCGAAGCGATCACCGAAAACTCCCGTTTCAGCGCTTTCGAACTGGTCGATGCCGCGCTCAAGGGCGACGCACCGCGCAGCATAAAAATCCTCAACAGCCTCAATGCCGAAGGCATCGAACCGCTAGCCATTCTCTGGGTGCTGACCAGGGAAATCCGCCTGCTCTGTCAGGTCGCCGCCGATCCTTCCTCGGCTGAATTCACCTTGAAACGCTCCGGCGTGTGGGGCAACCGCATGTCTCTGTTCAAAGCTGCGCTTACCCGCCACAACGAAAAAACCCTGCGCTCGTTACTGCAACGCTGCATGAAAATTGAAGGCGTTAGCAAAGGCTTCGAAGCCGGCGACGCCCGCGATGAACTGAGAATGCTGAGCTTCCTGCTGGCGACTGGTCGGGTGCGCAGTCGACGCTAAGTCATCTATACATGCCGCCATTTTTGGTATTGGCGGTATAGCTTTCGGTATGAACAGCCGTCCGCCTGTTTTCATGAGCCCCATTATTCTGGTGCATTTCACAGTGTATCTATCAGGGTAATAATCGATGAGAACAAAATCTTCCTTATTCAGCACTATTTTTCTGTGTGCGCTGCTGGTCGCAGTAAAAGCCCAGACCGGCACCTCGATGATATCGGCTTTGCCGATCTAAAACTCGAACTGGGCAGCGCCTTGCCTGATGGTGGCAGTATTGCTCTGACATAAATTGAGGCGCCATTTTCCGAGGTTTGCGTCCCCAATATTGCACATCCGGAATTTAACTTGATAACTTTTAATGATTATACGTTAGCTGTAAGGGGTGTACGGACAGTGTGACTTCTGGGCATGCTACCAGCGTGGCTCAAACTACTTGTAATGCCGAGCGTTCGGAAACGATTAAAGTGACATTGATGGCCGGCGCAGATAGAAACAAAGTGGACAATACAAACAGCGTAGATATCACCGATTACCGTGTCGTCATGGTATCAAACCAGCGATGGCCGGGATAAACGTTTTGGCGCTGGGCAGATAAATATCTACAACAGCTATCATGTCCTAAATACCGGTGAACGAAATAGCGCGGAAGATGGTGGCACAACTATTCCCAATACCGGGAACATCTGGGTTGATTTATTGAGCAATCGTGAATACCAGTTAAAAGTCATAGCCGGTGCCGGCCAAACCAATTTTGAATGAGATTACGCTCGGATTGGCAGATTTAAACTTTTTCTATAGTTACTGCAGGACAAATTTTTTATATTGATGAAAATAGTGCGCACGTAACAGCGACAGGAACGGTGATTACAATAGTGCCAACAGGTTTGGTAAAAAATATGCTATTTCTATTGGTAATGCGGATAATTTTTTCGCTATTAGTGATAGCGGCGTATTAATAGTTGTCGGCGCGATTGATTACGAATCTACACCGAGTTATGCGCTGAGCATTACTGCTACCGATGGTGTGAATATATCTGAGCCGGTCAACGTAGTCAGTACGGTTAATGATATCGTTGAGCCATCAGTCAGTGCTGGCGCTAGCCTCAGTTTAATGTGGCTGTTTTTGTTTATCACTGCCAGTCGTCGAAGAGTGTTATAGCGGATTAATAATTTTTACTTCTGTAAATGGATGAGTCCTGATTGAGATTCATCCATTTTTTATTGGGGTGGAAAAATTCAGCGCTTACCCGTGCGGAAGGGTAAGTGCAATCACATTCAGATCTGTTATGAACAAGCAATTCGAATCCATTGATGTAAAAAGTTATATGTCGCAACTGGGACAATGTGTGTGCAGCTATGCGGAAAATTGGTCGGGCTGAAAACGGCGATGAATGACCTGGCACTGAATAATGTTATAGATGACCGTATCGACGCCGAAACACAAATACTGAAGTAGGCCAGGTGTTGTACTGTGTGGCCGTCGCCGACCCTTCCTCGGCTGAATTTACATTAAAACGCTCCGGCGTGTAGGGTAACCGCATGCTCCTGTTTAAAGCCGTACTCTCGCGCTACAACGAAAAACCCTGCGTTCGTTACTGCAACTCTGCATGAAAATCTGAGGTATCAGCAAAGGCTTCGAAGCCGACGTTAAGTTATCTGTAAATACACCAGTTTTTGTATTGGAAGTATGTCTTTCGGTATGAACAACTGTTCGCTGTCTTCCTTAGTTTCAGTATGGAGAGATTTTTAGAACTTCTGATATATTCAGCAGTATACTCACATGAGGTAATTTTAAATGAACACAAAATATTCTTTATTCTGCACTATTTTTATGGGTGCGTTGTTAGCAGTAGATGC
>JAGXGK010000025.1 GCA_024636785.1 Gammaproteobacteria bacterium
CCCTCGCTCGCTTCAATCCCCCTAAACCCGACAGCCTCCTAGAGGCGGTTTTTTTGTATCGAAAAATGGTTAATGGTTTGCAGAAGCCATCAAGCCTTTCCGGATGGCGGTACTACAGCTTGCATCCAGCCTGCTGGTCCTTGATGCCGAGAGCATAGAACAGTTTGGTTGCCGGACAGAATCCGGTGAATCCCATCTGGAATAAATTGGCACCAACGAAGAAAGTAAGCCATAACCAGCTCATGTTTGCCAGGTTGATCTGACCGGTAAAATGAGCAGCGAGCAGGCTGCCCATGATGACAGTGCCGGCAAAAATTCCGATTACACTAAAAATTTTCATATTTTGTCTCCATGTTTACTTTTTCTGGTTTTCGTCTTTTTATAGACAGTCGAATAATAGCATTTGTAAACTGTTACGGAATTATTTTTTAATTCTCTGCTAAAGCAGTGACAGGGCTGTTATGCAGTTATGACTGCTTGGTATTTGAAATTAACGCATAGGCAGAATGATTGTGAATCGATTCAAAATTCTCGGATTCGATGGTATAGGCCAGAATGCGGTCATCGGCGTTCAGTCTGGCGGCAACATCACGCACCATGTCTTCCACAAACTTGGGGTTGTCGTAAGCACGCTCGGTGACGATTTTTTCATCGGGGCGCTTTAATAAGCCATAGAGTTCGCATGAGGCTTCTTTTTCAACGATATCGATGATCTCTTCAATCCAGATAAAACCGTTAGTGCAGACATCGACGGTGACGTGCGAACGTTGATTATGTGCGCCGCGGTCTGAAATTTTCTTTGAGCAGGGACACAGGCTGGTCACGGGCACGACCACTTTTACATTAATGGTGGGCTTGTCATTTTTCTGCGTGCCGATCAGGCTGACTTTATAGTCGAGCAGACTTTCCACGCCGGAAGCGGGCGCTTTTTTGTTGACAAAGAAGTAGAAAGACATTTCGATGTGGCCGCACTCTGCGTCAAGCCGTTCGGTCATTTCCGAAAGCATGACCTTGAAGGTGTCGACGGTGATTTCCCAGTCGTGGCTGTTCAGTATCTCCACGAAGCGCGACATGTGCGTGCCTTTGAAATTGTGCGGCAGATCGACATACATGTTGAAGTTGGCAACGGTGTGCTGAATTTTTCCGGCACGGTCCTTTACCTGAACAGGGTGGCGAATGTCCTTGATGCCGACTTTGTCAATGGCGATAGCACGATGGTCGTGGCTACTTTGCACATCCTGCATGTCGCTCACTTCAGTAGGTTTTGTGTTGTTGGTATCGGTCATGTTAATCGTTCTCTTCGCTGTATGTTACGCAGGCGCGCTCGGTTTCCCATAAGGTCAGGGCGCTGACCTTAATGGAATCGGTATTTAATTGAGCTGAAATTTCATGGTACATATAAGCAGCAATGTTTTCCGCGGTCGGGTTGATTTCGGTAAAGGGCTCGAGTTCATTAAGGTAACGGTGATCCAGTCTGTCGCCAATTTCGCGGGCGATGGTTTTCATCTTTTTAAAGTCGACGCCCATGCCCACCTCATCCAGCGTAGTAGCGATGGCCTCCAGTTCAACTTTCCAGTTGTGGCCGTGCATCCGGCTACAGGCGCCGGGGTAGTCGCGTAATGTATGTGCTGAAGCAAATTCAGTGACGACTTTCAGCCGGTAGCGTGCAGACATTGAGTTTTTCTGTTTTATAAAGGTTAAAAGAAACAAATATAATACTTGAGTAAAATGGTAGGGTATTCTAAACGAATTGCGTTATATTCGCAATTGCCGATTAACGCGGCTCAAAATGCTATGTTTGATGCCTTCTGCGTCCAGTCCCCAGTCGGCCATGATTTCTGTCTGGCTGCCCTGTTCGACGTACTCATCTGGAAAGCCGAGGTGCAGAGTATCGACGCTGATCGACTGCGCCGCCAGATATTCGCTGACGGCGCTGCCGGCACCACCGGCAAGCGCATTTTCTTCCAGAGTGACGATCAGTGTGTGATTCTGTGCAATTTGACTGATGGCGGCTTCATCCAGAGGTTTAACAAAGCGCATGTTCACCAGCGTGGCATCAAGCTCTTCGGCGACCCTGCGCGCGCTCGCCAGCAGTGGGCCGAAGACCAGCAGGGCGATGTTCTTGCCTTCGCGCTCGATCCGGGCCTTGCCGAAATCGACAGCGCTTAAGGTTCTGGCGGGCGTTTTGCCGCTGCCGCTACCGCGTGGGTAGCGCACGGCAGCCGGGCCGTCATGTAAAAAGCCGGTAGTGAGCATGGCCCGGGCCTCGATTTCGTCGGCCGGGGTCATGATCACCATATTGGGAATGCAGCGTAAAAAGCTGATGTCGTAGGCACCGGTATGGGTGGGGCCATCGGCACCCACGATACCGGCACGATCCAGAGCGAACAGCACCGGCAGGTTCTGTAGCGCAACATCGTGAATCAGCTGGTCGTAGGCGCGCTGTAAAAAAGTAGAGTAAATCGCCACCACCGGTTTGAGGCCGTCGCAGGCCATGCCGGCCGCCAGCGTGACCGCGTGCTGTTCGGCGATGCCGACATCGAAATAGCGGTCGGGGAATTTCTCTGAGAACTCCACCAGCCCCGAGCCTTCGCGCATGGCGGGGGTGATGCCGATCAGGCGCGGATCTTCGGCGGCCATGTCGCACAGCCAGTCACTAAATACCCGGGTAAAGGTAATGGCCGGGGAGGCCTTGTTTCTGGATTCGCCGGTGGCGGTGTCGAAGCTGCTGACGCCATGATATTTGCCGGGATCATCTTCGGCCGGGAAATAGCCCTTACCCTTGCGCGTTACCACGTGCAGAAAACAGGGGCCTTTGTGGGTGGAGAGATTTTTAAGCACCGGAATCAGCACGCCGAGATCATGGCCGTCCACCGGGCCAAAATAGCTGAAGCCGAGCTCTTCAAACAGCGTGCCCGGTACCACGATACCTTTAAGGTGTTCTTCAGTGCGGCGGGCGATTTCTAAAAATCCGGGGATGTTCTCCAGAACTTTCTTGCCGCCCTCGCGCACCGTGGAATAGAGGCTGCCGGAGAGCACGCGGGTGAGGTGATTGGAGAGGCCGCCGACGTTGGGCGAGATCGACATGTCGTTGTCATTGAGGATTACCAGCAGGTCGGCGTCGCTGTCACCGGCATGATTCATCGCTTCAAAAGCCATGCCGCCGCTGAGCGCGCCGTCACCGATGATAGCCACGGTTTTTCGGCGCGAGCCGGTCTGGCGCGCGGCGATGCTCATGCCCAGCGCCGCGCTGATTGAGGTGCTGGCGTGTCCGGTACCAAAGGCGTCGTATTCACTTTCCTCGCGTTTGGGGAAACCGGCCAGACCGCTTTTCTGGCGTAGCGATTTCATTTGTTCGCGGCGGCCGGTCAGAATTTTATGCGGATAAGTCTGGTGGCCGACGTCCCAGACCAGCCGGTCTTCGGGGGTGTTAAAAATGTAGTGCAGAGCGATGGTCAGCTCGATGGTGCCCAGACCGGCGGATAAATGCCCGCCGGTGCTGGAAACGCTCTCCAGCAAAAAGCTGCGCAGCTGTTGTGCGAGGGAAGCGAGCTGGCTTTGCGGCAGCTTGCGCAGGTCCTCGGGGGAGTTGATCGATTCGAGCAGCGCCCAGTGCAGATGGTTGGTCGGATTATGGTTGGACATAATCAGAAGCTTCTCTCGATAATGTAATCGGCGATCCAGCGCAGGGTATCGGCTTTTTCGCCCAGTGGGGCAAGGTGTTCGATGGCCTGATCGTGCTGTTCCCGGGCGCGCTGTCCGGCCGCGTCCAGGCCAAGAATGGCGGGGTAGGTCGGCTTGTCGAGTTTCTGATCCGAGCCCTGGGTTTTGCCCAGGGTGGCAGTGTCGCTGGTGACGTCAAGAATGTCATCCTGAATCTGGAAACAGAGCCCGATGCAATGCGCATAGCGGTCGAGCATAGCCAGTTCATCAGCGCTGATTTCAGGGTTGCACAGGCCTCCCAGCAAAGCACTGGCGCGAATCAGGGCGCCGGTTTTGAGGCTGTGCATGGCCTCCAACTGCTGCAGGGAAAGGTCATTGCCGACCGCGGCCAGATCAATGGCCTGACCGCCGGTCATACCCCGGGCACCGGTGGCGGTGGCCAGCTGCGTAATCATTTTCAGGCGTTGCTCGCCGGACAGGCCGGGAGTACTACCGTCGCCCAGAATTTCAAAAGCCAGGGATTGCAGCGCATCCCCTGCCAGAATGGCAGTGGCTTCATCGAAGGCTTTGTGACAGGTGGCGCGGCCCCGGCGCAAATCATCATCATCCATGGCGGGTAAATCGTCGTGGATGAGTGAATAGGCGTGGATCATTTCGACGGCGCAGGCGGGAATGTCCAGCAGCTTTTCCGAGGCCCCGGTGGCCATGCCCGCGGCATAAACCAGTATTGGGCGAATACGTTTGCCGTCACCGGTCAGTGAATAATGCATGGCTTCGCCCAGTTTCAGCTCGGCCGCAGGCATCAGTCTCAGGTGGTTTTCCAGGGCGAGATTAACCCGCTGCCGGTAATGTTGCATAAAAGACTGTAGATGGCTGGAATAGGGCATTAGTGTTTCGGGTTAGTCTTTTAGATCGAAGTCTTTTTCCAGAACTTTGCCGTTTTTCTCGACCAGTTCCTGAACTTTAAGCTCGGCGCTCTGCAAGGCCTGCTGGCATTCGGAGGTCAGGTTGATGCCTTTTTCAAAACGGCTTAGGGCCTCCTCCAGACTCAGGTCACCCTGTTCCATCTCTTCAACCAGAGTTTCAAGTTGGGACAGTGACTGTTCAAAATTGATCTTTTTCTTGGCCATGGAGGGCGCCTCGGGCGGATGCGGATGTCTATTAAATAAGGACTGTATTCTAACTGACTGGTTTACCGGATGTATATTTTTCGTCCTGCCAGGGCAAAAAACACCGAAGATGATCAGGCTAAATCAGTCCGCGAAAAACGCCAAAGACGCAAATAAGATCTTTTTGTTTTTTTCGAGTTGTTGGCGTTTTTCGCGGATAGAGGTTGTAAGGGTTTATTGATATGGAACCAGCCTTTCAGCTGATGGAAATCGCCGCTTCCATCAACTCGCTGATGCGTTGTACCGGGATGATTTTCAGACCTTCGATGACGTCATTCTTGCGGGGCATATTGGCCTTGGGAATAATCGCCACCTTGAAGCCGTGTTTGGCGGCTTCGCGCAGACGTTCCTGACCGTTGGAAACCGGGCGGATTTCACCGGCCAAACCGATCTCGCCAAAGGTAAAGGTGTCGGTGGGCAGGGCGCGGTTTCTGAAACTGGAGAGGGCTGCGAGCAGCAGCGCGGTGTCGGCACAGGTCTCCGTAAGGCGCACCCCGCCGACGACATTAATAAACACGTCCTGATCGTACATGGCGATGCCGCCGTGGCGATGCATCACCGCCAGCAGCATGTTCAGGCGATTGGGGTCCATGCCCAGACTGACCCGGCGCGGGTTGGCGCTGTGGCTGTCGTCCACCAGCGCCTGCAATTCCACCAGCATGGGGCGGCTGCCTTCGCGGGTGACGGTGATGATGCTGCCGGGCACCGGTTTTTCGTGGCGCGAGAGGAAGATCGCCGAGGGGTTACTGACGGTTTTCAGCCCCTCTTCGGTCATGGCGAACACGCCGAGTTCGTTGACCGCGCCAAAGCGGTTCTTGACCGCGCGGATCATGCGGTAGCGCTCGCCGGGGTCGCCCTCGAAGTAGAGCACGGTATCGACCATGTGCTCCAGAACGCGGGGACCGGCCAGCGTGCCCTCCTTGGTGACGTGGCCGACCAGAAACAGTGAAGTGCCGGTATGTTTGGCGAAGCGCACCAGCTGCGCGGCGCTTTCACGCACCTGCGCCACACCGCCGGGGGCGGATTGCAGAGTCTCTGTGTAGATGGTCTGGATGGAGTCGATCACCATGACCCGGGGTTTTTCCCTGGAGGCCAGCATGATGATGCTTTCAACGCAGGTTTCGGAGAGCAGTTGCAGCCCTTTCCCCGCCAGCCCGAGGCGCTGGGCACGCAGGCTGACCTGTTGCAGGGATTCCTCGCCGGTGACATACAGGCTGGGCAGGTCGTTGGCGATGGCCGCCAGCGTTTGCGTTAACAGGGTGGATTTGCCGATGCCGGGGTCGCCGCCGATCAGGGTCACCGAGCCGTGCACCAGGCCACCGCCCAGCACCCGGTCAAGCTCACCGATGCCGGTGGAGGTGCGCGCTTCGGCCTCCATATGAATCTCTTCCAGGCGATAAACCTGAGCAGTGGTTTTGCTTTTACCGGCGAAGCCCGAGCGCTTGTCGCCCGCCACCGAAAGGCTTTCGGTCATGCAGTTCCATTCACCGCAGTCGCCGCATTGCCCGGCCCATTTGGAATGGCTGGTGCCGCAGCTGCTGCATACATAAAGAAGTTTTGATTTGGCCATTTAATTATTCATCGGGTCGGCGTCTTCGTTCTGTTCATGTTTCTCTGATTCTTCGTTCTTGTCGGCTAATGGCCGTATGCGCACCGTTTGCACGGTGTTATTGCGGGTGCGCATAATTTCAATCGAATAGTTGTTGATCAATACGCTGGTGCCGGGTTCGGGGATCATCTCCAAATGTTCCAGGATCAGCCCATTCAATGTCTTGGGGCCGCCCAGAGGTAAAGACCAGCCCATGCTGCGATTGATTTCACGAATGTGGGCGCCGCCGTCGATGAGGTAGCTGCCGTCTTCCTGGGGGCGGATATCAAAATTGCGGGTGGGCGAATCGGTGGTGAAGCTGCCGACAATTTCTTCCAGAATATCTTCCAACGTGACCAGCCCCTGAATGCTGCCGTATTCATCGACCACCAGTGCGGAGCGTCTTCTTTTCTTCTGGAAGTTGAGCAGTTGCCGGGTTAGAGAAGTGCCGGCAGGAACGAAATAGGCTTTGCGAATGAGGGAGTTGACGCTCTCTATATTTAGCTCACCTCGCGCCAGCAAATGCAGCACCTTGCGTAGGTGCAGTACCCCGACGATATTATCGATACTGTCATGGTAGACCGGAACGCGGGTGCGCTGGCTGTGAGTGATCTGCCGTTCTATGTTTTTCCAGTCATCGGTGAGGTCGATGCCGGTAATCTCGTTGCGCGGAATCATAATGTCTTCAACGCTGGTATCTTCAAGGTCGAGAATGCGCAGCAGCATATCGGAATGCTGGTCGGGAATAAAATGTTTGGTCTCATGAACCACCGCGCGAAATTCATCGGCGCTGAGGGTTTCTGTTTTGCCTTCCGACGCATGTACACCGAACAATGCCAGCAGTCGGTTGGCAATGGCATTAATCATCCAGACAAAGGGATAAAGTATTTTCAGTAACGGTGTGTAGAGATAAGCGGCGATAAAAGCCACTTTTTCCGGTTTGAGCGCCGCCAGAGTTTTGGGCGTGACTTCGGCAAAAATTAGTATCACCAGCGTCAGCACAATGGTGAGAATGGCGATGCTGGCATCACCGAAAACACGAATGAAAATAATGGTCGCCAGTGCCGTGGCCAGAATGTTGACGAAGTTGTTGCCGAGCAGGATCAGGCCCAGCAGGCGATCCGGTCGCTGCAACAGGCGGCTGGCCAGTTTGGCGCCACGATGGCCTTCATCGGCCAGATGTTTTAAGCGATAGCGGTTCAGGGTCATCAGTGCCGTTTCCGAGCCGGAGAAAAAGGCGGACATCAGAATCAGCAAAAAAAGGATGAGCAGCAGAATATCGGTTGAGATATCGTTCAAGAATTAAGTTCTCTCTATTGCTAACGGGACTGTATATGTAGGATGGTCGGCTGCGGCCGCACTTTTAGTTTAGTAGTATTTCCAGCACGAACTTGCTGCCGAAGTAGGCCAGCATCAAACTGAAAAATCCACCCAGTGTCCAGCGGATAGCGGTGCGTCCACGCCAGCCGATAAACCAGTGTCCAAACAGCAGGATGGCAAACACAAACCAGGCAAGAATCGAAAGCACGGTTTTGTGCACCAGATGCTGGGCAAAAATATCATCGATAAAAATAAAGCCGCTGAGCAGGGAGATGCTCAGGCAGGCAAAGCCGATGGTAATGGTTTCAAACAGCAACGATTCCATGGTGGTTAACGGTGGCAGGAGTCGAATGAAACCGCCCGGTTGATGCCGATGTAAAAAACGGTTCTGTATTGAAAGCATGATGGCGTAGGCAGCGGCCAGACCCAGAATGCTGTAGGCGATAATCGAACTGATGATGTGGAACAGCAGTCCGCTGGAACCGGATACCAGCATAAAATGATCGGTTGATTGCAAACTGTTTAGGGCGATGGTTAGCACGGCCAGTGGCATAATCACAATGCACAGTATTTCAATCGGGTGTCTTAGCGATGAAACCAGTATCAGCAGGGTAATGCTGGCGCTGATCAGAGACAGGCTGCTGTAAAAACCAAAGCTGATACCGATGGGGTTAATAATGGTGGTGTAGAGCAGAAAGCCGTGCACGGCTACTGCCAGAAAACCCGGTGCCAGCAGTATCGGTTTGTTAAGGTTTTTAAAGGCCGGGTGTTGTCGCAGGCGCAGAAAAATCCCGAGCGTGCAGAGGAGATAGAGTGTTGTCGCGGTGAGTGCTGCAAAAGTTATATTCATGTTTGTCTACAATTACGCAAATATTTGTGATTACGGCAATGGCCACAAAAGCTATAATGCGCGACCTGGTCGGTTGTTTAATGACGGCCATGTTAGCATCAAGTGGCAAAAACAGAAATGAGCATAAAGGTGATTAATGAAAATCCGTATTTCTGGATGCAGCGGAGGCATTGCCAAAGGAGGTGCGACCGTTTTAAGTTATAATCTTTTATTTGTCCGGTCCCATAAAATGGACCAAATTCCATTAATGCAATATTTCAGGTGAACCATGTTTGACGGACTCAGTGAACGTCTGGCCTCCACCGCCCAGAAACTACGCGGGCAGGGCCGATTAACCGAAGCCAATATAGAAGACACGCTGCGCGATGTGCGCCGGGCGTTGCTCGAAGCCGATGTCGCGCTCCCCGTGGTGCGCACTTTTATCGACGAGGTCAAGCAGCGCGCGCTGGGTGAGGAGGTGCTGACCAGCCTGAAACCGGGCCAGGTGTTCATCAGTATCGTCCAGCAGGAGCTCATCAAGGTGATGGGCGAGCTGAACGAGAAGCTCAATCTGGCGGTGCAGCCGCCCGCGGTTATTCTGATGGCCGGTTTGCAGGGTGCGGGTAAAACCACCACCGTCGCCAAACTCGCCAAGCTGCTGCAGGAGCGTGAGAAAAAGAAAACGCTGGTGGTGAGCTGTGATATTTACCGCCCGGCGGCGATCGAACAGCTGAAAACTCTGGCGGCTCAGGTCGGGGCTGAGTTTTTCCCTAGCAGCATTGAGCAGAAACCGACCGATATCGCCCGCGCCGCGGTGGACTACGCCCGCAATCATCATATCGATGTGGTGCTGGTCGATACCGCCGGTCGCCTGCATATCGATGCTGAAATGATGACCGAGATCCAGCAGATCCATGCGACGGTTAATCCGGTGGAAACCCTGTTCGTGGTCGACAGCATGACCGGGCAGGATGCCGCCAACACCGCGCAGGCCTTCGATCAGGCGCTGCCCTTAACCGGGGTAATACTGACCAAGACCGACGGTGATGCCCGTGGCGGTGCCGCGCTCTCGATTCGCCAGATCACCGGCAAACCCATCAAATTCATGGGGGTCGGCGAGAAGGTGGATGCGCTGGAACCCTTCCATCCCGATCGTGTGGCTTCACGCATTCTGGACATGGGCGATGTGCTCTCGCTGGTCGAGGATATGCACGCCAAGGTCGACCACGCCAAGGCCGAAAAACTGGCGAAAAAACTCAAGAAAGGCAAGAGTTTCGATTTTAATGACCTTAAAGAGCAGTTTGAGCAGATGCAAAGTATGGGCGGCATGAGCGGCCTGATCGACAAAATGCCCGGCATGGGCGGCATGTCCGACAAAATCAAGAATCAGGTCAATGATCGTGAAATTCGTCGCATGATCGCCATCGTCAATTCGATGACCCCGAAAGAGCGCCAATACCCGGATATCATCAAAGGCTCGCGCAAGCGCCGTATCGCCCAGGGCTGCGGCCTGCAGGTGCAGGATGTAAATCGCCTGATGAAACAGCAGTTGCAGATGAAAAAGATGATGAAGAAAATGTCCAAAGGCGGCATGGCGTCGATGATGAATGCCATGAAAGGAAAAATGCCCATGGGCGGGCCGGGCGGCGGGATGGGGTTTTAGCGCGTTGTCCGCACTATAAATACGATAAGCCTCATCGGCACATCAAAACCATCCTGCCAGCCACAGTCTGATGCGTAATCCCAGGCCGGTGGTGTAGCCGCGAGTGGCGAATCGTACCTTGCCCTCACTGTCGAGAATAAAGCTGGCGGGGACGGCTTTGACGCCATACTGCCCGGCCAGCGACCCGTTCGGGTCGTTGACCACCGGATAGGCAACGCCCTGCTGCTGGAGATAATCGAGTATTTCCTCCGGGCTTCCCGACTGCATCGCTACTGTGATGATGGGCAGATCAGCGGCGATAGCATTAATCATGCCCTGTTCGAGCTTGCAGATCGGGCACCATGTTGCCCAGAAATGCACGATCGCGGGTCGGCCCTTGAACTGTTGCAGTGAAAATAGTTGTTGATCGAGGGTGGTTGCTTCAATAGCCGGGGCCATCAGGCCGGTGGAATCGCGGGTGAGAAAGGCTTCGACTGCCAGCAGTGCCAGAAGGACGAAAAAAAGCTGAGTGCTCCAGCTCAGTAGGCGTTTTTTCAGGCTGCGGGGTGTGGCGGCGGTTTTTGTCATTATCTCGTTTTAGGGTGGCTCTGGTTAATGCCCGTCGCTTTGGCTTAAGGTCTGAACGGAAAAGACAGTTTCAGGAGGTATAAGTTGCTGCCGGCGGGTCAGGTTTTCCAGTGTTAGGAAATCCGCAGCACCGTAGCTACGATTAGCGTAGCGTAATCGTACGCATGTTTTGTACAAAAGTGTTTTTCAATTCCCAATGATACCGGGCTGGGAAAAGGTCGCTCACATGCGTTAGAGACGATAGAGCCGCAAACATTATAAACTTACCCTATGACCCAGCTCGCAGTCCTGCTCCCTTTCTACAACGCCGCCCCAACACTGGTTGAAGCCCTCGATTCCATCCTCACTCAAACTCTCAAAGACTTCGTACTAATTGCCGTCGATGATGGTAGTACCGACAACTCCTGCCAGATCGTGCATGACTATATAAAACAGGATAGCCGCATCGAACTACTGCAAGTGGAGCATCAGGGCGTCGTCGGTGCCATGAACCACGCACTGGAATGCTGCACCGCCCCGATCTGTGCCCGTATGGATGCTGACGATATCATGGCCCCCGAACGGCTGGCGAAGCAGCTGGAGTTCCTGAATGCAAATCCCGATATTGCTCTGGTCGGTAGCCGTGTGCAGCTGTTTCCGGAAGAAATTATTCAGGACGGCTTCAATGAATACATCCGCTGGCAGAATAGCTGCATTACACCGCAGCAGATCGCTGACAATATTTATGTCGAGCTGCCAATTGCGAATCCATCAATCTGTTTTCGGCGAGATGTGGTGCTGGAAGTGGGTAGTTACCGCGATGGTGATTTCCCCGAGGATTATGAACTGCTACTGCGACTGCACCAGCACGGCCGGCAGATGGCAAAGTTGCCTGAGGTGTTGCTGCACTGGCGTGACAGCGATGGCAGGCTGACCCGTACCGATCAGCGTTATTCACGTACGGCGTTTGATCGTATTCGCGCTGAATATCTGGTGGCTGACCCGCGCTTGCAGCAGGGTCGGCCTCTGGCTTACTGGGGGGCGGGGCGGGTGACGCGCAAGCGCACGGCGCACCTTATCAGGCATGGCCATAGGCCACAGGTCTGGATTGATATCGACCCGGGCAAGATCGGCCGGTGTTATGAAGGCGCCGAAGTGGTGGCGCCGTACTGGCTGGAGCGGGATGAAAAACCATTTGTGCTCAGTTATGTCAGCAATCACGGGGCTCGGGAGCTGATAATTAACGACCTTGAATCAATGGGTTACTGCTGCGGTGATGATTATCTTATCGTTGGCTGAGCATCTGTTGTGGAAGCGATAAACAGATGAATTTTGATATCTATTTTTTGCTGATATAGACATTCCATATTCCTGAAAAATAACGTAGAATACGCGGCTCGCTGAGGGCTGGTATTTATTCAACGGCTCTTTAACTGATATATATTTAGAGATTTACACATGGTAACGATTCGTTTATCCAGAGGCGGCAGCAAGAGAAAGCCGTTCTATCACTTTGATGTTAAAGATTCTCGCTGTTCACGCGATGGTCGTTATATCGAGCGTTTGGGCTATTTCAACCCTAATGCGCGTGGCGGTGAAGAGCGTCTGGTGGTTGATCTTGAGCGTATTCAGCACTGGTCAGGTGTTGGTGCTCAGACATCAGACCGCGTAGCTAGTCTGCTGAAAGAGGCTCGCAAAGTCGTAACTGCTTAGTTTCCGGGTATATTCTGACGCATGTCGGATTTAGACGAGAAAATAGTGGCCGGCAAAATTACGGGCATTCATGGACTGAAAGGCTGGGTCAAGGTGTTTTCGGACACCGATCCCAGAGAAGGCATCGCCGACTACAACCCGTGGTTCTTGCAGCTTCCTAATGTTAATGCCGGGCAGTGGCGCGAAATCAGGGTAGAAGCCGGACGGCCTCAGGCCAAAACGGTGATTGCCAAGCTGGAAGGTTACGATACCGCCAACGATGCCATGGAACTGGTGGGGGCGCGTATCGCGATTAATGCGGATCAATTAAAGCCGCTGAATCGCGATGAATATTACTGGCGCGAGCTGATTGGTCTGCGCGTTATCAACCAGCAGGATGTTGAGCTGGGAGTGGTGGAAAAACTATTTGAAACCGGCGCCAATGATGTGCTGGTGGTCAAAACCGATTCGCAGGAGCGGCTGATTCCATGGACGCTGGGACACGCAGTGCTGGAGGTTGATCTCGAACAGGGCGTTATTCGAGTCGACTGGCACGAAGATTATTAAAGAATTTATAAATCGGGGTTATTGAACATGCATTTTCATGTCATTACCCTGTTCCCTGAAATGGTCGAGCAGATGTGCGACTACGGCATTTTGGGACGGGCCGTTAAACGGGGCATTATTAAGCTCAGTTGCTGGAACCCGAGGGACTTTACGCAGGATCGTCATCGCACGGTAGATGATCGACCTTATGGCGGTGGTCCGGGCATGTTGATGAAAGTTCAGCCGCTGGCAGAGGCCATTATGGCCGCCAAACAGCAAGCTGGAGAGCAGGCCAGGGTGGTTTATCTCAGTCCCCAGGGCCGGCTGCTGAACCAACAGGCGATTAAAGAAATGGCCGGACAGAAGGATATGATCCTGATTGCCGGGCGTTATGAAGGCATTGATGAGCGTCTGATCGAGCAATGCGTTGATGAGGAATGGTCCATCGGCGATTACGTGCTCAGCGGGGGTGAAATGCCTGCTCTGATTATGATTGACGCCGTTGCCAGGATGTTGCCGGAGGTGCTGGGTGATGCGGATTCTGCACAGCAGGATTCATTCATGCAGGGATTGCTGGACCATCCGCACTATACGCGACCGGAAGAGATCGACGGTCGCACGGTGCCGGAAGTTTTGTTGAGTGGTGATCATAAGGTGATCGAGCGCTGGCGAAACAAACAGGCTTTGAAAAGAACCTGGTTGCGCAGGCCCGAGTTACTGGAAACGCTGCAACTGAGTGAAGAACAGAAACAGTGGTTGTCCGAGTTTCAGCAGGAACACGAGCAGTCTGAAAACTGAAAAGTATTGATATAAACAGAGCAACGCCGAGTAAGCGTCGCTGATTAGTGGAACAGAGCGCGGAGCAGAAAAAATTATGAGCAATATTATTCAACAGCTCGAACAGGAGCAGATGGGTCGCGAGATCCCTGTGTTTTACCCCGGTGACACGGTTGTGGTTCAGGTGCGTGTAAAAGAAGGCGAGCGTGAGCGTCTGCAGGCGTTCGAAGGTATCTGTATTGCCAAACGTAATCGTGGTTTGAACTCGGCGTTTACAGTTCGAAAAATTTCACACGGTGAAGGCGTGGAACGTGTCTTTCAGTCCTACAGCAACAGCATTGCGGAAATCGAAGTAAAACGTCGCGGTAAAGTGCGTCGCGCCAAGCTGTACTACCTGCGCGGTCTGACCGGCAAAGCGGCACGTATCAAGGAAAAATTGTAAGCTATTACGGTTTTATAAAAACTGATATAGCAACTGAGTGGTCCTTTTGAGGGCCACTTTTTTTGTCTGCGGGAAATATTTTTTATTGCGGGGTAAACTGCCGAACATGAAGTTTTACGCGTTAAAAAATTCCATTTTACTGCCATTACTGTTGGTCGCTCTGTGGACACCGCCAACTTATGCAGAGCAGGCTACACAGCCGCCATCGCTGGAGACGGTGTTTGAGCTGGAGCTGGCGGATGAAACGCCGGTGGCTTTTCAGTCGCTGGCGCAGATGGACGAGCTGGTGCAACTGGGCATGCCGGCACTGGCCCTGCGTTTGTTGAATCAGGAGCAGCAAAACCAGCCGATCTATTCATCTGAATGGTACGCTTTCGAGCGCAAGCGCATTACCCTGTTATCGGCACTGGAAGACTGGCAGGGGATGATTGAGCGCATCGACGTATTGCTGCATGAAGCCGATTCCGCTCACCAGATATCCATCCATATTACCCGCTGGTTTAGCACCCAGCAGATCATGGCGCGACTGAGGCTGGGACAGGCGGAACAGGCATTGGCACAGCTGCGCACGCTGCTCTGGCAATCTTCCAGGGCTAATCTGGATCTGAATTATTCCGACATGGTGGCGCTCTGGCGGCGGCTGGTGATTCGCGCCTATCTGGCAATGAATGCGGATCATGACGCACAAATAGCACTGTTACGTTATCAACACGATTATAGCCGCGACCATCGAAACCTGAATATGGACTGGCGCCTGTTACAGGCGCGTTCGTTATTGCGCACCGGCCGCGCGGAAGAGACTATGGCTTTGCTGGTCGACTCCCCCTTGCATATTGCTCAGGCTTTGCGTCTGCTCGCCGGGCTGCGCGCCCACCCCGATAAGGCCGGGCAGTATGCGCAACAGGCGCAGACGTCTCTCGGCCAGGAGAAAATGAACGCAGGCGAAATATGGGCTTACCGTTATGTGCTGTATCAGGCTTATCTGAGCCAGGAAAAATTAAGCGCTGCCACCGAGGTGCTCAAAGAATTGCTGGTACAGCGTGAGGCTCATGCTTTCATGGGTGAGGAATTTAATGTCAGTAGCGATAATTTGTGGCAGCTCTATCAGAGCATTGGTCGAGCGCTGGGGAATCGTTCGAAACTGTTGCTGGGTGATGATCTGGCCTGGTATAAAAAGGCCGGTGAATTACAGAAAAAAAACCAGACGGTCGAGGCTCTGAGTCTGTATGCAGTGCTGGCCTTTAATGCCCACGATATAGAAAAAAAACAAACGGCACATAAGGAGATCGTGGCCTTACTGGCGAACGATAAAAACGGACTCGAGCTGGTCAATCAACTCTATCTGCACACGACAAAAATCACATCGCTGAAAAGTCTGCCGCTGGAAGTGCGCTATAGCCTGCTTGATTATGCCCTGTCCAAAAGCGATACCAAACTGGCCGTGCGCTTAATGCAAAGTGTGCGGCAGCCGCCACAGGGACAGGAAGTGTTTGCATGGGAAATGCGCAAGGCCCGGGTCATGATACTGGAAGGGGCTTATGCACAGGGAGAAGCGGTGCTCGCCACGACAGTGAAACAAACGGAACAAATTTCCCCGGCGCAGCTGGATCAGTTTCTGCAGGTCATCTTCGATCTACAGGCCGTGGGCCGTCATGTGCAGGTACTGGTATTGTTGAATTCGCTCAAACCCGAATGGCTGGATCAGGCTCTTCATCGGGAGCTGTTTTTCTGGAAAGCGGAATCCTACGCCGCGCTCGAGCAGTACGAGCGTGCGGCCTGGTCATATCTAAAATCGGCACAGCTGGCTGATGAAACCGAGGTGCCTATGTGGGCGCAGTCGGCGCGCTTCAATGCGGCAGGGGTGCTGGTTAAATCGCGTCTGTACGACGATGCCCGGCTTATCTATAACGGGCTGATGCCGGTCACCGCCTCCGATTCCAGAAAGGCCGCTATCCGGCAGCAGCTGCAACATATTCGGCTGCTGCGTAATGCCGAAAAAAACCGATCTGATGAGCACTGAGCAGGTGGTGATCAATACGCCGTTTACCAGAATGGCGTTGATGTTTGAAGCCGGTATTCTGCGCAGTGTGGACTTTATGGCGCAGCAGGAGCTGTGCGCTCCAAAGTCAGAGCAGGCCCGCAAAGCCTGTCAGCAGATTCATGATTACTGCACGAAACAACTGCCTGACCTGGCCTTCGATATCGAACTACAGGTGCAGGGTACCTCGTTTCAGAAAAGAGTCTGGCAGGCGCTGCGCCGGATTCCTGCCGGTCAGGTGCTGAGCTATGGTGAGCTGGCGCAACAGCTGAACACCTCGGCGCGGGCGATTGGCGGCGCCTGCCGGGCGAACCCGGTGCCTCTGATTATTCCCTGCCATCGCATCGTTGCCAAAGGCGGGGTGGGCGGTTTTGCCGGCAGCGCCGAGGGTGCGCTGGTAAACATCAAGCGCCGCCTGCTCGAACATGAAGGGGTATTGTGATCATGGCCATGCCTGCATTACCGCTTAGAGGAAAACTTAGCCCGGCAACGGTTGTCAGAAATTGCCTGTTTTACAATGTCTTATCTCGCCGACTTATACTTTATGAATCAACCTCAACCTGAATCTCAACATCAGCATCAACATCAACAGGGGCATTACCAGCTCGTTCTGGCTTCAGCCTCGCCCAGACGCCTGGAGCTGCTCCAGCAAATAGGTGTTCGTGCCCAGGTGCAGCCTGTTGACCTTGAGGAGCGCCTGCATCAGGGGGAATTGCCGCTGGTTTTTGTGCAGCGGCTGGCGCTGGCAAAGGCCCGTTTCGGCTTCGCGTTAATGGCCTCGAAGGGTAATGAACTGCCCGTGTTAGGGGCCGATACCATTATTGAGCTGGAGGGCGAAGTGCTCGGCAAACCGGCCGATAGTGAGCAGGCGGAGTTAATGTTAGCTAAACTCTCCGGCAGGGTTCATCAGGTGCATACGGCAGTCGTAGTAAAGACCGCTGACGCTGAATACGCCGCCTTGAGCAGCAGTCAGGTTGAGCTGGCTACGCTCTCCTCCGGCACGGTCAAGGCGTATGTGGCTACCGGCGAGCCGCTGGGTAAAGCCGGGTCCTATGCCATTCAGGGCATAGCTGCCCAGTTTGTGAAAAATTTGCAGGGGAGTTATTCCGGGGTGATGGGTTTGCCGCTGTACGAGACAGCAGATCTGCTGGCGAAAGCCCGGATTAAGCTGCTGACTAATTAAGACCTGAATCCGTGGCTTAACCGCGGCGCCTGGCACAATCTCTTGATTCCACAGCGGATCAAAAAATGCCCGCTTAACCTAAGGGTGAAGCTAAGATTTTTTGAAACCCCTGTGAAACCAATATCTTGCACCATGCATCCACGTTTAAACCACGGATTCAGGTAAGCCTGATAAATTAAATATGAGTCATTTAGCGCAAATAACTTAATGCGCCTCATCAGACCAAAAGAGACACAATGTCAATTTGTAAGGAAGTATTGATTAATATCACCCCGCAGGAAACGCGAGTGGCGATTCTTGAGAACGGTATGCTGCACGAACTCTATATCGAGCGCAGCCGCAGCCGTGGCCTGGTGGGCAATGTCTACAACGGCCAGGTGGTGAGAGTGCTGCCGGGCATGGAAGCGGCTTTTGTCGAGGTGGGTCTGGATCGTGCAGCGTTTCTGCATATTTCCGATATGGCGGGTTACAGCAAACAGAACGGCAATGGCAATAACAATAACGGTGATGCGGCGGAAACACTCCAGATTAGCCAGTTATTAAGGCAGGGGCAGAATCTGCTGGTGCAGGTGATCAAAGATCCGCTGGGCAGCAAAGGTGCACGTCTGACCACCAATATCTCCATTGCTTCCCGTTATCTGGTGTTTATGCCCAATTCAGCCAATATCGGCGTTTCCTCACGCATTGAAGGCGAGGCGGAGCGCGAGCGACTCAAACGTCTGTTGTTGTCGCAGGACAGTCTGAAGAAGGGCATGGGCTACATTTTGCGCACCGCAGCAGAGGCAGCCAGTGAAGAGTCAATCACCAGAGACATTGATTATCTTAACCGACAATGGGAGAACATCAGTGTTTCGCTCAATATCGAAGCGGTCAAAGTCGTGCACAAAGATTTGCCCCTGTACCTGAGAACCCTGCGGGATATGGTCGATGATGATCTCGAAAAAATCCGTGTGGATTCGCGTGAGACCTATTGTGCCATGCTGGAATTTGCGGATACCTATGTGCCGGAAATCGTGGGGAAAATTGAACACTATCCCGGTGAGCGTCCTATTTTTGACTTGCACGGTGTGGAGGATGAGATCCACAAGGGGCTGGATCGCAAAGTACATTTGAAGTCCGGTGGCTATCTCATCTTTGATCAAACCGAGGCGATGACCACGGTTGACGTTAACACCGGCGCCTATGTCGGTAGCCGCAATCTGGAAGAGACCATCTTCAAAACCAATCTGGAAGCGGCGCAGGCCATCGCGCGTCAGTTACGCCTGCGCAATCTGGGCGGCATAATTATTCTGGATTTTATCGACATGGGCGTCGATGAGCACAAACGTCAGGTTATGAGAGCGCTGGAAAAATCTCTGGATAAAGATCACGCCCGCACCCACATTTGCGAGGTATCAAGCCTGGGGCTGGTGGAGATGACGCGAAAGCGCACCCGCGAAAGTCTGGAGCATGTGCTCTGCGGTACCTGCCCCACCTGCGAAGGTCGAGGTTCGATAAAAACAGCCGAGACCATCTGTTACGAAATTTTCAGGGAAATTCTGCGCGAGGCGCGACAGTTCGATGCCAAAGAGCTGATGGTGATGGCATCGCAGGAAGTAGTGGATCTACTGGTTGACGAAGAATCGGCCAGCCTGGCCGAGCTTGAGGATTTTATCGGTATCCCGATTCGTTTTCAGGCTGAATCGCTTTACACTCAGGAACAATATGACGTTGTGATTCTGTAATGTTGCTGACAGTGCATGGCCGGGAAATACTCAATGACCTGGTTTGATAAAGTTCGTCTTTTCCTCATCTATACCGTTGCAGGCACGCTGATTGTTATGGCGGTGGTTTTCAGCGTGCTGCGGACGGTGCTGCCCCACGCCACCGGCTATGTGGAAAACGTAGAGCAGGCGCTGAGCTGGCAGATTGGCCTGCCGGTTTCGATTGCCCGCATGGATGCGGATATGTACTGGCTGATTCCCCGCCTCAAATTAATCGACGTCGTTATCTATGACAAAGACAGACAGCGTGAGCTGTTGCGACTGGAAGAGGCTTTTTTTGCGCTGGCTCCGGTTAATTCGTTGCTACGCTGGACACCCACTGTCGGGGACGTAAGTCTGGTAGGCGCAGATCTTTATATCGAACGTTATGCCGACAACCGATGGCGAATTCAGGGTGTTGAATTTAGCGCCAATGCGGCAGAGGTCTCCGGTAATAATGATTCCAGCGAACTCATTGCGGCAATAAAAAACACCAGTTTTTCCTTACTGGAAAGTGATATTCACTGGCAGGATTATCGGCTGCAATCCGAGCCGCTGGATTTTATCGGTGCCAATATCTATGTTGAAGAGTACTTCGGTGATCATGCACTGGAGATAAATCTACAGTTGCCGAAAATTTACGGGGAATCACTTCGGCTGGTGGTTAAGACCAGCGATGATATCGAGTATCTAGCAGACGCGGATCTGGATGTTTATATACAGGGCAAGTCGATCAATATAGATCAGTGTCTGTCAGTGCTGGATATGGCAGAGGTGCCTGAAGTCAAAGGTATTCTCAGCGGTGAATTATGGCTGACCATGCAGAGCATGCGTGTATCTGACATCAGCGTCGATGCCCTGGTGAAACAGCTGGAGGTCAACCGGGAAAATCGTGGGCGCTTCGCTGTCGATAGTCTTGAGGGCAAGATTGACTGGGCGAAAACAGCGGGCGGCTGGCGGCTCAATGGCCGTGATCTTTATCTGGTGAAGCAGGCCAATGCCTGGAAACAGCCTGCCAATGTTGCCCTGGTGCAGGACAGGGCGGGTTTATCCGCCAGTGCAAACTATCTGCGCACGCAGGATTTAATCAGCATCGCCGGCGTTTTTTTAGATGAAGCGCAGGCCGATATTGCCGACGCTTATCAGCTTAATAATTTCGGGGGTGACCTCTATAATTTATCACTGTTTCTGCCCGCTGAAGACAGCGCAAACATCGAGCTCTCTACGGTTTTTGAGAACCTCTATTTGCAGGTGCCCGACAGTGACATCTCTTTCAGCGGTATAGATGGTTCCCTGCTGTACAGTGACGCACAGGCCAGCATCCAATTGCTGTCCGAGAAGGTGGTCATGGATTTTGGCGAGCTGTTTCGCCAGCCGCTGAAGGTTGATCGGGCTTCAGGCGTGGTGCATGTCGAGCATGAAAACAATCGCTGGCAGATCCGCACGGATAATTTCTATGCGTTGAATTCCGAGGTGGAGATAGATACCCGTCTGGAACTGCTAAAAAATGAGGACAGCGCATGGTTCGCTGATATTCAGTCTGATTTCAGAAATGCCAGCGGTGCATCTATTCAAAAATATTATCCGGTGCCGATCATGTCGGCGGATCTGCTCCAGTGGCTGGACACTGTGGTCACTGACGGCGCTGTTGATTCGGGCAGTTTCATTATCCACGGTGATTTAAACCGTTTTCCTTATAAGAAAAATGAGGGGGTTATGCAGGCGGTTTTTGATGCCCGTGATTTGAACATGAAGTTTCTCCGGGGCTGGCCCAGCCTGAATAAAGTAAATGCGCATGTTCGTTTTTATAACTCGTCAATGGCCATTACCGACGCCGGCGGTGAAACTTACCGGGGGAAAATGACGGGGACGGAGGTGCTCATTCCGGATCTGAATAAACCGCGCTTGTTCATCAATGGCACTATTAACGCACCGGCTCAGGATCTTCAGCAATACGTCTGGGACAGCGGCCTGAATAATATTTTAGGCGCCACCATGAAACAGTTTCAGGCCAGCGGTGAAATCGAAATCCAGCTGGCACTGGAAGTGCCACTAAATAAAAGCGATGACAAGATACAGGCCAGAGGTAATGTGCAGTTCAGGGATAATGAACTGTATTTTCCAGTCATAGATTATGCCCTTGACAATGTTTCGGGGCGACTACTTTTTAACGGAGATCAGTTGCTGGCCAGTAATGTAAAAGCGACCTTTGAGACGGCGCCGGTCAGTATTGATGTGGTTACCAGCGGTGAAGATAAAGCCGGTTCCGAAACCATTTTTTATATTAGAGGTCTTCTGCCTGCGGATGGCTTGCTGAAAAAATTTGCATGGATTCCACAGGGCTGGATGGAGGGTGCTTCATACTGGGATGTGGCGGTGCATCTACCGGCAGTGGTTGATGATTACGAGGTGCATGTTGAGATGAGTTCAGAACTTGAAGGCACCAGTATCCATTTTTCAGATGCGGTGAGTAAGGATGCGGTGGCTTCACTGCCGGTTGAACTTGAGCTGAAGGCGTTGCTAGGTGTTCTGCATCTGGATATAAAAGCCGGCGAAAAATTCTCTCTATTTGCCGGCAGAGATGAAGAAGCGTTCTGGAACTTTGTGCTGGACTCAAGTCTGTTGCGAGGTAAAGGCTCACTGGCAGAGGATCTTGATAAAGCCTCCACAGTAACCATGGATCTTGAATATGTTGAACTGTACAACTTGTTTAATAACAGCAAGAAAAGTGGAGATTCAGTCTCCCTGTTGCCGATTTTTTTCCCCTCACTTAATCTTAAAGCTGGAGTGCTGGTGTGGAATGACTGGAAATTCAATAATGTTAAACTTGAAACCAGCTGGCATTCTCACGGCATGCTGATTAACTCCTTGAGCCTGCAGAGTCCTTCGTTGCAGATTACCGGTCGGGGTAGCTGGCTGACCTCCTGGCAGAACAGGCATGAATCCAATTTTAAATTTTTTATAAACAGTGATGATTTTGGTCATGCCCTGTCTGCGTTAAAACTGGGCGACAGTATAAAAAGCGGCAAGCAACAGGCGACGGTGGACTGGCGATGGTTTGATGAACCTTATAATTTTTCCTGGCAGACTGTTCAGGGCAGTTCATATTTTAAAATTGAGGAAGGTGAAATCAGCGAGCTGGACCCCGGTACCGGCGGCAGATTTGTAGGTCTGTTTAATATCTTTAAGCTATTTGACCGTTTATCGCTGAATTTCAAAGATGTATCCGGCGAGGGTTTCGTTTTTGATTCGATTGAAGGTGATTTTGAATTCAATGACGGGTATGCTTCCACCCGGAATGTAGAAGTAGACGGGGCGGTGGCGGCTATGAAGCTCGGTGGAAAAATCGGCATGGTGAATAAAGATTATGATCTGACCATGCAGGTGAAACCGCATTCATCCGCCGCTGTATTTACCACCGGCACATTAGCCGGAGGGCCGGTTTTGGGTGCGGGTCTTGTGCTGTTAAATAAGCTGTTCGGTTTGGAGAAAGGCTCTTATAATGAGTATGAGATAACGGGTTCATGGATTGATCCGAAAATAGAAAAAAACCGGTGAGCGTGGTGCAGAGAAAAATTAGAAGCAATGAACAGGTTCAAGACAGTGTCTAATATCGAATCCGCTATACCGGCTGCCGGTAACACTCTAAAATCTTTCCTGCTGCTGTTTGTCTTTGTTTCGGGCATGTTGTCGGCAACGATGGTACACGCCGAAATCGGTGCCGGCTTGCAGCACTTCGAAACCCGGGGTTGGAAGCTGGCAGAAGAGCAGTGGGATCTGGTGAAACAGGGCGAACATCTGCTGAAAATGCCGATGATGCATGAGGTGGTCGAGGCCTGGTCACTGCGAAAGGGGCAGGTCATCGAGTTGCGTTACCCCGGCGGTGAAGAAGGGGAGTTATGGGTTGAAGAGCTGATGGACTGGCTGATCTCGTTAGGCATTGCCTCGCAATACTTGCTTGCCGTACCCGGTAGCGGCGAAGCAGATGTTATTATGATAAAAATATTAAAAACTGGAGATATATCGCGGTGACTAAGGTAGCGGCCATACAGATGGCATCAGGTCCAAATGTACAGGCAAATTTGGATGAGGCTGAAAAATTTATCAAAATTGCAGTTCTGCAGGGCGCGGAACTGGTGGTTCTGCCGGAAAATTTTGCCATTATGGGGATGTCTGAAACCGACAAGGTAGACATTGCCGAGGTCTATAAGGAAGGCTTAATTCAGAACTTTCTGAGTGAGCAGGCAGCTAAACACGGTATCTGGCTGGTAGGCGGCACCATACCCGTTCAATCGCGGGATGCCAGAAAAGTTTCTGCGGCGTGCCTGTTGTTCAATGATGCCGGCGCGGTGGCGGCGCGGTATGACAAAATTCATCTCTTTGATGTGACGCTGGCGGAGAGTGGCGAAAGCTATACTGAATCAGAGACCATCGCTTCAGGGGATGAAGTTGTGGTTATCGAAACCCCTTTCGGTCGTCTGGGCCTGGCTGTCTGTTACGATCTGCGGTTTCCTGAAATATTCAGGGCCATGTCTGACTCGGGAGTCGATATTATCGCTCTACCTTCATCGTTCACCAGTTTGACCGGGAAGGCGCATTGGGAAACGCTGATTCGGGCGCGGGCCATTGAGAATTTATCGTATGTGGTTGCCGCGGCACAGGGCGGTTATCATGTTAACGGGCGGGAAACCCACGGTGACAGCATGATTGTTGATCCATGGGGGATGGTGCTCAACCGTCTGCCTCATGGTACCGGCGTCGTGGTTTCAGAGGTTGATCTTGGCAAACTAAAGAAAACCCGCAAGCTGTTCCCGGCACTGGAGCACCGGCGTCTGAACTGTAAAATAAATTTTGGTTAAGCGTCTATCCAGAGGCTGACATATTATTCAGTCAGTTTTCGCTTTACAGATCGCGCAGGTATTTGAACAGCTTGCGCGCTGAAGTCGGTGGTTTTTCCTGGAGCCGTTCACGTTTGGCCTGGCGAATCAGCTGGTTGATATGCTGACGGTCAATCTGGGGGTAGGCGTCGATAATCTCACTGAGCGCGGCTTTATCCTCTTCCAGTAGACGGTCACGCCAGCGCTCTATTTTTCTGAAGTGGGCGCTGTTGGTATCGTGACTGTGCTGGAGATGTTCAACCTGCTTTTTTAATTCTTCACTGTCGATCTGGCGCATGATTTTTCCGATGTACTGACGCTGTCGTTTAAGCCCGCCACGGGACTGTATTTTACGCGCGGTGCGCAGAGCATCATCCAGTACCTCAGGCAGGTTCAGGGCATCCAGCTCACTCTGTTTCATGCCGATCAGATCTTCGCCCAGCTTTTGCAGTGCATCGCACTCGCGTTTTACCTGTGACTTGCTCGGCGGCAGGTCTGTATCAAATTCGTCTTCAGTAGTCACGGTCATTGAATCCTTGAATGGTATCCATGGCGGATTTAAATTTCATGGTTTTATCGGATGGAAATTGTACTTGATCAAGTAGCATGGAGAGTTGCAGCTTGCCGTCTTTCCATTTATCAACTTTGACCGGTAAATTGTTCAGGCTGGGCGCCAGCCACATAAAGATGGGGCTTTTGTCGGGCGCACTCTCTCTTTCCACTTTTATCGCTCGAATGCTGTTGCCGTTAACTTCAATTTTTTCGATGCCATGGGTAATGAAGGTGTAACTTTTAAACTCGCCCTTCACCATCATGGTGTATTGCTGGGGCGGCCCATTTTCTGTGGTGTTGAGCATTAGGGGAATCAGGTAGCTGCAAGTGTCCCAGACCGGTTCATCGACACTGAGGCTGAGTGCTTCTCCATAGGCGGTGCCGGTCACGTTACCTTCCAGCTCGCCGTCGGATCGGGACCAGTTTATTTTGATCAGGATATCGCGATTTTTATCATCGGGTGAATCCTGCCGGTAGCTGAATTCAGTGAGCAGCAATTGTTCATGGGGCCTGGAGATAAAGCTGCTTTCATCCAGCTGATCACTGCGTAGCAGTGCGGCCAGGCCGACGGCTTCGCTGTGTTGCGATATACGCAGGCCATTGTTTTCATGTTGCAGCGTGTAGTCGCTTCGAGCCATAACGATGCCGTATTTTTCCAGGTTGTAGCTGGCGGTAAATTCGAGTGGCAGGGCAGACGCTGTCGAAGACAGAAACGCCAGTAGCAGCAAAATCGTGCTGAATGTGATTTTCATCAGGGTAAGGTAAGCGTTTCGTGTTGCCATAATGCGGCTTCTTTTATAAGTTTGTTATCAAAGTGTATGTGATTGTCGATCAGCCTGAGTCGGCCTTCAATAAACCACGCAATGGCGAGCGGATAAATGATGTGCTCCAGTTCTAACACCCGACCGGCAAGCGCCGTTTCGTCTTCATCATCGAGTATCTCTAACTTAGCCTGTATGACCACGGGGCCGCTATCAAGTTCGTTGCTGACAAAATGAACACTGGCACCGTGCTGATCATGGCCGGCTTCGAGCGCGCGGCGGTGAGTGTGCAGGCCTTTGAATTCGGGCAGTAATGAAGGGTGAATATTAAGAATGCGCCCCGTAAAGTGGTCAATAAAAGCCGCCGGCAGGATGCGCATAAAGCCGGCAAGCACAATGAGGTCGGGTTCCAGCTCGGCTACCTGTTGAGATAAGGCGGCATCAAATTGCCGGCGTTCCGCAAACCCGGTATGGTCGATAACAATGGTCTTAATGCCCGCCGCCGCTGCTTTTTTCAGACCCAGAGCATCGGGGCGATTACTGATAACGGCGCTGATGCGGGCGCGGATTTTCTTTTCGACCACGGCATCAATAATCGCCTGAAGATTGCTGCCCGAGCCTGAAATCAATATGACGATTGAGGGGGTGCTCACTATTAGTTTCGATTATTTGAAAATAACGTCGGCTTTGCCCGAGGTCTGAACAATTTCACCCAATCGCCAGGCTTTTTCGCCCGCCGCATTGAAGGC
The DNA here is from genome assembly GCA_024636785.1 of Gammaproteobacteria bacterium. GTDB lineage: Bacteria > Pseudomonadota > Gammaproteobacteria > SZUA-229 > SZUA-229 > LH-M37. The sequence continues at coordinate 26,138 of JAGXGK010000025.1, forward strand.
GCTGATGATGTTGCCGGCATCTTCCTCAGCGACGATGATGGCCATGCCAATGCCGCAGTTGAAGGTTCGGTACATCTCGTTGATTTCGACATTGCCATTTTTCTGCAACCACTCAAACACCGGCGGTAACTGACAGCTCTGCTGGTCGAGGATCGCCCGGGTGTTTTCGGGCAGTACTCGTGGAATGTTTTCCAGCAGGCCGCCACCGGTAATGTGCGCCAACGCATGCATGGGAATAGTTTTTAATACTTCCAGAATCGAGGCCACGTAGATGCGCGTCGGTGCCAGCAGTGCCTCGCCCAGCGTGGTTTTGCCGCAGGCCTGATCCAGTGAAGCGTCGCTGACTTCGATGATTTTTCGGATCAGCGAATAGCCGTTGGAGTGCGGGCCGCTGGAAGCCAGGGCGATGATGGCATCACCGGCTTTGACTTTCGAGCCATCGATAATGTTCTCTTTCTCCACCACGCCGACGCAGAAGCCCGCCAGATCGTAATCATTCTCGCTGTACATGCCGGGCATTTCAGCGGTTTCACCGCCGATAAGCGCCGCACCGGACTGGCGACAGCCTTCGGCAATGCCTTCAATGACGCTGGCGGCTATCTCCGTATTCAATTTGCCGGTGGCATAGTAGTCGAGGAAGAACAGCGGTTCGGCGCCCAGCACCAGAATGTCATTGACGCACATGGCCACCAGATCGATGCCAATGGTGTCGTGTTTGCCCAGCTCTATCGCCAGCTTCAGCTTGGTGCCGACCCCGTCGGTGCCGGAAACCAGTACCGGCTGTTTGTAGCCTTCAGGAATTTCAAACAGGCCGCCAAAACCGCCGATGCTGCCCATGACGCCGGGACGTCGGGTGCTGGCGACGCTGCCGCGAATTTTCTCGATCAGCTGGTTGCCGGCATCGATATCGACACCGGCATCGCGGTAACTGAGGGAGGGAGAGCTGTTCTTGCTGTGAGTATTATCCGACATGGGTTAAAACCGGTTTTTGTTGGCGATTAGTGCATCACGATGTTTTGATGGTTTAATAGGAGGCTGTCGGATTCAGGATGAATTGGCTGCGGAAGTGGAAGATTTGTGCTCACTCTCCCACTCCCTCGCTTCAATTCCCCTAAACCCGACAGCCTCCTAGAGCATTTTAATGGTGCGATATTGTACACGCTCCTTGCTGTGGGATTGTATAATCTATCGAAATAATCCTCTAGTTAATAATAGTGTGTCTATGGTTTCTCAAAAAATAAGCAATCTTACCGGCTCAGGATCAAAAACAGGGCTGACAATGCTTCTGTTCGCCTTCTGGGCATGCCTGTTGTCTCCGATGTCTGCCTCTGCGGTGGCGGTTGCAGGGCTGTTTGAAGTCCAGATGACCGTTCTCGATGAAAGCACCGAGGTTCGGCGTGCGGCGTTGAACGACGGTCTGCTCGAAGTGTTGATCCGGATTTCAGGTGATAGTGAATTGCTGCAAAAAATCGAGCAGCCCCCGGCTGACGATTACGTGCAGCGGTTTGAGTATTCGGAGCAGGATGCTGCGCTGAGCGGCGGCGTGGCGGGTGAGAAATTGCAGCGGCTCTGGGTGCGTTATAACGCGACCAGAGTGATGGATTTTCTGCGCCGGCAGAACATTCCTATCTGGGGCGAACACCGCAGTCAGGCGGTGATCTGGCTGGCGGTGCGCGATGGCGGGCAGCGCTATGTTCTGAAAGAGAGCGATAAATCGCCGATTAAAAACAGCGTCGATGCAGCTTTCAGTCGCCGTGGTATTCCGGCCATCTGGCCGAAAAATGATGAAGCCGATCAGCAGATCATTCGCTTCGCGGATGTCTGGGCAGGGTTTGCCGAACCCCTGCAAAAAGCTTCAAAGCGTTACTCAGCGGGATCTATTATCACCGCCAATCTGGGCTGGAATGGCACTGAGTGGAAAGGTGAATGGTCATTATTGATGGCTGGTGAGCTTAAAAAATGGAGTCTGAGCGGGGCTGATTATGCCAGCGTGATTGTAAAAGCCGCTGATTTGATCGCTGATACTATGGGGCAAAAATTTGCGGCACTGCAATCTTTCGATATCTCACAGCAGAAAAAGGTAATGATGGAAATAGACAAGATCAGAAGCGTGGAGGCCTTCCGCGCCATTGAAAACTATCTCTCCAGCCTGTCGGCCGTGCAGTCGGTGCAGCTTTCGCAGGTAGAGCCGGAGCGGGTCTTTTTCGAACTTGCGCTGCGCACCAAAATCGATGATCTGATCAATCTGATACAGTCGGGCTCAACCCTGGCCCGGCTTCCCGACAGGGTTGTCACGCTGCCTGCTGATGAAAGTGTTGCTAATACTGATGCGGTTGCAGCCACGGTTACGCCGGCTGAGGATGTTGACACGAAATCTATAGCTGACCCCGGCACTGAAACCGCAGTAGTCACGGCTGACGGTACCGTGGTGGTGCAGCCTTCTGCTGTGGTGCAACGAACCATCTATCGCTTCGAGTTACGTTAATCGTGTCTCTGTCCAGCAAGGTGGATCAAACATTCAGGCAGTTGCCGCTGCATTTTGGTGTGCGCAATGTGCTGAGTTTCGATACGCTGGTGGCGGGTGCTAACGCGGTGGCGGTGGGCATTGTGCGGCAATGTGCCCTGGGCGAGGGCGAGAAGCAGGTCTACATCTGGTCGGCCGAGAGTGAGGGCAAGGGTGGCGGAAAAAGTCATTTGTTACAGGCCGCCTGCCATCTGGCGGCAAAAAATCAGCGCACGGTGTGTTATCTGCCTGCCGCAGAGATTCTCAATCTGCCGGTGCAGGTGCTCGATGAGCTGGAGCAGCTGGATCTGGTCTGTCTGGATGACATCGAGTTAATGGCGCAATCGCCCGACTGGGAAGAGGCGCTGTTCGATTTGATCAACCGCATGCGCGAATCCGGCAACAGTCTGTTGCTGGCGGCATCGGTCTCGCCGGAAGCTATGGCTGTGAAATTGCCCGACCTGCGCTCGCGTCTGGCCTGGGGGCCGGTCTTCCAGCTGCAACCGTTGAGCGATGCCGAGAAGCTCGAAGCCCTGCGCATTCGAGCCGGATTGCGCGGTCTGGAACTGCCCGACAACGTGGCCGACTACCTGATACGCCATTACCCGCGCGACCTGTTCGGCCTGTTCGAACGGCTCGATGTGCTGGACACCGCCGCCATGGCGATGCAGCGGCGACTGACGGTGCCTTTCGTCAAATCCGTGCTGGATGATATTGATAGTTAACTGAGAAAAAACATTCACCGCAGAGGAAAAGCTTTTAATTATGGTTTTACCTATAATTTTTTAAGGTTTTCTCCGCGCCTCTGCGGTAAAAAGCTTTTATCTATCATTTTTCTAAATCTACAGCATCTTCTTTCTGCTTTCTTGCGCTCAGCCGGGTGTAGAGGACGGTGCCGACAAAAAACAGCAGGCTGAATGCGGTAACGTAGAGGCCGATCATCAGGGTTTCGTCAGCACCGGCGTACCAGATTCCGATAATAAAATAGAAGATCGCCAGATAAATTGACCAGGCGTGGGTATAGGTTTTGCCGTGGAGCAGGCCGCGCAGCGGGAACATGAGCGGGCCGAGTTGCGTCAGGATGATGATCGAGATCAGATGCGCTTCGGTCTTGTTGATCAACAGATGCCAGGCGAAAAGTCCGATCATTAGTCCGAAATAACCGGTCAGGGTTAGCCAGCGGGAGAGCATGAGGTTTGATGTCGACATAAGTTTAATCTTTAAGTTTTTTTGCGGTAGTAGCCACGCGGCGACCCAGTGCGAGGCAGAGTGCGCGCTCTTCCTGGCTGAGCACGTTGGGTTCGCTGTCACTGGTGACCCGGCTGGCGCCATAGGGTGTGCCGCCGGTGCGGGTACTGAGCAGTTCAGTCTGTGTGTAGGGCAGGCCGGTAATCAGCATGCCGTGGTGCAGCAAAGGCAGCATCATGGTGAGCAGGGTACTCTCCTGGCCGCCGTGCAGGCTCATGCTGCCGGAAAAAACGGCTGCGGGCTTATCCACCAGCTTGCCGCTCATCCACAGAGGAGTGGTGCTGTCGATAAAGTATTTCATGGCCGCGGGCATATTGCCGAAGTGAGTCGGACAGCCCATGACCAGGCCATCACACTCTTCAAGATCCCTGAGGCTGGCGTAGAGCGGGCCGTCATCGGGAATGGCGTTCTCGATCTGCTCGGTATTGGCCGATACCGACGGTACGGTACGAATGCGCGCCTCCATGCCTTCAGCCTCCTCGATACCGTGGGCGATGACATTGGCCATTTCGGCGATGGTGCCGCCGGGGCTGTAGTATAAAACCAGTATTTCAGACATTTAAAGTATATCCAGAATTTTTTCAGGGGGGCGGCCAATGGTGGCCTTGCCGTTGTGAATAACAATCGGGCGCTCGATGAGAATGGGGTTCTCGACCATGGCCTGAATCAGTGCATCACGGCTCAGGCTCTCATCAGCCAGATTCAGCGCTGTATAAGGGGCTTCCTGTTGGCGCATCAGATCGCGGGGCTCGAGCGAGAGCAGATCCAGAATTTCCCTGAGTTCGTCGACGCCGGGTGGCGCGCTCAAATATTCGACAATGTCCGCCTTAATACCCTTGCTTTCAAGCAGTTGCAGGCTGGAACGGCATTTTGAGCAGTTGCGATTCAGATAAATACGTGTTGAACTCATGATTAACTCCTGAATTAAGCTAGGAGCCTGTCGGATTTGGGATGAATTGGCCGCTCTCCCGCTCCCTCGCTTCAATCCCCCTAAGCCCGACAGGCTCCTGTAGAAGCTTACTGGAAGTGACACAGGGGGAAAAGCTAAATGTAAAATTTAGTCTCTAGTTTGCAGTAGGCGGTTACATTCTCAAATTTTTGTGGCTATAATCGGTAGCCAATTGAGACGAACAACAATAAATTTTTTTTTAATACTGGAGTACTACATGATGCGAACAACAGCCATACAAACAACAACACGACTGCTTTTTGCAGCCCTTTTAAGTCTGGGTCTGATGACAGGTTGCGCAACTACCGGCGAAACAGGACCCACTGCTGAAGAAGCCATTGCAGCTGCCAAATCAGCGAATGCAGAAGCCAGGGCTCTGGGTTTTGAATGGAACACGACTCAAGGTCTTATTGATTCAGCCGAAAAAGCCCTCGCCGCAGGCAAAGAAGACGAAGCTAAATCTTTAGCCGATGAAGCCAGAAGACAGGCTGAGAATGCGATAGCACAAGGTATGCTTGCAGAAAAAGCGATGAACGATGCTGCATTAGTCGGTGCTGAGTCAGATATGTCTGATAGCAAGCAGATGGACGCAGCGGCAGGTGTAACCAGTTACTCTGTTGTAGGCGGCGATAACTTGTGGAATATTTCAGGCAAAGAGCAGGTTTATGGTAATTCTTACCAGTGGCCACTGATTTACAAAAACAACCGAAACAAAATCAAGGATGCCGATCTGATCTATCCCGGTCAGGTATTTGATATTGATCAAAACCCTTCATCTTCAGCAGTTGATGCAGCCGTTAACCATGCTAAAACACGTGGTGCATGGTCAGTGGGTGATGCAGAAGAATCTGATCTAGATTATCTGGCGCGTTAATTTGATCCCGGATATGTGATTGAAAAAGGCTCGCTTGCGAGCCTTTTTTTTCGACCTGAAAATGTTGTATCCTGAAATAGTTCAATGAAAATCTATTTGCCCATTTCACAAACAACCGCTCGTTTATAGGAGTGTAATTGATGTTATGCAAACGCTATTTGATTTCCGGGCAGGTGCAGGGCGTCTTTTACCGCAGCAGCGCGCAGCATCAGGCAAACCTGCACGGCCTGCGCGGCTGGGTGCGAAATTTGCGCGATGGTCGGGTCGAGCTGCTGGCCTGTGGCGATGAGACGGATCTCATTGAAATGGAAAAATGGCTACAAATAGGCCCGGAAGACGCAAAAGTGTCTAATATAGAACCAATAGAAGAAACGCCGGAAACGATTCCCGATACTTTTGAAGTAAGACCAACCTCATCACTGTGACTGTCACAGAGCGAATATTATGAATGCCGTGGTAAAAAATACAATGAATCACAAACTGGACGTGCACGAAATTCTGACCTGGCTGGAACAGGATGGAATGGTGACAGCCGAAAATGCGCACATGCTGCGTATGCTGGCAGAAGGTAAGGCGTTCAAGGGCAAGCATCCGCTGGAAATTATTGCTGAACGAAACTGGGCGGATGAGAAAAAACCGCGCCACCTGACATTGGACACCTTAACCGAGTGGTTCGCCGAGCGCGTGGGGCTGCCCTATTTAAGAATCGACCCCCTGAGCGTGGATGTCTCCGGCGTCACCGGGGTGATGTCTTTTGCCTATGCGGAGCGTTTTAATGTGCTGGTGGTCAAGGTGGAGCCGCACTTCATCACGGTGGCCACCGCTCAGCCTTTCGATCGTGACTGGGAGGGCGAACTCAGCCGTTTACAGAATAAGGAATTCAAACGGGTGATTGCCAGCCCGGAAGAGATTCGCCGTTATCGTATGGAGTTTTATACCGTATCGAAATCGGTGTTTGGCGCGCAGAATGACATGCAGCCGGGGCCGGGTAATCTACAGAATCTGGAATCGCTCATGGAGCTGGGACGTGTCGGCAAGCTGGATGCGAATGATCAGCACGTGGTCAATATTGTGGACTGGTTGCTGCAATACGCCTATGACCAGCGCGCCAGTGATATCCATCTGGAGCCGCGCCGTGAAATGAGTATCGTGCGTTTCCGCATTGATGGTGTGCTGCACGAGGTTTATCAGATACCGACGCCGGTGATGGCGGCGGTATCCAGCCGCATAAAAATTCTGGGGCGCATGGATGTTGCCGAAAAGCGCCGTCCTCAGGATGGCCGCATGAAAACCCGCAATCCGGACGGGCAGGAGATTGAGCTACGTCTGTCCACCATGCCTACCGCTTTTGGCGAGAAGCTGGTGATGCGTATTTTTGACCCCGAAGTACTGGTGCGTAATTTTCAGGAGCTGGGTTTCAGCAGCCGGGATGATGAGATGTGGCAGGCCATGATCCACCAGCCCAATGGCATCATTCTGGTCACCGGCCCGACGGGTTCGGGTAAAACCACCACGCTGTACTCGTCGCTCAAGCAGCTGGCCAAACCGGATGTAAACGTCTGCACCATCGAAGACCCGATCGAGCTGGTCGAGCCCGCTTTTAACCAGATGCAGGTGCAGAAGAACATCAATCTGGATTTTTCCAGTGGGGTCAAGACCCTGCTGCGACAGGATCCGGATATCATCATGATCGGTGAGATTCGCGATATGGAGACTGCTGAAATGGCTATTCAGGCCGCACTCACCGGGCATCTGGTGCTGTCCACGCTGCATACCAACGACGCGCCTTCGGCCATTTCCCGGCTGATGGATATCGGCGTCGCGCCCTACCTGATCCAGTCTTCGGTGATCGGGGTGATGGCGCAACGGCTGGTGCGAACCCTGTGTCCGCACTGCAAGCAGCCGGTTGAAATTGATGACGATGTCTGGCGTACACTGGTCGCGCCCTGGAAATCCAAAAAACCCGAGACCGCTCAAAAGCCGGTAGGCTGTCTGGAATGCCGCAACACGGGTTATCAGGGGCGTATCGGTATCTATGAGATGTTCACCTTCAGCAAGGCGATCAAAAAACTCATCACCGTGAACTGTGATGTTGGAGCCCTGCGCCAGCAGGTGCTCAAAGACGGCCTTATCCCCATGCGCCTTAGTGGCGCCAACAAGGTGGCGAGCGGTGTCACCACCATTGAAGAGGTGATGCGAGTCTCACCTCCACCCCTGGACAGCTGAAACCGGTCGCCATCATCAAATAAAGGCATACAAAAAACCTGATTTCTTCTTTATTAGCAAAAGGTTATAATTCAGCTCCAAATGAATATGGAGTTGATTATGTCTTACTATTTCTCAAAAATTGTTGATGATTCCTTTGATGATGCGATTGAGCGTGTTACCGGTCTGCTGAGTGAAGAGGGTTTTGGTGTACTCACCACCATTGATGTCGCCGGCACATTGAAAAAGAAACTGGATGTGGATTTTCAGCGTTACACCATACTGGGCGCCTGTAATCCCGGCTATGCGCATAAAGCATTAAGCGCCGAAGATAAAATCGGCACCATGCTGCCGTGTAATGTCATTGTTCAGGAAACCAAGGATGGCAAGACTGAGATCGCTGCGGTTGATCCGATGGCCTCGATGATGGCGATTGAGAACCCGGCTCTGGGTGCCATTGCCACTGAAGTTCGCGAAAAACTGAAAACCGTGATTGATCGTTTATAAGTCGGTCGCTTATAACGGCAGGGTCGCCGGATATTGTTGTGGCACTAAATATCCCGGCGACCTGCTCAAATTTAATTTATATACATTCTTACCGGAAATAAATATGGCTCAACCAGAAATTACAATTTATTCAAGCAAATTTTGCGGCTTTTGTGTAGCGGCGGAAAGGCTGTTCAAGAGCAAAGACATTGAATATAAACTGATTAAGGTCGACGAAGATCCTTCCCAGTTTGAGCACATGGTAGAAATTACCGGGCGTCGCACAGTGCCGCAAATATACATTGGTGAGCACCACGTCGGTGGCTTTGATGAGCTTTCAGCAATTAACCAAACGGGCGAATTAAAAGCTCTGCTTGAGTCTGAATAGCTCTAATCAGACATTAAAGCGCGGAGAAGATTAATGAATTACCTGCCCATATTTGTTCAGATAAAACAACGTCCCTGTCTGGTGGTGGGCGGTGGTTCAATCGCTGCGCGCAAAGTCGCGCTGCTGCGAAAAGCGGAAGGCGACGTTACCGTGGTTTCGCCGGAACTGTGTGCTGAGCTGAGCGAGCTGGCTGCAACCGGCAAGATTCAGCATAAAGCCAAAACCTTTTCGCCCGAAGATATGGATGACAGCGTTATTGTCATCGCCGCAACCAATCAGCGCGAAGTTAATCAGCAGGTTTCAGCGCTGGCGCATGAGAAAAAACTGCCGGTGAATGTCGTCGATAATCCGGCGCTGTGCAGTTTTATCATGCCCTCAATGATCGACCGCTCACCGGTGCAGATTGCCATTTCAACGGGCGGGGTTTCACCTGTACTGGCACGACTGATCCGCACCAAACTGGAAGGTACGATTCCCGCCGCCTACGGCAGGCTGGGTGCGCTGGCTGAAAAATTCAGGGATAAAGTCAAAGCGGCGTTTCCCAATACCGAAGCCCGGCGTAGTTTCTGGGAAAGTATTCTGGAAGGGCGGGTTGCAGAACTGGTCTTTACCGGCCACGAAGATGAAGCCGGAGCCTTGCTGGATAAAGCCATTACCGAAAAATCCGCACAGCCTGAATTGCCGGGCGAAGTATTTCTGGTCGGTGCCGGTCCCGGTGATCCTGATCTGTTAACGTTTCGTGCACTGCGGTTAATGCAGCAGGCCGATGTGGTGGTATACGACCGGCTGGTATCGCCTGCGATTATGGAAATGGTGCGCCGTGACGCCGAGATTGTGTATGTTGGCAAAGAGCGTGACAAGCACATCATGCAGCAGGAAAATATTAACCAGTTATTAGTGCGCCTGGCCAAAGAGGGTAAACGGGTACTGCGTTTAAAAGGCGGCGACCCCTTCATTTTCGGTCGCGGCGGTGAAGAGATCGAACTGCTGGCACAGGAAGGCGTGGCCTTTCAGATCGTACCCGGTATTACCGCCGCCAGCGGTTGCGCCTCTTATGCGGGCATCCCCTTAACCCATCGTGATTACGCCCAGTCCTGTGTCTTTGTCACCGGTCATTTGAAAGATGGCTCAGTGGATCTCAACTGGAAAGCGCTGGCGCATCCTAATCAGACCGTGGTGTTTTACATGGGGCTGCACGGTGCACCGACCCTGTGCAAAGAGATGGTGGCGCATGGTTTGCCGGGCACCACCCCGGTCGCGCTGGTCGAGCAGGGCACGACCCCGCAGCAGCGTGTTTATATCGCCACGCTGGATACCTTGCTCGACACCATCAAGAGCGAGGATATCAAGCCACCGACGCTGATCATTGTCGGTGATGTTGTTAATTTGCACGACAAGCTCAAATGGGTAAAAGAGCATCATAGCGAAGATAAAGACAGCGTGTTTGCATATAAAGGTTAAGTCTAAATTACATTCTTCCTTACTAAATAAAACCGCGCAGTCAGTCATGGCCGCGCGGTTTTTTATGCTTAGAGCCGGGCGCAATCGCCTTCATCCAATTGTTTTTAAAGGGCTTTTTTCAAGATGTTAGCTGTTATCATGAGCGGTGTATGCGCTGTATTATTTGTGCATTGAGTATTACCCGGCTGTGGTAACTTATTTATAATAGTACTTGACTGAGTGTTTCTGAAGGCTGCATCAGTGAGCTATTTGACCATTTTTCTATCCGGGGTGATTAGATCTGGCATGAAAAAAATATCCCTGTTTTTGTTTTGGACGCTGTCTGCACAATGCCTGCTTAATGCCGCAGTGGCAGAGCAAAGTATTGTAGATTGCGACCCGATTGTTCATCTGGATGGGCAGGCAACAACCTTGCAAAAGGCTTTAAGTCAGCTGGCGGAGAAATACCATTTCGTGCTGACTTTTCCCGTGGATGCGGACCGGCTCGTGGAGCCGGTAGATTCAATGACATTGAGTCAGGCGGTGAAATATCTGACCGCCGAGGTCAATACAGTTTTGCAATATGAGAAAATTGAGGGCTGTGCAAAACCGCAACTGGTCTTACTGGAAGTGTTGCCGGTGGGTGAGGATACCGAATATGTCTATGTGAAACCGGTGGAAGAGTCGCCTGAACTTGTTCAGCCGCATATCCAGCCAGCGCCGGCACCGGCGCCCCATCAACCTCCTGCAGCTGAGCCGGTTCATATCGATGATATGGAGCTGTACGCCGAGGAGGTGCTTTTGAATAAACGTAAGATGGATGCCTCGCTTGCCCCCGAGCAGCGGCTGGAATTAAACCAGATGATGCAACAGGTCAGAGCGCGGCTGGAAGCCGAAGGCCTGCTGGAGCCAGGCAGATAAACGGGGCGGTTTTTATCCCGGGCTTTCTGTGCCCGGATGCTCGCCGTCGAGATAAACCCAGCGATCGTCACTTCGGCTAAATCGACTGATTTCATGTAACTGTAAAGCGCGACCATTGATTTTATAGGTGGCGATAAATTCAACGCTGCCCTGTTCGTCATCGACGCACCCCTCTGCGGTATTCTTTATGCGCAACCGAATCCATTTTATCTTCGGATCGAATTCGATGTTCTCGGGTCGGGTCTTTTTGTGCCAGGTCTTTTTCAGATAAGACTCATTTCCATTTATATAGGCGCTGTATCTTGAACGCATTAACTGCTCGGCGGTTTCAGCATTGCTATCGCCGTTCAGGTATTTTTCACAGCATTGTGAAAAAGATTTTTCCGAGCCGCAGGGGCAGTTTTCGCGATGATAGATACTCATAAGCTGTGAATTATACGGTGGTTTCAGATATTCATGGCTTTTCTGAGGGCGTCGGAATTTTATATAAGTAAAATCATAAAGACGGGTGCTCGCCGGGTTAATAAAGTAACGTGCTATTTCGAATTAGTTGAGTCGTTTCAAATAAAGAGAAAAAAGAAGCCCGGTCTAACCGGCTTCTTTGTTTCTACAATATTTAAAGTCTGTTATCTAATTACTGCCGATGACTCCGGTTGGATCAATCGAATGCATATCCGGCAATTCATGAGCGATACCCTTGTGACAGTCGATACAGGTCTTGCCTTCATCAAGCGCAGTTGAGTGCTGCCTGATCGCGCGTCGCCCCTGTGTGCCGAAGTCCATGAATTCAAAGTCATGACAGTTTCGACACTCTCGTGAATCTGTTTTTTTCATCGCCGTCCAGACATTGCCAGCAAGTTTGAGACGTTTGGCCTCAAACTTCTCGCGTGTGTCGATGGTGCCAAGCGCTTTGTGCAATAGCTCGTTACTGGCCTGTATCTTGCGCACGATTTTATGCTGCCACTCTTTCGGTACATGGCAGTCAGGGCAGGTGGCGCGAACACCGGTGCGATTGCTGTAATGAATGGTTTGCTTGTACTCTTCATAGACATTGTCTTTCATTTCATGACACGAGATACAGAAATCTTCAGTATTGGTCATCTCCATCGCGGTGTTGAAACCACCCCAGAAGATGATACCCGCGACAAAGCCGACGGTGAGCAGAGCGCCCAGTGAATATCGGAGAGAAGGCTTCTTCAATTTCTCCCATAAGCGGCAGATAATATTGCACTCGGTAGATTTGTTGCTATTCATAACGGACATCCATAAACAGGTTGCTAATTGAGTTGTTATTCACCGGAAATCGCGGTTATCGGCTCAAATTCGTTTTCCACCAGCGCAGGTGCATTAACCTGGGGTACATGGCACTGTGTACAGAAATACCGACGTGCTGATACATTGGCCAGGACATGTTTATCTCTGTCCTCGAAATGGGTCTGGCTGATTTTTGTCGCGCCCGCTTCGCGGTAATTTTTCCAGCTGTGACAGGACATGCACTTATTGGATTTAAGATTGATTCTGTAATTGTCGATTTTATGTGGAATCAGCGGGGGCTGTTGTACATAGTCGCGTGCAATGGGGCGACCATCTTTGGCGTATCTTTTATGCTCAGGTGCCGAGGAAGTGCGATCCAGTTCCGAAGCGCCGCGCAGTGATTCAATTTCAGCCGAGTGAGATTGCAGTGAAGTGGTAACTGCAAGCACGCCCAGCGTAATGGATGCGATTATGGATAGTTTGTTGATCATCATAGGACCTCTGCTTCAGTAGCTTGATTGGTGTGTTCGTTAATAGGGTGTTTGTTTTCGTGTTTATTATTCTCAGCGGTGTCATCAGTGCTGTTATTAAAGCGTAAGCCGAAATGAAAAACCTGCTTACTACAGACATCGATGCAGCGACCACAATTTGTGCAGTTGGGCGATGTGATCACCGGGCCGATACCCTTTTCAGCGCCTTTTAATGCGGGGCGTATCACCTGCTGCTCGGGACAGACCATAAAACAGTCCATGCAGTCATTGCACTGAGCACGGGCATCTGCGCGAATCCGTAAAGGGCTGTGCGTACCCAGCAGGCTGTAGAAAGCACCGACCGGGCACAAATGACTGCACCAGCCGCGCCGGCTGATAATAAAATCGAAAACAAAGACGGCGAGCAATACAATCCAGGCCATGCCCATGCTGAAGATAAGACCGCGATGCATCATTGAGACCGGGTTGACCGTTTCCCATGCTATGTTGCTGACAGCGAAGGCCAGCAGAAGGGTGACCGCGAGCAGCCAGTAGCGGGTATTTTTTGAGATGTTTGATGCGCTCTTAATGCCAAGGCGCTCACGTAACCAGTGCGCCAGATCGGTAATCATATTGACCGGGCAGACCCATGAGCAATATACCCGGCCACTGACTAACAGATAAAACACCAGAATGATAACCGCGCCGATAATGGCGGCTGTTTCCGGCAGATGGCCGGCGAACAGCGATTGCAGTAATACATAGGGATCGGTCAGTGGCAGCGTGTCCAGGGTCAGACTGGCGTTGAGGTTACCCTTGACGATCCAAAGGCCAAACCACGGCCCGAGCATAAATACAGTCAGGATCGACAGCTGACTAAAGCGCCGTACCAGTAGCCACTTGTGAGCCACCAGCCAGCCTTTGCCCTGTACCGCTTCTGCACCGGGATAGCGGAGTGTTTTCACGGCGACTCCTCCATGCTCCGGTTTAATGTTTCCAGAGGATCACTGGCAAACGGGGTCTCATCCGAACGGCCTTTGGAACTCTCCCTGTCACGCTCATCAAAAATCAGCCCTTCACCTTCGTAATCGTAACGCTGGCCTTCGGGCAGATTGTATTTGTGTTCGATATCAGGGCTGACCAGACTGTGACCGGTCTTCTCTTTCTCTTCCCAGCCCCAGCGATAGTGCTGCCCCAATTCGCCTTTGGCCAGGCGCAGAGGCAGTACCTTGATGGCAGCCTCTTCGAGTACACAGCCGTATTCGCACTTGCCGCAGCCGGTGCAGTGCTCGGAATGTATTGTGGGGATGAACATGGCATGTTTGCCGGTGCGCACGTTGGAGACATGCTCCAGAGTGATCGCCTGATCGATGGCCGGGCAGATGCGATAACAGACATCACAACGCAGCCCCTTAAAGTTGAGGCAGGTTTCTTCATCCAGCAGTACCGCCAGACCCATGCGGGCATTATCGATCTCTTCCAGACTGTGATCCAGTGCACCGGTGGGACAGGCTTTGACGCAGGGGATGTCGTCGCACATTTCGCACGGTATCTCCCTGGCAGTGAAGTAGGGTGTACCCAGCGTGGCCGGGCCGCCCAATTTTGCCAGACTGAGTGTGTCAAACGGGCAGTCGCGTACGCACAGGCCGCAACGTACGCAGGCACTGTTAAAATCCTTCTCGATCAGGGCGCCGGGCGGACGCAATGCCTCTGCCGAGAGGGAAACCGATTGCCGTGAATACAGGCCGACGCCCAGCCCTATGAGCGCTGCTACGCCGGCAGTTCGTGCGCCGCTCACCAGGAAGCGTCGACGACTGACCGATGCGGGTATGCGCGATGAGGTCTGTTGGGAAAGCATCTTTTTCCTGTTCCGGTTCACGTCAGCTCAGGCTTCAGGCTTTGACCACCTTGATGGCGCACTTCTTGTAATCCGTCTCTTTCGATAACGGATCAGTGGCATCCAGAGTGACCTTGTTGATCAGGCGGCTGGCATCGAACCAGGGCACAAAGATCAGCCCTCTAGGCATCTTATTGCGGCCCCGGGTTTCAACTCGCGCTGTCATTTCACCCCGGCGACTGACCACCTTGGCGGGCAGTCCGCGACGCAGACCACGCGCCTTGGCATCATCGGGGTGCATGAAGATCACCGCATCGGGAAAGGCCTTGTACAGCTCGGGCACACGGCGGGTCATGGAACCGGAATGCCAGTGTTCGAGCACCCGACCGGTACATAGCCACAGATCATATTCTTCATCCGGGCTTTCCGCAGCAGGCTCGTAGGGCGCGGTGATGATATTGGCGCGACCATCTGCCTGGCCGTAGAAATTGACGCCTTCACCGGCTTTTACATAGCTGTCATAGCCTTCGCGATAACGCCACAGCGTCTCCTTGCCATCAATCACCGGCCAGCGCAGACCGCGTACCTTGTGATAGGTATCGAATTCGGCCAGCTCGTGGCCTTTTTTAGGACCTTCCAGCTGGAAGCGGCGGTACTCTTCGAACAGGCCTTTCTGCACGTAGAAGCCGAAATCTTCCATTTCGTGGTTGCCGTATTTATTGCCGTCGCTGTCCTGCACGGTCACTTTCGGGAACTTGTCGACCTGGCCATTGGCGTACAGCACTTCGTAAAGAGTTTTGCCACGCAGCTCGGGTTTTTTGGCGATAATCTCTTCCGGCCAGACATCTTCAACCTTGAAGCGTTTGGAAAATTCGATCACCTGCCACATGTCCGATTTGGCTTCACCGGGTGCCTCTACCTGCTGGCGCCAGAACTGGGTGCGGCGTTCGGCGTTGCCGTAAGCACCCTCCTTTTCGGTCCACATGGCGGTGGGCAGAATCAGGTCAGCCGCCATGGCGGTGACCGTGGGGTAGGGGTCGGAGACGACGATAAAGTTCGCCGGATTGCGGTAGCCGGGGTAGGTCTCCTCGTTCATGTTGGCGCCGGCCTGCATGTTGTTATTGCACTGCACCCAGTAGGCGTTGAGCTTGCCGTCTTTCAGCATGCGGTTCTGTAACACCGCGTGATAACCGGGCTTGCCGGGAATGGTGCCTTCGGGTAGCTGCCAGATTTTTTCCGCCAGGTCGCGGTGGTCTTTTTTCTTCACTACATAATCGGCGGGCAGACGGTGCGAAAAGGTACCTACTTCGCGCGCGGTGCCGCAGGCGGAAGGCTGGCCGGTCAGCGAGAACGGGCCGTTGCCCGGCTCGGAGATTTTGCCGGTCAACAGGTGCACGTTGTACATCAGGCCATTGGCCCAGACACCGCGGGTGTGCTGGTTGAAACCCATGGTCCAGAAAGAGGTGATCTTCTTATTGGGATCAGCATATAGCTTGGCCAGACGTTCCAGCTTTTCTTTCGGCACGCCGGATAATTCTGCGGTGTATTCCAGCGTATAGGGTTCGAGGGATTTGGCATACTCTTCGAAAGTAATGCCGGAAAGCTTGCCTTTGTTGGCGTTTTCGGCCTTTTTCTGCAGGACATGTTCCGGGCGCAGGCCGTAACCGATATCGGTCGGGGTCTTTTTGAAATTGACGTGCTTGTCGATGAAATCCTGATTGTAGGCCTTATGCTGAACGATGTAGTTGGCGATGTAGTTCAGAATAGCCAGGTCGGTCTGGGGCGAAAATATCATGTTGTTATCGCCAAGATTGAAACAGCGGTGCTCAAACGTAGATAACACGTGGACTTCACTGCCTGCTTTGGTCAGACGGGTATCGGTCAGGCGCGACCACAATATGGGATGCATCTCTGCCATATTCGAGCCCCATAAGACAAAGGCATCGGCGTGTTCCAGATCATCATAGCAGCCCATGGGTTCATCAGCGCCAAAGGCGCGCATAAAACCGCCCACCGCGGAGGCCATGCAGTGGCGTGCATTGGGGTCAATGTTGTTGGAGCGGAAACCGGCCTTGTAGAGTTTGGAGGCGGCATAACCTTCCCATACGGTCCACTGACCGGAGCCGAACATGCCTACCGTGGAGACAATCTCTTCCGGTGGCTTGCCCTTGTTGGTTTCCAGATCGTTTTTCAGTGCAGCCTTGAATTTCTCCTCCATGACATCAAACGCCTGCTCCCAGCTAATAGGGGTGAAATCACCATCCTTGCTATAGTTGCCGTTGCGCATGCGTAGCAGTGGCTGTGTAAGTCGATCCTTGCCGTACATGATTTTGGAGAGAAAATAGCCCTTGATACAGTTGAGCCCGCGGTTGACCGGGGAATCAGGGTCGCCCTGAGTCGCGACGATGCGGCCACCCTTGGTGCCGACCAGAACGCTGCAACCGGTCCCGCAAAAGCGACACGGGGCTTTGTCCCAGCGAATGGAATCTTTAGACTGTGCCAGTGCTTCTTTGACACCGGGTATGGTGATACCCGCTGCTGTTGCGGTGGCGGCTATCGCATTGGATTTAATAAAATCGCGTCGGGTCAGTTTCATTATCAGGCCTCCTGTTGACCGGTGTACCTCTGTATAAACAGAGATCTTAATTATCTGTTAATGGCAAATCATCAAACTGGTGGTAAATCATTGAGGTGGATAAAACGCCGGGGACATCGTGCATGAGCACCAGCAGGTCGGACATTTTTCCGGCATTCTCCTGTTCGACGGTGACCACGATGCGGCCATCCTCATTACTGCCGTGAACTTCAACCCCTTCCATCAGCGCCAGTGCCTGCTGCACCGACTGGCTGTTTTCAGGGTAGGATCGAACAAGTACGCCACTGATATCCATCATAATTCCTGTCGTTAATTAGTGTTCATGGTTCATGCTAATGGCCTGGGTCGGGCAGATAGCCACACAGGCGCCGCAGCCGGTACATGATTGAAGATCGAATCCGGGTACAGAGACGCCGCCGAGGCGCGGCGTCATGCTGATACTGCCTGCTTCGCAGGGGTCGTAGCAGCTGCGACACTCCACACCTTTAAAGGCGAGGCAGTTGTCTGGATTGAGCGCGGCGATCACTGCCCACGGTTGCTGCCCCTCAATTATTGTTAACGCGCCTGTCTTGCAGGCTTTGGCGCAGTCACCACAGAACAGGCATTCCCCGGCATTAAAGTTGATGACGGGATAATTGCCGCGCCCTTTTTGAATGATGTTGGTCGGGCAGCGTTCAATGCAGTCACCACAACCATCGCAGCTGTCCAAAAATTGATTTTCAGTGCCGGACCAGGGCGGCCGAACGGGAGAAGCTTTTCCCGAGTAATCGCCGCGTAAAAACTGCGTTCTGTTGATGGCTGTATTCACTTCCGTTATTAGTCCGTGCGAATAATAAGTGAATCTAGAGTAGGCTTTTTAATATAAGAAAATGATGATGTAAATCAAGTTCCTTAATTTTTATTGAAGATGAATTGACCAGCCGTAGCTGGAGCAAGCCATTTCATTTTGTTTTTAATTAAACGCGGCTGTCTGATTCTAAGTAAATAAGCTAAGATACTGATGTATGGACATGGTGTTC
Organism: Gammaproteobacteria bacterium; assembly: GCA_024636785.1. Classification (GTDB taxonomy): domain Bacteria; phylum Pseudomonadota; class Gammaproteobacteria; order SZUA-229; family SZUA-229; genus LH-M37. The sequence goes on from JAGXGK010000025.1 coordinate 44,328, forward strand.
CGGCGTTGCGTAAAACCAGAAAAAAGCAAACGCTAAAAATTTGTGCACAATGCTGTTGTCCAGACATAAAAACAACGACTAGACCTGTTAAATGAAAAATTCATTACCAAATTATCGCGATTCCGGTGAGCCAAAAACACCCGCTCTTCTGGTTCAGCCAGCAACAGAGTCGGTGCCGAGTCAAATGCAGCCAGTGTCAGCAGCAGCAGAAGAAGGCGGCTTGATGGTTTTCTTCGGTATCGGGATGGTTATTAATGTTGTCATGATTTTGGCATTCTTTATATGGGCAATTAAGCAGTGGAGAAAACATGATGCCGCAAAGAAATAGAGGTCTGTATCGGGGTACTATACTGCTTGTTCTGTTGTTATCGGTAACAGGGGTCTGGTACGTCAGTACGTCGCCTTCGAGTCCACCGCCCGAGCTGGTGGGAGTGCTCCGGCCAGCGCCGAAAATACTTAAACCGGTTGAGCTCATTGATCAGAACGGAGACGTGGTCAACACGCAGCTATTTAAGGACAAATGGTCTTTTGTTTTCTTCGGCTACACATCCTGTCCCGATATCTGTCCGACTACCCTGCATGTATTAAATGCCGTCACCGATATACTCGGAAAAGATAAAGCCGAGCTGTTTCCGGATACCCAGGTGGTATTTATTTCAGTGGATCCGGAGCGCGATGCGGTAACTGATCTTGCCGATTACGTGAAATTTTTTAACAGGGATTTTGTGGGATTGACCGGCGATAAAAAAGATATCGATAATATTGCGCAGCAATTTGGGGCGGGTTATGTCCTCGAAGAAGAAACAGCGCCCGGGCAATACACGGTCGCCCATACCAGCGCTGTTTTTCTGGTTACACCTGAGTTAGAACTGGTCGCTGCTTTTTCGCAGCCGCACAATCCCAAAACTATTGTCGCTCAGTATGAAAAAATTCGAGCCTATATCTCAGAATAACGGTGTTTTTAACCGGCTATCCTGATGCAGTAATTGTCGTATCGTTATTTGGTGACGTGGTCGAACTTAATAAGATGCTCGTTGATAATACCGGATTTCACCAGTTCTATATAGTTATCGTAAAATCTGATGGCGCAAGGGTTGAGTGAGCCGCACTGGAACTGAAGCTGACCTTCTACCATTTCATACTTCTCTATATGTACTGTTGCAGCCTGATCAAGAATGTCGAATTTGCTTCTTGTAAAGGCGCCTGTGTCTGATTTACGGCCAACTTTTTCAAAAACCCCGTCAATCATATCCGGCGTAACGCTGCTTGCATAAGGGTAGGGGACATACAGTATCGCTACCCACTGTTCCGGGTAGAGTTTTATATAGATATTGTTATTGGTCTCTTTTGCCGCTGAAGTATTATTGCCTTCTCGGGCAAAGTGACCAGAGAGGATGTCCATCTCTCCCGCAGTCTGTTGAGCGAGCGCACTCCCGGACAGCATAGTGAGTAGTGCAATCAGGCTTGCGGATAGATAACCGGGCAGAATATTTTTCATTAGATGAGTTTCTCTTTAGAGGTTTGTAGACGACATAATATATTTAGTAAAATGACATTGGATTGCGCGTGAGTGCGACAGAAACTATGTAGCTAAAACAGAGTAATGCGGCGAGCCACGCGGCTATGCGGATTTTTTTCGTTGCTCCGTAATGAAGTGCAATCATACCAAGTGCTATGTAAATGACCAGTGCTAAAACTTTGGCGGTTAACCAGTCATGTGTGAAAGGGTACTGGTTTATTTTCATGGTCAGGACGATGGCACTGGCGAGCAGTAGACTGTCAATGCCAGCCGCCAGTATTCTTACCCATTTTTTCTTCAGAACTTTCGAATCCATAATCATCCACAGACCGCGGATGATAAAAAATATCAGCGTGAGAATGACAGTGGATACATGAATGTACTTAAACAGCATTTTTCAGAAGTTCTGGCCTGGCCGTTGTTACTGGCTGCGCAGCTGGTGATTTACAAATAACGCAGCGGTCAGAAGCATTACTGCTCCGCCCTGATGCGCCGCAGCCAGTGCAACAGGAACGATCATCAGCAAAGTGGAAATGCCCAGAGTGATCTGCAGAGCCAGCGCAGCCAGCAATACATAGATACTGATGTGAGTCATCGCTTCCAGTTCCAGTTTCCTTGTTTTCAGCCAGAAAGCAGGAATGATTAAAAAAAGCAGGGTCGCCAGTACACGGTGATCAAATTGTACGGTGATAATATTCTCGAAAAAGTTACGCCAGAAGGGCTCCAGTAAAAACAGTCCATCGGGTATTAATTGTCCATTCATTAAAGGGAATGTATTGAAGGCGAATCCGGCTCGGGTGCCGGCAACAAAGCCGCCAGAGACGATGGTGATGAAAATAACAGTGGTGATGATTGAGGCCAGCCGGGTGAGTTTTGGCTCGTTCACACGGATTGCAGAGCGTTCTTTTGGCCGCAGTAAATCCAACGCGATCCAGAACATATAGGCATAGATAATAATGGCCAGAGTCAGGTGCGCGGTGAGGCGATACTGACTGACATGCGGGTTATCCACTAGGCCGCTTTTTACCATATACCAGCCCATTAACCCCTGAAGCCCGCCGAGTACAAACAGGGTGAGCAGTTTGGGGGTAAGCGCTTTGTCGATTTTTCGGGTAAGCAGAAAATACATGAATGGAATAAAGAACAGCAGACCAATGCCTCTACCCAGAAGTCGATGTGCATATTCAAACCAGAAAATAGCTTTGAATTCATCCAGTGACATGTGGAAATTTTTTAGCTGGAACTCGGGGTATTGCTGGTAAAGATAGAAGGTATGCTGCCAGGCTTCCTGATTAAGCGGTGGCAATATGCCCATTAGTGGTGCCCATTGCACCATGGAAAGACCCGAGCCGGTTAGGCGTGTTACCCCGCCCAGTACCACCATGCCAAAGATTGTTGCGCAGCAAATAAGTAGCCAGATGGCAATAGCCTTATTTGAATCATGGTTATCAAGTAATTTAGTCATAAGGTGAATGTGATTTTTCGGCGTTATGCAGATGTGTATCATGAGTTTTGAAGTGCGCCAGAAACCAGTTGTTCAGGCGCTCGCGTAATCGTTCGGTGTCAAGCTTTGTACTGGCTTCAACGTCATCGGTGATTTCGCCGATTTCGTCAAGTAGGCGCTCGTGGTCGGCTCGATGGGCTTCATAATCCTCGTAATTATGTTGTTCCATCCAGCGTTCTTCAAGTGCGAAATGGGAGGATATGCTGCCATAGATGTCACCCAGGCAACTGATGATGCCATTTTTATCCGCTGTATCGCCCAGCATCTCATAGGCTGTATTAATTAAATTTATTAGTTCCTGATGTTCGTGGTCAACACCGGGAATTCCCGTGGAATATTCTTCGCGCCATTCAATTAATGTCATGTCCAGGCCTCTATCATGATTATCGAATTCGTAATTATTTGAAAACAGTCACTTGAGTAAATAAATTCTCAAGCATTGCCTGCCCTCAGCGAGTGGTAAGGATCAAATTGTAATCTTTTTGACAATCAGATGTAATCCGGACTCTATCTAAATAAGCAAAGTTGCATATATTTATTGGCAGCGTTATTGCGGGAAGATCTCGTGTTGTGTAATTTATATATAATTGTGCATGTAAATAGTGCGTAATTACATTCTATATGATATCGTAAAACGAATGAACGACTATATATTTACTAAATAGTTCTATTGATATAGATCAAGTCCCGTATTCTGAGATTCTATATCCTTTTGCTTATTGCAGAAGAGTGGCTATTAAACATTAGTGTTGTGTATTTGTTTGGTTCAAAGTGGCGATTTGAACTACAGGGAAGTGAGTAGTCGGCAAAAAATAATAACTTAAATAATATAATTGCTTTAAGAGGACATTCCATTATGACAGAAGAGATTCATATACCCAAACCAGAGCGGATTCCGTTTTTCCAGCGAATGCTGGATAACCCGTTTTTATTACTCTTTATAGGTGTGGCGATGCCCACGGTTTTCTACGTTCTTTGGGGCGTTATGGAAGTCGCAACAATACCTATCGCCAAATAAAAAAATAAGAGGATAATCTTATGAGCTCATTTTTACCCCCTGCTGACAGGATATGGTGGAAGGTTCCCGTTGGCCGTCAGGAAATTGTCTGGATCAGCATCGCGCTGGTCTGGTGTTTAATTATGTTTTTTATGATGCCTTACTGGCATGTATACGGGAAACAGAACCTTTCCAGCGAGGCCTACCAGACCAATGCTGAGAAGTTTGGTGCATCAGTAGAAACTTTTGTTGAGAAATATCAGACTCGTATAGACGAACAATCGGGTATACCAGTCGTAACGCCACCCGCCGGCAGTGATATCTATATGCTGGGCAGGCTCTGGCAGTGGTACCCCATTCTTGAACTGGAAAAAGATAAAACCTATCGACTTCATTTAGGTTCGATGGACTGGAACCACGGCTTCTCATTGCAGCCGGTTAATATCAATTTACAGGTCGTTCCGGGCTATGAAATGGTTATCAAGATAACCCCTGATCAAGCGGGTGAATATACAGTAGTTTGCAACGAATTTTGCGGCATCGGTCACCATACCATGGTCGGCAAAATCTACGTGAAGGAGAATTAAGATGGCGAAATTCAGAGTTTGTCCCGATTCGGGCTTCTATTTTGACAAATCGGCTGAGAGCCTGATGAAAGTCAATGCGGTAGCGGGTGCTGTCTTCCTGCTTATCGCGGGTATACTGGCACTGGGCGTTATCCTGACGCGCTGGCAGGAAGTACATTTACTACCCGCAGATCTGTTCTATCAGGTATTGACCGCACACGGCATCAATGCCTTGATTTTCTGGGTTATCTTTTTCGAGATAGCGATTCTTTACTTTGCATCATCGACCTTGTTACGAAGTCGACTGGCTGCGCCTGGTTGGGCATGGGCAGGCTTCGCTTTGATGATCATTGGCGCGGTGATGAATAATGTTGCTGTCTTGCAAGGTAATTCCAGTGTTATGATGACATCCTATGTGCCGATGCAGGCGGCCCCGCATTTCTATCTGGGGCTGATACTGTTCGCGGTCGGCGCACTGATCGGATGCTTTGTGTTTTTGGGGACCTTAGTGATAGCTAAGGACGATCAAACTTACCAGGGATCAGTCCCGCTGGTGACCTTCGGTGCCTTAACCGCTTGCATTATCGCCATCTTTACGATCGCATCGGGTGCCATTATTCTGTTCCCGACATTTCTCTGGTCGATTGGTTATATCAATCACATTGATGCTGAAATGTACCGGATTATCTGGTGGGCATTGGGCCATTCGTCGCAGCAGATTAATGTGGCTGCACACGTTTCAGTCTGGTATCTCATTATCGGTATCCTGTTTAATGCACGTCCGATGTCTGAGAAGGTCAGTCGCTTTGCCTTCCTGCTCTACATCTTCTTCCTGCAACTGGCCAGTGCCCACCATATTCTGGTTGACCCGGGTGTAAGTACAGAGTGGAAGATCTTCAATACCAGTTATGCGATGTATCTGGCGGTATTGGCCAGTATGATCCACGGTTTGACCGTACCTGGCGCGATGGAAGTAGCTCAGCGCGGCAAGGGTTACACCAAGGGTCTGTTCGAATGGTTGCGTAAAGCCCCCTGGGGGAACCCGGTGTTCTCCGGCTTCTTCTTTGCATTGGTCATTTTCGGCTTCATCGGTGGCATCACCGGTGTGGTTATGGGTACTGAGCAGATTAATCTGATCATCCATAACACCATTTATGTACCTGCGCATTTCCATGCCACGGTAGCGGTGGGTACGACTCTGACCTTTATGGCCTTGACCTATCTGCTAATTCCGGTGCTGTTCAGACGCGCTCTGTTCCTGCCCTGGGTGGCCAAAATGCAGCCTTATGTATTTGCCGGCGGCATGACCATCATGATCCTGTTCCTGCTGGGTGCAGGTACTCTGGGCGTCTCACGTCGTCACTGGGACATGGACTTCACTGGCGCGGCGCTGAGTTTTGAATACCCGGGTACGGCCTATATGATGATGGCTGTCGGCGGTATTGGCGGTGTACTGGGCGTGCTTGGTGGTGCTATGTATCTGGTCGTTACCGTGGGATCGTTGCTCTTTGGTAAGAAACTGGAGCCTTCTGCCGGTCTGTTTCAGAGCTTTGGTGTACCTTTGGCCGCTTCAGCCTACAATATTGACCAGCCAGATCAGTTACAGATGGCACCTAAGCTGGCTGTAGAGGAGCATGGTAGTGGTGGTTTCGAAGCACCGGGAACGTTTGTTCTGGCTTTGGCCCTGCTGGTCTGCTTCGTTGTTTACTACGCAATCAACTGGGATTATCTGGCCTCAGTCTGGCCAATGGGCTAGCGTTAGTAACATCTCATAAAAAACGCGGGAAAGCCTCTGGCTGTCCCGCGTTTTTTTATGCTTAAACCTAAATCCGTGGCTTAACCGAGGCGTCTGGCACAAGCCCCTGGCTCCACAGCGGATCAAAAAATGCCCGCTTAACCTAAGGGTGAAGCTAAGATTTTTTGAAACCCCTGTGAAACCAATATCTTGCACCATGCATCTACGTTTAAATCACGGATTCAGCTTTAAAGAAATCTGTTTTCACACTTTTATGATACCCTTTTCAAATTATTCCACTTTGAGCTTAGATAAGTATGAAGTTATTTCTGGTTTTCAGCTTTTTACTGAATTTATTGTTCTTTCACCTTTCTGCTTATGCAACTGCACCGCTGGAGAAAGAAATTCCCATCCAAAAACGGGCGGATGCAGCAGCAAGCTTTGACTACGATAGCGCCCTTAGAATTAGTCGAGAGGCTATTGATAACCAATTAGGGGAATATGCATTTACCAATGCCGAAGGTCAGGCAGTTGCAATGAGTGATTTCGCGGGCAAGCCGCTGGTCTTAAGCATGGTTTTTACCAGCTGTTATCAGATCTGTCCGATGACAGCCCGGCATCTGTCCAAGGTGGTGGAAAAGGCACGTGACGCCCTGGGCAAGGACAATTTTGCTGTCGCCATTGTCGGTTTTGACACTCCCGTTGATACGCCCGAAGCCATGCAGTATTTTGCCAACAAGCAGGGCGTTCATAACAAGGATTGGCACTTATTGAGTATTTCCGCTGATGATGTAAAAGCCCTGTCGAAGGATACTGGCTTTATATATTTTCCTTCGGCCAGTGGATTTGATCATCTGATTCAGACCACCATCATTGATGCAGAGGGAAAAGTTTATCGGCAGGTGTATGGTCAGGTATTTGATACGCCCATGTTAATTGAGCCACTGAAGGAGTTGATATTAGGTCGGCCACAGCCGGATCAGACTTTTCTTTCTGATCTTTCTAACAAGGTCAGGTTTTTCTGTACCACCTATGATCCGGTTCGTGATAATTATTATTTTGACTATTCGTTGTTTCTGGGTATTCTAATAGGTGGCTCAATTATTTTGTTCACATTTGTGGTTATATTCAGAGAGTGGCGTAAAGGTAATCAACGCTCTCATACTTGATATGTATCATTAGAGACTAATATAGCAAAGTGCTAAAATTCATCCGTCCATTCATTTGAGAGAAAAATTCTGTGTTGATCAATCCTATGAAGAGAGCCTATCTGGCTCTGGAATCCTGGTTCAATATTTCTTTTGGCACACATTGGAATCCAATGTACCATCTGGGCACATTGACATTTTTTTTGTTCTGGATCATTCTGGTTACGGGTCTTTATCTGTTTGGGTTTTTTCATGGCAGTATCGATGGCGCTTATGACTCTGTCGAATATATCACTCACGATCAGTGGTATGCGGCAGGTGTGATGCGAAGCCTGCATCGTTACGCTTCCGATGCGGCGATTATTACCATTCTGCTGCACCTGTTCAAAGAGCTGGCCTCGGGCCGTTATCACGGTGCCCGCTGGTTTTCCTGGGTATCAGGCTTGCCAACACTCTGGCTGGTAGTGACACTGGGTATAACGGGCTACTGGCTGGTATGGGACGAACTGGGGCAATACGTGGCCATTGGTTCTGCTAGGCTGCTGGACTCCCTGCCCATATTTTCCGGTTCCATGGCCAGCAACTTCCTGCAAGGGCAGATGACAGATCGCTTCTTTATTCTTATAGAATTTTTGCATCTACTGGGTCAGCCGCTAATACTGTTTTTTCTGTTATGGCTGCACGTCAAACGACTTTCGAACGTCAATATAAATCCACCACGCGGTCTGGCTATAGGTTGTTTTTTAGCCCTGCTGGCATTGTCATTTATCAAGCCTGCGGTGAGTCATGCCCCGGCTAATTTGAGTTCAATGCCAACAGTGCTGGAGCTCGACTGGTTCTACCTGAACGCCTATCCATTGATGGATTACTGGTCAGAAGGTAAAACATGGTTGTTGGCAACCGCCATCACAGTTATATTGATGCTGCTGCCATTGCTACCGACAAAGAAAGCTGTCCCCGCTGCGGTGGTTGATCTCGCGCACTGCAATGGTTGCGAATTGTGTTTTGATGACTGCCCCTTTGAAGCAATCTCAGTGCAGGCGCGTACTGACGGCAGAAAATTTGAAAAGGAAGTTGTTGTCGATCCCTCCCTATGTGCATCCTGTGGAATTTGTATGGGCTCGTGTCCCTCCTCAAATCCATTTAGACAGTCCAATGAAGAGCTTAAAACGGGTATTGATATGCCGTCGTTGCCGGTCGACAAAGTGCGTACCTTGACCGAACAGGCGGTAACATCAATGACCGGTTCCGCCAATGTTCTTCTGATCGGCTGTGAGCACGGGTTTAATGTCAAGCAGCTTGATAATAATGAAACCGGAAGTGTGAAGTTAATTTGTAGCGGTATGATTCCACCCTCACTGATTGAATATGCATTAAAGAAAGGCGCAGACGGTGTGATGATTGTAGGTTGTCGCCACAATGACTGCTTCTATCGTTTTGGCAATCTCTGGATAGACAAGCGATTTTCCGGTGAACGCAAGCCGATACTCAGGAGCCGTGCAGATCGGCGTCGTATTAAAGTATTTGGCGGCGCTGAAACGGATAAAAAACTAATTGAAAAAGAACTGGAAGTTTTTCGCCATGAATTACTGGCGATAACCGAGCAAACTGATCTGCCTGAACAGGCTGAAATTAAAGAGTCTCCAGATGTTTAATTCACAAAATAAATTTGTCAGGTATGCTTTACAGGCGATTAATTATGCCGTTTTTATCGCGATAGTTGGCTACTTCTCAACCTCACCTTCGTATCGGCAGTTAGCTGATGATGAAGCAATCATCACTATTTCTATTAGCCATGCGGGTGAGTTAAAAGAGCTGTGTCAGAGGCGTAGCCAGGAAGAATTGATGGCATTACCACCTAACATGAGAGCACCTATGGAATGCTCACGGGAACGCTCACCGGTCATTATCGAGGTACTGCTTGATGGGCAGCCGATGTATTCACATAAGGCTGAAGCACCGGGACTCTACAATGATAGCGGTATTGATATTTACCATACTTTAAAGGTGTCTGCAGGCAGCCATCATCTCGCTCTCAAGATGGATGACAGCGTGCTTAAGGAGGGCTTCACCCATCATTTCAGCCAGGATGTGGAGATTGCACCAGCTGAGATATTGTTGATTGGTTTTGAATCCGGCCGGGGTTTTGTTATCAGATAAATCGTGTGTTATAAATCCTGATAACAGTCTTAGGGATCCGGAACATACTAATATACCATCACGAATCCCGTCTTCAGGCCATCTTTGGCCGCGCCTCAATCGCAAAATCCTCGCCCTAGTAGCCCTGCTACGCCTACGATTTTGTTCAATTGGCGCGACCAAATATGACCTAAATTCGGGCGCGATCCAGGTACATTAGTATGTTCTGGGTCCCTTATTTAGTGGCCAGATATTGAATTAAATTAAATGAACTCACGGCCAGAACAAAAATAATAGCAAAGAACACCAGATCCCGATGTTTGAACTGTTTTCCTCGAGCCTGTTCAACGCGGGTAAGAATCCAGCTTGATCCAAAGTAGAGCACTAAGCCTGCTGTTGTAAAATAAACAAATTCCATAATTAAAAACTCTCGTCTTATTTAAATGATTCATCCAGGAGCCGCATGCTCGTCTGGAAATTTTGTTTGAGTTTTATAGCTGTTGCGGATACATATGGAAAACGAACAGATATATCACGACCCCGGTAATCGAAACATACAACCAGACAGGTAAGGTCCAGCGCGCTATGCGAGGATGTTGTTTGATGTTGCCCCGTAATGCAAGTGTCGCGGTGGTAATAACCAGAGGTACGAGTAGCATGGCGAGAATGACATGCGTACTGAGAATTGTAAAATAAACAGGCCTTATTATTCCCGTTCCGGCGAATGGGTGGAAGCCAACATTAATATGATATATGGAATAGGACAGTAAAAAAATGGCAGAAGTAATCAGGGTTGCAGTCATGCATATCTGGTGGGCACGGAGGTTCTTCTTTTTTATATGATAAAAGCCGCTCAATAGCAAAATGGCTGCCAGCGCATTTAATAATGCCTGCACGTGCGGAAGATAAGGGATTAATGTTTCGATAGTCACGATAGATTATGCAATGCCGGTTATCATTAAAATTTATAGTTGGTTTCAAGGGGATGTTATTAGTTTTTGATTATACCTGCTTTTTACAATGTAACCCTGATCATGGCATAGACATAAACTGACAGTTTATTCGAACTTGAAAAAATGTAACTTATAACGAATAATAAAAACTAATCGGTTTAGCTATTGAAGCACACTCGGCGCGAATAGGCGGTGAGTTGCAGGCGTTGCTGATCTTCATCTACCCCGATCTCATCATTGTCGAGATAACAACCGGGGTCTTCCGCCCAGAAATTATTGGTGAGCTGCCAGGCGCGTGTGCGCGTGTTCCCGCCGCAGATACTGCGATAAGCGCAGGGCGCGCAGCGGCCTTCGACCGGGCGCTCCTTGAGCTTGAGACCGGCCATTAGCGGGTCGCTTGTATCCATCCATATTTCCGAGAACGGACGTTCCTTGATATTACCGATGGTGTATTCCCACCACATGGTGTCCGGATGGACATTACCGATGTTATCGATATTGGAGATGTTCACACCCGACGAATTTCCACCCCACTGCATTAACAGCTGTTCGAGGTGGTCGGCATGTTCGGGCATATTTTTTCTTGCCCACAGCAGCATGTAGGCACCATCGGCGTCATTGTTACCGGTGACAAATTCGCGTTGGCGTCCGGCTTTGATGTCGGCGAGGCAGGTTTCAAACATCAGGTCCATGGCATCGCGCGTCATCTGATGATGTAAATCATCGCGCCGGTTCTTGTTGCCGCGACCGGCGTAGTTGAGGTGCGACAGATAGAACTTGTCGATGCCTTCGTCGTCCATCAATTTGAGCAGAGCTGGGAAGTCCTGTTTGTTGTCCTGAGTCAGGGTGTAGCGCAGCCCTACTTTTATGCCCGCCTGATGACATAAACGAATACCCTGCATGGCTTCATCGAAGGAGCCCTGTTTGCGTCTGAATTTATCGTGGGTTTCACGCATGCCGTCGATGCTGATGCCGACGTAGTTATAGCCCACGTCGACGATATCCTGAATGTTGTCTTCAGAGATCAGAGTGCCGTTAGTTGAAAGACCGACATAAAAACCCATATCCTTGGCATGGTGGGAAATTTCAAAAATGTCAGGGCGCATTAATGGTTCGCCACCCGAGAGGATGAGCACCGGTACACCGAAGGACTTGAGATCATCCATGACGCTGAACACTTTTTCGGTGTTTAATTCACCCGGAAAGTCTTTGTCCGCAGAGGTGGCGTAACAGTGTTTGCAGGTCAGGTTACAGCGTCTAATCAGATTCCAGATAACAACCGGGCCGGTGGGTTTGCGCGGGGCCGGGGTCTCAGTGGGACTAACCAGTTGTTGCATGTACTGTGAGATACGAAACATTGTTTGTTATCCTTTGTCTTTCAGGCGTAAGCCGGTTTTTTTGAGTATGCGCGTGCTGAACAGTATATCGTGCTTGCGGGCCTTACTGCCCAATAAATCCGCGATCTGTGACACTTTCTGCAGCACCTCGTCACGGTCGTGACCGTGCACCATGGCGAATAAATTGTATGTCCATTCGGGTGGGAAACGCGGGCGCTGGTAGCAGTGGGTGACCATATCGAGCTGCCCCAGCTGTTCGCCAGCCTCATCAATAAAGGTGTCATCCACATCCCATACCGACATGCCATTGGCGGTATAGCCCAGTTTGTAATGATTGGGGACAACACCGATGCGGCGAATGCGGTGATCAGCTTTCATGGTCTCCAGTCTGTCCATGAGCAACTGCGTATTAATGCCCAGCTGTTCGGCGATGATGCGATAGGGCTCAGCCACCACCGGTAGGCCGGACTGTGTGGCCAGCACAATGCGACGGTCAAGCTCTGCAAGTTGCCGTTCATCCTTCTTCAGTGGATTGTGTTTTACCGTCTGGCTCATCTCAGTCACCCTGTCTTCAGGCTTTGAAGTGCAGGCCGACAAAGAATTCCTTTTGCTTGGGCATGTTGTAGACGGGAATGCCGGTGTGGTCTGCAACGGCAGCGAGTGTGTTTTCAAGTTCCTGCTGGGTTTCAGTCGCGAGCACGAACCACATATTCATCTCATGATCGCGCTGGTAATTATGGGCGACCTCGGCAAAAGCGTTGACCTGTGCGGTGACCTCATCGAAGCGCTCTTCAGGCACCTTCATGGCGCACAGGCTGAGCGCGCCACCCATATTCACCGCGTTGTACATCGGGCCAAAGCGGGTCAGCAGGCCGCTGTCCAGCATCGTTTGTACGCGGGCTATCAGCTCATCTTCAGTGCTGTGCAGGGTTTCAGCCAGTACCGCAAAAGGGCGATCACAGACGGGAAAATCGTGCTGTAGCGTGTTGATAATATTTCTGTCCAGCGCGTCCATCATCAGTGCCGGAGTTGCGGCTGGTTGTTACGGTAAATCGCGCCACGCTGTTTGAAGCGTCGACCACTGAAGAGCACGGTGTGCGGGATGTTTTCCAGGGCCAGGCCTTCGATCATAGTGTCGATGCATTCGAGCACCTCTTCGCGGTCACGGCCATGCACCATGCAGAACAGGTTGTAGCGCCACGCGGGCAGCATGCGCGGGCGTTGATAGCAGAGGGTGACGCAATCCTGCCTGCCCAGTTTTTCGCCAAGGCTATCTACTTCATCGTCAGGCACATCCCAAACCACCATGGCGTTGGCGCGATAACCGAGTTCATGGTGACGCACCACGATACCGAGGCGTTTGATCACGCCGCCGTTGATCATGGTTTGCAGTTTTTCAATTACTAGCTGCTCCGACCAGCCCAGACGCTCGGCAATTTCCTGATAGGGGCGGGCCACCAGTGGCAGGCCGCGCTGGATGACTTCGATTAAATCCTCGGCACTGGCGAGCTGTGTTTCAACGGCCGGAATAGCGGATGCTGCATTTGACGAGGCGGCTTTAATTTCGTCGACATCATCCCGGTCTTCCAGATTCATGCGAAAGCCGAGGTCGATGTGGTATTCCTTGAGCAGCGGCAGCGACAGCACTTTGTAGCCGGTTTGTTGTTCAATATCAACCAGAGTGTGTTGTAAGGTATCTTTGTTTTCAGCCGTGGCCACAAACCATAGATTGAAGTCATGCTCGCGCTCATAATTATGATTCACCTGCTGATAGGCGCTTACCTGTGCGGCCACCTGCACAAGCTTGTCGGCGGGTACCGCCATGGCGGCGAGGGTGCTGACACCGACTGTGTTCGGGCTGAATACCGGACCCACGCGGCTGACCGCGCCTCTGGCCTGCAGCTCTTTCAGTTTTTCGATAACCACTTCGGTCGTGGTGTTCAACGCCAGCGCAATCTGCTCAAACGGCAGGGGGTTCAACGGAAAATTACGTTGAAAGTCGTTGAGCAGTTTTTCGGTCAGGTCTTCCACGATAGTGATCTCTGTTTAAATTGACTGTTTAAAGGCCGGTTTTGTGCGCGCGCACGGTGGCAAAAATGCCGCTGGGTTTGTTGGCCGGCAAGCGCACGCGTTCTTCAAAGCTTTCAGTGTCATAAACCACCAGCTGGTCGTCATCACGAATCGATGCCCATAGCTCTTCACCGCGAGGTTCAAACTCCATGTGCAGCACGCCCTTGCCGGGCTGTAATTTTTTGATGATCTTCAGCGACTGTGTATCAATCACTTGCAGGGTGTCGTTGTTCGGTATGGCAAAGTTGACCCAGACGTGGCGGCCATCAGGGCGGGCCATGACAAAAATCGGCTGGCCGTGTACTTTAATGCGACCGGCTTCGGACCAGTTCCGGGTGTCGATCACCAGCACTTCGTGGCGACCCACGGCAGGTACAAATGCATACTGTCCAGCCATCGCCCAGCCTTCCAGATGGGGCATTTTATAAACCGGCAGCTTCTGCTCGCCTTTACCGTAGTGGTCCAGTATACGTTTCACCCCGGCATCGAGATTCCATAGATCAAGGAGCGCCATGCCGTCTTCTCCAAACAGGCCGGCAATGTAATAACGGCCATCGGGTGAAATCAGCGCATCGTAGGGATTGCGGCCGATGTCCTTGAATTTCTGAATCGAGGGTTTGTCTGGCCGGGACATATCGGCCACCCAGATTTCATCCGCATCCCACAGGCTGAAAACAAACTTCTGCCCGGGGGCATCAACCAGGCCGATGACTTTTGAAGTCTGTTTCGTATCGCCATAGCTTGCCGGAATATCGGCCACCAGTGCCAGTGTTGCGGCATCAAATATCTTCACGCCACCGGGCTCGTAATTGGAAACTGCCACCAGCGAGCCGTCCTGGGAGATGGCACCGCCGATGCTGTTACCCGCCTGCATAATGCGCTTGACGATTTTTCGCGTCAGCATATCCACCTTGGTGAGGCCGCCATCACGGCCAAAAATGTAGGCGTAACGCTCGTCGCGGGAATAGACCGCCGAGGCGTGCGACAGATCGCCCAGACCTTCAATGCGACCCAGGCTGGAGTTGCCGGTGGTTTCGATAATCTGAATACTGCCGCTGGCGCGTTCGATCACCAGGGCAAGATCACCGGTGCCGCGTAAATCCGCTGCATGCACCGGGATAAGCAAGACCAGTAAGAGTGAAAAGAGGGTGGTGCGGATCATTGGGAAATCCCCTGTTTGAGCTGCCTGGCGATCCACAGCGCATCGTCGGCGGAGAGCATGGTCTTCCAGCCGGGCATGGCGGTATTGGCATGGCCTTCGAGAATAGTGACCACCAGATACTCGGTCGGTTTGCCTTCGAGCTGTGCCGGCAGCAGGGCGGGGCCGAGGCCGCCTTTCAGGGTCATACCGTGGCAGGAGCCGCAATCCTGTTTCAGCAGGTGCATCAGCTCGCTCTGGCGCGATGCCGCGACCTCTGCCAGTGCCGGTTCCGAGATTAATCCTGAAACCAGCATCAGACTAACTAAGAACAGCGGTGTCTTCAACAAAATCAGACTCCTGTAGTGCACATTGAAACCAGTCGAGTTCTTCGGCCAGCGAAACCACTTCGCCGATAATAATCATCACCGGCGCTTTCAGTCCAGATTGGTTCACGTCACTCTGCAACTGGTCGAGGCGGGAGAGAACGCGCTGTTGGCTTTTGGTGGTACCGTTTTCAATCGCCGCCGCCGGGGTCGAGGCACTCAGGCCGGCCTCGATGAGTGAATTGCAGATTTGCGACAGATTGGACAGCCCCATGTAGATGACCAGCGTGCAGTCGGGATCGGCCACATAGTGCCAGTTGATGTCGAGCGGTTCATCATTTTTAAAGTGACCGGTGATGAGGCGAACGCTGCGGCTCAGGCCGCGGTGGGTCAGCGGGATGCCGCTATAGGCGCTACAGCCGGAGGCAGCGGTAATGCCGGGCACCACTTCAAAAGCGATATGGTGCTGTTTCAGCGCCAGAACTTCCTCTCCGCCGCGCCCGAAAGTGTAAGGGTCGCCGCCTTTCAGGCGTACAATTCTGCGACCGGCTTTGGCCAGGTTGACGATGGTCTCGTTGATCTGCTCCTGCGGAACGCAGTGTTTGCCCACTTCCTTGCCCACCGACACGCGGCTGACGCCCGTGGGGATCATGTCCAGAATTTCAGAAGAGACCAGGCGGTCATAGACCACGATATCAGCCTCCTGAAGCAGGCGTAGCGCCTTGAGGGTCATCAGTTCCGGATCTCCCGGTCCGGCCCCCACCAGTGAAACGAAGCCATGATTATTCATAAAAAACCGCCAGTCGTTATTTTTTGCAAGTCTTACATCATGGATGTTTTGCTTACACGAAACCAATATTGACCTGCCTGAAGCAAAGTGTCATTGATGTAAGTCAAGCTCGTCTATTGTATCTAAAATCAGTATCTTAAGAGAGGAAAAAATTGAGGGAAAATAAAAAACGCCCGCAGGAGAGGCTCTCCTGCGGGCGTTTGGTTCTAGCTGCTTAGTAAACGTCGTGCATGGTGTTGTAGAGGTTGAATTTACCCGTTGGAGTGATCAGGCGTTTGTCCTTGATCACTTTTTTCAGCTTGCGGGTTTTGTCATCCACCACGACGATGGCCGATTCTTCCTTGGCGCCGCTCCAGACCGAGAACCAGACCTCATCACCGGCCTTGTTGTACTCAGGCTGAACCACGCGTTTGGGGCCTTCACCCAGATCCGCCCATTCGGCAATCGGCAGTACTTCAAAACCTTTTTCAAGATTATTGATGTCGAATACCGCAATCGACTGACTTACCCCGGCATCGGGATTGAGCGTGGTGTCGACCCACAGATTTTTCGATTTGGGATGGGTTTTGATGAACAGGGAGCCACCGCCGGCGCCGTCCAGTGTACGAACCACTTTCCAGGCGTTGTCTTTATGTTTATCCGGATCGGTGCCGATCAGCGAAATGGTCTGGTCGCCCAGATGACTGGTTGCCCAGACCGGGCCAAATTTCGGATCAATAAAGTTGGCGCCTCGTCCGGGATGCGGAATCTGGCCAACATCAACCAGTTTCACCAGCTTGTGTTCCCTGGAATCGACTACAGCGATCTTGTTGGATTTATTTGCAGCTGACATGAAATAACGTCTGGTTGAATTCCAGCCACCGTCGTGCAGGAAACGTGCGGCGTCGATGGAGGTGATTTTCAGATCGTCGAGGTTTTCGTAGTTCACCATCAGAATCTTGCCGGTTTCCTTGACATTAATAATGAACTCGGGATGCTCGTGCGAGGCTACGATAGCGGCTACACGTGGTTCAGGATGGTATTCCTGCGTGTCCACGGTCATGCCACGGGTGCTGACGATTTTCTTCGGCTCCAGTGTGTCGCCATCCATGATAACGAACTGGGGTGGCCAGTAAGTACCGGCAATGGCGTACTTGTCTTCATAGCCTAAGAACTTGGAGGACTCCACGGAACGCGCTTCCATACCGACCTTGATGACAGCTACGCTGGCCGGATGTTTCATCCACAGGTCAATGAGGTTGATCTTGGCATCGCGACCGATAACAAACATGTAGCGGCCCGATTCTGACATGCGCGAAATATGTACTGCATAACCGGTGTCGATGATTTCCACGATCTTTTTGCTATCACCTTCGATCAGGGCAACCTTGCCAGCGTCACGCAGAGTAACGGAGAACAAATTATCCAGATTGTAATTGTTTTGTTGTTTTTTTGGACGCTTGTTCGGCGGCACAATGATTTTCCAGCTCGCTTTCATTTTTTCCATGCCCCATTCCGGAGGTACTGGTGGTTCATGCTGTAAATAACGTGCCATTAGATGAACTTCCGCCTCGGTAAGCATTTTGGAGGAACCAAAATTAGGCATGCCGCCCGGTGAGCCGTAATTAATAAAGGTTTTCAGGTATTCTGTGCCCTTGGCCAGTGTGATATCGGGAGTGAGGGGCTTGCCGGTGGCGCCTTTGCGCAGCACACCATGACAGCCGGCGCAACGCTCAAAAAATATCTGCTTGGCACGGGTGAATTCCGCTTCCGTTACTTTGGGGGCTTTGGGGTGGAGCGATTCTTCAGCTTCTTCCGAATCCATGGCAGTAGGTGCGCCCTTGTAGCGCATTTCTGTTTCAGGTGTACCGGGGTGGCCACTGCTCTTTTCTTCGGCCCAGCTGGTGCTGCCCAGCACATATGTTGCAGACAATGCTGAAACTATTGCAGTCCTGATTATAGTGTTTAATCTTGTCATACTTAAATTCTCCCAGAGTAATTGTAATCTGTAAAAAACAATTCAATAATTTATTAGTTGTTAATATAGATGCGTTATTAATACTTTTTGAGGTGCATTTAGAGTTGAAGAGTCTGTTCGATAGTTGGAGGAATTTTTATGACCTAGATCATGTAAGCCTGAATTACCTGCATTAAGAGGTACTAAAATAATAGCTGGTTTGGTAATTGTTAATTAGAGTGAGTACAGTTGTTATTTGTTATTTGTTATTTGTTATTTGTTATTTGCTGTTTGTGGAGGCAACTGTTTCTTTTAATGTTTTGCGTTTTTCCTGTCGTTTGCGTTTATCCACCAATGGCGGACACTTTTTGTCATTCCAGTAAGTAACCTGACAATCCAGGCAGTAATGGCATTCCTGACTGATGATTTCGCCGGTTAAACGAATCGCGCCGACTTCACATTCTGTCCGGCAGGTCTGGCAGGGGCGGCCACATTCCTTGCGTCGGCGTAACCAGTCAAAGATTTTAAATTTTGAAGGGAAGGTGAGGGCGGCACCCAGTGGACAGAGATAACGACAGTAAAATTTCCGGTTCCATATTGAAATAAGGATGAGGCCGGCGGCGTAAACCACGTAGCCCCATTCACGTTGAAAATGTAATGTAACGGCGGTTTTGAAAGGCTCGATTTCGGAGAACACTTCGGCCTGCGCCAGTGACTGCAACGACAGGCCGAAAAGGCCCAGCATGATTAGGTATTTAATTGCCCACAGGCGTTCGTGCACGACAACGGGGAATTCGTAAGAGCGGATGCCGAGCTTCTCTCCCAGTTTGTAGACGATTTCCTGAATGGCGCCGAAAGGACAAAGCCAGCCACAATAGACGCCACGACCCCACAGCAATATGGTCATGGCTACGAAGGTCCAGAGGATAAACATCATCGGGTCAATCATGAAGGTTTCCCAGCTGAAGCCGTGTATCACCGAACTGGTAAAAGTCAGTACATTGACGATGGAAAGCTGTGCGAGAGAATACCAGCCGATAAAAATGACGGTATAAACCAGATAGCCGTAACGCAAATATATGAGCAGTGATGGATGATGAGCCAGCCAGTCCTGGAAAATAAGAATGAAAAGCAGCAAGGACAGCCCTATTAACAGCACGATGATCTGGAACGTTTTATCGCGCCAGGCATAAACCCAGATAGGCTCCTCTGCTTCAAGATCGGCCGTGTGCTGTGTGGCTCCCTCTCCGATCAATCCACGTGATATGGCGATTTTCCGTAACGGCTTCATGATGGTGGCATTCAGCACCATAGCGGTAATGGTGGCGCCGGATATGCCGTCCAGAGTGACGTAGCCTTCACGTCCACTGCCACCCAGCTGGACACGGTTACCGGCATTCAGGCCCAAATACTGGTTTTTGAAATCCGACAGATCCTGTTCGGAAACGCCAGCCAGTAAAATCGGCTCCTGATGTTTGACAATTTCAACACCGGTGATTTTCCCGCTTAAATCAAAACCGACCAGAGTATGAATCGGTTTGCCCGAATAGGCCGGTATGGGCATGACATGATCAGTGAAAAACACATAACCCAGCAAGCGTTTACCCTGATAAACCGCTGCCGATTCGGGTTCCCCCTCAAATGGCCCCAAATTGTCAGCAGCGGGGAAAAATTGCAGAGCAAAAGGCGTAGCTTCCGCTACCGGGTTGTTTTTAGTGAAGGTGTTTGCGTCGGCCGTTCCGAATAGAAGGCATGATATTACGACAATACACACCAGGTAACTTCGGCAGGGTTGAGTGTTCATGAACATAGGGATTCGTTGAACTTTCTTATCAGGGTCTATAAATCATAAGATTATCAGAGTGTAAATAATTAAGCGGATATCATAGCTGTAGACCATATTGGCCAGAAGCTGCCAAGCAATAATGCACCGGCAACAGTGCATAAAATGCCCATTCGTAGCTTCTGGGAATACATGAGCAGTAAGCCACCATACATAAGCCATCCCCAGGGGGTTAGCAGTGACATCAGCAGTCCCAGAGGGTAAGTGATTATCATTGTTTCCATATCGAGAATCTTGTCTGATGGTAGCAGCTGTTTAAAACCATACCAAATGGCAAGAGAAAGCAGGAAAGCCAGCACAGGGCCTAAAATCAGCCAGGCTGTTGTTATTTTTATTTTGTCGTATATCATAAGCATCTTCAGTTTGAAGCAGTCAGAAAAGTTAAATAAAAATATTCATTAAATGCCGGTATTTATGCTCTAAATCAACTCGTTTTTTATCAAGCTGCTGCAAAATAATGGTGTGGATTAATGAGTGGAGCTTAGCATGAACCTTATTATACTTAGGGATTTTAAAGTAACTTTCATCGGATATGAGAAATGAAGCTAAAATTTCATAGTTACAGACTATAATAACTTAATATTGTATGGTGTAGGCGGTGAAGTCACTCCGGTAGTCATACCGCTTTTTACAAGAGATTTTTAATGAATCAAAATACAACTATGTTCGGTGTTTCACTAGTTCTCCTCACGCTCATCGTGGCGGTCATATTGGGTTTCATGACGGGGCCAACCAGCCCTCTAACCTGGTTGCTACTGGCAATATTGATTGCGGTTCCGTTTTTGTACCGGAAAATTGCGGCCAAAGATTTTCTCGAATGGAAGGGTTCATACAGTGTCGGTATTGATTCCATCGATCAGCAGCACAGAAGATTAGTCAATCTGATTAACCAGTTACAGACAGCGGTGAAGTACTCCACCGGTGAAGAGTTTGAGCGCGAAGCACTGGATGAACTGGTGGACTACACCAGAACCCACTTTAAGTACGAAGAAAAGCTGATGGAGCAGAATGATTATCCTGACTTCGAACAGCACAAAGCGCAGCACGAAATGATGATCAAAAAGGTAAAGCAGGTGCTGGCCGAGTACGAACATGAACCCGAGACGGCCATGAACAATGCCGTTAGCTTTCTCAAAGGATGGCTAATCAACCACATCAATGGTACCGACCAGCAGTACAGTCGCTACCTGATTGATAAAGGCGTGAAGTAAATATAGTCAGGCTCGCATTTAGCAACAGGTTGCGCAAGTGAAAATACTTTTTCTGTTGGTGGTGCTGACGCAAAATGGCGCCGGTGATATCAACGTTTCGTTTGTAAATACCGACTCTCACGAGCAATGCCGGCAAAAAATATCAATGGTGGAAAATATTTTTTCCGCCGCAAATATCCCGATTATCGAAAGCCGTTGCCTGCAAAGTGATCTCAGCTTCTCCGAATTTGATCATGCCTCTTCCTCCCGCATGATCAAAAATTTTTATCTGATTCATCTGGACCGGGATACACTACAAATAAAATCTATGCCAGACTGGCGCAGCTGTAAACATCTGGAGAAAACAGCGGCCGGTCAGGGTAAAACATATTGCAGCAGTTCTGTGCAATCTCTTATTCCTGTTAGCTCTCATAATAAATAATATTTCTCTCTTACCAGTCAGGACTTTTTCTGCGTTTATTCTTTAGGTATTTAGTATGCGAGTTAAGCTGTTATTGCGTTACACCAACGTCGCCATTATTGTTCTGGTCAGCTGTGTTGTCGCTAGGGCCACGGCGGCTGCACAGTCGCCGATAAACTTTGCTGAAATCAGGGAGTTTGCCATTTTGGCCAATGCTGCCTATCAGCCGCTGCTAAAAATTCGCACGCTCAGCGCATTAAAAAAATACCTGCTTTCTCATTACAGCAACATCCCTGAAATTGAAATTTCATATTTCCTGATCACCGATGATGTTGCCAAAACTCAGATTATTGTCGTACGTGGAACCTCCAATGTTGAAAATGCAATGGTCAATGCAGCGCTCAAATTGACTCTGGACAGTCACCTGGGCGTGCGCCTGCATAATGGTTTTTCACGATCGGCACGAGCCATTTACACAGAAATAAGGCCGCTGTTAAAAACCGATTATGCCATCAGCGTCACCGGTCACAGTCTGGGCGGTGCTGTCGCCCTGATTCTAGCTATGCATCTGGACGTTGATGATTTTACGGTTGGAAAAGTAGTTACTTTTGGTCAGCCCAAGGTTACAAATATAGCCGGCACGGATGCATTTAAGCATCTCGATGTCATTCGAGTAGTGACGCCAAAAGATATGGTGCCTCTGGTGCCCCCATTTGATCCTGTAGATTTATACGATCTGGATATTTACTGGCATTCGGGTAGAGAGATAATCCTCCTGGCTGACGCCACGTATGCGCTGCTGGAGGGTGTCAACAGCCTGCTGCGCGCCACCCGATTCACGCAGGAGCCGCTTAATGATAAAAATTTACAGGAGCATCAAATGACGCTGTATATGCTGTTGCTGGACAAAAAAATCCCTGCGGCCAGTTTGGTGTCGTACACAAACAGCTTCAACCTGTTTAACCTGTTTGGTGCCGAAGAAAAGTAGCTAAGAGGCTGACGGATTTAGGATGAATTGGCTGCTCTTCCACTCCCTCTCTTTAATTCCCCTAAACCCGACAGCCTCCCAGGTAACATATAAAACGCTGAAGCGGCGTATGTGTAGTGAGCCTTCCAGCTGTCGACTCAACAAAAACCCGGCATGAGGTACATTACGTTATGTCTCCAGACAACTCCAATAAAAATAAAAACTCAAAAATAACCCGCGAAAGACAAAAAAGACGTCAAAAATCCTTTTAAGTTGTTTTTTTAATTTTTCGCAGATAGAGCTTTCGCTTTTGTCAGAGGTTCTCAGCGGTGAATAATCTTAGTGGCTGGTGCCTTCCAGATATCGGGTTTTGTTGTAGACATTGTATTTGCCCGAGGGTTTGTTCATTGGCAGGCGCTTGATTTCTTCGAGGCTGTTGGCGTCGTAAACAATCACTGCGCCGTCGGTATCCCAGATGCTGAGCAGGGCGTATTTGCCGTCGCGGGTGAACTCGACGTGAGCGGCGGTTTTGCCGGGGGCGGGGCGCAGGGTTTTGACGATTTCCAGGGTGCTTTTGTCGATTACATGCACGGCATCTTTATTCGGGCCGAAGAAAACATCAACCCAGGCGTAGGGACTGTTTTTATGGCTGCGCATGAAGAAGCCGGGTCCGAGGGTTTCGATGTTTTTGATGGTTTTCCAGCTTTCCATATCGATGACGCTGACGTTATTAGCTTTCAGGTTGGGCGTGGCCAGCACGGTGCGGCCCTGATATTCCCAGGTAATGCCGGAGCCGAGGTGGGGCATGCCGGGCAGCGCCAGATCAGGCACGATGACGCGACCGACATCCAGATTGACCACCTGACCCTTGCCTTCGCGCGAGGCACCGATCAGGTTCACGTAGTCCTGGTCGAAGAAAAAATCATCCAGATAATCGCTGACTTCGATTTTTCTTACCGGGAAGGGATCCGGCGTGATTTTCTCGCCGGAATCTTCGCGGTAATCGTGTACCCAGAAACCAAAGCCGGCAGGCGGATTATCATCGTAGGAGATTTCCCACAGTTCGGGGATATCCTTTAAGGCGGCGATGAAACTGTTGCGTGGTGGTGCGGTATAGACGGCGCTGACGCGGGAAGTTTTGCCGGTATGGTCTTTGGCTTCGAACAATTTGATCGGGCTTAGGTCTTTGGCATCGAGCAGTACCAGAGTGTGCGGCAGGTAATTGGCGACCATGACATAGCGACCATCAGCAGAGACCGCCTGATTACGGGTGTTGATGCCGGCACGGATTTCGGCGACCAGTTTCAGGTTGTAAATATCGTATTTGCTGATCCAGCCATCGCGTGAGGCAAAGTAGACGAAGCGGCCGTCCGGTGAATATTTGGGGCCGCCGTGCAGGGCAAAGCGCGACTTGAAGCGGTGGATGGGTTCCAGTTTATCGCCATCGAGCAGGGTGACGTGGTGGTCGCCCAGCTCAACCACCAGAAACAGGTTCAGCAGATCGGCGACTTCAAACACGGGCTTGTCGGAGAGTTCGCTTGCTTTGTTATGAATGATCTGGCTGGCTCTGATTTCAGCCATGCCCCACACCGGCATCTGTTCCAGCGGTGTATAGATATAGTCAACCAGTGACCGGGTTTCTGTCTCGGAAAGCTTTTCCCTGAAGGCCGGCATCTGGGTGGCGACGCGGCCATTGGTAATCACTGTAGCCGCGTCTTTCATTTTCAGTCGTTTAAGATTTTCCGGCAGCAGTGCAGGCCCCATGCCGCCAAGGCGATGTTCATTGTGACATTCAGCACAATGATCCCGATAGAGTTGCTGTGTCTTGTTGACAGTCTTAGCCTCGGCCGATTCAGCCTGTGCCGGAGCCGAAAGTGTTGTTGCCAGCAGGCAGAAAGTGCAGAGCGTAAAAAAGGTTTTGTGGTTCATGAAAGTTATTTTCTATAAAAATATGATTAATCGACAACGTGGACTGTGCCCGTCATTTTCGGATGCGGGCCACAACGGTAGGGAAAGGAGCCGGTCTGTTTGAAGGTGCGCTCGTAGGTGTCGTCGGGGAACAGATAATCAGCCGGCTCTTCCTCCCCCAGCGCCTCAAACCAGACGCTGTGGTACTGGCGCTTTTCATGATTCTCCCAGCGTACGGTCTGGCCGCGTTTGATGGTGATTTCCTGAGGAATGAATTTGTATTCTTCAAGGACTACCAGCGGTGTTTCATCAGTTGCCATCGCTGCGCTCAGGCTGAGTGTCGAGATAAAGATCAGTAACAATGACTGCCATTTCATGATTTTGCCCTCTTATATGAATATGATTAGTCCCATCATAACCGAGGTCCGGCCCACAAAAAAGGCCGCAGAGTTTATACCCGTGCGGCCTGTATGGATAAAGCTCGGCTTATTTCCCTACGGCATTAATTTCCGCATCGTCATTATCAAAGCCCAGTATCAGCCCCAGTGAGACATGATGGAAACGGCTGTTGCTGTAATCATCGTGTATGGCAAAACCGATGCTGTACATCTGGTCGGTGCTCATGCTGATGTCACCGGCTTTGTCCGAGCTGAGCTTACGGGTCATTTCAACCGTCCATACGCCATTTTCAAGGCTGCCGGTGAAATCCACTCCCTGACCGCCAGTCATGACGCGCTCGGCCAGAATGTAACCATCTTCAGATTCACCTGTACCCGCTTTGTAGCGCAGCAGATCCATAAATGAACCATTTTCCAGCGCGGCCTGAATCTCGCCAGCCTCTTTCAATTTGTCCCAGCCGCCGCGTTTGGCATCATTTTTACCCTCGATCTCGATCTCGGTACGGCTCTCTTTAAGGTACTTGGTGAAGCCATTGCTGGAGTCGAGTCGACTGTCGGCCAGCGCTGACTGATCGGGCTGGTCAGGCATATCGTTGACATCGTGATGACAGCTTTGCCAGCAACCGGCACGCTCCGTGTATTCTACTTTGGGGTCGTCCTCATTAATCGCCGCGAGCATAATTGCCAGCTTGATCGGATTTTTCGGATCCATCTTGCCGCCTTCTGCAAAAGGAATAGCTGCATGTTCACCGTCCGGCCACTGGAAGCGCATGTACAGATTTTCGCCATCGTGTTTGGCCTGCACGTTAACGTCAATGCTGCCGCGCTTGCCGGGAATAGGGGTAGGTTCGAGTTTCTCGCCGGAAACAATCAGTTTCCCGATACTCATTCCTTCACCTTCATGACAATCGAAGCAACGGTCACCGTATAAAAATCCACGTTTGCCGCCGTGGTCGCTGCCCTTGAGTACCCACTCCATAGAGGCCTGACCCGGATAAAAGAGGGTGACTTCTGCGGCTTCAATGCCTGACCAGTCGACACCCGTGACCGATTTTGTGCCGGTAGCGGCGGGTGCGGTATCAGCCTGACTTGAAGCTGGTGCTGCCAATTCGGTTTTGGCGGGCGTAGCATCCTCAGTTGTTTCAGTCTCAATAGCCGCCGCTGTTCCAGCCGGGTCATCTGTTGTGGTGACCAGCTTTTTATCGTTATCGATAAAAGCCTGCCACTGTGGCGCTATGGGGCGTTTGTTTTTTTCAACTGGTTTTGAAAGCTCTTCCAGCTCGCTTTCGCTCAACTGATCATGAACCTTGCTGTGCGCAATACCTTTGTGGCAATCGATGCAGGTATTGCCCCTTTCCATGGCGCCGGCATGCTGCCTACGCGAACGTTTCTTTTGATCTTCCGGCTTCATCGAATCGAAATTGTGGCAGTTTCGGCATTCGCGTGAATCTGTCTCCTTCATCGAACGCCAGACATTTTTGGCCAGGAATAAACGCTTGGCATTGAATTTTTCCGGGGTGTCGATGGTACCAAGCACCTTATGCAGGACCTCGTTACTGGCCTTTATTTTGCGCACGACTTTGTGCACCCAGGGGTCGGGTACATGGCAGTCTGAGCAGGTGGCGCGCACGCCACTACGGTTGGTGTAATGAATGGTTTTTTTGTATTCCTGATAAACATTCTCTTCCATCTCATGACAGGAGATGCAGAATTCCAGGGTATTGGTGACTTCCATGGCGGTATTGAAACCACCCCAGAAGATGACACCGACAATCATGAAAAACAGGGCCGCGCCCAGTGTGGTTCCCATCAGGACCTTGCGCGACATTAAACCGAATTTCCTAGATGTATTAGTCATGGTTAGAGCTCACTTAGTTTTATTATGGTGTATTAAAAAAGTAACCTTGTTATAAAGTTACTTGTGTAATACGTGTCCTAATCTGTTTAGAAGCAGGGCGGACATACATGTTGTAGTCCGCCCCATTTCATTTATGTCGTAACTTTTATTAAGTTACATGGTTAACGCGGTTATACACGTTGAACTTACCTGTTGGAGCGTAAAGTCCTTTAATACGTGCTTTTTCTTCCAGTGTTTTAGCATCAAAGATGATGATTTCACCGTTAGGTTTCAGACTGTCTGAACGATTCCATACAGATGCCCATACTTCGGTGCCATCTTTGTTGAACTCGAAGTGAACGGCTGCGTAGCCCTTTTTATCAGTTAGCTGAATAGTCTTAACAATCTTACGAGTTTTCTTGTCAAGAACTTTAACTGACTGCTGGATAGCAGGTTCAGGGTGTTTAGTCTGGTCTATCCAGACGTAATCACTCTTGGGATGGGTGCGCAGGAACACGCCTGCACCGTCGGTGTCAACGGTGTAGCAGAGTTTCCAGGCCTGATCTTTATGACCTTTTGGATCATTGCCCCAGACTGAGACTTTGCCCACGCCAAGATGCGTTGTACCTGCTACAGGACCACACTTGTCATCGTTCCAGTTTGCACCAGGACCTGGGTGAGGTTTGCTGGCAACATCGATCATTGCTTCTAGCTTGCGATCCACGGTATCGATGACTACCATCTTGTCAGAAGCGTTAGCCGCGATCTGGAAGTAACGGCCTGTTGGGTCGAAGAAGCCATCATGCAGGTACTTGGCAGAATCGATTTCGGTGATCTGCAGGTTATCAAGATCACTGTAATCAACCTGCCACATCTGACCTAATTCCTTCGCAGCCACTAACCAGGTAGGAGCCAACGGTGTGTCATAGATCGCAGCAACACGTGACTCGTTAACATACTCACCATCAACGTTAACACCACGAGTAGAAACGACTTTCAGAGGTTCCATGGTTTTAGCATCAGCGATAACGAAGTGGGGAGGCCAGTAACCGCCACCGATAACGTACTTGCCATCACCTGATACGGCAACGTCACGTGCGTCATAAGCAACCTGTACCTGAGCGACTTTCATCTTGTCAGGGTTAGCCCATAGATCGATTTTAGTCATCATGCCATCACGACCCATGATGTACCAGAAACGGCCAGCGTCTTTAGCATGCAGGGTTTGATGATGTTCGACTGTTTTCAGTACGTGTACTGCATATCCGGTAGAAATGTGGGCAAGCACTTCTTTTTTATCACCGTCGATGATAGCGATCGAACCTTTATCACGTTCGATAGCGATGAAAAAATTCTCCCAGTTACGGCCATGCATTGGCTTGCTAGGATAATCTTTTGGTTCTATATAAACCTTCCAGCGTTCTTTCATTAATGCCAGAGACATTTCGGGTGGTACTGGGGGCTCCATCTGGATATACCGGGCCAGCAGGTTTATTTCCTCTTTGCTGAAGATATCATCAAAGTTGTTCATGCCGCCTTCGGTACCGAGGGTAATAATTCGCTCCAGACGTTTTGTGCCCAGTTTGAGAGTGCCTTTGGTGTTTTTGGCTTTATTGGGTTTTGGTTCCAGGTTTTTACCCGTGGCACCGACGCGTAAAACACCATGACAACCGGCACAACGCTGGAAGTACATGCTCTTTGCGGTTTCAAATTCAGCCTCGTTAAGAGGTACGAATTCATCTTTTTTGGCGAAGGCTACACCCGAAGATGCGGCCATGCCCACGCATGCGGCAACGAGTGCTGCACCGTATTTTAACTTATGTTTCGTGCTCATTGATTTAACTCCTAAAGTTTCCCAGTGGGTAAGTGTGTGTTCAATAATCTGGAAGTTTTGTTGTGTTTAAAAATCATACGAGTATTAAGATATTCTTAAATGCGTCGAATGACTTTGATGTATGTCAACTAAAAAATAGATAGTGCTGATTTGCTGATATACGTCAAGTAATCTTGATGCTCAGGCCATGAAATTTAAGCTTGAAGATTCAGGTTGAGAGTGCATGAACGTATTGCCACGCAGGGAGAAAAATTTCAGAGAGGTCAGACTGAGTGTGTCAGGGACGTGAGCTCAACGCAGTTTTTGTGCGGAGAGCATATTAGAGAGGTATTGTTAAGTTAAAAGAGCGGTGGGTACTCTAGTAACTGCTGACAGCTAACCGCCGGTCATATTCATGAAGCGTACAATCTGGTCGGGCTTGTCACGAAATTCATGTTTTTCCGGTTTGATGGCAATGGCTTCGATAATGGCGTTTTTAAGTCCGTCGTTACTGATGCCCTGGCGCAGCAGAGGGCGAAGTTCGAATTTATGTTCCTGACCCAGACACAGATACAGAGTGCCATCAACCGACAGTCGTACCCGGTTACAAGTTTCACAAAAGTGCTGTGAGATGGGGGTGATGAAACCGATGCGCAGATTGGTGCCTTTAACCCGAACATAACGGGCCGGGCCACCACCGGGCATGACACCGGGGATCAAATCAAAGCGCTGCGCCAGACGGGCTTTAACTTCGGCCAGATTGATGTAGTGGTCGGTGGCCTTGAGGCCGGTGCCGCCGACGGGCATGGTTTCTATAAAGCGCAGGGTGAAATCTTGCTCAATACAATATTCAACCATCTCTTCGAATTCATCATCATTAATGCCTTTCATCGCCACCATGTTGATTTTGACGGGGCTGAAACCGGCTTCTTTTGCCGCCATCAAGCCATCGAGGACGGGTTGCAAATCGCTGCCGGTAATCTTCTTGAAGCGCTGAGGTCTGAGTGAGTCCAGGCTGACGTTGAGGCGGGAGACGCCGGCATCGTGCAGGGAGCGGGCATGTCGGGAGAGCAGGGATGCATTGGTGCTTAACGACAGGTCTTCAACGCCGGGCAGTTGATTGATGCGGTGTACCAGTGCGTTGAGATTTTTGCGTACCAGTGGCTCGCCGCCAGTGACCCGGATGCGCGAGACACCGAGTTCGGCAAAGGCGCTGATGACCCGCTCAATTTCATCAAAGTTTAACCAGTGCTCAGGTTGTTCGAAGTCTTTGAAATGCTCGGGCATACAATAGAAGCAGCGCATATTGCATTTGTCTGTAACGGACAGGCGTAGATATTCGATCTTTCTCTGGAAAGGATCAATCAGCTCTACTTTGTGGTCAGATGTTCCAGGGTTCATAAGATATCAGGCAGGCTCTGGTTACTTATGATGATACTACAGACTCAAGAGAGATATAAACATGATCCAGCTCAATAATAGAAACACAACAGAAGAGGATTTGCCGGACGAAGCCGCAATTGTTGCGCAAAGACGATGGTTTGAGGCCGAATTTTCGGGATTTGAAGCGTCGCGTGAGCGACCTGCTTTGATTTACATCATTGCAAAGAGCCGCGATAATGCAACAATACAATGACCATGAATTTAATCCACTTTTGAATAACAGGTCAATAACCGGGAAGTATTTTGATAATGAATGAACGTAAGCTAATCCCCGTGAATATCGCTGTGATGACCGTTTCTGACAGCCGCACAGAGGAAAATGACAGCTCTGGCAAGGCCCTGGTTGATCGCCTGATCGAAGCGGGTCACCACTGCACCGAGAAGGCGATTGTGGTCGATGATGTCTATCAAATCAGAGCCGTGGTTTCGCGCTGGATCGCGGATGCCGGGGTCAACGTCATCGTCACCACCGGTGGCACCGGCCTGACCGGACGCGATATCACCCCGGAAGCCGTCAAACCGCTGCTGGACAAGGAGATTGAGGGCATCGGTGAGCTGTTTCGCTGGATCTCCTATCAGGAAATAAAAACCTCCACCGTGGCCTCACGGGCGCTGGGTGGCACCGCCAATGGCACCTTTATCTTCTGCCTGCCGGGTTCCACCGGCGCCTGCCGCACAGGCTGGGACAATATCATCGGGCCGCAGCTGGATTACCGCAACGGCCCCTGCAATATGGTCGAGTTAATGCCCCGCCTGCTTGAGAAATAGTATTGGCCCACCCTTCGCTAGAAAAGAGGATATAAGCGTGTCAGAAGATTGTTGTGCATCACCATCGTTAATTTCTGTTGATCAGGCCAGGGCGCTGATTCTTGAGCCGGCTACCGCTGTTGCGCAGTTTGAGGCGATAGAGATTGAAAATGCACTGAGCCGGATACTGGCGGAAGACGTGCGCTCCAACATTAATGTGCCCGGTTATGACAACAGTGCCATGGACGGTTATGCGCTTTGCAGTGCCGATTGCAGCGAGGTCGGCGCAGCCCTGGTGGTGACGCAACGCATTCCCGCCGGGCAGGTGGGCAGCGCGCTGGAGGCGGGCACGGCGGCGCGAATTTTTACCGGCGCACCGATACCGGCGAATACCGATGCGGTGGTGATGCAGGAGCATTGCCAGCGCGACGGTGATCGGGTCATCATCAACAAAGCCATTAAGGCGGGACAGAATATTCGCCGCGCCGGGGAAGATATCGCGCAGGGCAGTGTAATACTCGAAGCCGGGCATCAGCTGCGAGCGCAGGAACTGGGTTTGCTGGCTTCGGTCGGGCTGGCGGAAGTGGCGGTGAAAAGAAAACTAAAAGTGGCGACTTTTTTTACCGGCGACGAAATTGTCGAACCGGGCCATGAGCTGGCGCAAGGTCAGATTTACAATTCCAACAAATACATCATCAAGGGCTTGCTGAAATCACTGGACTGCGAAGTCATTGATCTGGGCATTGTTCCCGATACTCTGGATGCTACGCTCGAGGTTTTGCAGCGGGCCTCCGCCAGTGCCGATTTGATCGTGACCAGTGGCGGCGTTTCGGTGGGCGAAGAGGATTACGTGCGACTCGCGCTGGAACAACTGGGAGAATTAAAAATGTGGCGCATCGCCATGAAACCCGGCAAGCCCGTAGCTTATGGCAAAGTCGGTAAGGCGACTTTTATGGGGCTGCCCGGAAACCCGGTTTCGACTTTTGTCACCTTTTTATTATTTGTAAAACCGTTAATTTTAAAATTGCAGGGCGCGGAAAAATACCTGCCGGTAAAAATGCCCGTGATTGCAGACTTCGAATGGCCGAGTCTGAAAAGGCAGGAATACTTACGCGTGCGTTTGATTGAATCCGAGCAGGGCCTGCGGGCAACACTGTACCCACACCAGGGTTCGGGAGTGTTGAGCTCAGCCTGCTGGGCGGACGGGCTGGTGGAAGTGCCGGTAAGCAAGGTCATTGAAAGAGGTAGTAATGTTAGATGTATTCTGTTTGAAGGAGCATTGGCCTGAATAAAAAATTGGCAAGAAACGGAAAATCGGCTTGTGCGACTTCAATGAAGCGAGGGATTCAATATTAATACATGATAGGACGCTTAATAATAAATAAGGAGGGTTACATCGAAGATTAATAATTACAAAGATCAGCTTATAGGTGACACTAGTATCTTTCTATTCAAAACGGTTGTTAATTACTGATTGACATAAATCTGAGTAAAGTGCTTAATATTCGCAAATATTAGGCATACGGAATGTCGAGGGAGTTTCTGGATAAGTATTAATAATTACTCTCCTCCAATGTAATGATCTTCGCTATCCGGCTTTTAACGGCCAAATATTACAAAAGATAATTCCCTTGACACTAAGTTGTTTAGTGGTTTTTTTGATTCGATAACCAGTGTGATTATCGATCAAACATTGCTGATATATCGCACCAAATGCATTGATAAATAATAAAACTACAGTTTACGAACGAAAAAAGGATATAAAAAATGACAATTACAAAAATAATACCACTTTTCTATTTCCTACTCATAAGTGGATGCTCCACTGGCACGATGGAAGTTATTAACAAGCCTGATTCGCAGCCACAAGTTAGCAAATCAATTATCTCAGAAGACGTTAAAGGCCTAAAAAGAAAGGTCGCAATTGCTCGCTTTAGCAATGAGACTAAACATGGTAATTCATTTCTTTTAGACGAAAATAACGACCGTATTGGTAAGCAGGCAAGCGATATTCTTGCCGCCCGTTTGACTGAATCGGGTAAGTTTTTGATGTTTGAGCGACAGGACCTAAATAAAATTAAAGCCGAGCAGGATTTGGCAAACATCACGACAAAAACTGTTGGCGCAGATTTTCTTATCATCGGCTCTGTTTCAGAGTTTGGACGTACCACCGTAAGTGAGGTCGGCATCTTTAGTCGTAACAAGAAACAAAAAGCAAATGCTACTGTAAATGTACGTCTGGTAGATGTAAAAAGTGGACAAATTATTTTTTCACAAGAAGGTAGCGGTGAAGCTCTATCAGAGGCTAATCGGGTATTCGGCGTTGGTGAATCGGCAGGCTATGACTCTAAATTAGATGATGAAGCATTATCAGCAGCTATTTCTAAATTAGTCAGTAACCTGATCGAGAATCTTCTTGATAGGCCCTGGTTGGCATATATTCTTGATGTGCAACAGGATCAGATCATTATATCAGGCGGAAAGTCACAGGGCCTTACTCAAGGAGATGAATTAAGAGTCATGAAAAGCGGGCGGAAAGTGAAGAATCCACAAACAGGTCTGGAAATTGAATTGCCAAGAGAAGAGATTGCAAAGATAAAAGTGATGTCTTTTGCAGGTGAGGGCAATAATGAAGTTGCTATTTGCAGGCTGTCTTCAGGAAAGATTGCTGGTTTAAAAACCAGCCAACTAATTGTTCAGGAGTTTTGAGATGATGTATATGAGAAACATATTGTTGATTATCGGTGCTCTATTTTTGCTGGTAGGGTGTGGCACATATAGTCAATCAGTGCAGGTAGATGATAACGCCTACCTACTATTGATTGGTGATCCTACTGGCCATATAGTAACAATTGATACAGGTCAGCCAATTAAACTTAGCAATGAAACAACGTCGTTCAACCTAAATGGAAAAACAGCTACAAAAATACAGGTTCCAACTGGAACACATAGCGTAAAAATCATAAAAGACGGAGTTCTTGTCATTAACAGAAAATTTTACGTATCAACTGGGACATCATTCGAGGTGCAATTATGAAAAAGTTACCATTCTATGTTCTGATGTTATTTATTTTTAGCGGCTGCGCGACTGTTAGTCAATCTAATCTTTATTGGGGAGATTATTCACATACTCTCTATAACGTAAAAAAGAATCCTGGAGAAGCCTCTAATGCAGAACATGAGAAAGAGCTTCATCATATTGTCGAGAAATCAAAATCTATGAATCTGAGAGTCCCACCCGGAATTTATGCTGAGCTTGGTATGTACGCAAAGGAACGGGGAGAGAACAGCGCTGCCAATAATTACTTTGCACTTGAACTGGCAACATATCCCGAAGGAGAGGCTTTAATAAAGCGTGCTCTTAAAAACAAATCAAGCGATTCATAAGAGGCATAACCAATGAAAGCTAAGTTACTAATTCTAAGTACGATTGTTCTGTTTAATACTGGCTGCATGATGCAAACGACAACCAAATCTGAAGCATTTACAGAGATGTATAATGAGAAACCTGTTTCGGTTTTAGTCATCCCTGCGATCAATCAAAGCACCGCCGCTGATGCACCGATACTGTATTCATCAACAATCAATGAGCCACTGTCCAATGCAGGATATTATGTCTTGCCAATGGAATTAACTGATCGTTTTTTACGTAACGAAGGCCTATCCGAAGGAGAGGTTCTGAAAGATGTACCAGCGCAGAAATTTGCGCAATTCTTTGGTGCGGATGCAGTTCTTTACGTAACTATTGAGAAATGGGACACTAATTACTATGTAATCGGGGGCAACGTTACTGTTGGTGCACATTTTCAAATGAAATCATGCAAAACAGGTGAGACTCTATGGGCATACAGAAACGAAATGGTTTTAGACACCAGCGGCAACAATAACAATGGCGGGGGCTTGCTCGCTGCTTTGATCAGTACTGCTATCGCCACGGCTACACAGGATTATGTCCCAGTTGCACGTAACGTCAACGTTCTATCATTGCAAGCTATACCTTTTGGAAAATATCATAAATTACATGGCAAAGATCAGGCTGTAGCCATAGATGCGAGCAAAGTAACAAAATAGGCACAAGAAGGTTTAAGTAATCAAATCATGCATATTTAAGCTAATAAAGTATATAAGCTTCATGATTAATGTGCTCAACAGGGTAGGTTTTTTCGCAATTACTTTATTATCAACCAATAGTGTAGTTGCTGATCACGTAGAGGGCAGTAATTATATAGGCGTACAATATGCAAAGACTGCATATAATAATGACGGCGCATAAGATGAAACTAATCTAGTTGCATTAGTTGGTCGCATGGGCGTTAATGTTACTAACGGTTTTCTATTGAAAGAAGGTTAGGTCTAGGCTTACAGGATGATACTGTAAGCATACTTGGTTCTAATGAGAAAATAGAAGTTGAGTCACTTGTTGGTGTATCTGCCTCAGCGCATATGAATGTTATTAGAAAACTTGCTGTAATTTCATAATATGTTTCACAAGTCGCTAAGGTTCTAAAAACATTCTTAATAATGCTTCTATCTTCATTTCAATTCCTAATGCAAAAAAAGCCCCGGCATAGACCGGGGCAAAAGGAAGAATTAGAGTTGTTATGTTTATTAGCAACTGATGACTTAGAAGCGCTCGCTCTAGAAAATAATCAGAAGCTGAGCGGAGAGGCGATCATCCATGCCATCAAGAATCTGGTTGGCTGCGTGTGCTGATGCCAGATTAGGCGCTTCTGCATTTCTGGCTTCATAATTGACGATCAGTCGACTCTTCTTGTTAAAGAAGTACTGCGCACCCACTGTCAGGGTGTCGAATTTACGTTCTTTTGCCGCCACATCGGTCATACGATTGTAAACGTCGTAACGCAGATCCAGTTCCAGCTCGTTAGTCAGTGCATAACCATAATGCAGATAATAGCCGTCAGCTTCGCCAGTGGTCTCGACATTGAACGATGCTGTGGCTGTACCAAGGTTGTTTAAAGTACCCGGAACAGCGCCACCATCGCTACCATTGAAGATCATGCCATCAGCGGTAATATATTCAAAGCCTGCGCGTTGTTTGCCTTTTTTGAAAGTCGTACCCAGGCCTGAGCGGGTACGATCATATTCACCGGCACCGGCAGCTGTCAGCGTCCGTTTACCGTCCTGATTCCAGGCAAACAGCTTCCAGCCTTCGCGACGTGCTCCTGCACCGGCATAAACCTGTTCAGAAGACCAGTACAGGTAGGTCTCCATGCTGTCATTGTTGTCGGCACGATTGATGCCGTTGCCGTTACCCAGCATCACCGCATAACTGTGTTCCCAGTCATTAACCTTGAAGGTGTCAAACATCTGGATACCAATATCACGGAAGGCGCC
Source organism: Gammaproteobacteria bacterium (assembly GCA_024636785.1). GTDB lineage: Bacteria > Pseudomonadota > Gammaproteobacteria > SZUA-229 > SZUA-229 > LH-M37. Next base: position 80,408 of record JAGXGK010000025.1, read on the forward strand.
AACCGAACCATTGGGCCTATTAGCATCACCTGCGGCTGAGCCATCCCCGTCGAAAAAGCGCTCTAATAACAGGCCATTGGTTGCTCCCGTGAAGTTGATGTAGTCAAACACATGGATTGCCTGCAAGCCTTCTTCCGAGCCCGGAGTTTTGAACTGGCCCACCCGAAAACGAGCGCCATCGATATGATTGAGTGTGACGCTGGCATCGGTAAGTTTTGCGCTGCCGTTGTCGCCGGCGGTAATGCCATTGTTACCAAATTCAGCCAGTAAAAAGTAGTTGACATTGCTGTCCAGCGGAAGGCCGGTACCGCGTACACCCAGACGGGCACGAAGGACGTTGAAACCCTTGTTGGACTTCAAATTAGGTCTCATCTGGTTGAAGATGGCGTCCTGTCCTTTCCAGGGGCCCGCCTGAAGAGGCGTATTACTGGTAGAGCTGTATTCAGGCTGTATGAAGCCCCATACTTTTGCTCTCGGTGCGGCTGCGTCGCGTTCTGTGCCCTGTAGCATTAGCCAGTTCGCAGCCTGTGCGGTTGAGGCTGCCATTGTGCCTATTATCGCGGCAACAATTAATATTTTTTCCGATGGTTTTTTTATCACGCTTATCTCTCCCGAAATTTTTTATAAGTACTGTTTATCAGTACTGCTGGTTGCAGTACCCAGGTAAAAATATTGATTATGGTTTTATCAGTGTGTAGCCTTCTTCGACTAAATCAATGATGCGCACAACACCGGCTGGCACCGGTTTGGCAGCAGCGTGTAATGTTGGTGTGTGCCCTAATATTTTGGTCATAGACGCAATGGTGTTTTCGCAGGCAGAGAACGTGACATTGTTGGTTATCAGGCCATCAATGCGTTGACTGTTTGCATTCTTTTCAAATAAGAGTCGTAAGCCGGGGCCGAAAGCCACAATTTCAACGGCTACTTTATTCTGGCCATAATGTTTTATCAGGTTGTTGGCAACATTGAGTACCAGCGTTTGTTTGAAAGGATCGTTGTCGCTAATTTGCAATACGATCTTCTTCTCAGCAAAATCGTTTGCGGCATGCACAGGAAATATGAATGCCATCGCTGCCAGCATTATCAGTGATTTATAAAATTTTCTCATTGTGACTCCACTCGTAATTATTTAAATACGCTTAATGAATGCCGTAACGCTGGCATCTAATATAAAGACGGAGCTAATATGAATTTATTCACTGGAATTTGTTTTACTGGCTTAATTATTTAGTAGATTCACGTTATCATTGAAAATGCTGGCGAAAGTATCCATGCTAAGCTTGATTAAAGAGTGCTGTTTTTGAACTTACGGCAACAATGTGTTAATTAAAATATAACAATATATTAATTAACTTATGTGAATAAATGGTCGATTGCATCGTCTCTACTTAAGGCGGGAGTTTTATTTTGAAAAAAGTTACAAATATGCTGGCTGCGTTCTCGCTGAAATCGGAATTCGCGGCGCGACGTAATAAACTGTATCGCATCGCTTATTCATGGTGTCATAGCTCCGCCCTGGCAGACGATTTGGCTCAGGAAACGATTTATAAAGCGATGAAAAATGCCGCCGGCCTGCGTGACCCTGGCACTATTGATACCTGGTTGTATCGAATATTGTTCAATTGCTGGCAGGATTATTTAAGGGTTAAAAACCGAAATGTTGAATTTGTTGAAATGCACGACGAGGTACAGGCTGAGCATGCTGAAAGTTATCAGCAATCTCAGATCGTCAATCGTGTGCGCTCAGCAATCGAATTATTACCTATGCCGCTACGGGAAGTGGTGACACTGGCAGATTTTGCGGGATTAAGTTATGCGGAAATTGCTGAGATCATCGATGTACCAATAGGCACAGTCATGAGTCGGTTATTCCGGGCACGAAAAAATCTAAAGCAGCAGTTGCTGGACTTCGGTGTAGATGAGCTTTCCGGCTGCAAGTTGCGGAGTATTAAGTAATGAGTGTTAATGAAATTACGGAAGAAAAATTAAATTTATTTGTCGACAAGCAACTCGATGCTGATGAGATGAATGAAATTCATCAGTTGTTGCTGGATGACAAGGTATTGCGTGAGCGTGTCTGTCAGCTAAAAGCAGTACGTGAGCTGGTCGGTTACGCCTACAGTGAAGTGCCACCTTCACGCTATGAGAAGGTCGGGGTAAAAAGTTCGCGCTCAATTTATGCAAAAGCGATGGCGGCCTCGGTAACGCTGGCTATAGGGGTGTTATTAGGCTGGGGAACTTACCAGTATAGCCCCGGCGCAAAAGGAATTATCTCTGCTGAAAATACTTTTCAATATGTAGCTAATCAGGCAAGCGTGGATCATACGCAACGCAAAATTGTGCTGCATATCGATTCGGGCGATGTGCAGGTGGTAAATGCCGCCTTAACTGAAGCTGATCAGTTACTGGCGACTTATCGCAAAGCCAATACGCCAATGAAACTGGATATTGTCACTAATAAATCAGGTATTAATGTTTTAAGGCCGGGTGTATCGCCTTATATAGAGCGTTTACAAAAAATGGCCGCTGACGGTAATGTATCGTTTTTTGCCTGCAAGCAATCTATTGCTAAAGCCCATAACATTGAAGGTGTTGAAATTGTTTTGATGCCCGGTGTGGTGGTTGACAGAACGGCCGCAGACATAATTCCACAGCGCCTCAAAAAGGGCTGGGTGTATATAAAAGCCTAACTTTATGAAACATCCGGTCTAATAAATTCTGGCAGTTGAAAGTTTGGTTTTTAACTGCCCTTAAGCCGCAACACTCTCCGCAAATAGAACCGTTTCAATCTGCCAGTGGCTTTCAGAGGCGTGCAGTATCAGGCAGGAAGGGCCGCCGTGGTTTCTGACCTTGCCGGCTGCACCGGGGTTAATCACCCAGGGTTCAGCTGTCTGGTCGATAATGCGTTTGTGGGTATGGCCATAAATCACCAGTCTGGCTTCAGCATGATCCCAGCGAAACTGGTCATGGTCAGGATGATGGCCCAGACGATGACCGTGTTCGATAATGATTAAACCGCCGGGTAATTGCAATTGAGTGGAATAAGGCAGGGCAGCGACGATCTCTGCTTCATTTTCATGCCACAGAATTGCATGATCATTATTGCCCGCCACTGCGATGACATCGATACGGGGTTTTAGTTTTTCCAGAATATGCGCGCCGCAGATGTCACCGGCATGAACAGCAAAGTCACAATCGGCAATGACATTAACGACACGCTCATCAATATGACCGTGCGTATCGGAGAGAATCCCAACTTTTACGGCAAGGCTCATAGGCTTAGATTTCCGCTTTGTCGGTGCCGGAATCAATGGCGGCTTTGCGTGCTTCTTCCTGTTTACTCATATGCTCTTCAATTTCGATCTTTTTGCGATACTCGAGAATCTCACGACGTTCTTCGGCGCGCTTGTCCCAGGCGCCTTCGCGTTCTTTAATGGATAATTCGCCAAAGAGCACCTGTCTCATTAGCGTGAAGCCAAACTTCATCAGCTCAACATCATCTTTTTCCAGCTTTTCGTACTGCTCATCAGTGATGTCATAAATTTTTATAAAGTTTTCGCTCATCACAAAACGACGGAAACGATCGACATCATAGCTGGCCATAAAAAACAGTTGCAGGCTCATGTTCGAAGGGGCGCCAATAGTGGGGCCGGTCGATTTTTTCTTCAGAATGATGCGGTAATAATCACGATTTAACTCATCATAGCCATCAACACCCTGTTCCTTGCGGTAGTCACCAATGGTAATAACATTGTCTTCTTCGTGACCTTTGCAGTGCTCTTCCTTAATCAACAGAAAATGCTGTTCATCGTCCGGTTTGCCCAGTGCGCGCATGGACAGCAGACCCGAGGGGTAATAACGACAGGCAGTAGGGCGGTTTTCATAGACCGAGCAGCCATCTTCGGTCATAAACAGGCAGGCACCTGAATCATCAGTGCGCAGTTTGATGCCGGGTATGCCGTGGGCGTCAATTTCAAAAGGGACTGAATATTTAGCCAGAAACTCGGTTGAATCGATACCCAGATGTGTTTTTAAACGGATGATGTCATAAGGGGCGAGCGTAACATCCGCTCTCGCGCAGCATTCGTTCCAGCATGAAACGCCGCGATGACAGCGGAATTTTATCTCATCATCAAGCTCCAGCCGCGTGGGCTGAACCGGGCTATGGTGCGGAAGGTCGAATTTTTGCTCACTCATGGGTGTCATCGAAACGGTTTGCTCAATCTGGTTTTGTAAAATTCTGTCTTAATTATGGATCGGAATCACATTTACAGGATTTCAGGAGGCGAATTATACACTAAATACAGGCATTCTAAAGATCGATATTCGATTACCTATACTATAAAAATCAATTACTTACGTTTGTCTGACGAATGGTTTATAAGAATGTTTCTGTTTTATTACAACCTGTCCATTTCTGTCCCCGTATGATGTTATGTTATCTGACAGTAATTCCATAAACCCGCAAACAGGTGTGCTCGCAGGCTGTTAAATGATGAGCTGATAAAATCAAAAACCATCGTTATTGGAGAGAAAGTCCTTATTCACTCTCTACAAATTAGTTGTTTGTAGATTGACATAAACGGAAAACAGGCCTATATATATCTGAAATACCGGAAAATCCGGAATAAATACATAAAAATAAAAAACCATTGGACTTAATATGTCGCAAGTAATTGAAACTAAAAAAGAAACATGTACAACCAAAGAGGCCGCCGCGTTTCTGTCGGTGACCACGAGAACCATTCAGCTGTGGGCTGATGCAGATATTTTACCGGCATGGAAAACCCCGGGCGGTCACCGCCGCTTCCAGGTATCGGATATCGAAGCGCTACAGAAAAAGCTGTTGGGTGATGAAATAAATCAGCCCAGATTGAAATTACTGGTGATAGAAGACGAGCCTGATTTATTAACCCTGTATCGATTCCATGTAGAAGGCTGGACGATTCCTGTTGAATTGCAAACAGCCAGTGACGGTTACGAAGGGTTGCTAAAAATAGGTGCCTGGCAACCGGATATGATTGTTACGGATTTACAAATGCCGAACATGGATGGTTTTTATCTGCTCCAGGTGTTGAACCGACAAGCTGAGCTACAGACTACCGAAATTATTGTGGTTTCGGCTTTATCCAAAGAGGATATTAAGGAGAAAGGAGGAGTGCCTGAGGGAATAGAAGTTTACCAGAAGCCGATACCTTTTGATCTTATTGAGCAACATGCAAAAGTGCGTCTGGATAATTTAAACAGTCGGCGCCCGGAGTAAATCTACGATCTTAGTCACATGGTTCGAGATGAACCAAAAATACGTAAGTATCTTAATAATCTAATGTGATTGCCGCATTATTATCATTAAGATTTATATTCTGATGCACATGATGTCGCTGAAGTTACACGCTCAAGTCTTAAATAGGGGTTTTATTGCGTGAGTGTGAGTAAAAAAATCTGCCAGATAAAATCGCTTAATGGCGAATGGAAAACCTGCCTGTTCTATAGTACAAGCCTGCTGGTTATCGCATTGCTGGTCGTGGGTGCTGTTTTCACCGAGCAGTTTTTTGAAAAGCGCATACGCGGCGAAAAGCGTGCAATGTTAACCGCCCTGATCGGGCAGGCAGAAAGGTCGCTGATCGAATGGCACAGCCATCACGAGCAGATGGTCACTTCCTGGGCACAGACATCGCTGCTTCGTGAGATGACAGCATCATTGCTTAAATATCCTGTAGACGAAGTGTTGCTCAAAACTGCCCATGAGCAAAAAGCTCTGCGTGAGTTACTGTCACCGCTGGTTGCTTCGGATAAGCACCACCTTGATTACTTTATTATTTCGACAGAAAAAATAAATCTTGCCTCTCATTCGGGTGGTGATCTGGGGGCGGTCAGCAATATTCCCGAGCACATTCTGGATAAAGCCATAGCCGGTCATACTGTACACAGTCTGCCGCAAAAGGCGAATATCCCTCTAGCCGATTCGAATAACAATCCGGTATCTGATCAGCCCACCATGTTTACCGTAGCACCTGTTAAGAACTTAAGTGGTGAAGTTATTGCGCTACTCGCCTTAAAAATGAGCCCGGTAAAAGATCTTGCTGCAATTTTACAGCAGGGTCAGCTGGGTGAATTTGATGAGATTTATATCTTCAATCAGGCCGGGCAGTTACTGAGTGAAAGCAGATTTACTGAAACGCTTTGGGGAATGGGGCTGCTGGAATTCGGCCAGTCCAGCATTTTCAACCTGCAACTGCGTGATCCCGGCGGCAATATGATGACAGGTTACCACCCTGAAATGCTACGCTCGCAACAGCCCCTGACGTTGATGGCGGAGCGCGCGGTAAATGGGGAAGATGGACTGAATCTGGACGGCTATAACGATTACAGAGGTGTGCCGGTGATTGGTATATGGCGCTGGAATGATGCTCTGGACATAGGCATTGCGGCAGAAATGGATGCTCAGGAAGCTTATGCAACACACCTGCTGTTGCGCAAGGTGATGGCTTTCGGCGTCACCTTTAGTATTTTAATTGTCGTAGTGTTCAATCTGATTTTTACATTTGCCCGTAACAGTGTGACCAAAAGCAAAATGAGTCTGGTGAATGCCCAGCGCATGGCGCATCTGGGAAGCTGGGATTGGGACATTGTTCGTAATCGACTGGTGTGGTCGGCTGAAACTTACTGCATTTTCAGGCAGCCGCCGGAGCAGTTTGAAGTCAGTTATGATACTTTTTTAGAGTGTGTTCATCCGGATGATCGTAACAGGGTCAAGGCTGAATTAGAAAACACGCTGAATAATGGTCAACCTTATGAAACCGAGATGAGGATCATTCGTCCCGATGGTGCCGAGCGGATTGTGGTTGCCAAAGCAGAGCTTGAGCGCAATGCCAGAGGCGAACCGACTCGTATGTACGGCAGTGTGCTTGATATTACCGAGAGGAAAAAAGCGGAACAGGAGCTTAGATTATTCAAAACCACTTCAGATATGATCGAGGACGGCGTGTTCATGCTTAGCCCCGGTTCGCTGAAATTCTTTTATGTTAATCAGGCTGCCGTGCGGCAACTGGGCTTCACCCGGGCAGAGTTATTCGATATGAGGTTGACAGATATTACTCCTGATTTTGATGAGGAAGCATTCCGTGCATTTATAACCCCGATGCTGCTGCAGGGAGCCGCGCACACCCTGCTGTTTCAGACCGAATTTCAGCGAAAAGACCGCACACTGGCACCGGTTGATGTTGTTTTGCAGTATCTGGCGCCAAAAGACGAAAGCCCGCGTTTTGTCGCTATCGTCAGAGATTTTTCCGCACGTCAGCGCATCGAAGATCAGCTCAAAGCCGAAAAAGAAAAGGCGGAGCAGGCCACACGATCCAAATCTGAATTTCTGGCCAATATGAGCCACGAAATCAGAACCCCCATGAACGGTGTACTGGGAATGCTGGAACTGCTGAGCATTACCCCGCTCACTGAAAAACAAACCGGTTATCTGCACACCGCCGAGAGTTCAGCAAAATCACTGCTCACTGTAATCAACGATATTCTGGATTTCTCCAAAATTGAAGCCGGGAAAATGCAGTTGGAGAATGCAGTCTTTAACCTGCATGAAGTCGTTGAGGATAGCGTTAGATCAATGTCAAAGCAGGCTTATGCTAAACAGCTCGATCTCAATTGCTATATTTCAGCAGATGTGCCGCTGCAGGTTAGCGGAGACCCGGTAAGGCTTCGCCAGATTATTACCAATCTGATCAATAATGCGATTAAATTTACTGTGACCGGAGAAGTCGACTTGCGGCTCTGTAAAATATCAGAGAGTGATAATCTGGTAATCTTCTGTTTTGAAGTCGAGGATACTGGAATAGGAATTAAAAAAGACCAGCTTGAAAAATTGTTCGATGCCTTTACTCAGGCAGACGGAACAACCACGCGCAAATATGGTGGTTCAGGACTCGGTCTTTCAATATGTAAGCAACTGGTTGACATGATGCGCGGTGAGATAAGTGTGAACAGTGAATTGGGGGAAGGTTCTATTTTCTCGTTTTACGTTATTTTATCAAAAGTAGAACAAAGAGTGGAACGTAGAGAAAAAGGCTTGCTGCAAGATATCAGGGTGCTGGTGGTTGATCACAATGATACAAACCGTAAGATTCTGGGCAGGTATCTGTCCAGCTGGAAGGTTCAAAGTGCAGATGTTGGTGACAGTCATGCCGTGTTGCCGATGTTGCGCGATGCCATAAGCAATGATAAACCCTATCAGATAATGTTGCTTGATTTACAGATGCCGAAGGTTGACGGCTTAAAGTTGGCGCAGAAGATAAAGGCGGATCCGGACCTGCAATACATTCATATAATAACGTTGGGTTCTTTAACCGAAGAGACGGGCATTATTGAGGACAACTCCCATATTGACTGTCAGCTTACCCGGCCAGTCCGGCAGTCATCACTTTTTGATGCGCTGCTTAAGGTTACCGGCCAGGAAGAAAAGCAACGCAGAGAAGAAGATATCTATAAGCAACAGGATATTATTTTCAGCGGCGTCAGAGTACTGCTGGTTGATGATGCCGCGACTAATCAGGCGGTGGAGCAGGAAATGCTCAATACATTAGGTATCGAGGTTGTTCTGGCCAATAATGGCCGTGTTGCGCTCAGAGAAATAAACAAATCAAATTTTGATCTCGTCCTTATGGATTGTCAAATGCCGATTATGGACGGTTATACTGCAACCGGTATTATTCGGGCACAGGAAAAGGCGGTAGGCTCGGAACATTTAATCATTATTGCGCTCACCGCCAATGCAATGAAAGGTGATAAGGAAGTATGCATTGCTGCAGGCATGGATGATTATCTGGCCAAGCCGGTTAGCCTGGATAAGCTTCGCAGAATACTGAGCCGATGGTTGCCGGAAGACAAGCAGTATCAAATTTCGAGAGATGTGATTACAGTTGATCATGCAGAATTGGAAGTACCGGACCCTGAGAACAATATAAGCAAGAGCGCAGCGGCTGGTGATGATGCGCTTGATAAGAAGAGTGTTGAAGACTTAAGACAGTTGGCGAACGAACGTTTTGGTTTGTTGGTAAATAGTTTTGAGCGGGATGTGGAAAAACATCTACTGGCATTGCACAATGCTATAAAACAAAATCAATTGGAAGATATGGTTCAGGCCGCCCATGCCATGAAAGGTGTCGGCATGAGCATGGGGGCGATCGCGTTTTCTAAATGTTGTGAAAAACTGGAAATACAGGCGCTTGATAATAATATTGTAGATGTTCATAACCAGCTAAAAAATATTGAAGCTGAACATCAAAGGGCTATGCAGGCATTCAGGCTATTGAATTAGGTTGTGTTTTTATGTTTATGTTCTAATATAAAAATGATTCTTTATGCCAATATAAAAAATAATGCATTCGTGATCTTTTAGTGTATCTGTGATAATGGAGTTGTACGTGAATAAGAAAATATTAAGCAAAAAAACCGTGCTCATTGTCGACGATGAAGAGTTTATGCGTGATTTTCTCAGCACGGTGATTAAACAGGTAGGTATTGAAGATGTCCTTAGCGTCAGCGGCGGACAGCAGGCGCTTGATATTATCCTGTCGCGTAGCGAGCCGTTTGATTATGTGTTCTGTGATCTGCAAATGCCTGAAATGGACGGTATAGAAGTCATTCGACACCTGGCTGCGATTGACTACAGCGGTGGAATTGTTCTGTTCAGTGGTGAGGATCAGCGTATCCTTGAAACAGCGCACAGCATTGCAGAAGCACGCGGGCTTAATCTTATGGGCAGTCTGACCAAGCCGGTATCATTGGAATCGTTATACCAACTGTTGGCTAATCATCAAGTGGCTGAAAAAAAATCCTTCTGGTCGGCACCTGAAGTCAGCGCTGAAGAGCTGCGGGCCGCTCTGCAGGCGGGCGATATTACTGTCTATTACCAGCCCCAGATAGATATAAAATCAGCAGCTGTTAAAGGTGTGGAAGCGCTGGCGCGCTGGCATCACGCGGAAAAGGGCATGATTCCTCCTGATATATTTATCGATTTGGCTGAACAACATCAGCTCATCGATGCTGTCACAGAATCCGTGATCGAGCAGGCCTGCCGGCAGGGTGCCATCTGGTCTGCACAAGGCCGGAATTTCAAGGTTTCAATTAATCTCTCTATGGATAACCTGCATAGCCTGGATTTTCCTGATCGACTGGCGGCATCAGTAAAAACAACGGGTATGGATATAAAAAATCTCATCTTTGAAATTACCGAAAGTCGACTGGTGAAAGACTTTAGCACCTGCCTGGACATTCTGACGCGCCTGAGGTTGAAGGGACCTGAACTATCCATTGATGATTTTGGTACCGGTTATGCCTCCTTGGAGCACATTAAACGCATGCCTTTTAGTGAGCTCAAGATTGACCGTGCATTCGTTAATGGTGCACATAGCAATGGCACTGCGCGTGCCATACTGGAGAGCAGTATTCATCTGGGTAAACAACTGGACATGACGATAGTGGCCGAAGGCGTGGAAACCCAAAAAGACTGGGATCTGGTCGCGGCACTGGGTTGTGATCTGGTTCAGGGGTATTACGTTGCCCGGCCGATGGATGCCGAGCATTTTAATGTCTGGCTGGAACAGCGTTGATACATAGCCTGCGCGCCCGATTTATTGCTTTTCTGTTGCTGGTGTCATTGACACCTGTCGTACTGTTTTATTTTTACAGTCAGCATTTAAATGAAGATGCCAGGGAAGAAAGTATCGGGGAATTGCTCGATGTTGCCTATCTGGTTAACCGCGGCATAAATGGGTTTCTTTCAGATCAGATCAAGCTTCTTGAGGTAACCGCCGGCAATCTGGCCGGCAAAGACGGCACCGATTCCGGTTCATGGAATTTGCCTGTGGCAAAGTCTGTAGCCGTTGCCGAACATCTGTTAGACGTATTCGACAGTTACAGTTTAGTGCTGCAACTCGATCGTCACGGTCGATTGCTCGCGGCGGCAGCTAGTACCGATGCGGGTGAGCGCATTGATGTGAGCGGGCTTTATGAAAAAGAGAGCTCTACCGAAGACGGGCTGCTAGCTTCGATCTTCGAGGCGGAGATTATCTTAAGTGATATAGCTGCACCGCTCATTTTGAAACCCGTCAACGCAGAGCGGGTGCCGGGTATCAGCGGGCAGACCGGTTATGTATTGCCCATTATCGTGCCGGTACCGAATCCCGGTAATGCTTCTTCCGGTCACGTTGTGGCCTTCATGCGCATGCAGGCCATTGAGCGTTTTTTGCAGCAGGGGGCGGATGCATTGCTGAGAATGGATGTGCAGCAGTCATATTTTCATCTGCTGGCCAGGGACGGTTCTGTTCACGCTGAATATTCACAGGCACAGCAGCATCACAGTAGCGACGGGGTTGAATTTTCGCATGAGGCGATCATCGAGAACATCAGCAGGAGTCTGGCTGTTCAGGCGGAGCAGGCTGATGTGGAAGTTTCACGCGGACTGTACTACAAACCCGCAATTGCCGGGGGTGAACAGCTGGTTGTTTATGATAAGCGCCCGTCTGCGGGCGATGTCAGCGGGCACGGCTGGACGGTTATAATTCATCTGCCCGCCAGCCAGACTTCTCTGTTTGCACAGCATTCCAGCCGTAATTATGCGCTGGCTGCACTGGCGTCTATAGTTCTGGTGCTTGGTTTTGGTTTCTGGGCCGGCTCTGTTCTGACAAAACCGATTAAATCCATTACCCGGGCCATGTCCCGTCTTAAAGAGGGTTCCCGGATGGAGGCGGTGGTCGGCCTGGGTCGCAAGGATGAAATAGGCGAGCTGGCCAATGCCTTTGTCTCGTTCCAGTATTTTCTCAGTGATCGCGACCATCTGTTGCGTAAGCAGGTAAAACAGTTGCAGGAATTGATGCGGGCGCGCAAGCAAGTCGATGCCTTGATGAGTAGTTCCACTGAGCCAATGCTGGTGGTGAACACAGCCGGCGTCATTGAACGGGCTAATGTCGCTGCGGAAAAGCTATTCGGCTATGAAGAGGGCGAACTGACCGGTTCATCGGTAGCCGTACTTATTCCAGCAAGATTCAAAAATCACAGTGAAATGGTCCAGACATACATGGCTCAGCCGGAATATCGCTCTATGAGCGAGAACTCACATATTTTCGGCTTGCATAAAGCGGGTGGTGAAATTCCGGTTAAGATTTCACTGTCGCCCTTAGAATCTATAAACGGTGTAAAAGCACTCACCGTTATCCATGATCTGACCCAGGAGAAATATTATCAGGATGAGCTGCGCAAGCTGGCGATGGTCGTTGAAAGTACCGACAATCTGGTCATAGTGACCGATAAGGAGTGCAAAATTGAGTGGGTGAATAAGGCGTTTGAAGTAGTAACCGGTTACAGCAGTGACGAAGTCATAGGTCAGCGCCCCGGCGCGCTGTTGCAGGGTAAGGAGACCGATCCGAAAACAATAGCGACCATGGCTCGTGCTATTCAGGCGGGCGAAGCGGTGCGGGTCGAAACCATTAATTATCGTAAGGATGGCCAGCCGTTCTGGATCGATATTGATATACACCCTGTTTTTGATGGTCAGGATATCGTTCGCTTTGTTTCCATTGCTACCGATGTGAGCCAGCGGCATTTTATGGAAGACGAGTTACGCAGAGCCAGAGATGTGCTGGAGATGCAGGTCGAGGAACGCACCCGCGAACTGACGCTGGCTCTGGAGAAAGCGGATGCAGCGGCGCGCGCAAAATCCGCTTTTCTGGCGATGATGAGTCACGAGATTCGCACGCCCATCAATGGTATCGTCGGCATGGTAGAGCTATTGCGCAGCAGCTCCATGAGACCGAAACAGATTAATATGCTCAATGTAATCAGAGATTCGTCACTATCTCTACAGCGCATTATCGATGATATTCTGGACTATTCAAAGATTGAGGCCAACAAACTCAGCCTTGAGCTGGTGCCCCTCAATCTGGAACATCTGGTCATGAGTGTCTGTAAGACGCTGGCACCATCCGCTGATGCCCGGTCGATATCTCTTGCCGTTCATCTGGATGATCGATTGCCGGAAAAAATCCAGAGCGATCCGGTGCGCATCAGGCAGGTCCTTTACAATCTTGTCGGTAACGCCATCAAGTTTTCCGAGCCATCCGGCATTGTTAACCTCAATCTTGAGGTCAGAGACGTCAGTGCTGAAGGTGTGGCCATCGATCTGATTGTGAAGGATGCCGGTATCGGCATGAGCGCAGATGCTGTTGAGCAGTTATTCACGCCCTTTAACCAGGCGGATGCCTCCACCACGCGTCGATATGGTGGAACCGGGTTGGGGCTGTCGATTTGCCAGCGGCTGGTTAAACTGATGGGCGGTAGCATCGAGGTGGAAAGTCATCCGGGCGCAGGCAGCACGTTCAGGGTCAGGCTGCACTTCCTACCAGAGCCGGCGCCTTCTGTACAGGTACCCGATCTGAGCGGGGTGCAGGCGTTAGTGGTCTGTGCATCGACAACACAGGGAGCAGGTATGATCGACCTGCTGCACGGCTATATCACTGAAGCGGGTACTATAGTTGATGACTTGTCTGCTGATGACCCGCATGAAGCCGCTAAAGTTGTTGTGCAGGCAGTGCATGAGATGGCGCAATCCGGGAAACCGTATGATGTGGTGCTGCTCTGTCAGTGGCCCGACGCGGAGCATTATTATGGAATCTATCATGCCCTGTCGGCCATGCCTGAGATTGAGCGACCGAAAATGGTGCTGCTGGTGCCGCAAAACGATGATAACACCTATGCGGATGATGCCGTGGTGGATGCAAACCCGCTCAATATCAATGACTTGTTGCGATGCATGGCCGTGCAGGCAGGCAGGATGAGTGCGGATGTTACTTCCTGTTGCCGAAGAGGGGAAGAGACCGGAACTGAACTGGAGACAGCCGGCTTATCTTCGCCACAGGCGGAGGCCGGCGCCGTTGCAGCCAGGACAGGGTTGATTCTGGTGGTCGAGGATAACGAAATTAACCAGCAGGTGATCACGATGCAGTTAGCCGCGCTGGGCTACGAAGTCATGCTCGCTGCCGATGGTCGCAAGGCACTAAAATTATGGAAAACCCATGCCTTTGATCTGGTGCTTACCGATTGTCATATGCCCGTAATGGATGGTTTTGAAATGGCGAAACAAATCCGCCAGGCGGAAACAGCCACTGGCTCGCGTATCCCCGTTGTTGCATTAACGGCAAATGCCATGTCAGAGGATCGCGATAGATGCATAGACAGCGGCATGGATGATTGTTTAACCAAGCCCATTGAGATGGATGATCTAGGCCGGGCGATCCAGAAATGGTTGTCTCTTCCCGCCTTGCCGTCGTCGGAGACCCACGCCGGCGAGACTGGAAAATCAGGCAGCGAGGAAAATCATGCCCCGGTGAATCCGCAGGTGCTGGCAACTTTAATTGGGTCTGATATTGAACAATGCAGACCATTGCTGCTGAAATTCATAGTGGCATCGATACCCATCATTAACGAGTTAGTTGACGCAGCGGAAGCCGCCAGATTTGATGAAATCTCTGCTCTGGCGCACAAACTTAAGTCATCAGCTAAAGCAGTCGGTGCGGAACGTCTGGCTGAATTGTGTCTTAATATGGAACAGGCGAACAAAAATGGAATGGCTGAAACCCTGCAGCTGTTGCTGGCTTTGCAGCTCAAAGATGAGTTCGGTCGGGTTGAACGCTTCATTGAACAGATGTAACGGTCAGGAGGCTGTCGGGTTCAGGATAAATTGGCTGCGGTAGCGGGAGAGCGGCCCAAATTCCCCCGATTTTTCGTTGCGTAGAATAACTATGCGCCTCAAAATCGGGAATAGTGCGCTCACTCTCCCGTTCCCTCGCTTCAATTCCCCCAAACCCGATAGCCTCCTGCGACATCTTGAAAGACAGCCCTGAAAGACACCGGAGACCGGAAAAGGAGAGACCGGATAACCATCACATGCTGCATGTAATTCTGTGACAGCAAGGGCGCTTTTCTCTGTCAAACACACTCCCCATAGTTCGCATCCTTCCGCCTGAGCTTTTGTAAGCTCTCCCGAGCTTAAAACGCCTTCCAGGCATGCCGTTATAAGGCCTCATTATCTAATTCCTCTGGGCAGGCGCACCCATTCATCCGGTAATTGAACCCGTCTATCGCCTCTTAAGCCTTTGCAGTAGTGATTTAACTGCGTAAGTTGTTGAAGTAATTGAGTAAATTTATAAAAAGTGTAATGCAGAAATAACGGAAATCAATTGACAAACAGCCCCGATCGGTCTATCTTTAATCCAGAAGAAACGGAAAAGAAAGAAAAATCAGAACAGAGGGCAAGGCGATGGATTTCAAATCAGTTAGACAAATATTAATGATGACGGCACTGAGTGCTCTGCCATTTGGCGTACAAGCAGCAAGTGTCACCGCTCAGGTCAGTGCAAACATTGTTCCCATTAGCTCATTTTCTATCTCAGGAGCTGCGCTCTTTAGTGGTTCACGCAATGAAGGCACCGGCGAGAGCACCGTTCATTTGAGTGCCTCAGGCACAGGTGATGCGGCAACATTAAAAATTCATAATGATAGTGGACATGCTTATGATGTTTCCGTATCGCTACCCACCAATTCAGACGATGAATTTTATAGTGAGCTGAAAATTGTCGATTCACAGTTAACACTTAATCAGGCAAGCCAAAGTGAAAAAGGAGAGCAGCAATTAGAATTTGGAGGTGCTATCGAGATGGAGAATATTCCAGAAGAACAATCGCACACCGGATACGTTTACATTACAACGAATTTTTATTAGACACGACGGCTCGATTTATTATGGTTGTTGATTAATCCCGATTAATGATCCAGTTCGATATGAGGATGAGACATGTTAACTGAAGAATTAAAAATTTTTGAATCGATGAGTGAAGGTATTGTTTTGTTTAATGAAGATGGTACTTTTGACTATACCAACGAGGCGGGTGCTAACTGGTTGTGGGGCTTTAGAGATGATGATGCTCTGTACGGAAAGCTCGTTACGGTAATCGGTAAAATCGTGGCTCATCCACAGCGCCATCCGGTGATGTTTAAGTTGAAAAATGTACCGGAAATAGGTGAAATACATTGCGCAATATTCAGGGTTAATTGTCATATTCTCGTTGTGCTGGATAAGCACCTTGATAATAAGTCGCCGGGTTTTGGTGTTGTCAGTCCTCTGGCAGGGATTAGAGAGAGGCTACAGCTAATGAGCACGGTCTATGTGGGTGGTAGACCTATGCTGTCTTCCTGTCGCCGTTGAGCCCTGCCATAAACCAGGTAAGTCGACGCCAGCTGCTGCTATGTCGCTGTGGCCAATGAAGAGTCGCAATATTTCGAAATCATACACTGCAAGGTCAGCAATATCTCACCATAATCATATATAAAAAATACTGATGCGGCTATCGGGTTCAGGATGAATTGGCCGCTCTTCCACTCTCTCGCTTTAATCCCCCTGAATACGACAGCCTTCTAAGCGCTAGGAAGGTTAATAATCGTGGACTTTTTAGACGATGGGTTTTATTCTGGTTACCCATTTAATAGATTCATGCGCCGCTATGCAGACCGTTACTTTTGAAGCCATATCTGATCTCAGTCCTGATGGAATTATTTTCATTAACAACAAGGGGGAAATTGAATATGTTAATTCAGCTTTCTCTGATGTTGCCGGTTGTTCATCTATGGATCTAATCGGTATTGATGAAAATGCATTAAATAGCCGCCTGGTTGATTTGTGCGAAACAGGCGAGAACCAGGTGCTTGAAAAAGGCGTGACGGCAGAGGGTGTTGTCATACAGTTAGCTCGCCCTCAACGTCGATTAATCAGCGCGACAGCACGGGTTATTCATAACGAGGAAGGTTTGGCTCAGGGAAAGGTTCTCTATTTTCATGATATAACCCACGAACAGGAAGCCGATGAGCGCATCAAGAGTGAGTTACTGTCTGCAGCGGCGCATAAATTACGCACACCGCTGGTAGGTATACTGGGTTTTAGTGAGTTACTGTCAAAACGCGAATTCGATACGGCTAAGCAGAAAGAGATTGCTGTCACTATTCATCGTCAGGCGACCAGTTTTAAAAATATGTTTGATGATTTTCTGGATATTGAAGGACTGGATGTAAGGAAAGGCAGAAATTTCAATTTTGAGAAAAGGACGCTGGAAAAACTATTGAAGGAAGTGCTTGCCAGTGCAAAAGATATCTCAGATCAGGTAAAAATTAGTTTTGAGCAGCCCGATGTCTGGCCGGAAGTGAGCTATGATTTTGATAAGATAAAACAGGTCTTCTCCAATATTATTAGTAATGCCGTGAAGTATTCAGTCGATGGCGGCAATGTAGATGTCACTACTGTAAGTCGCAGTATCAATGGTTATGACGAGTTTGGCGTGCGTATCAGTGATCAGGGCATTGGCATTGCACCGAGCGACCTGCTTCGTGTCGGTGAGCGCTTTTATCGGGTGGGTGAGCTGCCATCTGTCCCGGGCAGTGGCCTGGGCATTGCCATCGCCAGATCAATTACGGCCATCCATGGAGGCCGGCTTGAGTTAACGAGCACAAAAGGCCAGGGCACGACGGTGACAGTGTGGTTGCCGGTTGTTTAACTGCTCTGAGTAATCCCCCTTGCCCGGTCTCTGGTAATTCTGTTGTCGGTACTGCCGCGCCAGCGTCTTTAAATATTCCTCAGAAGCACTATTAATAAATTATCAAGGATGAAGCTCTCCTTCGGGTTCCCCTGTCAAATTTGTATCCAGTCCTGAAACAGTCTGCCATGAAGTGGAGATTGTCCTTTTTAACGCAGT
Organism: Gammaproteobacteria bacterium; assembly: GCA_024636785.1. GTDB lineage: Bacteria > Pseudomonadota > Gammaproteobacteria > SZUA-229 > SZUA-229 > LH-M37. The sequence continues at coordinate 98,209 of JAGXGK010000025.1, forward strand.
AAGCACCCGCTAAGAAAATATAACCCATTGATAATTAAGGTTAAAACATGTGTTGAAAGGCAATGCTTGACTTCACGTGGGGAAGTCGTATCATTGAGTTAAATCAGAAAAAACAGAAATATCAGAATTACCGGTAATTCAGGCTCTGAAAGATTGCATAAATCCTGATCAGGCAGCTGAGCTGTTAATTAGGTTGGGGGGTTGAAAAATTTAAGGTGCAATCATGTTAGTTCAGTCAGTAAGTTTCTTTTGCTAATTTCCCACTCGCTTTTACCGGCAGGTGATTAGAGAAATCTCAGATAAAACATTCGGAATATGAGTTTTAGACCTGGGATAGGAATAAAAGTAATTCGTTTTATAACCAGTAGTAGCGGTGCAGATAGATGAAAAAGCTAACGATAACACAGATTATCCTGCGCATAGTCAGCATTATTATTCTCGCTGAAATTGGCATTATGATGGCTTTAATGTTCAGGAGTTTTGAGCTGGGGCCCTATGAAATAGCCGCTCTGGATGCGGCCATGCTGGTAATGCTGATTGCACCGGCGATTTATCTCTGGATAATCAAGCCTTATGTCATTGCGCATGAAGCTGCTCTTCATCAGGATAATGTTCGGGTGCACCGTGACTCATTGACCGAATTACCCAATCCCCGTTTGCTGGTAGAGTTTCTTGAAAAGCTACTGCCCGTTTTTGTCAGGAAAAAATTACATAAATTATACGGAGCGCTGCTGTTTATAGATTTAGATGGTATTAAGGACATAAATGATGAACGTGGACACAATGCCGGAGACGCCGTACTGGTTGAGGTCGCCGGACGTTTAAAGTCTTTACTGAGGACTGAAGATATTGTTAGTCGTATTGGTGCGGATGAATTTGTTATTGTACTGGAGCAGCTTGATATTGAAGAACACGCTGCAAGGAGTAAAGCCTTAGCGATAACCAGAAGAATTCAGCGAGAGCTGGTTAAAGTAATCGGTTTAAAAGCAATGATATTGCAGATTGATTCCAGCATCAGTTTGCGTTTTTTGACATCCGATTTAACAGGCGTTGATGCGGTGCTTAAAGATGCCGACACTGCTATCTATCGTGCCAGGAAGGCGGGTAAGGGGTGTATTGTTGTTTCCGGAATCGACGACCCTGTCGATAATGTGATTCGAAGGTGGCCTGTTCAAGCCGGGCTTTGAGTTATTGCTGATTGCTAACGGGTCAGTCGTAGGCGAATGTCTTATTCGAAAACCCGGGACACATAATAAAAAAATCCGGGCACCTCACGGCGCCCGGATTTTTTAGTACTTACCATTCAAGATTTATTTGAACAGTTTGGACTTGTCGACCAGATCAACGTGTGCACGTTTGAAACAGGTCCACTGTTTGGTTTCTTTGTCGTAAATTGAATTAACGAAGCAATGCCAGTTTTCTTCATCAATGAAGTTCTTGTCAGTGCGGTAATAGAAACCGGGGTAACGAGATTCCTGACGGAACTCGATGTGTTTCAGATGAGCTTCAGCTGTCAGGATGCGGTGATAGTTTTCCCAGGCACGAAGTAATTCGTGAAGGTCTTTAGCACGCATTTTTTCAGCATCTTCCTTCAGCATGTCCAGTTTTTCACCGGCTACTTTCATCATTTCGGCGTTTGTGTTGTAGTAAGTAGCAACACCCCCTACATATTCATCCATAATTTTTTGCAGACGGAACTGCAACATTTTTGGAGTGATGTAGTAAGGATTAATGTCGATAGCAGTGGTGTAGTCTTTATGCTCAAAATAAGTTCTAACGGGTTTGTAGATATCAGAAACCAGCTCTTCTACTGGAGTGTCCAGCTCTGGTTTGAAATCTGCATTATCCAGGCAGTACTTGACCATAGACTTGGCACACATACGACCTTCAGCATGAGAGCCAGAAGAGAATTTGTGACCGGAAGCACCAACACCGTCGCCAGCTGTAAACAGACCGCTAACAGTGGTCATGCCACGGTAGCCCCAGTTCCAGCCTTGTGGCAGGTGAGAAGGTACACCTTCTTCAGTTTCTATAGTTGGCGCGCCAACATCAGTAGGGCCTGAAGTCCAGATACCACAACAACCTGAGTGTGAACCCAACAGGTATGGTTCGGTAGGCATCAGCTCAGAGTTTTTCTTCTCGGGCTCAATGTTCTCACCAACCCAGATACCACATTGACTGACACACATGTCAAGGAAGTCTTCCCAGGCTTCAGCTTCCAGATGCTTAACTTCACGCGGTGACAGAGTCTCATGCAGGTTAGCTAGAGCTGTAACAGTATCCATCCAGATAGGACCGTTGCCGTCTTTCAGTTCTTTCAGCATTAAGTGGTTGCGCAGACAGGATGCAGGAGTCGAAGCCGCTCCGTATGGAGGATAGTCATCCAGCATAGCCCTGTTCTTGGCCATGTAATCTTCACCGTAGGCGTTAGTCGCTTTAGACTTGAACAACAGGAACCATGCGCCAACAGGACCGTAACCGTCTTTGAAACGGGTAGGTACGAAGCGATTTTCCATCAGAGTCAACTCAGCGCCTGCTTCAGCGGCCATTGAGTAGGTAGAACCGGCATTCCATACCGGGTACCAGGCACGACCTATACCTTCACCCACTGAACGTGGACGGAAGATGTTTACACAACCACCAGCGGCCAACAGAATGGCTTTAGCGCGGTATACGTGGACGGTGTTGTCACGAGTAGAGAAGCCAACAGCACCAGCGATGCGGCTGGGGTCATTCTTGTCGTTAACCAGTTTAACGATGAATACACGCTCACTGATGTTTTCGACGCCCAGTGCTTTTTTAGCCGCTTCGGCGACGATCCATTTGTAGGATTCACCGTTGATCATGATCTGCCATCTACCGGAACGTACCGGCTTGCCACCATCTTTCAAAGGTGTCATGCCTTTAGAACCGTCAAAACGCTCACCGTTTTCATCAGTTTTCCAGATGGGCAGGCCCCATTCTTCGAACAAATGCACAGACTCGTCAACATGACGACCTAAGTCGTATACCAGATCGTCACGGGTAATGCCCATAAGGTCGTTAGAGACCATACGTGTGTAGTCAGCAGGGTCCTGATCAGGACCAATGTAAGTATTGATTGCAGACAGACCCTGTGCAACCGCACCAGAGCGATCCATAGCGGCTTTATCAACCAGTCTTACTTTCAGGTTAGCACCTGATGCTTCGATCCAGCGTGGAATTTCAAATGCTGTGCCACAACAGGCCATACCACCACCGATAAGAAGGATGTCTACATCCTCTTCGATGACTTCAGGTTTTCCAAATTCTGCCATTTTTTAAACCTCTTTAATTAAAGTTTGATCAGTTCACTACGATCACCGGCGCGGTAACCTTTCTGTTCCATGTGATTGAAGAAACCGTTGTCTTCGATCTTGGCTATGTCAGCTTCGGGTTTGCCTGCATAAGGCTCGATAGAGCCTTCAGCGGTGGTGCGGAAGGGGAATTTGAAACGTTTCATAGTTCCGTTACGGAATTTGATTGTCCACATGATTGAATCAGCACCGCGCAGAGGCTGTACGGAACCACCCAAAGGTACAACGTCAGCATAATGACGGCATTCAACAGCGTTCTGAGGGCAGATCTTAACGCAGGCATAACATTCCCAGCACTGCTCAGGTTCCTGGTTGTAAGCCATCATGGCGTGTCCGGTTTCTGAACCGTCCTTGTCCAACTTCATCAAATCGTGAGGGCAGATGTACATGCAAGCTGTACGATCCTGGTCTTTACAGCCATCACATTTTTCTGTACGTACGAAAGTAGGCATTATTATTAACTCCTGGAGTTTTATTTTTTGCAATTACAGCAGATCACAACGTAATGTCCGAACAGAGCGGTGGAGCTACATTAATCTCTACCTTTTCCTCATCTTTCAGGTTTACGAAGGAGCCAGTCGCCGGTTATTCAGCTGTCTGTAGCGACCCGTAACTGTAGTCATCTTACCAGCTGGAAATAGTGTTAGCACCTGAAAGAGATCCCAGGTACGAATAAAAAAGGGCGGGGTTCGCATTTTAGGCGCAATGCCGGTAAAAAAGCAAAGAAATCAGGTCGTTTCGGGTGCGAACCATAGTGCCTTAAGGTATAAACACCATATAAACTTACTACTGTAGTGATAAATTTTACTTATGAAGGAACCCATTTGTATTTTTGTATAAAAATCAGTGAGATATGATTTTCTGGCTATCGGTAAATTGAGAGTTATTATCCTTAAGATGTTTGGCTATAACTGGCATGTATTACAGGTAGAATGGCGCGTTACTTGATCTGTAAAGAAATCAAATTATTACCATGTCAGAAAAAGAAAACAGTATTACCCCCACCGAAATCAGTCTGCATCAGAAATCCCGCTTACTGGAACTCGCATTTTCAGATGGCTTCCGTTTCAAGTACCCCTGTGAGTATCTGCGGGTGTTTTCCACCTCCGCCGAAGTTAAAGCCATGACACAGCCCGTCCACGGCAAAGAGATGGTGAATATCTCCAGTCTGGAACCTCAGGGTGGTTACGCCTTAAAAATTAATTTTGATGATGGCCATAATACCGGCATTTTCTCATGGTCCAGCCTGCACGAACTGGGTGTGAATTATGAACAGAACTGGGCGGATTATTTAAAAAAACTCGCCGCACATAATTTACAGCGTGGAGAAGGAAGGCTAATTGGTGACGATGGCAAGGTTCACATCAAGCTGGTCTATTTTATCGAACTGGCAAAACTGTCCGGTAAGAATGAAGAGGAGGTCGTCATTCCCGACTCAGTCACCAACGTGGCAACGCTGCTGGCGTGGATGCGCAAACGCGGCGAGAGCTGGAAAGAGCGGTATGCCGATGACCGGGTTCAGGTCACGGTGAACAAGCAGTTTTCCGAACCCTATACGCTGATTGAACACGGTGATGAAGTCGCGTTTGTGCCGAGGCCGAAGTTTTAAATAAAAAAGTTTTCACCGCAGAGAGCGCAAAGAACGCAGAGAAAAGCTTTTGTAGGTTCGAATGAATTCAAACCTACAAATAATTTAAATTTTTTCTTTTTGCAAACCTGTTGTGGTAACTCATGACTTTGGTTGATGGGTGCGAGAACCCGCTACCACTGAAATATCAAAATATAAAAAACTGGATTCCGGCCAAAGTCACGCCGGAATGACGGATTATTGATGAATATATTGTGATGACAAAAGGAAAAACTATTCCTCAACCAGTCCATTCTTCTGCAAAATCGTATAAACCTTCTTACAGGTTTTGCTCATACGATTAATATCGCCAAAATTTGGCTGCACACCATCCTGTAATTTCTGTTCCCAATCTTCCAGTTCCGTTTCCAGAAAGCCTAACAGCTTCAACGAACAACCCTGACAGAAATCTGAGCATAATTTCGCTTCGCCTGCATCGAAAGGCATGACTTCGCGTACCTCGTCGATGATGTTCTGCATGGCAGTAGATGTATCTGGTTTCATACTGACCATTTTACTGCGGAGAATAAGTGAAAGCCAAAAAAACGGCGCGATCTTTCGATCAGCGCCGTTTTTATTTTTATCTTTAAAAGTAACTAAGCAGTTTTGCGTCTTGCTACTCCAATTAAGCCCAAAAGACCAGAGCCAAACAACCATGCTGCAGCGGGAACAGGTACGGCAGATACTGAAGTCACGTGCAGGCTATTTCCGCTACCAATGTCTAAAAATCCTTGAACACCTATGAATGGGCCGTCTATAAAACCAGGGCTAGCTGCGGTGCCTGCCATGGGGGTGGCACCTTGCATATCAGCGGCTAATTGAAGCGTATCTGAATAAGGGGTTGCTACGCTTCCTACGTCTGCCAGATATGTGTCACCAGCAGTAAAGGTTCCAGATGCATCATTATCGTGATAGAGGTCTGTACCACTCAGTACATCTCCCGCCTGTAGACCGTAATCAATGGCGTTAAAAAGACCTGTGGCATCCCATTGGACAAATAGTTCCATGTTTAAGTTACTGTTCCAATCAACCAGAACTGTACCATCAATTAAGTTAGTGCCAGCCTGACGTGTCATAGTAATGTCGTGGAATGTAGCCGGTGCACCAAGGTAAAAATCATTCATTTCAATCGACATAGCGCTGTTACCAATGCCTGATGCCGTGTCGTATTCTAGTGAAGCGGCTATCGGTGTGTATGCCGGGCCAACAATACTCCCACCACTAACGACAACAAGTCGTCCGGTAAAGTCAAAGTTAATAATACTTGCCTGAGATACGACTGGCAGCAGGCAGAGGCACAGTGTGCAGATAAGTTTTTTATTGATTATGTTCATATTTTAATCCCTTGTTCCTTGTTTTTTTATTTAGTCGTTATTGTTATACAGCTCTGAATAGAAATAAAGCAAAATTTATGCCTTAAACATAAAACTCATTACTTTCAATGGCTTGTTTAAATATTAGCATTGCATCGAATACTAATATGTAAGCAAGATTTACAAGAAATTGAATTTAGCTCTGGAACGAGTTGGGATTCTTTACAGTTGTTTAAAGGAGAATAAAAATTAATGATAAAAAAACGGCGCTGATCGAAAGATCAGCGCCGTTTTTCGTCACAACTTAAGTGTAAAACTTAGTCGTTCAGGCTTTTGTAGTAGTCCATCAAGATCTGAGCTACTTCAGGACGTGAGAACTCTTTTGGTGGAGCAATGCCGTTACCCAGCATTTCACGTACTTTAGTGCCTGACAGAAGAACGAAGTCTTCTTTCTGGTGGTCAGGTGCTTCACACATCATAACAACCTTGTCTAATTTCTTGGAGTAGGCAGTGTGGTCGGCCTTGAAGATTTCGATTTGCAGCGCGCCGGCAGGCACTTCTTCGAAAATAGTCTGGGCATCAAAGGCACCGTAGTGATCGCCAACACCGGCGTGGTCACGACCAACGATGAAGTGGGTGGCACCCATGTTCTGACGGAAGACGGCATGCAGTACAGCTTCACGGGGACCGGCGTAGAGCATGTCGAAACCGTAGCCGGTAACCATGGCGCTGTTTTCCGGGAAGTACAGCTCAACCATCTTGCGAATCGCGGCGTCACGCACCGGGGCAGGGATATCGCCTTTCTTCAGTTTGCCCAGCAGCATGTGAATAACCAGGCCGTCACAGCCTAAGCGTTCCATGGCCATGTGGCAGAGCTCTTCGTGAGCCAGATGCATGGGGTTACGAGTCTGGAAGGCAACGACTTTTTTCCAGCCGCGCTCAGCGATTTCGTTACGAATTTCAACTGCTGTACGGAAGGTGTCCGGGAATTCGCTCAGGAAGTAGGAGAAGTTCAATACCTGAATCGGGCCGGAAAGCAGGACTTTGCCTTGCTCCATGAAAGCGTCAACACCGGGGTGTGCTTCGTCAGGGCTGGGGTTGTAAACTTTTTTGGAGATCAGTGCGATTTCGTCATCGCTGAATTCTTCGACGGCTTCAACATCCATAATGGCGATAACAGGATGGCCTTCAACGTTCGGATCTTTCAGGGCAATGCGATCACCGGCTTTGACGCCTGCTGCGTCTTTCAGCAGATTCAGTACCGGAGTAGGCCAGAACAGACCGGAAGTGGTTTTCATGTCGTTAGCTACAGACAGTGCATCGGCCTTGTTCATGTAGCCGGTGAGCGGGTTGAAGTAACCGGCACCCAGCATAACGGCATTGCCGGCAGCGGCCGAGCTAACCATGATGGATTGCAGACCTTCAGCCTCGACCTGCAAAGCTTCGTTTTTAGTTGTGTCGTATACGAACAGTGGATTCAGTTCGTCAGAACCATGGGGTTTAATCATGTAATGTCTCCTGGAGGGCTTTTTACGCCGGCAGTTGGGCCGGCACTTTTAATAAAATCAGTAAAATTTGTGGCGCAATTCTACAGTAAAGTGACTCGTTTTCGTAGTCGTCTGATGTAGTGCATTTGGGGTAGAGGCTGTTGCAGTAATATTAACGCGGATGATTATCGTTTCTCGCCCCAGAGCTGTTCAAGTCGCTGATCCCGGCCACAGCGGTAGCGGTAATATTTATAGCGGATGGGGTTCTTCAGGTAGTAGTTCTGATGATAAGCCTCGGCAGGATAGAAGGTGGTGGCGTTATCCAGCTCGGTGACGATGGCGGCTTCGAATGGCTTGTTTTGCTGTAGTGCTTCCAGAGAGGCTTCAGCGGCGGCTCGCTGGGCTTCGTTGTGGAAATAGATGCCACTGCGGTACTGACTGCCGTGGTCACAAAATTGGCGGTCGCGGGTTGTGGGGTCGATATTTTTCCAGAACACCTCAAGCAGCTGCATATAGCTTACTTTTGTTGGATCATATTCAATTTGTATGGCTTCGGTGTGTCCCGTGCCACCGGCAGAGACCTCCTCATATGTCGGGTTTTTCCTGTGACCATCGGTATAACCCGAGGTGGTGGAGAGCACCCCGTCGAGTTTGTCGAAGGGCGGTTCCATGCACCAGAAGCAGCCGCCGGCAAACGTGGCGATGGCCCTGTCGTCGGCCGCTAGCGCGGTCAGGGAATATAAAAGCGAGCTAATAAGCAGAAGATATCGCATGGCGGTTGCTCTGAATGATTTAAAAATGTGACAAGACCCGGCTATTTTAGTTTCCGGCGATAACCCGTCAGGAAAAAGCCGGAAAGATCCGGCTTATAAACATTGTCAGGAAAAGTTATTTTTTTGGTGTGGACTATCAGGCTGCGGCCACATAGTCATCGCTATTAGAACCTTAATGTTAGATTTACGGACAGGTTAGTAGTTTCACCATTGCAGTGTTAATGGGGGGATTTTTCAGCGCAGCACAGGCACAGTTCAGCATAGGGTACTGCCTGTAAGCGTTCATGCGGGATCGGCTCGCCACAGGCCTTGCAGATACCGTAGGCACCCAGAGCAATCCGGTTGAGCGCGTTATCGATCTGCATGACCATGTACTGAGCCTCATCATCCAGAGCCGCCAGAACATCGTCATTTTCGCTCTGCGTGGCCTGTTCGGCGAAGTCTTTTTCCACGGGCTCTTCCTTGTGATGGGTGTCTTTCTCAATGGCCTTGATTCTTCCGGTATATTCTTCGCGTAGAGCCAGCAGCTGATTTTTAAATGTGTCGAAAGATTCCATGATTTTTTCCCGTGTTAAGTGATAGTGGTTAAAATTATTATTGAGCTAGTATTTCAAAAATCTGATCTTTTAGATGTAAGCGATCTTTTTTCAGCTCAGCCAGATAATCATCGTTGGCGCTTTCCAGACCCTGTTCTGCACGGACGATGGATTTATCAATGCCTTCGTATTCGTGGGTAAGACGTCGAAAATGAGCATCATTTAACTTTAATGCATGAAGCTGATCTTTGTGTTCCGGAAACTCTTCGATCAGTGGATGATGTGTTATTGACATTGCATAGCCTCAATTGTTATTTGGTTTCAGTATCATTATAAATTATTTATTTAACAGGCTATTGATTGGAATCAATCTTAATTAAACCCGTGAATCCATGGTTAAGCCACGGATTCAGGTAAAAGTTACAGATAAAAAAAGCGAAGCCTGAGCTTCGCTTTTTTTTGTACTCGCTGCGGTGATAAAACTACAGCAGTGGCACCATCATCAAAGCCACGATGTTGATGATTTTAATCAACGGATTGATGGCAGGGCCGGCGGTGTCCTTGTACGGGTCGCCAACGGTATCACCGGTGACGGCGGCTTTATGGGCATCAGAACCCTTGCCACCGAAGTGACCGTCTTCGATGTACTTCTTGGCGTTGTCCCATGCACCACCACCGGTGGTCATGGAGATGGCCACAAACAGACCGGTGACGATGGTGCCGATCAGCATGCCACCGAGTGCCTGTGCGCCGAGGAAGTAACCAACGGCGATAGGGGCGGCGATAGGCAGTAATGACGGAATCATCATTTCCTTAATGGCGGAACGGGTCAGCATGTCCACAGCGCGTGAATAATCAGGCTTCTGCGATTTATCCATGATACCGGGCATTTCTTTGAACTGGCGACGAACTTCGTTGACGATGCCACCGGCGGCACGACCCACCGCTTCCATCGCCATCGCACCAAACAGGTAAGGCACCAGACCACCAATGAACAGGCCGATGATTACCATGTGATTGGATAAATCGAAGCTGGTCACTTTACCCGCCGTTTCCAGTGTATGGGTGTAATCAGCAAACAGCACCAGTGTGGCCAGACCGGCGGAGCCGATAGCGTAGCCTTTGGTGACCGCTTTCGTGGTGTTGCCGACCGCATCCAGTGCATCTGTGGTAGCGCGTACATCTTCCGGCAACTCAGCCATTTCAGCGATACCACCGGCGTTATCAGTGATAGGGCCATAGGCGTCCAGGGCCACGATGATGCCGGTCATGGAGAGCATGGCGGTGGCAGCGATGGCGATACCGTACAGGCCGGCAAGCTCATGAGCGCCCCAGATGGAAGCGCACACCGCTAGAACAGGCATAGCGGTGGATTTCATGGAAATGCCCAGACCCGCAATAACGTTAGTGCCATCACCTGTGGTTGAAGCTTCAGCGATACGTTTAACCGGACCAAACTCGGTCGCAGTGTAGTATTCGGTGATCACAATCATGGCGACCGTCAGAGCAAGACCAATCAGTGCTGAGTAGAACAATGAACTGGCGGTGTAACCATCAATGCCGCTCATCATTTTGTTGGTGATAAAATAGAAAGCGATCGCTGAAATTACCGCAGAGACAACGGTGCCCCGGTAAAGGGCGTTCATGATCTTGCCGCCATCGGAAGTTTTTACGAAGAATGTACCGATGATTGAAGCGATGATAGATGCACCGCCCAGTACCAGCGGATATGTCATCGCCAGATCACCTGCCATTTCACCCAGCAACATGTTGCCCAGCAGCATGGTCGCGATCAGCGTTACCGCGTAAGTTTCAAACAAATCGGCCGCCATACCCGCGCAGTCACCAACATTGTCGCCCACGTTATCAGCGATAACCGCCGGGTTGCGAATATCATCTTCCGGAATGCCCGCTTCAACTTTGCCGACGATGTCAGCACCGACATCGGCGCCTTTGGTGAAGATGCCACCACCTAAACGCGCAAAGATCGAAATCAGTGAACCGCCGAAGGCAAGACCAACCAGTGCGTGCAATGCATCCGCAGAGTTCATGCCTGTTGCAGTGAGTACCGCATAATAGCCGGCAACACCCAGCAGAGCCAGGCCGACTACCAGCATACCGGTGATCGCGCCGCCTTTGAATGCCACCTGCAAGGCAGGGTTGATACCATCTCTGGCTGCTTCAGCGGTACGCGAATTAGAGCGTACCGAGACATGCATACCGATGAAACCGGCAAGGCCGGACAGCACTGCGCCAATGGCAAAGCCGATGGCGGTGGCCGTACCCAGTGCATACATGATGACGGCGAAAATAACCACACCCACTATCGCAATAGCGGTGTACTGTCTTTTCAGATAGGCGATGGCGCCTTCCTGAATGGCGCTTTGAATACGAACCATTTCTTCGTTACCCATCGGTTTTGACAGGATACTGAAAATGGAGATGACGCCATAGGCAATGCCGGCTAAGGCACAGACAAGGGCAATTATGATTTCGGGGGACATGCTTCAACTCCTGATTATTATTTGAGGTTTGCTTTTTATATTATATTGATGGTCTAACAGCTGATCTTGATCAAGATTATTAACAATAGCCCAAAATTATCATAATTAAGGGCTATTTCTCTCAGGATAAAGCTTTGAAGATCGCATCTCGAATATCCTCAACACTGCCGATACCGGCAATCTTGTGATATGCAGGCGCGTTGGCGTCACCCGAGTTAGCCCATTTTGAGTAGTACTCGATCAGCGGTTCAGTTTGATCGTGGTAAACCTGAAGACGCTTTTTCACAACATCTTCCTGATCATCTTCACGTTGAACCAGATCTTCTCCGGTCTCATCATCCTTGCCGGCTACTTTGGGCGGATTAAAGTCAACATGGTAGGTGCGACCTGAAGCAGGGTGGACACGACGGCCGCTCATGCGGTTGATGATTTCATTGTCATCCACGTCGATTTCAACCACCGCATCGATATCAACGCCCTGTTCTTTCAGTGAGTCGGCCTGGGCCAGGGTGCGAGGAAAACCGTCGAACAGAAAGCCGTTGGCGCAATCGCTCTGCTGAATACGTTCTTTGACCAGGCCTAGAATCAGTTCATCGGAGACCAGACCACCGGCATCCATCACTTTCTGAGCCTGTTTGCCCAGTTCGGTACCGGCTTTGACGGCGGCGCGTAACATATCACCTGTTGAAATTTGTGGAATGTTATATTTTTTGGTAATAAAACCGGCTTGTGTACCTTTGCCGGCTCCGGGTCCACCTAAAAGAATTAAACGCATGATTCTCTCCCATTATTGATTAAGTATTATTAATGCCGGTGCGGATTTTTATGTATCGTGCTATTCGCATCGGTTATTTTTTAAAAGGGGTGTCGTAATATTCGCCCCTCTCTCTCATATCCCGTCTTTCCTCGAGATCGTAATCTCGAATCAGATGATCAACGGTTGCCTGACCAAAGTCACGCATGACTTTAACCTGAATCCGTGGTTTAACCACGGATTCAGGTTTACCTAAAATCATACGTGTCGCATTCGGTTATAATCACTGCCAAAATTGACATGCATGGCAATTAACTCTCGAGCTTTTTCTATGGTCATCACAACTCGCTAATCTGCCTGGAAATTACTTCATCTTTGCAGATTTTATACTTCAAACGGGCCGCATTTTTTCGCAACCATTACTTTCTTCAAAGTAACGTACTTAGGCAGGCCGTTCTTGTTGTATGCCGGGTAGTCTTCACCTTTGATTAGAGGCTCCAGATATTCACGGCATTTTTTGGTGATACCAAAACCATCTTTGGAGATAAAGTTCTTGGGCATCATCTTTTCAACATTGGCCACTTTCTTCAGCGGTGCCATTTCGATCTTCCAGCGGTAAGGCTTGTTGCTGGTGCGAATGATGGCAGGCATGACAGAGTTATGACCCTTGACCGCATATTCAACGGCGGCTTTACCGGTAGCATAAGCCTGCTCAACGTCCGATTTTGATGCAATGTGACGCGCTGCACGTTGCAGGTAATCGGCCACGGCCCAGTGATATTTGTAACCGAGTTCTTTCTGGATCATGCCGGCAACAACCGGAGCGGCGCCGCCTAGCTGGCTGTGACCAAACGCATCTTTCAGGCCGGTTTCCGCCAGGAATTTACCGTCCGGCCAGGCTACGCCCTCGGAGACAACGACTGAACAGTAACCGAACTGTTTAACCTTGTCATCGACCGTTTTCAGGAATTTGGCCTGATCGAACTTAACTTCAGGGAATAGAATCACAACTGGAATTTCATGCTCTTCGGTTGACGCCATGGCACCGGCTGCGGCGATCCAGCCGGCGTGACGACCCATTACTTCCAGCACGAAGACTTTGGTTGAAGTTTTGCACATGGAGGCGACATCGAAACTGGCTTCCATGGTTGAAATCGCGATGTATTTGGCAACCGAACCAAAACCGGGGCAGTTATCCGTAATCGGCAGATCGTTGTCGACTGTTTTGGGAACGTGCACGGCTGTGATGGGGTAGCCCATTTTTTTACCGATCTGAGAAATTTTCAGGCAGGTGTCAGCGGAATCGCCGCCGCCGTTGTAGAAAAAGTAGCCGATGTTGTGGGCTTTGAAAACTTCGATCAGACGCTCGTATTCAGCTTTGTTGTCTTCCAGACTTTTCAGTTTGAAGCGGCAGGAACCAAAGGCGCCGGAAGGGGTACTACGCAGACCGGCGATGGTGCTTTTGGTCTCTTTGCTGGTATCGATCAGCTCTTCGGCTAAGGCACCGATAATGCCGTTGTTACCGGCATAAACTTTGCCGATTTTGTCTTTGTGGGCACGGGCGGTTTCGATGACGCCGCAGGCTGAAGCATTGATCACCGCAGTCACGCCGCCGGATTGTGCATAAAAAGCATTCATTTTGCTCATAGATTTTCCTCAGTTGAGTAAGTTAGTATTATTAATTCAGGATGTTTGTTCTTCTTTTCTTACTGTTTCTCTGTCTGCGTGAACCTGAAGCATGGTCACCAGACAGTCGGCGATATCGTCAAAATCTTTACCGCCACTACCGTATTGCTGATACCCCCGGTAATAGAACTGGCAGCGATAGACGCGCCCGGCAACCTTGATGATAACAAAACTGGCCTCATCGACCTGCCAGAACAGGGCGGGGCACTTGCTGAGCTCGCGGTCTTCCGGGTACATGCGTATTTCGACATCGGCCGGCTGCAATTCAATGTCCAGATTCGGCCAGCGCTCTTTCAGCGTGGTTGAGACGACCCACTGTTCGGTCTCGGTGATATCGGGTATGGATGACATTAAATTCTGGCTCTGAACGATAAATCAGGACTGCGAGGATACCTTAATCCGCTTTATTTTTCAGCAAAAAGACTTTTATAGCTTGATAAACATACATGTTACAGATAAAGCTTTTTATGGTTTAGTGTAGCGAAGGTGCGGTTTCCACCCCATTGGTCAGTTCTTCGATCGTGGCATCGCGAACTTTAACGAGATTGATGTTGAAGCTAATCTCCTTGCCCGCCAGAGGATGGTTACCATCGACGGTGAGCTTGCCGTCGGTGATGCTGACGACGCGAAAGTTTTTGCTTTCGCCCTGTTCGTTTTGAAATTCCATCTCGGCGCCAATGTGCTGAAATTCCTCAGGGACATCTTTCAGGTCGTAGGTAAAAGTGAGTTCCGGCTGGTGCGGACCAAAGCCCTCTTCAGGCGAAATTTTCACACTGATGGCATCACCCTGTTTATGCCCCAGCAGGGCAGTTTCAATTTTTTCCATCAGCTGGCTGTTGTGACCATAGATAAGTCGCACCGGTAGATCAATGCGCTCGACAACTTCATTATTTTCGTCAGTGATTGTATAGGTGAGTGCAACGAACTTATTTTTTTCGATAGTGTCAACCATGAAGGCCCCAAAGGTATTTGATCTGCTTGAATGGCCTGGCATTTTACACAAAATCACTCGCGGGTGCATACAGGGCTCTGGCCGATGAATCGGCCAGAGTGTATAATTAAAACCAGTAAATCAACAGGTTATGAAGGGCTTTATTTATGTCTACAAGCGGGTCAGGCGGTTGCAGTGAAAGTGAACCTTACGCATTACGCGTACTGGGCGACAGCATGCTGCCGGAATTTAAAGAGGGTGCGGTGATTGTCATCGACCCCGCAGGTGCCATGAGAGACGGCAGTTACGTGGTGGCGATGCACAACGATGAGCTGATTTTCAGGCAGCTCAGAATTCATGACGATAAATATTTCCTTCAGCCGCTGAATGATCTCTACGATACCGTTGAAATTCCGGGATTGAACGCGGTTACCGGCGTGATTTCTCAGCAGGCGGGTCGTCGACGTAAGGATCGAAAACGCTACGACTGATTTTTCGCGATGTGTAATTTAGGGGCCAGGAACATACTAATGTACCTGGTCCCTTAGTCGATGATGGTGCGGCGATCCGGATGCATGAGCTGCGAACAGAAGCCTGCATTGAGCATCTCCTCGACTTCATCGGGATCAACAATTTGCTGCTGTGCATTTCTCAGCGGCAGTTCATAGTCATTCCAGCCGCGCAGACCGGTTTGCATCGATTTTACATTGCGGTAACCCATGATCTGCATGGTCTGAGCCGCCAGCAGGCTGCGGTTGCCCGAACGACAGATTAAAATGATTTCGCGCTCGCGGGCGGCAATCAGTTCGGGCACTGCGTCTTCGTACTCTTCTTCGCAGGCGGTCTCAAGAATGCCACGCGGAACCAGCATGGAATGGGCGACGTGGTAAGCGGAAAATTCACACTCCTCACGAATATCCAGAAGCAGAACATTCTCATCTGCCTGCATACGTTCATCAACGTGCCAGGGGAATAATTCATCGACTTGTTGGCGTGCTTCGGCGACCAGATCTGCAAATTTTTTCATAATCTTTACTGGTTTTGTTTGGAGTTGCGCAGGCCCTGTTCGACTGCGATTACGGCGGCTTCCACCCGCGAATGGATGCCCAGTTTACGAAGAATGGCTTTGACATGGAGTTTGACCGTGCCGTCAGAAATGCCGAGATTGCGGGCGATCAGTTTGTTGCTTTGACCCTCTGCGAGTAGGCATAATATTTCATGTTCGCGCGGAGTGAGGGTGGAGAAGGGGCCATCGGTATCCTTGATATTGGTCTCGCCCTGAACCATTCGGGCGAGCGCGTCGGTGAGATCGTGAGCGACCACATTCTTGCCTTTTTTGATATCGCGCAATGCTCCTACCAGTTCGTCGGGTTCCATGTCTTTTAACAGATAACCCTGAGCGCCGGTGCGCAGTGATTTGATCAGATCGGCTTCATCGTTGCTGGTGGTCAGCATCACCACGGGGGTTAAGGGATGTTTGCTACGCAGTATCGGCAGCACTTCCAGCCCGCCCATTTCCGGCATGCGCAGGTCGAGCAGAATAATGTCCGGCTTAAGCTGTTCCGCCAGTTCGATGCCCTCGGCACCGTGTGCGGCAGCGCCGACCACTTCAATGTTTCGCTGTTCCAGCAGGCCTTTCAGGCCGACGCGGAACAGGGCATGATCATCAATAATTAAAACGCGCATAATCTGATAATTAAGTCTATGGGTTGAAGTTTAAATAGCAGAGCGAGTTCGAATTTATTCGGCCTGTTCTCTGAGATAACGGAATTTTAATTCTATGCGGGTGCCTTCTTCCGGCTCGCTTTCAATTCTTAACTGGCCACCCAGATGGCGGGCGCGTTCCTGCATAATTGTGAGCCCAAGGTGCTGGCCGTCTTTGCTTTTTATCGCCTTCTTATCAAAACCCCTGCCGTCGTTTTCTACCAGTATGCGGAAACGGCCGTGGTTATCACAGTTCAGCAGCACTCGAACGATATGCGCATTAGAGTGTTTTTTTATATTAGTCAGTGCTTCCTGCACAATACGGTAGATATTCATTTCCATATTTGCCGGCATATCAGGGTCCTGACATTCGCATTGTAGCAGGATATGAATGCCGGTTTCTTCCCTGAATTTCGAGACGACGCGTTCAATGGAGGGGATCAGGCCCTGTTGCTCGATAGAGCCACGGCAGTGCGCGATGAGTTCGCGTAAATCGGTATAGGCTTCTTCCAGGCCGTGCTCAACCTGTTCCAGGCTGGTAATGGCCATGTAATCACTGGTGGGCTGTAAGGACTGGTCGAGCACGCGTACCTGAAAACGCAATGAGGCCAGTGTTTGCGCCAGAGAGTCATGCAGCTCATTGGCGATCATGTTGCGCTCTTCCTGAATCAGTTTTTGCCGGGCGACGTTATCCAGACGGTGCTTTTCGATGGCGAGGCCGAAATGCTGACCGACAGCCAGCAGCATCAATGCCGTTTCTTCATCAAGATGCAGCTGACCGGCAGGCACAAATATATTGAGTACGCCCAGAGTGTGGCCACGATGGCGCACCGGGACTGAAATCATTTCAGCGTTTTTATCGTCGATTAAAGTGCCGGCCGGGCTGCGTCGAACCTCTTTGATAGACTGGTTCTCATAAACGAACAGGGAGCGCTCAATCGGCGTATGTTGAAGATCCGAAATCTGTTCCTTGCTCATGCCGTAATCAGCGTAGAGATCCATCCAGCCTTCTTCGGACATCAGGCGGATGATCGCGGCTGAGCCGGACAGCTTTCGGGTGATATATTTGAGTGAACCCGCACAGGGCGGACTATTGATGTCAGCGGCATTAATGATGGAGCTGAGTTCATAGAGAGTGGTGAGTGTCGGCAGGGACCATTCGCGGCTGCCGGCAACTGAGTCAGTCATGCGTCAGCTCCCGCTTAGTTCGATAAGCTATTTTGATCATCTATCTCAGTCAGCAGCGGGTGGCGTATAACTCGGGTCGTTAGGGTTCATGAAAATAAATTGCCGTTTACCGGACTCAAGTTCAACAAAGTCCAGAGTGGTGCCCTGAAGCAGCACGCCGCTCAGCGGGGAGACGATGATTTTAACGCCTTCTGAGGTAACCGCGATATCGTCTTCCTTGTTGTCATCAAAACCAAGGCCGTAATGAAGGCTGCCATCTTCATTTTTGGTTGCGGCGATACGCAACGGCAGGTCTTTTGCATTACCCTGCTGTGCGGAGAGTCGAATTTGTTTGGCAGCTTCGGGGGTTATTGTAATCATAAATATAAGGGCTTCATGTTGATGGGGTTGCTGTTTTCTGCTGGCGGATAAAATCGACAAAGCGTTTGGTCCAGCGATTTTTGCTGCTGGTGCGCTGGTGTGTGTAACAGGCTAGCAGGTTTTTATATACATAGCCGTCGTTTTTACCGTTGATGCCGGTTCCGCGTACAACTTCAAAGGCAAATCTAGCATTATTATCGAGATTTTCAAAACGCGAATAATGAAATTCATGCGCCGCGATGATCTCATCGGATTTTGATGACCATAAGCCCCCGGCTGTTTCCTGGAGACGGACATAACCGCGACCCTGTGGTTTTGTCTCCATAACGATGTCGCCGGGGATGATGCCGACCATGTTGCTTTTCTGATCCTGCCAACGAATTGAACGTGCCAGATACATCAGACCACCGCATTCAGCGTACACTGGAAGGCCGTTTTCAATGGCCTCATGGATGGCCTGTCGCATCGGCTGATTGGCTTCGAGCGCCTGTAGATGGGTTTCGGGGAAACCGCCGCCGATAAACAGGCCGTCAATCTCAGGCAGCTCGGTATCAATAATATTATCTATATTAACCAGTTCAGCCCCAGCCAGTTCCAGCGCGATGAGATCATCGGGATAGTAGAAACAGAAGGCGGTATTGCGGATGATGCCAATGCGAATATCCCGGGTGGCAGGTGGTACCGGCATGGGCGGAAGAGGGCGCTGCAGGGGTGGCGCATGGTTAGCGATTTCGATGACACTGTCGATATCAACCTGATCGATAATGGCCTGTTTTAACAGATCAATTTTATGCTCGGAGTGGGGATCTTCATGACTGGGCAAAAGGCCAAGGTGGCGCTCATCGATATCAAAACGGGCATCTTTATGGATAGCGCCGACCACCTGCACGTCGGTGTAGTGTTCGATGACGCGGCGCAGTTTCTCTTCATGACGGGAGCCGCCCAGCTGATTGAGAATCACTCCCCTGATGTTGATGTCGCGATCAAAGGCCTGATAACCCAGAATCAGCGGGGCGATGCCGCGGGTCACGCCGCGCGCGTCAAGCACCAGAATAACCGGCGTTTGTGTTAGTTTCGCCAGCGCAGCATTGCTGTTACTGCCATCAAGGTCCAGACCGTCGTAAAGGCCTTTGTTGCCCTCAATCAGGCTGATATCCGCATCAGCAGAGTGCAGGGCAATGGTGTCCAGAATCTCATCCGGCGTCATGGTGTAGAAATCAAGATTAAAACAGTGCCGGGGAGCCGCATGATAGCTGCTGGCTCGGGCCAGCCATTGCGGGTCAATGTAATCGGGACCTTTTTTGAAAGGCTGGACGATTTTCCCTGTCTGACTCAATGCCGCGCACAGGCCAATGCTGACCGTGGTTTTACCGGATGACTTATGCGCTGCAGAAATGAATAAACGACTCACCTGTTACCCCTGGTCGTTCGAGAGCCATTGGCTCTGATATCGATCAGAGCCAATGGTCGTGGAATTTATTTGCTGGCGTGGGGATCAGCAAAAGAGTCTGAGAGAGAAACCGGCAGGAATCTTAAGACTTTGATAGCGAAGATCAGTAGTAACAGTGACACTGCTACACCGCTCAGGCCCAGCATAATTTCGGGCAGAGAGGGCGAGTACTGGCTGACTGCACCAAAGTATGTATTGCTGACTTCGTAACCCGGGAAGATCTCCATCGGATAGGCCTGACCGCCGATAATGATGACATATAGCTGGCACAGGCCACCAATAATAATCAGCGCACTGGCTACGCCCAGCGTATTGCGGCTGGTTTTAAGGGAAGGGGCGTAGATCAGCGCCAGAGGCAGAAGACCGCCCAGAAAAACCTGCCCAATCCAGAACAGGTTGGTGTAAATGCCGCCGTTAGCAAGAATGAACGCCTCTACACCATGGTGTTGAGAGATATACAGATTAGTCAGGTGGTAGATGGCAGTGAGGAAAAGCGTTGCCGCCACAAATACACCCAGCAGTGACCTCAGGCGGGCGACAACAGCATCACCCAGTTCACGGCCGGTCCAGTTGTAGGACGCCATCAGCACCAGAAGGAAGATCGCCAGACCAAAAGCGAACGACATGATGATGAACATGGGAGCCATAATAGCCGCGTCATAAGCGGAACGCGCCACCAGGAAACCGAAGATGGAGCCGGTACCGGTGGTGAGCACGAGGCGCCATACAAATGCAGCCAGGCCGACTTTTTTCTTAAACTTGTACATGTTGTGATCCATCATCATCCAGATGTAGGCGCCCACAATGGCGAAGAAACCGGTGTACAGAATAATGTTCCAGGCAAAGATCGATTTGAAATTGTAGGTCGTAATCGCCACAATCAGGCGGTCAGGGCGGCCCAGATCGAGCAATAATACTACCAGGCCACCGGCCAGCAGGGCTATCGCCAGTAAGGCCGACAGACGCGACAATGGGTCATAGATTTTTTTGCCGAACACCGAGGCGATCGAGGCGACGTTGAGGGCACCTGAAGCGGCCACAATCAGGAAAACAGCGAATACATGGGGCATGCCCCAGACGATATGATTGGTCATGCCGGTAACATAATGACCGTTATGCTCCATGTACCAGGTAGCAATCAGTCCCAGCAGTATCATGAAGCCAAGGCCTGCCAGCAGGCCGTAGTAGGCAATACTTTGACCTTTTATTTTTGTGTATTCGATCTTTTTCATCTGTTTATTGACTCAGTTGATGATTTAAAGGCGATGGACTCAAAGTCCCTGGTAACGAACGCCGGTATTGAGGTTCAGGTCTGCACGAATCTGTTTGCCACCGTGTTTCTTCATCTCTCTGGAAATCTCACTATCGGGGTCATTGAGATCACCAAAAAACATGGCATTGTGATTGTCTGCGGTGCAGGCTTCCACGCAAGCGGGAATGTCACCATTATCAACACGGTGCACACACATAGTGCACGACTCAACAGTGCCCTTACCACGAGGCGCACTCAAAGTCTGATTTTCGATGGCTTCATGCACAAAAGAACGTGCCTTGTAAGGGCAGGCCATCATGCAATAACGGCAGCCGATGCAGATATGCTTGTCCACCAGCACAATGCCATCAACACGTTTGAAGGATGCGCCGGTCGGGCAGACATCCACACAGGGTGGACTTTCGCAATGCTGACACAGCATAGGCAGAGAGGTTTCATGTTTGGTCTGCTTTTCGACCAGTGTAACCTTGCGGATATATTGAGTCTTCTGTGCCTCAGAAGATTTTGGCATACTGCCGATTAAATCAAACTCCTCATTACAGGCATCAACACAACCGGTACAGCTTTTGGCGCATTTGTTGGTGTCGATCAGCATACCCCAGCGGGTGTCGCTGCTGACAGCCTGGTCATCGGGTTTAGCGTGAGCTGTCTGATGCAGCAGCACACCCGGTGCCAGCGTAATGCTGCCGGCAATGGCCGCTTTAGACAGGAAATTACGTCTTGAATCGTTAATTTGGTCAGACATTAGTGTGCCCCCATCTCTTTAGCCATGAGCACTTCATTGAGCTGTTGCTGAAGTGCATGCGGCTGAGAATTACGTTTAATGAACTTTTGCGGGCGATCTGCATGGCATCCAAAGCAGTCGATCTGAACAGCCGCATATTCATGGCAGGCGTTGCAGAAGTGCTCCTTATCATCATGAGCAGGCACGACACCCTGTTCGTTGGGCTGTACATGACAATCTATACAGTTGGCTAAGCTATGCTTTTCGGTTCGAATACCTTCATACACCGTTTTATCACGCTGATGCAGAAGGTAGTTCATGTGGTTACGGCGGATGTCATCCACCGGTTCAACGCATTTAACCCCTTCACCTTCAGGAAGAGAAATTGAAGGGAGGGGGGTATCCGCCATTCCCTGTAAAGGGAATAGCAGAATCAATCCGGTGAGGATCAGTGATATACGCAGAAAACGCTTAGTCATAGTATCAGCCATCATACTTCTTGTTATTGATCGAGCAATTAACCTTCGCCCAGAGCCATGTCGATGTAACCCGTGGGGCAGACATCGGAACAGATGTGGCAGCCGATACATTTATTGTAGTCTGTGTCAACATAGCGACCGGTTGTATGCTGGTCTTTATTCACCTTGAAGACAGCATCCTGAGGGCAGTAAATCACGCAGTTATCACATTCGAAACACATGCCACAGCTCATGCAGCGACCGGCTTCAGCTACAACTGCGTCGTCACTCAGACCAGCCTGACGCTCAACAAAGTGATTCAGCACTTCATCAGAGGAGGGCACATCAGTAGAACGCAAGTTGCGGGGTGTGTAGCTGAAATGGCCCAGGAACATGTGCTCAGTGGAAATGATTTCCTGATTAGAGCGATCTTCATAGTTGTGAATCGCGTAAGCCTGAGTGTCGGTGCCGCGCTGTGCATCGTCTTTGTACTGAGCAACGTCATAGGCATCAGTTTGCAGACCGGCTTCTTTCATCTTTTCAGTCAAGCTGAAGTGATGAACGTCAACTTTGGGTCGTTTGTCGACTTTTTTCTGATTCAAGTAAGCTTCAATGGTGTCGGCCACAATCGAGGCCTGACCAATGGCCGTCGTCAGCAGGTGTGGACGAACAATATCGCCACATACAAAGTGATTGTCCTTGCCGGGCACGCGGTAGAAATTGTCAGCGTCGATCAGGCCACGGCCGTTATCAAAATCTTCCAGGCCGCTAAGGTCACCGGTTTGGCCAATGGCCGCAACAATCAGATCTGCTTCAACAATGTACTCTTTGCCGCCTTCGACAGCGACCGGTGCATTATTTACAAACTGGCTATCGACCAGTTTCAGTGCAGTAGCGCGACCGTTGGCATCTTTAATGATTTCAACCGGCATTACCTCATTCATGATGGTAACGCCTTCGATCAGTGCGTCCTGGACTTCGTGTTCAGATGCGGTCATGTCTTCCTGCTTGAACAATGCAGTCAGTACCACACTCTCACAGGCCTTCTTCGCTGAAGCATCAATGTCGCCATGAGCGCTGGCACCTGTGACAACATCTTCAGGTTTTTCATTGTAATCTTTCAGTGTGCCGATACGGCGGGTAACCGATACCACGTCGATAGAGGTATCACCACCACCCACACAGATAATCTTGTTGGCGGTGTATTTCATGTCGCCTTTATTGAACTGCTCGAGGAAATCAATCGCAGAAACACAGTTAGGTGTTTCGTTCCAGCCTTCTACAAACAGACCGCGACCGGATTTACAACCCAGTGCCCATAAAACACCGTCGAACTCTTTTTCCACATCGGCGAGACTGACGTCTTTGCCTACACGTGTGTTCAGGCGGGTCTCAATGTGACCCATGTCAATAATGCGCTGGCATTCGTTGTCGAGGTAATCACGTGGAGTACGGTAGCCGGGGATGCCGTAGCGCATCATGCCGCCGAGTTCGGAATGGTCGTCAAAAATGGTTGAGGCAATGCCTTTACGACGCAGCTGATAGGCAGCCGCCATACCGGCAGGGCCACCGCCGATGATGGCGATTTTCTTGCCGGTCATTTCAGCGCTGTTGTCGAATTTAAAGCCGCCGGCAAAAGCCGAATCACCAATGTATTGTTCAACAGAGTTAATGCCGACAAATTCTTCAACATCGTTACGGTTGCAGCCGGTCTCACAGGGAGCAGGGCAGACACGCCCCATCATCGAAGGGAACGGGTTGGCGTCTGTCGAACGACGGAAGGCATATTCCTGCATGGAAATGCCTTCTGGCGGAGTTTCGATACCACGAACGATATCCAGATAGCCGCGAATGTCTTCACCGGAAGGACAGCTACTCTGACAGGGTGGTGTACGGTGAACATATGTAGGGCATTTATGTGATGTATCTTCTTTGAAGATCATGTCAGTAAATGAATCCCAATTATTCTTACCTTCTTTAAACATTCTGAAGGTGAAATCTTCTTTTTGCATGTCTTCTTTGGAAGTGGCCATGCCAGTTCTCCTATCGCTTCAACCGTTGCCGGGATTAATTAAATATAAAAGTTGTTTATGCAGATTCTTCTGCTTCTTCAGGTTCTTCCGCTTCCTCGCCTTGACCATCGAGAACGATGGCACTGCTAACCAGCTGATGAACACTGACGATTTGATCCATTGTCATGCCGTAGTAGGGCAAAACTTTGGTAAATTGTGATTTGCAGATGGCACAGATGGCGGCCATATGCGTTACGCCGTTGTCGGCGATGACGTTTTTCAATGCTTCCATTCTGGGTAGCGCGCCCTTGACGCGTAATTCCATCAGGTCGTCGGTTAATAGACCACCGCCACCACCACAACAGAAAGTCTCGTCATGAATAGTGTTGGCAGACATATCATAAAAATTGTTACACACCGCTTTAATTACAGCGCGTGGAGTAGTGAACTGACTGCCCACTTCCTCACCGATACGCGAGGCACGGGCAATGTTACAGGAGTCATGAAAAGTCAGTGTCATGTGGTCATTTTCAGACTTATCAATATTCAGTATGCCACGATCCAGGCAGTCCTTGGTGAATTCAAGAATGTGCTGGGGAACAGGGTAGTTCTGATCGAGAAAATCCCACGGACCGGCCAGCGTATTCAGATGGTTGTAGGCGACACGCCAGGCATGACCGCATTCACCAAAAATAATACGTTTCACACCCAGCCTTTTCGCTTCATCGCGAATGCGCAGTGCAATATTACGCATAGATTCATAGTTGCCGATGAACAGCCCAAAGTTAGCTGCTTCGGAAGCCTGTGAGCTCAGTGTCCAGCTCACGCCTGCGGCATGAAAGACTTTGGCGTAACCGATCAGACCATCAACGTGAGGTTCGGCAAAGAAGTCGGCGGAAGGGGTCACCAGCAGAATGTCAGCGCCTTTTTCATCCAGCGGGAAGCGGACTTTTACGCCGATATCATCTTCCACTTCCTCTTCCAGGCCTTCCAGTGTATCGGCCAGCGCGGCTTCGGGCAGTCCGAGGTTATTGCCGATTTTGTGAACCTTGGGAATGATCTGATTTGAATATTTCTGACCCATGCCGATGTTGGCCAGAATATCGCGTGCTGCCATAGTGACTTCAGCGGTATCAATACCAAAAGGGCAGAACACTGCGCAACGACGGCACTCTGAACACTGGTGGTAATAGCTGTACATTTCTCTGACCGCTTCTTCGGTTAGTTCGGCCGCGCCGACGAAGCCGGGGAAGCCCAATTTGCCGAAAATTTTTCCGGGAAGCGTAAAGTAACGACGATAAATCTGGCGAATGAGATCCTGACGGGCAACCGGCATATTTTTGGGATCAGCCGTACCCAGAAAGTAGTGGCATTTGTCGGTGCAGGCGCCGCATTTGACGCAGGTATCCATAAATACCAGCATGGAGCGATATTTACCGAGCTTCTCTTCCAGTAACTCCAGAAATTTTTCTTTCCAGCCATCAATCAGCTGACCGGGTTCTGCCGGGCTGGGAAAGCCCATGGCTTCCTGAAACTCTACATTGGCTACATAGGGTGAGCTGTGCGCCATCGCGCCTTCCATAATGGATGGAATGACGGGGAATTCATGCGTTTCTGGTATCTCGTAATCAGCCATTCTTGTTTCTCAGCTTTTTATAGTTGCAGTTACTTCTGTTTAAACTTACTAATAATCGCAGTAATAAATCAATTAAGTATTACGACCATCTTTGGCTTCAAGCTCAGCTCCCCAGGGTGACAGATGACGTTTTTCACGGGGGTTATCAATCTGATTGCGTGTCGGTGCAAAAAACAGGCCCGGTGCATGCAGCAGCTTGCTGACAGGAAATATGATCATCAGGAACAGCACTAACGTCAGGTGTGTCAGCAAAATGAAATCGCCGGGCAGGTTCTGCCAGTCCAAAAAGAACAAACCCAGAATAAAGGCTTTCAACTGGATGATGTCAGTGTTTGTGACAAAGCTCATCAACAGGCCGCTGCCGGCGATCAGCGCAATCAAAACCAGCATCAGATAGTCAGACGCAGATGATATGTAGCGCACACGATCAACGAAGATTCTGCGGCCAAACAGCCCGATCAGTCCGATAACCATGGTGAAGCCGGCATACTTGCCAAAGCTCTGAACCACTTCAAGGTTAACCAGGGGCCAGAGGAAAGAATCCGGGCTAATCGCATAACGCAGATGGCGGAAGAAAGCGAGTAGCAGGGAAAGGTGGAACATCCAGCCAAAAATCCAGGTCCATTTGCTGGCGCGGAAAAGGCTGTTGAAAAAAACAACCTCATTGAATAGTCGGTAGACAACGCCGCCGGATGTTAGGGGCGCAGGAGTTACCGGTATTTTCAGTGGTGCAGGCACACGTTTATATAGCATTATCTTATTGACGATACCGCCAACCAGAATGATCATGGCTACATAGAAAAGCACGACATATATAATACTTAAAACAGTCATGGTTATTGTGTCTCGCCCTAGTGTTACTGAAAATTAAGAAATCATAAAAAAGCAGGGGGGTAGAAATTTCTGACCCCCTGTTCTCAGGTCAGTGCTTATACACAGCCTGTTGGTTTAGGCAGGCCGGCATATTTACACGCCTGTTTGCCTGGACCATAAGGAAACAGTTCGTACAGATACTTGCTGTTGCCTTTTTCTTTACCCAGACGTTTGCCAACTGCTTTAGTTAGTACACGTACCGCAGGGGCAATCTGGTATTCTTCGTAATATTCACGCAGGAAGTTGATGATGTCCCAGTGTTCCTGAGTCAGTTCACAATCTTCAGCAGCAGCCATTGCTGTTGCTACTTCTGGTTCCCAATCATTCAAATTAGACAGGTAACCTTCTTCATCTGTTTCGTATGTTTTACCGTTTGCTTCAATAGCCATGATGTTGCTCTCCTCGTTGAGAACGAAAATTAAAAATTAAAAATTACAGCCAAGCTTGCACAGTGTCGTGCTCGGCAACCAAATCAACAAAGCCCTCGTAATCAACTACCTTGATACCTTCGGCCAGTTTTGCTTCAATTCCACGTGCCTGTGCGTCAGCACCCAGCACGCAGAAGTTGATGTCACTCGTGTTTTTGATTTTGTCAGCGACACTGTTGCCAGTGGTCGCAGCGTAAACACCGTCTTCAATCAGTAGTATTGTTGAGCCGCTTTTGGCCAGGCCTAAGCAAGTGTCAAAAGCTTTTGATTCAAACGGAGATTTATTTACTGTGTGTAACATTGTCATATTTATATCTCCTAGAAGCTCAGTACTACGTCTTGATCATCAAGAACATCGGACAATTCAGATCTGCTTACAAGACGAATTGAATCTTTTTCAGCATAATCTTCATCTTCGTCTTCCCATACCAGATGCTGAAGATCATCAAGAGTGAGACCACGTTCTTCAAGGGATTCTTTTTCGACATAGATTTTATTTACGTCGTAGTCACCCAGAGCCATGTAAACAGGAGAAAAGCTCTTCTGTCCAATGCCTTTGGTATTTTGCCCCTTGGTTAACTGGTAAACACCGTCGCCGATGAAGGCGAGGCTTACGTCCTGATCAAAAGCAGCACCAATCAGTACTACTTCCAACGATTCCAGAGCGTAAATAGTGCCATACGGTGCTTTACGGTTGATATACATGAATTTTTTAGCCATTGTATTTCCCCTTATGCACCGAATACGATCAGACGGTCAGCTTCGATTCCGGCTTCGATCAACTGACCCAAGCCGGATATACGAAAACCTTCCGCAATGTTGTTAGCATCTTTGCCCTGACGTTTCATTTCGTCTTCGTCAATCATACCGCGGCGTTGTGCTGCGGCGATACATACAACCAGATCAAGATTATGTTCTTTTTGTAACTTGCTCCACTTTTCGTAGAGGTTACGGTCATCCTGTGGCGGAATTGCGAGACGAGTCGCATTATTCACGCCATCATGATAGAAGAACACTCGGTAAATTTCGTGACCCCTGGCCAGCGCAGCTTTAGTGAACTGAATTGCACTATCGGCTGCCTGATGCTGGTATGGGCCTTCATTAATTTGAAGCGCTATTTTCACAGAAACTCCTTAGAAACGAATATGGGTTGATGCGTTCAAGCTGTTACGGGCACCACGCCAGTTATCGATGTGGTACTTGGTGAACGGCAGACCTGTTTTTTCGAAGAAACGGGGCCAGCCAATACGCTCAATCCAGTCGTTCATGCGTTCCCAGTCTTTGGCATCCGCCTTGTAAGCTTTAAGAATCTGCTTAACAACAGCAGTTGCTTCAGGCCAGCGCGGCGGGTTGTTAGGAATGCCGGCAGCAACCAGTTTCTGGAAAGTAGGTTTGCTACGTGCATTGGAGTGATTACCACCTACCCATACCGCTAATTTAGAATGCTCTGCATCGTTGATCTGCATGGGAGGACAAGGAGGGAAACAGGCACCACAACAGATGCATTTCTTCTCATCAACTTCCAGGGTAGGTTTGCCGTTAACCATAGCAGGACGAATCGCTGCAACCGGGCAACGTGCAACAACGGTTGGACGTTCACAAACATTAGACACGAGGTCATGATTGATTTTAGGTGGCTTGGTGTGCTGGATGTTAATCGCAATATCACCCTGGCCGCCGCAGTTAATCTGACAGCAGGAAGTCGTGATGTGCACGCGGTTAGGCATGTCAGCATTACGGAACTCGTCGATCAGCTCATCCATCATTGACTTCACAACACCGGAAGCATCTGTACCGGGGATGTCGCAATGCAACCAGCCCTGAGTATGAGACATCATGGCGACTGAGTTCTGCGTACCACCAACGATGAAGCCCGCATCAGTAATGGCTTTGATCAGAGGCTCAACTTTAGACGCATCTGAAACCATATATTCGACGTTACTACGGATAGTAAAGTGAATGTAGCCATCAGCGAATTCATCGCCAATGTCACAAATTTTGCGTAAAGAGAAGACATCCAGAATACGCTGTGTACCTACACGTACAGTCCAGATTTCGTCGCCACTGTAAGCTACGTGACGTAGTACGCCTGGCTTGGGGTGCTCATGATATTTCCATGCGCCATAGTTTTTGCGCATAACAGGGTGCATGTACTGAAACGCGTCAGGACAGCCGGATTCAATCGGTGAACGAGGTTTATCACTACTCATGGTTCTTCCTCAAATATTTTCTAATATGTTATTTAAGAAGGGGGGATTAACCCCCCTCCGCGTTATTTTTTCCGCTTAAATTAAGCGTTGGCAGCTTCTTGCTTACGCTCAAACCATTTGATCGCTTCATCATCCCAGCCATCCATACGAACATATGAACTTTGACGTGGATTGCTGACCATGTTGGGATCAACTTCCAGATCGAAGTCAACGCCTTCAAGGAAGTTAACCAGACCGATACGCTCGATCATTTCACCGCAACGTTCATGTTCAAGACCGTTTTCAGCCCAGAAGTCGATGATTTCTTCAGCCATTTCGATCAGGCTTTCGTAATCTTCTTCTGTCTCCAGCTTCTTGAATGGAACCACAACGGTGCCCATCATGTCGCCGATCTTCAGAGTACGTTTACCACCAATCAGAATGGTCACACCCTTGTCATCACCGGGGTGCAATGCTTTAGGTAAAACGTTCAGGCAATGCATGCAACGAACACAGTTATGATTGTCAACAGTCAGAGTGTCGTCGTCGTTCAGAACCAGTGCATTAGTCGGGCAACGGGTAATAACATTGTCGTTAATGTACTGGCGGCCTTTGGTGCCTACATAAGCTTTAATCGCTTCCTGATCGACTTTCATTTCGTCGCGCCAGGTGCCGATAATGGCCATGTCGGAACGTTCAATCGCATTCTGGCAGTCGTTAGGGCAACCTGAAACCTTAAATTTGAATTTGTATGGCAGCGCGGGGCGATGCACGTCATCTGTGAAGTTATTGACCAGGTGACGGTGAATGCCGTGTTCGTTGCAGTTGGACATCTCGCAACGTGCAGCACCCACACAGGACATCGCAGTACGTACACAGGGACCCGCACCACCCAGATCCCAGCCATATTCATTGATATCGTCAAAGAATGCCTGAGTGCCGACAGTATCGGTACCGATAAACATAATGTTGCCGGTCTGACCGTGGAAAGTTTGCAGGCCTGAACCGTATTTTTCCCAGCTGTCGCCCAATTGACGCAGCATGGCAGTGGTGTAGTGGTTGCCGGCAGGGGGCTGAACACGAATGGTGTGGAACTCTTTAGATTCAGGGAATGCGGAAGCTACTTCTGAGAAGCGGGGAATAATACCGCCGCCATAACCATATACTGAGACAGTGCCGCCTTTCCAGTAACCCTTACGTGTTTCATAAGAGTGCTCAAGCTGGCCGAGCAGGCTGCTGGTTACATTCTGGATGCGCTCATCGGGATGCTCATCACGAAGTCTCTTGATACCAGAAATAAAACTGGGCCATGGTCCTTCTTCAAGGACGTCCAGCATCGGTGTTTCGTATATCTTTTTGGCCATGGATTGTCTCCTGTTGTACCGTCGTTGTCGCGATCTTATGATCGAAACATTGTATTTTGGTTGAAATCGGGAAGCTGATTGTATTCCCAAATCAAAATGTTCTCAACATCCCAAAGGGACTATGTCTTGCAACAATAATCCTGAGAGGAAATCTGTGAACAAATTCTAGAGTGAGCAGGGTCTGTGGAGAACCCTACCCTTGGGGGGGGAGGGGTATCCGGTTTTACCCCAAAAGAGATACAGCTTTATCTTTTTACAGCCTGGTATGGGCTCTGGTTAAAATCGAAGTGCACTGTTTTTTTTCAGCCGGTTTTTATCGCGCCTGTGCGCTTGCCAGTAAAAGAGGTGGTATATCTATGGCCTCTATATTAATGTGTTAATTGCATGGAGCAAGGTCTTTGCCTGGCAGCTTCTCCTTAAGTGATATTGTTTTTTTGAACCAATGCCCCCATCCTAAGTCATTAATTTCCTGAAATCTATGTAGCGTATGCTCAATTTCAATAGCCACTACTTTCCCGCTCATCATCAGGATCGCACCCGCGTGTTCGATCTCTCGCGCAGTCGTGACTATGAGCTATGGCGCAATGCAAAGCTGGCCCTGCTGCCTGTTGATGTCGAAGCATTGAAAGTCAAGATAATGAACCCATATACACTGCATGAAAATGAGATAATGGCAATCACACAACGTTGCGCTGCCTATGGTGTGGTCATTTATCAACTGCATGAGCCGCCGCATAACGACAAAAGCTGGCTGCCTGAGTTTGGGCGACAGCTGGGACTGGTGTCGCTGGATGATAATTTGCGCTCTGATGAAGACAGCGTCAGCAGCCTGCAGGTGCAATCGCAACAGGGGAATCAGTATATTCCCTACACCAACAGACCGCTGAGCTGGCATACTGACGGCTATTACAATGCGCCGGAGAAACAGATTCGAACTATCGTCATGCACTGTGCCAGCCCGGCGGCGAGCGGTGGCGTGAATAGTCTGCTGGATCATGAACAGCTGTATATCGCCCTGCGCGATCGCAATCCGGCCTGGATCGAAGCCCTGATGCACCCTCAGGCGATGACCATTCCTGCCAATGTCGAAGCCGGTGTTGAAATTCGGGAAGCCAGAACCGGTCCGGTGTTTTCCGTCGATAAAGCCTCGGGAAATCTGCACATGCGCTATTCGGCGCGCAAACGAAATATTGAATGGCGCGATGACGTCCCGACCCGTGAAGCGGTCGAATTCATCAGCGAAAAACTGGCCGATGAAGCCATCGCGCTTAAATACCGGCTGGACGCCGGGCAGGGCATTATCTGCAACAACATACTGCACAATCGCAGTGGTTTTGAAGACAGTGACCGGCAGCAGCGCCTGATGTATCGGGCAAGGTATTATGAACAGCTTGTCGGGCTGAACCCCGCGCAAAACGCATAAAAATGAGGAGTATATAGAATGCTTTGGTTAAGTGAAGTGATGTTACAGGGGCAGGAGCTGGCGAGCTTCGAAGACCTGAAAAAAGAGCTGGGCAAAAGAGCCAAACAGGGCGAACTGTTTTTTCAAATGGACGTGAAACCCCCGTACCCCGACACCCCCAACGACTGGCAGGACAAGCTGGAAGCGGCTTTTACCGCCCGGCAGGAGTAGAATTTAATCATGCTGTGGGAAGACGAAAACAAAGTAACCGAATTTGTACCGCCGGAGAACGTGATTGATCTGTCATTCAAAATCAATTGCAAACAGCTGCCGACCATGCACGCCTGGGAACTATCTCAGGCGTTGTACGAAATATTGCCCTGGTTAGCCGAAGAGCCGGAGGCCGGTATTCATCAGATACACGGTGCCACCACTGGTAACGGCTGGGAGCGCCCCTCGGATGATGAATTCATGTACCTCTCGCGACGCACCCGGATGAATCTGAGAGTGCCAAAAACCCGGGTCGAAGCAACGCTCTCGCTGGTAGGAAAAAAAATAGACATTGCCGGGCACGAGCTACAAATCGGCGAAGCCATTGAAAAGCCCCTGAACCCTCTGGGCACGTTATTCTCGCGTTACGTTGTTGTGCCTGACGGTCTGGATGAAGAGGGATTTCTGCAATGGGTGATCGAAGCGATGGCACAACGCGACATCCATCTGCGAAAAATGCTGTGCGGCATCAGTCACGCCATCCATACCCCCGATAACGCACTCGAAACCCGCAGCCTGATGATCGCCGACCTCGACAAACAGACCTCCATCGCCTTGCAGGAGCAGGGCATAGGCGAACACCGCCACCTCGGCTGCGGCATTTTAATGCCGCACAAAGGCATCAAAGCCGTGGGTGAAAGCGAAGAAAAGACACATTTTTCAGGAACCTAGGAGGCTGTCGGGTTTAGGGGGGATTGAAGCGAGGGAGTGGGAGAGTGAGCACACTATTCCCGATTTTGAGGCGCATAGTTATTCTACGCAACGAAAAATTGGGGAGATTTGGGCCGCTCTCCCACTTCCGCAGCCAATTCATCCTAAATCCGACAGCCTCCTAGAGCAATTAAATTGGCTAATATCCCTTTTGAGTAGGTGGAAACCCTGATTCATCTGATTTAATATTCGGCCACAAATTTTACAACTTCATTAAAAGCAAGATAAAAGGTGAGAAAACTATGGCACTTGAATCAATTGAAAGGACGGAAAATGGCTATTTGGTCAATAGCAACGACTGGAATGAAGAAATCGCGGCGGAAATCTTCGCTGAAGAAGGCATTGAACCTACCCAGGATCAATGGGATGTTATTCACTATGTACGTGAAGAAACATTGTCCGGTAATGAGCCTAATGAGCGTGGTATCATGAAAGCGATGGGTAAAAAATGGGGTCGTAAGCTTTCTTCCAAAGAAATGTACGAAATGTTCCCCGGTATGCCTTCAAAACAGGGCCTGAAAATCGGCGGCTGTCCACAGAGCACACGTAAAGGCGGTTATTAATCCATCTTACCCTTATGGGGTATAGGGGTCGTTTTCTGGTCAATGCTAGAATCTGACACCTGATTTTAAGAAGACGGGCATCAGCCGGTCATCAACAAAGGTATAAAACTATGAGCGCGAAAACAGACAAAATCAAAGAAATGCTGGAAATGCAGAAGAAATTTACGGCAAAAGAGCATGCTTCCGGTGTTACCCAGGAAGAATACTACACCCCTGAAGCCGGTTCTGAACTGGACGGCTACCGTCAAAAATACCGCGATCTGGCCATGGAAGTGATTGATCTTGCTCATAAAGAAGCAGGTTCAGAACGCTAGATGTTGGAGCTGAAGCTCCGCTTCAGCACCGGCTAAAACGAAAAAACCGTACCCGGTTTGAAACCGGGTACGGTTTTTTTGTGCCTGCGAAAGTCAAATCGTTGGCTTTTTTGGCGTTTTTCGCGGACAAGTATTTGTTCTTTCATCTACGTTTATCCGCGTTTATCTGTGGACTAAAGCCCTTAACCCCTAAGTCTCCGACCACATCCGCACCAGATTGACATAACTGTTACTCACCTGTTCGGTGGCGCTGGTGCCGGGCTGGTTTTTGAGTAGTTCTTCACGGGCCTGATGCAGGTTATAAAGCAGCTCGCGTCTGGCCGGGTCGCGCACCATGCTTTGCAGCCAGGTGACGGCAACAACGCGTTCGCCGCGGGTCACTTCCGCTACCCGGTGTGTACTGGAAGAGGGGTACATCACTGCATCACCAGCTTTGAGCTTCACCGCCTGATCGCCAAACGAAGTCTGGATGGTGAGTTCGCCGCCTTCGTAATCCTGCGGTTCGTTGAGAAACACCGTAATCGACAGATCAGAGCGATAGCGCTGGCCCACTGGCCCCATCACCGGATCATCGACATGGTTGCCGTAGGCCATGCCCTTGCCGTATTTGGCGTAATAGGGCGCAGCGATTTTCAGCGGCAGCGCCGCCGCCAGATAAACCGGATGATTGATCAACCGCCCCATCAACAGATTGTTCAGCGGTACCATAAGCTCGTCATTGGCACTCAGCTCCTGATTATGTTTTATGCGCACCGCTTCGTTACCCGCACTCAGTTTGCCATCGACAAACCGGCCGCGTGCCAGCAGATCGTGCACCACTGCCAGCTCTTCCCGGCTCAAAACATTCGTTAAAGTCAGCAGCATTTAATCGCCCCAATTAAAGTATAATTTGGCACCATGTTAGCAGGAATTACCCAGGATTTAGCCGTATGAAACTCAATATCATTGTCGAAGGCCGCAGCAGCGCCTTTGAAGTACCCGATCAGATTTTATTCGAAGCCTCGGATTTTTTTGACCAGATGAACGCCGACATGGACAAAGGCTGGCAGATGAGCCGCGACTGGGTGGATAACCCCAACGCTGAACAACGCTGTCAGATTGCCGCCGAAAAAATGCTCACCGCGATCGAAAATGAAAACGAAAAATTGCTGATGTTGATGGCCGCCTACATCCTGAAAACCATGCCCGGCGTGCGCGGTGTGAATATCGATATAACCGGTGATATGAACGAAACCGATATCATCATGGAAGCTGAAAGCAATGTGCCTCTGGGGCCGATTTTTTAACTGACTTGCAGTTAATAAAAGGCGTGCAGAAGATGAATCAAGTCCGAGCATTACCTGATTCTAGCGTGTCATCGTAGCACCACGCAGTCGCGTATATTGTTCATCAATCAGACGGCAACAACCATCCATTTCCATCAATACTGGCAGGGTGACTGTGCGCGTACATGCTTGGGTATGTTTATGTGCCGTAGATTGAAACGGCTTTTATTTGCATGAATATCCGCTGGCCAATATCAAGCCCAAGTTGGTGATGTGATTTTTTCGTAATCCGTGCCAGAAAGATATCGTTACGGCTGTTAATCTGCAATAGAGCGTGTGATCCGGTCTTCTCTATAATCGCAGAAATGGTGCCTTCAATAATATTTAGAATACTGCTGTCGGAAATGGCTCTTTTACACAGGCTGACGTTGTTGGCATGAATATGTATGCGTACTTGCTGACCGGGGTTGGCGACACCAGGTACAATAATATTGTTGCCATTGCTGGTTTGTATGGTTGAGAGTTGAAATTCTTTTTCCTGTTTTATAACGGTTCCGTCTAAAACAGCGGCGGCATTGCTTGCTTTTGCCAGCGGTGATTCGGGTGCAACCAAAGCCTCGTGTAAGCGCCCTTCGAACTGTATGTGACCCTGTTCTATCACCAGTATGTAATCACACAGGCGCGTGACCTCTTCAATGCTGTGGCTGACATAGAGCATGGGAATATTGAATTCCCTGTGCAGGCGATCCAGGAAAGGCAGGATTTCCTGTTTGCGCCTTTCATCAAGCGAAGCCAATGGTTCATCCAGCAACATGATTTGCGGATTTTTCAGCAGCGCGCGAGCAATGGCGACACGCTGCTTTTCACCGCCGGAAAGCTGGTGCGGTTTGCGCTCGAGCAGGTGGCAGATGTTGAACAGTTTAAAGAGGTGATCACGATCCAGCGAGGTGGTATTTTGCGTGCTGCAGCGTTTGACACCGTAATCAAGATTGGCCTGCACGCTTAGATGCGGAAACAGTCGTCCCTCCTGAAAGATATAACCGATGTTTCTATCCTGACTGGACAGATTTTGGCTGTCGCTGAGCCAGGTCTGGCCGTTAATTTCGATATGGCCCTGTACCTCTTTTTCCAGCCCCGCGAGACACCTTAGCAGCGTGGTTTTTCCCGAGCCGGAGTGCCCGAAGATGCCGGTTACACCCTGTGCAGGGAGAGCAAACTCGGCTTCAACGGTGAAGTCTTCGCGTTGCAGTTTAATCCGGCAGTGATTCGCTTTCATCGCCGGTGTCCCTGCCTGTGATTAACCGTGTACATCAGCAATATCGCCAGAAAGGCAAAAACGAGTAGAATAATTGAGAGTATGTGCGCTTTATCGTATTCAAGCATTTCTACATGATCATAAATGGCGATAGAGACGACGCGCGTTTCATCCGGTATATTTCCACCCACCATCAGAACCACACCGAATTCACCCAGAGTATGCGCAAAACCCAGTACGCCAGCGGTAAGAAAGCCCCGTTTAGCAAGTGGCACGGCGATGCTGAAAAACGCATCCAGCGGTTTGGCGCCCAGTGTATACGCCGCTTCCATTAGATCGTGACTGATGCCCTCAAAGGAGCTTTGCAGTGGCTGCACCACAAAGGGGAAGCTGTACAGCACAGAGGCGATGACAAGACCGGAAAAGCTGAAGGTGAGTGTCTCGCCCGTCAGCTCTAACCACCAGCTACCGACGACACCCTGTGGGCTTAATAAAATCAGCAGATAAAAGCCCATGACGGTGGGCGGTAGTACGATAGGCAATGCCACGATGGTTTCGATTAATGGCTTGAATCTTGCCCGGGTCGTACTCAGCCACCAGGCCAGAGGAGTGCCGATAATAAGCAGAATAAGCGTAGTGAGCGCGGCGAGTTTTACGCTAAGAAGCAGGGGGCCAAAGCCGGGAAAGAGTTCCATGAGTTATGTTTGTTATCCAGTGCGCTGCATCATTTAAGGCGCATCATAGCCGCTGTTTTTTATGATGGTTTTGGCAGCGTCTGTCTGCATGTAATGCCAGAAGGCGATAACGGCAGGTTTATTCGATGCCTTCGTTAATACTAGCATTTTTTGTTTGATGGGTTCATGTCTGTCCGCAGGGACTTCCCATTTACAGGCAAGATTGATTTCAGTACCTTGTTGCAACATGGACTGGGCAATAAAACCAGCGCCGGCATTGCCTGTTGCAACAAACTGTAGTGCTTGTGCAATATTTTCACCCATAACTAATTTAGGCTTGAGTGTCTGCCAACGCTGAAGTTTTTCAAGTGTTTGCTGCGTGGCCAGGCCATAAGGTGCGGTTTTTGGATTGGCAATGGCGAGTCTTTTTAGTGCAGGGCTGTCGAGCACATCCTGACAGGTTTTTTTCGCTTTGATATTCGAAATTAAAACCAGTCTGCCAATGGCATAGACGCGCGCTAGCGCTGCACTGGCTTTGCCTTCGGCGATGAGTCGGTCGGGCCTGTCTTCGTCGGCAGCCATGAATATATCAAACGGTGCGCCATGGTTGATCTGAGTATAAAGCTTGCCGGTAGACGCACTGCTGACACGGAGCTGATGGCCGGTTTTTGCTTTAAAATCGCCGGCCAGCATTTGTAGCGTAGGTGAAAAGTTGCTGGCAACAGCGACGTTTATATTGTCGGCGTGTGTGGGCGTAGCGACCATCAATAGTAAAAATAATGCGAAGAGCAGCTTAAGTTTTGTCATTATGTTCTTTTTTACATTGTTACTGTCTGGCTTTTGCTCCCAGCGTTTCGTGATGTGGCAACAGTTTTCAAATAACTTTTCTGTTTCGGGCTATTTAATTGTTATGTGCATAAAGGCAAGGGGTCTTAAAGGTGGTTGATGTTGACGAGTGCTTCGATGTGCGAGCTGCATTTTTCCTGATGCTGATTGTGCAGGTACAGCATTTGAGTTGCAATGTTTAGCCAGTGCTTTTCGCTGTCGTTCACAGCCTTTTTTAATGGCGCGATGTCGTTGGTGCTCTGCCAGTGCTGGTAGGCGCTCTGCAAGGCGGGGAAAATATGTTTGCGCATGCTGGTGAGATTGCCGAAATAAAAATGCAGTGAGGCCTGCTGGTTTCGCTCGATGAGTGCGGGCAGGGTGGAGAGGGCGTCGGCGAGATGGTCGCGCACTGCGCGGGCCATGATTTCAGCCTGGGTAAAGCTGATGTCGAGCATCATTTTACTCCAGCCCTGTAGCTGTTCTCCGGCTTTTATCTCGCCGATTTCGTGCAGGATGGCCGATTCCAGTTCGTTGTCGGTCATGGCCTGTAGCGAGGCTTCCAGTTCATTGTCAAAGTCGTAGCAGCGCATGGCCCGCGCCATGGCATTTTCGGGTTTGTTCCAGCGCCACTCCTCGGTTTTTTCCCAGAGCATGCGCTGGAACGATTCGCGCCGGATAAAGATGGTTTTGCCCTGGCTCATGGCCGGCGGTGAGGTCAGATCGCGGGCGTATTCCTTGCCCGAAACCAGAATCTGATAGCCATTGTGCTTTTCTTCCCGCTCCAGCTGCGCGAGGAAGAAATGGGGCTTGTTCTTCTGGCCGATGCCACCGCTGTAGACCAGGCCGTGAGGCAGCAGCTTTGCATTGATGGCCTGCGCGTCGAAGGGGTCGTAGTGTGCGTTATCGAGGTCGAGGCGGGCATAATCTTCCTGTTCGATCTCATCCCACAGACTTTCGCGCTGCGTCAGCCAGCGGCCGACCTCGTCGGTGGTGAGCGTCTGCCGGTAGGCCAGATTCTTTTCCCAGCGGTAATATTCACGCATTTTCAGTAGATAGATGCACAGCGTATAATTGCTTGCATAGCGGGCATCCGAAACATGGCAGTTACGCTGTACGCGTTGTTCGAGCTGTTTGTATTTGGAATTCATCATCTATTTTCTAATTGACCCGTAATCGGGCAGTTAATTCCTCAGTAAATTAGTATACTATTCGACACAGAGGCTTACACCCGTAATTTGCAGGTATTAGCGATGGCGGGTGAAACCCGTTTCACCGTTCGTCACCTGAGCCGGGGACGATGAGGCCGCCATTATGAGGCCGTTACCATGAGAGGATTGTTGTGAAAATCAGAGTTAAAAGCACCTGGAATGATAAAACGCGCGAGCGCAGCCCCGATGAGGTTGGCAGTGCGCTGGGTTTTAATCTGTGGCGCATTGCCGGTGCGAACGTGCTGCATCTGGAAAACGAAGGCTTCCAGACCGATACCTATAACCAGCGCCTGGATGTAATTGCCGAGTTGCTGGGCTTTTTTGTGCATGTGGTCGATCGTATGGCCGCTGAGAAGGAATATTCGGAACAGGAGCGCAAGGACCTGATCACCGCGCTGGCGTTGAATTTGGCCAAAACCATGCACGATAACCGCTCCGACGTGAATGAGGAGAAGCAGGATTTCAAGGCGCAGTTTATTCAGGTGCTGAACGAGCGCATGGCTGAATATGCCGATTTCGCCTACGACGAGGCTGAACCCGGCTTTCAGATGAAAAGGCGGGTAGGTGAGCACGTCACCGCCGTGATGGGCGACAGAGATAAAAAGTGGGTGACCGATCAGATTATGGAAATTGAAATCCCCGATGCGCTCAAAACCTTTAAAAAGGTGGCGAGGAATTTGATTTAGGTATTAGCGGTTTGTTAATTTGTATTGACGAAATATAAATATTGATCTGCGTTTATCGGTGTTTATCTGCGGACTGCTGTTTTTAAATCAGCGCACACAAAAAAGCCGGTGTCAGAAACACCGGCTTTTTTGTACTGAAAAGTTTAGCAGTCTGGCTTATTTAGCCCAGGCACTGAAGTTGTCAGCGTTCTTTTCTTTGCCGTCATCGTAACCCGCTTCATAAGCGTCATTCACGCGTTGTTCTTCGCGTGGTGGGTTTAGCACGTAACCGCCTTCCCATCCGCAGATGTATTCTGGGTCAACGCCCGCTTCTTCCATCTTGGTAATAGCATTGTAGTAATCTTGATTCATTGATAAACCCTCTGTTAATTATCGTATTCATCGACTAAGCGATGACTCGCGTACAATTGAAGCTGCATTCGCTTAGCCACCAATAATGGAGGCAGATTATAACGTATTACGACGCCATGGTAAAAGTTCTGGTTATATCCCTTTGGGGAGAGTTGCAGCGGCATATAAGCAATACTCCCAGTGAGAGGTATTCTCATTAAGGCTTGTATTTTGTAGTATGAGCCCTATATTATGTATTACTTATGAAAGAATTTCGAACGGGGAAAACAATGTCCAGTGACACAGATAATGAAATGAACGAAGCCAGCATGGCTTTTTCCAGCGGGATCGCCGCTTTTGAGGCCAAGAATTTTGCTCAGGCGATGGTATTTCTGCGCCAAGTTGCAGATACCGGTGACGCTGAGGCCCAGCATCGGTGCGCCATTATGTTCCAGAATGGTCTGGGTACGGTGGCCAATGAAGGCAAGGCTTTTGAATATATGAAAGCGGCTGCCGAGCAGGGCCACGCCGTCGCCCAGCATGGCCTGGGTTTTATGTATATGGAAGGCGAGTGTGTCGAGCAGAGCGGTGCAGATGCCGTCAAGTGGTTTGAGAAAGCCGCCGGGCAGGGCCTGATGGGTTCCCTGACCACGCTGGCAATGATGTACGAAGAGGGCAAGGGTGTGGATAAAAACCCCGAGGAAGCCAAACGCCTGTACAAACTCGCCGGTTTCGATCAGTAATATTTTCAACCCAGGAGCCTGTCTGACTTAAAGAATCGAAGCGACAAGCAGCCGATTTTCTTCAAGTCAGACAGGCTCCTAGCTATGAGTAGTTTCTATGCGTCCAGCTCATCTATTAACCGTTATTGAAAAAGAATTTTCCAGCGCCGACACCGGCCACCACACGCCAGTGATGCTGTGGGGTGCGCCCGGGGTGGGTAAATCGCAGATGGTGGCGCAGATTGCGGAGAACCATAATGTGCCCCTGATTGATATCCGGCTGTCACAGATGGAGCCCAGCGATTTGCGCGGCATTCCCTTCCGGGTGGGCGATCTCGTGGAATGGGCGGTGCCGGCCATGTTGCCCAACGCGCAACGTCACGGTGAGCGCGGCATTCTGTTTCTCGACGAAATCACCTCGGCACCCCCGAGCGTCTCCGCCGCCGCCTATCAGCTGATTCTCGACCGCAAACTGGGCGAATATGAAGTGCCCGAAGGCTGGGCGATTATCGCGGCGGGCAATCGTCAGGGCGATCGCGGCGTGACCTACAGCATGCCCGCACCGCTGGCAAACCGGTTCTCGCATTACGAAGTTGAAGTCAATCTGGATGACTGGGTCGCCTGGGCTTACCTTCATGGTATCGACGAGCGCATCATTGCCTTTTTGCGCTTCCGTCAGGATCTGTTATTCGAGTTCGATGCCGCGCAAAATCCGGTCGCTTTCCCCTCGCCACGTTCCTGGGAGTTTGCCCACCGCGCGCTGCAAAAATTCGACAACTCCAATAATTTATTACTGGGCGCATTGCAGGCCTGTGTCGGCAAAGCTGCCGGCATCGAAGTCAAAGCCTTTGTCGACAGCCTCGATCAAATGCCCGACCTGGATGCTATCGTCAGAGGCGAAGACCTCGCTGCACCGAAAGAAATTGATCTGCAATACGCCGTCGCCACAGCACTGGTTGGACGCGCCATCCGCGCCAAAGAAACCGCCGATGCCATGACCGTACACGGCAATATATTGAACTACGCCAGCCGCTTCCCGCAACGCGAAATGGGCGTGATGATGGTGTCAGACATGCACCGTGCAGTGGGGCAGGAACTATTTGCCGTCCCGGAGTTCGCGGCCTGGGCGGATAAGATTGCGGATATAATGTTGTACTGATAAGAAATTTCACCGCAGAGGTGATAAGTAGTTTAAGGTCGAAAGCTTTTCACCGCAGAGGCGATAAATAGTTAAGGTCAAAAGCTTTTTACCGCAGAGGTCGCAGAGAACGCAGAGGAAAAAAAGTTTTTAATAGATGCAACCACTATAGAGAATATAAATAGTTTGAATCAAAATCTTTTATCGCAGAGATGCGGAGGGAAATAATATGGATGTTAATGAGATTTCTAAGAATGTAATTGGTGCTGCAATTGATGTGCACAGGGTTTTGGGGCCGGGGTTATTGGAGTCGGCGTATGAAGCCTGTTTGTGTTATGAGTTAGAATTGCGAAATATTAGATTTGCTCGGCAAGCTGATGTTCCAGTGAAATATAAAGGTGTGAATCTGGAATGCGGTTATCGAATAGATTTGCTGGTTGAGGATAAAATCGTAGAATTGAAATCGGTTGAAAAACTTATGCCAATACACGATGCGCAATTACTTTCATATTTGAAATTGACCGGCTGTACAGTCGGCTTACTCATAAATTTTAATGTTTTGGTACTGAAACAGGGTATAAGTAGAAAAGTACTAAACCACTAAACCACTAAACCACGCAAATTGATTTCTTACACGACAATCTGAAAAATGTACTTAACCCACTCATTGATTTTGTTTTTCTCCGCGTTCTCTGCGACCTCTGCGGTGAACGAACTTAGCTTTTAAATATGAATAATTACCCTGACGTCGAAATAAAACTCGCTACCGCCAGAACGCGTTTGATTCTGGATAAGCCCTTTCTGGGCGCGCTGGTGTTGCGTCTGCCGATGGTGCCTGCCGATTCGTCCTGGTGTGAAACTACATTCAGTGACGGCAAAACATTTTTTTACAATAACGATTACATTGATGCACTCGATGCGGAGCAAACTCAGTTTGCTTTGTCACACGAAGCCTTGCATTGTGCCTTGTCGCATTTTCATCGTAAGGGCCATCGCGTGAAGCACCGCTGGGAGTTGGCGTGTGATTATGCGGTTAACCCCATGCTGATCAATGATGGTCTGAAACCCACGCCGGATGCCATGCATCTGCGCGAATATGAAGGCATGACCGCTGAGGAAATTTACCCCTGTCTGGAAGATAACGACAACGGTGGTGAGCGTGATCTTGAGCAGAACCGCGATGACAGTTCTGAAGATGGTGACAATGAAACCCCGGAAAATGATGATGGCGGTGGTGACAACGAACGCAAGAAAAACGACAAGCAGGACGGCAAGGGCAATAAAAATGATTCATCAGCGGAAGGCGGGCAAACCGGCTCCAATCCGCCGCCGGAAATGTCACCGCAGGAGCTGGACGATTTAAGCGTGCAGTGGCAGCAACGCATGGCGGGAGCGGCGCAGCAGGCGCTACAGTCCGGCAAGCTGGAAGGGGATATGGCGCGTCTGGTTGATCATCTGCTGCAACCTAAATTGCCCTGGCGTATGCTGCTGGCGCGTTACATGTCGGCCACCGCCAGAGACGATTACAGTTATGCGCGGCCGTCGAGTCGTCGCGGTGACCCGGCGGTCTATCCCAGCCTGCGCAGCAGCGAAACCAATATCCTGGTTGCCATCGACACCAGTGGTTCGATTTCAGCCGAAGAGATACAGGAATTTATTTCAGAAGTTAATGCCATCAAAAGTCAGGTGCGCGCCAGCATCACCCTGCTCACCTGTGATTCCGATTTGAACTATGGCTGCCCGTGGAGATTTGAACCCTGGGATGAATTTAAATTCGATGTAGAAATGCGCGGCGGTGGCGGCACCAATTTCAAGCCGGTCTTTGCCTGGGCGGAAGCGCAGGACAGAGCACCCGATATGCTGATTTATTTCACCGACGCCGACGGCGTGTTCCCCGATGTAGAACCGGCTTTCCCTGTCACCTGGCTGGTCAAAGGC
The DNA here is from genome assembly GCA_024636785.1 of Gammaproteobacteria bacterium. Lineage (GTDB taxonomy): Bacteria > Pseudomonadota > Gammaproteobacteria > SZUA-229 > SZUA-229 > LH-M37. The sequence goes on from JAGXGK010000025.1 coordinate 142,115, forward strand.
AAGGTTAAAGTACCATTCGGACAGCGGATACAGTTGAACTAAAAACTTAAAACTTTCACCGCAGAGAGCGCAGAGAAGATCCAAGGTAAAAATTATGTATGAATATAAAACAAAAGAAGTTTTTCTCTGCGACCTCTGCGCCTCTGCGGTGAACGAGGTTTAAATGGAGCTCTCAGCCGAAGACAATCTACGCCTCAATGTTCTGCTTGCGCAAAAGTTGCAGGCGGTGCGTATTGATGAATCGAAAATGATTGTGTATGCGCTCACCGACAAAGGCGAGGCGAAGGTGGTGCTGAATCCGAACTGCAAGGATGAAAAATATCTGAAAGAGATCAAGGCACTGTTCTCCACGCATGTCATGGGTTCACCCGGTGGTTATCCGGTGTTTTTGAAACGCTGGACGCGGATGGGGCAGGCTCGGGACGAGAGTTTGCAGCAACTGCTGTTGCTGGGTGAAGAGGAGGCGGTAGTGGCAGCTGTTTATGCGCAGGGTTTGACCGATGAGCTGGCGGCGCGCGCCTGGTGGATTATGCCGACAGCGGATAATGCACGGCGCATGCTGGAGAAGCAGGCCGTGGTGCAGGGTAGAACCGGGCCGGTGCTGGCTGATTTTTTAATCGAATTCCTGCCCTTTGAAGAAGACCCGTTTATTATGATCGAGTCGGTGCGTCTGATCCTGCAGCCGGGTTTGATCAGCGAAGAAGAAAAACAGAAGTTGTGGGCGAAGGCAAAAACCAAACGCAATCTTTACGTCGGTTTCATGCACGCACTGCCGGATGACCTTCCTGCCGATGTGGCCGCGAATACAGCTTACGATGCAGTTGCCGATCGACTGCAAACCCAGATTGATAATCACAATCCCTACGCCTTGATGCTGCGCCGGATTCTGAGTGACCGCGGCCAGGCTTTTGTGCAGACCGCTGAAGTCGCCCTGAAAAAACCCGGTGATCAGCAGGTGGTGGAGTCCCTGTTTAACGCCATCGCCATCTACTTTCATACAATACGACCCGAAGCTTTTACTCCGTATGATATTGCAGCGATATGCAGCGAAACCGGCTGTCTCTGTGAAACACTCGATGCTGAAGCGCTGCAAGCCGTGCTGGATGCGGTTCCCGAGATGAAAGACAAAATTCAGGCGATGCTGATACTGTCATGCCTGAGCGTATGCCTGCTCAACCCGGTTTTCTCACAGACCGACGCCATCGGCACCATGATGCGCAAGAAAATTCAACATATCACTGACCCGATTGTGGAACAGTTGCGTGTGTTGAGAAGTGAGTAAAACTTTTTAAAAGCGTTCACCGCAGAGGCGCAGAGGGCGCAGAGGGCGCAGAGAAAAACTTTTTTTCTTTAACCAAATTTTTTTGACCTTCTCTGCGCTCTCTGCGCCTCTGCGGTGAAAGCAGTTATCTTTGTTTTTTTAACATTTCCTTATATGCTGCTTCATCGAAACCAGCCAATATAGTTTCACCGGCTTCCAGCACGGGGCGTTTTATGATGCTGGGGTTTTCCAGCATCACCTTAATCGCTGAGGCTTTGTCGATGTTGTTTTTGATGCTGTCATCCAGCTTGCGCCAGGTGGTGCCGCGTCGGTTTAGCAGAATGTCCCAACCGAGTTTTTTGACCCACTGATGGAGTTCTTTTTCCGGTACGCCGGATTTTTTGTAGTCGTGAAATTCATAATCGACGCCATTGGCTTCAAGCCACTTACGGGCTTTTTTCATGGTGTCGCAGTTGGGGATACCGTATATTTTTAACATTTTAAAACCTTTAGTGCTTTCACCGCAGAGGCGCAGAGAACGCAGAGAAAACCTTTATTGTTTTATCTATGCGCCTTCTGTGTCTCCGCAGTGAATGATTTTATCTTTTTATTAATCGATAAACTGTCATCCCGAACGCAGAGAGGAATCTTCAACTGTTTGATGTACGGATGAACTCATGTACAAGATTTACTGCGGGCATCCTTGCCCTGCACCCTTCGGGCCAGCTTCGCTGTTCAAATCGCTCCATGCGATTTAGTCTCCCTATGGTCGAAATGACAGGAGTATTTTCACCGCAGAGACGCGGAGAAAACAAAATATTTATTGTTTTTACCTCTGCGCTCTCTGCGGTGAACAATTTTTTATCTTTTAATCAATCAATATCTCTAAGCAGTTCGTTCAGGCCGACTTTGCCGCGGGTTTTTGCGTCGACCTGTTTTACGATGACGGCGCAGTACAGGCTGTAGCTGCCGTCTTTGGAGGGCAGGTTACCGGAGACGACGACTGAGCCGGCAGGGATGCGGCCATAGGTGACTTCACCGGTCATGCGGTTGAAGATTTTGGTGCTCTGGCCGATGTAGACGCCCATGGAGATGACTGAGCCTTCTTCGACGATGACGCCTTCGACCACTTCGGAGCGCGCGCCGATGAAGCAGTTGTCTTCGATGATGGTGGGCGCGGCCTGCAAAGGTTCGAGTACGCCGCCGATGCCGACTCCGCCGGAGAGGTGTACGTTTTTACCGATCTGCGCGCATGAGCCGACGGTGGCCCAGGTGTCGACCATGGTGCCGGTGTCGACGTAGGCGCCGATGTTGACGTAAGAGGGCATCAGCACCACGCTGGGCGCGATGTAGGAGCCGATGCGAGCGGTGGCCGGGGGCACGACGCGCACGCCGGATTCACGAAAATCGCGGATGTTGTGATTAGCGAATTTGGAATCCACTTTGTCGTAGTAGTTGGTGAAGCCGCCCTTGATGAATTCGTTATCGTTGATGCGGAAGGAAAGCAGCACAGCTTTTTTCAGCCATTCATTCACCACCCAGTCACCGTCTTTCTTTTCGGCAACGCGCGCCTTGCCGGAGTCGAGCAGGGCGATGCATTCGTTGACCGCGTCGGTGACATGGGTTTCGGCATTGCGCGGGGTGATTTCGGCTCTGCGTTCAAAAGCTTCTTCAATAATGTTTTTCAATTCGTTCATCGGGTTCTCCAGAAATTATAGTGTTTCGATAAATTGTTTAATCCGGTTGGCGGCATCAATGCACTCGTCGAACGGCGCGACCAGTGCCATGCGGATGTGCTGACTGCCGGGATTTTGAGCATCGACCGTGCGAGATAAATAACTGCCGGGCAATACGGTGACATTCTTCTGATCAAACAGTCGCCGGGCAAAATCAGCATCGTCCATGTCGATGTACAGCCAGAGGTAAAAACCGGCCTCGGGTTTTTGCACGGCGCAAACCGGGCTGAGTATGGCCAGCACGGCGTCAAATTTCTGCTGATAAAGCCGGCGGTTTTCCACCACGTGCGCTTCATCATTCCACGCGGCGATGCTGGCCATTTGCGTCATCGGCGGCATGGCGCAGCCGTGATAGGTGCGATAGAGCAGAAAAGCTTTCATCACTTCGGCATCGCCGGCGACAAAACCCGAGCGCATGCCGGGCAGGTTGGAGCGCTTCGATAAACTATGAAACACTACGCAGTTTTTGAAATCACCGTGGCCGCTGTTTACCGCCGCCTGCAACAGGCCCGGTGGTCTGGAGCCATCAAAATAAATTTCGGAATAACATTCGTCAGAGGCGATGATGAAATCGTGTTTTTTTGCTTTTTCGATCAGCTTGACCAGCTCGGCTTCGGTAATGATCGCGCCGGTCGGATTACCCGGCGTGCAGACATAAATCAGCTGGCAGCGCTGCCAGATCTCTTCAGGAATGGCATCAAAATCGGGTTGATAGCTGTGCTCGCGGGTGGTGCCGTAAAAATAGGGCGTGGCACCCGCCAGCAGGGCAGCGCCTTCGTAAATCTGGTAGAACGGGTTGGGCATCAGCACCAGCGCCTCATCACCTCGGGCAACCACGGTCTGGGCGAAAGCGAACAACGCCTCGCGAGTGCCGTTCACCGGCAGGATGTGCTGCTCGGCATCAATCGCACCCGCAGGCAGGTCAAAACGCTGATGCAGCCAGCGGGCAATCGCCTGTCGTAATTCGGGCATGCCTTTGGTGAGCGGATAGTTGTTGCTCAGGGCCAGGCATTCGCGTAGGGGCTTCAAGGCAACTTCAGGCGAAGGGTGTTTGGGTTCGCCGATGGAGAGTGCTATGTGGGATAAATCCTGAGGGGGGTTGCAACCGGCCTTCAACGCGGCCAGCTTCTCGAAGGGGTAGGGCTGTAGCTTGGAAAGGTCAGGATTCATAGAGGCGTGTTTATTGTAATTATGATGCGATGACGTTGTAATTAGGTGGCTATAACCGAGTAAAATCTGTGCTTCGAGCGGCGCATAGTATAACCTAAAGCGCATCATCAAGCAGGAGAACCGCGTCTTGAGCGAAAATCTGATCACCGCCATCCACCACGCTAGCTTCATCGTCAAGAATACCGAACGCGCGCTGACATTTTATTGCGGTCTGTTGGGGCTGGAGCAGGATCACAACCGCCCCGATCTGGATTATCTCGGCGCGTGGTTGCAGGTCGGCGATGGCCAGATTCATCTGCTCGAGCTGCCCAATCCCGATCCTGTCGACAATCGACCCGCGCATGGCGGACGTGATCGCCATCTGGCCATGACCGTCACCAATCTGGCTCAAATCCAGAGCCTGCTCGAACAGGCCGGTATCGATTTCACCCTGAGCAAATCGGGCCGACGTGCGCTGTTCTGCCGCGATTATGACGGCAATGGCATTGAGCTGATTGAAAGTGTGGCCTGAGTGTGGAGCGCTGAAGTTAAAAAATGTGTTTACACAAATGTACTTGCCAACATGCGACTGCCCCTATGCGATTTTATGCTCCTTCCTCTGAGATAATTTTATGAGCTTTGCTTCTCTGGGCCTGTCCGCCCCCATTGTCGAAGTTGTCGCCGCGCAGGGCTACAAAACGCCCACGCCCGTGCAGATTCAGGCCATCCCGGCCATCATCAAGGGCCGCGATGTGATGGCGGCGGCACAGACCGGCACCGGCAAAACCGCGGGCTTCACCCTGCCCATATTGGAGACGCTGTGCAAAGGCCGGAGTGCTCAGGCCAATCAGGTGCGCGTGCTTATCCTGACGCCAACCCGTGAGCTGGCCGCGCAGGTCGGTGACAGTGTCGCCACCTACGGCAAAAACCTGCCGCTGTGTTCCGCCGTGGTTTATGGTGGGGTGAAAATAAATCCGCAGATGATGAAATTGCGCCGCGGCGTTGATGTGCTGGTGGCGACGCCGGGGCGTCTGCTGGATCTGCACAGCCAGAACGCGGTGAAGTTTGACCAGATGGAAGTGCTGGTGCTGGACGAAGCCGACCGCATGCTGGACATGGGGTTTAGCGACGAGCTCAAAAAAATTCTGGCGCTGCTGCCGCGCCAGCGTCAGAACCTGATGTTCTCCGCCACCTTTTCCGACGAGATTCGAAAGCTGGCCAAAAGCATCGTGCACAATCCCGTTGAAATCTCGGTCAATCCGCGCAACACCACCGCCACCACGGTCGAGCAGTGGTTGACGCCGGTGGATAAAAAGAAAAAACCGGCACTGCTCACGCAACTCATCAAAGACAACAACTGGCAGCAGGTGCTGGTGTTTGTCAGAACCAAAAACGGTGCCGACCGCCTGATCCGCCATCTGGAAAGCGAAGGCATTAACGCCGCCGCCATTCATGGCGACAAAAGCCAGGGCGCACGCACCCGCGCACTGGCCGAATTTAAAAAAGGCGCGATCCGGGTATTAGTCGCCACCGACCTTGCCGCGCGTGGATTAGATATTGATCAGCTGCCGCAGGTAGTCAATTTCGATCTACCCGACGTCGCCAACGATTACATACACCGCATCGGCCGCACCGGCCGTGCCGGTGCCAGAGGCCGGGCAATCTCGCTGGTCTGCGCCGATGAGATTGACCAGCTCAAAGCGATCGAGCGCCTGATCAAGCAGCTGTTAACGCGTAAACTGATCGACGGCTTTGAACCGCTGCACGATGTCCCGCCCTCGCGTCTGGATACCCGCCCCATCAAACCCAAAAAACCAAAGAAACCCAAACAGGCGAAAGCAGCGCGTGGCGAAGCACAGAGCACCGCTGCAAAAACGCAGAGCCCTAAACCCAAATCCAGAAAATCGCCCATCCAGAAAAATCAGAGCAGAAAACTTAAAAACGGTAAGCCACCGGGCATGAAAAAACGGCAGGGATAAAAAACTTTTTCACTGCAGACAAATTTTAATGTGATATGTTTTGTGTAGTAACAATCACTTTATCATTATGCCAGCTTTTTTATTTTCAATGAGCTGTATTCGGTTTTATATTATTGCTTTGGTTTAAGTAAGTACCATTCGGGTCTGAGAGCAATTGTTTCTAATATGCTAATACAAATTCTTCTCTGCGGATTATGATTTGTTTTTAAACATTAAAAACCACTGCCCCAGTTTTCACGCTTTCTGGTCCAGTTAATGCGAGTAAGTAGAAGCCCGAAAATTAAACTACCTAACGAGACTCCGCCACCAATTACAAACCATTGCTGGGCAACGTTATCGCGAAGTTGCTGATTATCCTTATCCAGTTTCTCTGCATACGCTATCGCTTTATTAAACTCCCCTCTCAGTTGTATGTTTTCTTGATGTAAAGATAAGGGCTTAGCTAAAGTAGTTTTTATATTATCCAGCGAATCATTTAATTTGGTTCGCTCATTCTGTAAAGTGTTTATCTCGCTTTTTAACTGCTTAGCTTCAGCTGTTAATTCAGCAACGGTATTTTTTAACTCTTTATTTTCCTGTCTAACCTGGCTCAGTTTATTATTTGCAGAAACCAGACGTTCTCTAGCACCGGGGGTGTCCATGATATTTTCAGTTGCAACCCAGCCTGTTGTGCCATCCGAAAGTTTAATCTCGATAAACTTCTCATCGTCTGAATTACCAATCACCGTAAATGCCGTACCACTAATAAGAAAATTTATAATACGATGTCCATTAGAAGCACCTGAGCGCATAGCGACTTTAACTTCATCACTAATGTATGCGGTTTTCGCCTGTGCTGGAACACTTATTGTTACAAGGATTACGATAAGCACTGATAACATTAAAGAATGTATAGACCGTTCTTTTTTACTAAATATTTTATTTTTACTCACTTTAATTTCCTAAATAAAAAAATAACTACCTAACTTTCAGTAAGGCATTAAGGTTATGTATTATGACGGAATCAATAGGCTTCGTCACTTTTTAAAGAGCAATTATTGTTTCATGTAGTCAAATATAAATTCTTTATTAACGTAGTAAAGCCCCTACTGTCGATGTGTTTTTATGCAGCGCAACCACTTCACGAACTTTAAACGCCGTGTACTGTGTGATATTTGGAGTCAGAGTAAAAACTCATGGCAGTCTGCTTTGGGTCGGTAGCTGACCTTATTAGCTTTAATTATGAAGTGGTTGCATTCAAGTATATGGAGCGCTAGCCGTGAGTTAGGCGATAAGCAGTAACAGTATTTTTCTGTCTGCATTGTGTCTACACGAAGATTTCAGAGTAGGGTGATGATTTTCTGAAAATCACGTGACTTATTGAATTAGAGTGGTATCGAGGGCCGGAAAATAACTGTCCGGAACAATTATTAACATATTTATGTTTTTTATAAATATGGCCCGAAGGGTGGATCACAGGGAAGTGATCCATAATCTAACTGGCAAGCCGGTTCGAGTGTTTCAGCACCTGATGAGGGTTGGAGGACAATATCAGGTGAAGTTGATAAGTGTGGTACCGAGGGCCGGAATCGAACCGGCACTCCCGTAAAGGAACCGGATTTTGAATCCGGCGCGTCTACCAGTTCCGCCACCCCGGCACACAGGCTGGCTATTCTAACGGATTCTGCTGTAACGGCAATAGAAACCGGCCGGTTTAGGGAAATACTTTCTTGAAGGGTTTGACTGTGACTTTGTGGTAGACGCCGGCGTGGGTGTAGGGGTCGTCGTCGGCCCAGGTTTGGGCGGCTTCGATATCTTCAAATTCGGCGACTACCAGGCTGCCGCTGAAGCCGGCTTCGCCCGGGTCTTCGCTGTCGATGGCGGGGTGGGGGCCGGCGAGGATTAACCGACCCTGGTCGAGCAGGGCGTTGAGGCGTTCGAGGTGGGCCGGGCGGGCAGCCAGTCTTTTTTCCAGGCTGTTGTCGATGTCTTCGGCGATGATGGCGTAGAGCATTTATCTGTTCTCCGATTCGTGCTGGCGCTTTTCGGATTCGACGGTCTCTTCAATGGCTTCCTCTTTTTCGCTGATGTGGCGGGTGAGGTAGATGGCCTGCAGGATGATGAAGATCAGGGTGATCCCCATGAGGCCGAAGAGTTTGAAATCGACCCAGAAATCCATACGCAGTTTTTCAGTCTTATCCAGCGCGTAGAAGAAAGCCACGTATAGATTGGCGGCACCGCTGATCAGGAAGAATACCACCCACGCCATATTCAGGCGATTCCAGATGTTGTCAGGGAGTTCGATCTGGTTACCCATGGCGCGTTCCACCAGGGTTTTTTCGCCGATGAAAAAACTGATAAAAAACACCGCGGCGAACAGCCAGTTGAGTACGGTGGGTTTCCATTTGACGAAGTCGGGGTTGCCGAACATGATGGTGAGGCCGCCCAGGACGGTGATCAGCGCCAGTGAGAAAAGGTGCATTTTTTCGAACTTTCGGGTTCGCAGCCAGTGGTAACCCACTTGTATAAAGCTGGCGACGATAGCGACGCCGGTGGCGACGATGGTGGCGGTGATTAGTTCAGATTTAGTGGGGTCGAGCAGGCCGCCAATAAAAGTGTTTTCGACCAGGAAACTGGCTTGATGGTAGCTGATAAAAAACAGAATAATTGGAAAGAAATCAATAAGTAACTTCATGTTGTTAAAGCTCGATAGAGGGTTAAGAGTTCCACGGCAGAGGTGGCGGTATCAGTTCGACACTGCAGTCCCTGCCGGGTTCGAAATTCGTGATTTCGGCATTGTATCGCAGTCGACCATAAACCACTATAATGCGCCCTGTTTTATATTGAGTGGAAGGCATGAGTCAGTACTTCGAAATACATCCCGTTAATCCGCAGATGCGCCTGATCAAGCAGGCGGTGGAGATTATTCGCAACGGCGGCGTGGTGGTTTACCCCACCGATTCCAGTTATGCGCTGGGCTGCCATCTGGGCGATAAAGATGCGCTGGTACGGGTGCGCCGCATCCGTCAGATTGATGATAAACATAATCTGACGCTGGTCTGTCGTGACCTGTCGGAGATCGCGGTTTACGCCAAGATTGAGAATGCCGATTACCGTATCCTCAAGTCACTGACGCCGGGGCCTTATACCTTCATTCTTAATGCCACCCACGAAGTGCCGCGGCGGCTGATGCATCCCAAGCGGCGCACTATTGGCATTCGTGTAGTGGATCACCCGATCGTGCAGGCGCTGCTGGAAGAGCTGGGGCAGCCGTTGATGAGCTGCACTCTGGTGATGCCGGGCGAGGAGCACCCCGTGACTGATGCCGAGGATGTGCGCGATGCGCTGCAAAATCAGGTTGATCTGATTATTGATGGCGGCCATTGCGGGCCTGAACCGACCACGGTGATTCGTCTGAATGAGGGTGTGCCGGACCTGCGCAGGCAGGGTAAGGGTAAGGATCACGGGCTGGAATAAAGCGCAGTGAGTCGTTTTGTTTTGTCCCCTGGCAAGTATTAGTAGGTGCGAATTCATTCGCACAGGATGCTGATTAAACATTTTGTGCGAATGATTCGCACCTGCAGAACGGACGTGATTTCGCTGCCGTGTGTTTCGAACCGGCATGGGCGCAGGGGTTTTCTTTCATGTAAACTGAGCGGCGTATCTCGATGAAAAATTATCTCGTTATTATATGATCTATTTTATTCACTTTATGTTATATCTATCTGATTATTAAATGATTCCATCTGAAATTATCTACGCAATTGCGGTCTGGGCTGTGCCGGTTCTGTTTGCCATTACGCTGCACGAGGCGGCGCACGGCTGGATGGCGAACAAGCTGGGCGACCCCACCGCAAAGGCGCTGGGACGCATCACTCTGAACCCGATTCGACACATCGACCCGATAGGCACTGTGGTGGTACCGCTGGCGTTATTGATGCTGAGCGGCTTCATTATCGGCTGGGCAAAACCGGTGCCGGTGGAGATGCGTTATTTCAAGCAGCCGATGAAGGACATGGCCATAGTGGCGCTTGCCGGTCCGGCTTCGAATTTTATAATGGCCTGCGGCTGGGCGCTGTTTGCTGTCATCGGGCAGATGATGCTGTCGCCGGGTGATGCAACGGCGACTTTTATTTCCCAGATGGGCAACGCCGGTATCACCATCAACCTGATTCTGATGGTGCTGAATCTGCTGCCGATTCCGCCGCTGGATGGCGGCAGGGTAGTGGCGGGTGTGATGCCGCCGACAATGGCCAATGCTTTTATGCGCATCGAAGCTTACGGCCTGTTCATTGTTATTTTTCTGTTAGTGACCGGCATATTAGGTAAAATCCTGTGGCCGATGGTGCTGTTTTTTTCGGCACTGATCAAAATGGTTTTTCAAATTTAAGGGGTTGAATTGAGTAACTTACCAACACAGCACCAGCGTGTGCTTTCGGGCATGCGGCCTACGGGTCGTCTGCATCTTGGGCATTATCACGGTGTTTTGAAGAACTGGGTGAATCTGCAGCACGAGTATGAGTGCTTCTTTTTTGCGGCGGACTGGCACGCGCTGACCACGCATTATGAAGACCCTTCCATGATCGAATCCAGTACCTGGGAGATGGTGATCGACTGGCTGGCGGCGGGCATCAGCCCCGGCGCGGCCAAGATATTCATCCAGTCCAAGGTGCCGGAACACGCTGAATTGCACACCCTGTTGTCGATGATCACCCCGCTGGGCTGGCTGGAGCGGGTGCCTACCTATAAAGATCAGCAGGAAAAACTCAAGGAGATGGATCTCGCCACCTACGGCTTTCTGGGCTATCCGCTGCTGCAAAGCGCCGATATTCTGATCTATAAAGCGGGCATGGTGCCGGTGGGTGAAGATCAGGTTGCGCACGTCGAACTCACCCGCGAAGTGGCGCGCCGTTTCAACCATCTTTACGGACGTGAGATTGGTTTTGAACAGAAGGCGGAGCAGGCCGTGGCCAAAATGGGCAAGAAAAACGCCCGTATGTTCATGGACTGCCGCAAAAAATTTCAGGAGGAAGGGGTTCAGAACGCGCTGGATATGGCCAAGGCGCTGCTGGATTCGCAGCAGAATATCTCCATCGGCGACAAGGAGCGTCTGTACGGCTATCTGGAAGGGTTCAGCAAGATTATTCTGCCCGAACCCAGAGCGCTGCTGACGCCCGCGTCGAAAATGCCGGGTCTGGATGGTCAGAAAATGTCCAAGTCCTACGGTAACACCATCGCCCTGCGCGACAGCCCCGATGAGGTCAGCAAAAAAATACGTACCATGCCCACCGACCCGGCGCGGGTGCGCCGCAACGATCCCGGCGATCCGGCCAGATGTCCGGTTTGGCAGTTCCACCGCATCTATTCGAGCCTGGAAACGCAGGAATGGGCGCAGGTGGGTTGTCGCAGTGCAGACATCGGCTGTGTCGATTGCAAGCAGCCGGTGATCGACGCCGTGCTGGCCGAGCTTAAGCCGATTCAGCTGCGGGCGCGTGAATATGAAGAGGATCTGTCTACGGTCAAAGCGATTGTGGCCAATGGAAATGAAGCGGCAAGGGACGAGGCGCGTGATACACTGGAAGAAGTAAGAAAAGCCATGGGCATCGCCTACCTATAATGACTGAACCTAATTCACAAGCCCCTGCGGTTGATAACCGCAAAAGAACCCAGGAGGAAATGCCGTTTGCGCTGGTGCAGGGCGAACTGCTGACGGTTATCCCCCGCGATTTATACATCCCCCCCGATGCGCTGGAAGTGATTCTGGAAGCTTTTGAGGGGCCGCTGGATTTGCTGCTGTACCTGATCAAGCGGCAGAATCTGGATATTCTGGAAGTGCCTATTAGCGAAATCACCCGTCAGTATATGACCTACATCGATATGATGCAGACGCTGAAAATTGAGATCGCCGCCGAATATCTGGTGATGGCGGCCATGCTGGCGGAGATCAAGTCGCGAATGCTGTTGCCGCGTCCGGTAGAATCCGATGAAGAGGATGACCCCCGTGCCGAGCTGTTGCGCCGTTTGCAGGAATACGAGCGCTTTAAACAGGCCGCGCAGAACATCGACGAACTGCCGCGCGTGGGTCGCGACGTCTATTTGACGGATGTGGAACTGCCGGAGCTGGATCAGGACAGGCCGGTGCCCGAAGTGGATCTGAGGGATCTGCTGATGGCCTTCAAGGACGCCATGGCGCGTTCAGCCATGTACAGCCATCACCAGATTCAGCGAGAAACCCTGTCGGTGCGCGAACGCATGAGCAGGGTGCTGGAAACCATCACGGCGCATGGCTTTACCGATTACACCCAGCTGTTCACCATCGAAGAGGGCCGCCGTGGTGTGGTGGTAACCCTGCTGGCTTTGCTGGAACTGGTGAAAGAGCAGTTGATCGATCTGGTTCAGTCCGAAGCGTTTGCCTCTATTCATGTTAGAGCGGCTTCCGGCAGCGAAAAATAATTCGGATGCAATGCAGAAAAATTATCTCAGAGAGATTATTGGAAGGTATTTGAAATGACTTTGGACGAAACAAAAAACATTCTGGAAGCGATTTTACTGTCCGCAGAAAAACCGATGTCGGTGGAGCATCTCGACTCGATTTTTGACGGCGATGAAGATCGACCCACGCGCGACGATATTCGCAAGGCGCTGCACGATCTGGCCGATGAGTACGCCGGGCGCAGTTTTGAGCTGAAGCAGATCGCCAGCGGTTTCAGAATTCAGGTGAAACAGGATTACGCGCCGTGGGTAGGCCGTCTCTGGGAAGAAAAACCAGCGCGCTATACCCGCGCCCTGCTCGAAACCATGGCGCTGGTCGCCTACCGTCAGCCGATTACGCGCGGCGAAATCGAAGAAGTGCGCGGCGTCAGCGTCAGCTCGAATATCATCCGCACCCTGCAGGAACGCAGCTGGATAAAAGTGCTGGGGCATAAGGATGTACCGGGTAAACCCGCTTTATACGGCACCACTCGTGAGTTTCTGGATTATTTCAATTTGACCACGCTCGACGAACTACCGACGTTGGCGGCTATCAAAGATCTGGATAAAGCCTATCCTGAGTTAGCGCTAGGCGATCATGTCGATGAGCTTGATGATGACGCTGAAGCCCTCGCCGAGAGCGAAGAGGGTGAAGCCGCTGCCGCAGCGGCAGAGCCGTTATCTGAAAATAGCGAAACGGCGGAAGAGGCCGAGGTCGATGAGTTTGTCGAGACTGATGAAGCCGACGAGGTTGTCGATGCAGTTGATACTGACGACGAGAGTGAAGATCCTGAAGACGAGCGATCTTCGGCCACCGGCGCTTAAAACCGCATTAACATTTCCACCATAAGGTACCAGTATTTATATGTCTGAAGAACGTGCACAAAAAGCGCTATCGCGTATGGGCTTCGGTTCACGCCGGGAAATCGAGCGCTGGATCGAACAGGGTCACGTTCGCATCAATGGCGAAGTGATTAAGCTGGGCGCCAAAGTTTCAGACGGCGATCGCGCCGAATTCAACGGTAAGCGCATTGTCATTCGCGAAGCTAAACCCGATGTGCGCGTGCTGGTCTACAACAAACCGGTGGGCGAGGTCAGCTCGCGCAAGGATGAAGAAGGCCGGCGCACGGTGTTTGATAATCTGCCCAAACTCTCCAATTCACGCTGGGTCAATATTGGTCGTCTGGATATCAATACCAGCGGTTTGTTACTGTTTACCAACAATGGCGAACTGGCGAATCGGCTGATGCATCCTTCGCATGAAATTGAGCGTGAATATGCGGTGCGGGTCAGAGGCGAAGTCACGCTGGACAAGCTCAAGCAGCTCAAAAAAGGCGTGCAACTGGAAGACGGCCCGGCCCATTTTGATGATATCGTCGATGTCGGCGGCGAGGGCAGCAACCATTGGTACCACGTAGTCCTGCGAGAAGGCCGTAACCGTGAAGTCAGGCGGCTGTGGGAAGCGGTGGATGTCACGGTGAGCCGTCTGATGCGCGTGCGTTATGGTGATATTCATCTGCCTAAGAGTGTGCGTCCGGGTAAATCGATGGATCTGGAACAGCACGAAGTGAAACAATTGATGGCTTCGGTGGGTCTAATTCTTGATGAAGAGGCCATCATCAGGGAGCAGGGCAGAAAGAAAAAAAATAAACAGTACAGGGCAAGAGGCGGTTAGCAGAAGCTGTGATTTACTGATAGCAGGGGTGAATATGAACATTTATAAAACCATAAGCGTTATCTGTATGTTGTTTTTTGCCCTGTCACATCCAGCCGGTGCGGCGGATGAGACAGAATTATCACCGGGTCTGGTCAACCCCGGTCACGAAGAAAAACCCGCCTGGTTCAAGGTCTCCTTTATGGATGTCTATGAAGACATCGCAGTCGCCGCCGACAACAACAAACGCCTGATGCTGTATTTTTATCAGGACGGTTGCCCCTACTGTAAAAAGTTGCTGGAAGATAATTTCGGTCAGCGTGATATCGCCGATAAAACGCAGAAATATTTTGATGTGGTAGCGATCAATATCTGGGGCAACAATGAAGTGATCGTCGGTGATGATGACTTCACCGAAGCGGAATTTGCCGCCGCACTCAAAGTGCAATACACACCGACGCTGGTTTTCTTCAATGAGGACAGGCAGGTGGTGTATCGCGCCAATGGTTATTATCCGCCGGAAAAATTTCATACCGTGCTCGACTACGTCGGCCAGCAGATGGAAAAAGAGATCAACTATCAGGATTATCTCGCCAAAGTTAATCCGCAACCTGCCAGCGGCAAGTTATACACCGATGTGATCAACATCAAAGATCCCAAAAATCTACAGCAGGCTTTATCCGCCGACAAACCTCTGCTGGTGATGTTTGAACAGAAACAGTGCGCAGCCTGCGACGAACTGCATAGCGACATGCTGAGCAGGCCGGAAGGCAAAGAGCAGCTGGCGCGTTTCAATGTGGCTCTGTTTGACATGTGGAGCAATGAAAAAATCACCACCCCCGATGGCAGCCAGATGAAAGTACGCGACTGGGTTAAAACGCTGGATGTAAAATACGCCCCCAGCATGGTTTTTTTCAACGCAGCAGGAGTAGAGGTTTTCCGTTCGGACGCCTATCTAAAAGCTTTTCACACCCATTCGGTGATGGATTATGTCGCCTCGGGAGCTTATAAAGAGCAGCCTAACTTCCAGCGTTATATCGACAGCCGCGCCGATGCCCTGCGCGAGCAGGGTATTGAAGTTGATTTGATGAAGTGAGCTTCCTTGCTGGGAATCGTAATTGTCGTACAGCTGAATATAAATATTTAATAAAAGCATTTACCGCAGAGGCGCAGAGAAAACATATAGTCTGTGAGCATCTGTGTTGTTAGTTGTAGGGCATCCTGTGCTCCACAAATTTCACAGGGTGGTTTTATAGAAAAAAGCTTTTCTCTGCGCCTCTGCGGTGAAGAAGTTTTTTCCGTAGTTAAAAATGCAAAGCGGCAGTTATTTAAAATCATCCAGGGTGAATGTTTTTCCCGTCACACCCTCGCATTCACCGCTAATTAAATACACAAACGGCGCGCTGACATCTTCGGGTCGGTTCATAGCGGTTGCATCTTCCGCCGGGTAGGCGCGGGTTCTGAAACTGGTGCGCACCGGGCCGGGGTCGAAGGCGTTCACCATAATGTGCTGCGATTCCAGCTCATCGGCGAGGATGCTCATGAGGGTTTGCAGGCCGGACTTGGCGACACCGTAAGCGCCCCAGTAAGCGCTGGTTTTGGCGTCAGTGGTAAACACAATCGCTCCACTGGATGCATGTTCACGGGTCGATTTCTTGATCAGCGGTATACAGGCTCTGGTGAGTAGAAAAGGCGCGTTCAGATTCACCTGCATCACCCGATACCAGAGTTCGGTGTCGAACATTTCCATGGGGGTGGAGGCTCCCAGCCAGCCTGCATTGTTCAGCAGCGCATCCAGACGGCCGAATTCTTTTTCTATATTATCGTGTAGATCGTCATAGTCATGCGCGGTAGCGCCAGCCAGATCCATGGGGTAAATAGCGGGTTCAGCGCCGCCTGCGGCGACGATTTCATCGTAAACGTGCTCCAGTTTGTGAATGGTCTTGCCGAGCAGTATCACCGTGGCACCGCGCCGGGCGCAGTCCAGCGCCACCGCTTTGCCAATGCCGTCACCGGCACCGGTGATCAGGATAATTTTGTCATCGAGTTTGATTTGATCAATATCGTTATTCATGAAATTTTCCCGGCCTGAATTTGAAGCAAGTGTATGATGCATGCACATTTTACAATGATTTTTGCCTCAGTTCTGCTTTTGTTGAGCTGGATCGGCGGGTAGAGAAGAAACAATGAAATATGCAGATATACAGTGGCGTGACGGCCAGCCCTATAGCCCCGGTTACGGGGATATTTATTATTCCAACGCAGGCGGACGCGAGGAATCGGAATACGTCTTTCTCCGACAAAATGAGCTGACTTCAAGATGGCGCGATCTTGGCGCGGGCGAGCATTTTGTCATCGCCGAGACCGGTTTCGGCACCGGCCTTAATTTTGTGCTGACCATGCAGGCCTGGGCCGGGAAAATAGAGACCGGACAGATCGGCCCACAAGCGTGCCTGCATTACTTCGGCATCGAAAAACATCCGGTGTCGCCTGCGGATATTGCGCGCGTCGCCGGCAATTGGCCGGAGCTGTCTGCGGCTTACGAGGAGTTGCTAGCAGTGTATCCACCGCCGGTGGAGGGCGAGCATTGTCGCGCGTTGCTGGGTGGTCGGGTACAGTTGCATTTGATTTTTGCCGATGTCATCGATGCCCTGGAGCCTTGGGCATTGCAGGTCGACGCCTGGTACCTCGATGGTTTCGGGCCGGATAAAAACGCCGACCTGTGGAGCGATCAGGTTTTTCAGTTGATCGAAAAAAACAGCGGGCAGGGCGCCACACTCAGCACCTACACCGCCGCCGGTTTTGTGCGCCGTGGCTTGCAGGCGGCGGGCTTTAGCGTCAGCAAGGTCAAGGGCCACGGCAAAAAAAGAGAGATGATTACCGCCGTCCTCGAGCATAAAAAAATCACGCAAAGCCCGACACCGTGGTACGAGCTGGCGCAGAGCCACTACCAGAACCGGCAGGCGGTGATCATCGGTGCCGGTCTGGCCGGATTGAGCTGCGCCTGGTCGCTGGTTCAGCGTGGCTGGCAGGTGACGGTGATCGAAAAACACCATAACGTTGCACAAGAGGCCTCGGGTAACCCCGCCGGTCTGTTGATGCCGAGGTTGTCGATTGATAACACAACCGATGCCCGTTTTTATGCCAGCGCAATGCTCTACGCATCGCACTGCCTTGATGCATTGCAGAATCAATCTGATGAAAAATTCTGGTTTCACGACGGCGTCTATTCCATTTTCAAAGCGAGCAAGGCTGAAAAATTAATCGATGGTCATGGTTATGCCGAACAGTTTATGGAGATTTTGGAACAGCATGATCTAAAAAAATACATTGCGGATCCGAACGCAACAGTGAGTTTTTTTTCGGCGGCAGGCTGGGCCTCACCCAAAGGCATCTGTGAAAATCTGTTGCGCGTCTGCGGTGAATCATTGCAGCTCATCAAGCGGAATGCGGTCGATATTCGTCAGCAGCAAAATAAGTGGCAGGTGCTGGATGAAAACGGACAGAATATCGCCACTGCCGAAGTCATGATTATTGCCAATGGCGTTGGTGCTAATCAGTTTGAACCTGTTTCCTGGCTGCCGGTGTCATCGGTGCGCGGACAGATAACGGCGATACCGGCAAATGAATCGAGTTCAGCGTTGAATAAAGCATTGAGTTTTGATGCTTACGTTACGCCCGAATATAAAGGCGTGCATTATGCCGGCGCGACCTACCGGGTCGGTGACGCCAACTCCGAGTTGACGCAGGCAGAGCAGGATGAAACTTTATCCCATCTTGAACAGTGCCTGCCCGGTGTGTTTACACATCCCGGGCAACTAACAGGGCGGGTCGGTTTTCGTCCCGTCAGCGATGACATGACACCGATCATCGGCGCTGTGCCCGACAAAAACGCCTTTGCCGAAGACTATAAGGAACTGCACCATGGCCGCCCCCATGCCCACTATCCACCGGCCAAATATCTCTCCGGTTTATATGTCAGCGCCGCCCACGGTTCACGCGGTATATGTAGCAGTTTTCTTAGCGCTGAAATGCTGGCAGCGATGATCGTCAATCAGCCTCTGCCGGTTAACAGGCAGATCCTTGAGCATCTGAGTCCGGCACGGTTTTTAATGCGCAAGCTCAAGCGTGGTCAGTCGCTGGATTGAAAAGAGCAATATAAATTATATTGCAGTCAATGAAGCCTGTAAAAAATAGTCCGCGAAAAACGCACTAAAATGCCGGAAGAAAAATTGAACAGCCGCTCTATGGCTGACCTGCAGGCGAATTATAGAAAATAATCCGTAACCCGTGATGGCACGTAGTATTAACGCACAAAGCAGGTGAGCGCTTGCGCACACACGGAACTGCTGTTTTATGATGGATAGATCGTGAATAGTCAGCGCATCGGCAACCTCTGAACTGTCTCTCTGGTATGATAAGGATGTTTTGGCAGTGGTAGCAAGAAATTATGATGACGATGTTTTCAAGAAATAAATCCATGTATAAAAAGAGTTTTATGCTGCTGGCAACTGGGCTGATGGTTAGCGCCATGAATCCACTACTGGCGGGTTGTGATGACGAGGCCGCTCCGCATGTTAACTGGACAGGCTGTGATAAAAGTGGACAGGATTTTAGCGGCAAAGATTTGAGCAGTGCAGTGCTGACTCAGGCCGATCTGCAGGGGGCGAATTTTTCCGGTGCACGTTTGCCGCATGCGGATTTTAATTTTTCCAATATCAGTGGTGCTGATTTTGATAAGGCGCGTATGCAGAACAGTCGGCTGGTGAGCGCAACCGCTGAAAAGACTTCATTCAGAGCCGCAATTATGGATGATGCCAGCTTTAGTCGCTCTAAAATGAATCAGGCTAACTTTGAGCAGGCGCGACTCAAGGATGCCAAATTTTATGAAACAAAATTGACCGCAGCCAATTTCAAGGGGGCGCAGTTGCAGTCTTCCAGTTTTGAGCGGGCTACGCTTGAAGGCGCTATCTTTGATGGCGCAAATCTGACGCAGGTTTCAATGAAGTCGGCCTTGCTGGAGTCAGCGAGTATAAAACAGGCAAATTTAGTCGGAGCGGTGCTCGACCAGGCGGAGTTAAGATATGTGGATTTCACCGGATCAGATTTAAGCAAGGCATCATTACGTGATGCCATCATCGATGGCGCTATTTTTGAAGACGCCCGGCTAGGCAGAACCATCTGGGTCGATTTCAAACGCTGTCGTTCCAACTCTGTCGGTGCATGTCAGTAGTGTGTATCGTCTTAAGGGCACCTCTATTAATTGCTTGTGCCCTCTGGCTTTACGACCAGTTCAGAATCAAGGCGTGCTTTTGAAGCCATGCTTATCAGGATTAATAATGAACGCACAAAGCTTTCTTGATTTAATGGCCGCCACCGCCAACCAGTTAAATCTGGACAAACATATGAACTTGATTTCAAAACAGGTGAGTGTATTTGGCGTGCCCGGCTTTGAAGTCATTGGTTATGATGACTGGCTGAATCAGTGCCAGTATGAATTTGAAAACAAAATACTGAAACAGGTTTCCTATCAGGGGCTGAATGTAATCACCGATACACCTGTTCACATCATGTTTAAGTCTGTCGAAACCGTGGAAGGCAGCGACGGCATGATTAACAACAATGGTATTGAATTTATTATCCAGAAAGAAGAGGACGGGCAATGTCGCGTCAGTCAGGAAAGAATCCTGTCGGAAGATGAGCTCGAGAATGACCGCAGATGTGGTGCACTTTAAAGCCATGCTTAAACTAAGTAAGTATCATAGATAACAACAGGTTGGAAAATAACGTGCAATTTTAGTATATCAGCGTATACTTATCCGCTAGCAGCAACCCAGTAAAGGAGTGTCATGATGATTATTGACAACTTGACTTATGCACTGTTAGCGGCTGCGGTGGTTATAACAATAGCTATTGTACGTCTTGCTAGATAGTCACTTGATAAGTCGCTTAAATGGCACAAAAATTAATATCTTAAACAGTAAAGCAAAGCGGGCACCATTTATGTGTCCCTCTTAAGTAGCCGGGCTCAGCGCTTCTTGCTATAACTGTTCACCATTTCAATAAACTTTTTTCTGTCGATTAGTTCGGCACCCAGCGATTCCATGTGATCAGAATGAACCTGTACATCAATCAGTTCGGGTTTGAGGGTATTGCATAAATTCTCCAGCGCGACTTTCGAAGCGTCGGTCTGTCTGCTGAACATGGATTCGCCGAAAAACATGTCGCCGATTCTCAGGCCGTAAAGTCCGCCCACTAGTTTGTCATTGTTCCAGCATTCGATGGAGTGCGCGTAACCGAGTTCATGCAGTCGGCAATAGGCATTGAGTATATCGTTGTTGATCCAGGTGCCAGCTTCATCTTTTCGGGGCGCGGCGCAGGCCTGCATGACTTCAGCAAAAGCGGTGTCTACTCTTATCTCATAAATCTTTTTGTTGAGTGTTTTTTTCAGGCTGCGAGAGATTTTTAATTTGTGCGGGAACAGCACGCAACGCGGGTTGGGTGACCACCAGAGTACAGGCTGGTCGTCGCTATACCATGGGAAGATGCCCTGACAGTATGCCTGCAACAGGGTTTCGGGTTTGAGGTTGCCGCCGACAGCGAGCAGGCCGTCGGGTTCGGTGAGCGCATGGTGCGCAGGGGGGAATGGGCCGCTGAAATCGTCGGCTAAATAATAGGGCATCTGGTTCATGTTTTTTTAAAGGGCGAAGCCTCGTGCAGGGTCTGACCATACTCCAGCAAGGCCTGCCGTTCGCGCTGTAGAAAGTCGGCGATGGCACCTCTGAAACCTTCGTGGGCGAGGTAGTGGGCGGAGCGGGTTTGGACTGGCAGGAAGCCGCGCGATATTTTGTGCTCGCCCTGTGCGCCGGGTTCGAAGTGTTGCAGTTTATGCTCGATGCAGTATTCGATGCCGGTGTAGTAACAGACTTCAAAGTGCAGGCTGTCGTAATCTTCGTAACAGCCCCAGTGGCGACCGTATAAGGTATTGCTGCCGCGAAAACAGATCGCGCCGGCGACTATTCTGTTTTCATGCCGGGCGAAGATGGCCACCAGTTTATGCGCCATGGCCTGAAAGAACTCGAGGGTGAGGGTGGCTGTGCCCGATTTTTTCATAAAGGTGATCTGGTAAAAATGATAGAGCGTTTGCCACTCTTCTTCTGAAAGTTCAGTGCCATTTTTTACGATTACCTGAATGTTTTCATCGCTCACGCGGCGGCGTTCGCGTTTAATGTTTTTCCGTTTCTTTGAACTCATGGTGACGAGAAAGTCATCAAAGCTGGCGTAGTTCCGGTTCTGCCAGTGAAACTGGTAATCGAAACGTAGCATCATGTTTTCTTTTTGCAGCGCGGCGATATCGTCCTCTTCGCAGAACAGCCAGTGTGCGCCGGAGAGCTTGTTAGCTTCAACCAGTTTCAGCGCGCCCTGGATTAATTGGGCCTTGATGTTTTTATCATTGTTTAACGCGAGCAGGCGCGGGCCTTTGGCCGGGGTGAAGGGAATGCTGATGACCAGTTTCGGGTAGTAGTCCAGATTGTTGCGCTGGTAGGCATCGGCCCAGGCCCAGTCGAAAACAAATTCGCCGTAGGAGTTGAACTTGAGGTAGGCCGGGCAGGCACCGATTAATTGATCGTTATCGTGCAGGAGAATATGTTGCGGTTGCCAGCCCCAGTTGAGCAGGCAGTCATGTTGCTCCAGCGCACGCAGGAAATCGTATTGAATAAACGGGTTGTCGTCATCCGCCGATGCATTGACGAGGGCATTCCATTGCGCGGCGTCAACAGTAGACAGTGAATCTACTGTGCTGAGGAACCCGGAACATACTAATGTACCATCACGCATCCCGTCTTCGGACCATCTTTGTCCGCGCCTCAATCGCAAAATCCTCGCCGTAGCCTGCTACGCCTACGGTTTTGCTCAATCGGCGCGACCAAATATGACCCAAATCCGGGCACGATCCAGGTACATTAGTATGTTCCGGGTTCCTGAGTTTCATTGAAACGGTTTAGCCCTGCTTTTTATGAGGCAGTGCATCCAGGTATTTTTCGGCGTCCAGCGCGGCCATGCAGCCGGTGCCCGCAGAGGTGATCGCCTGGCGGTAAACGTGGTCCATGACATCGCCGGCGGCAAACACACCCTCTACACTGGTGGCCGTGGCGTTGCCGGAGGTGCCGCTTTTTACCTTGATGTAGCCGTTTTCAATGTCAAGCTGGTCGCCGAAGATGCCGGTGTTGGGCGAGTGGCCGATGGCTACAAAGATGCCGTGCACATCGATTTCTTTGGTGCTGCCGTCCTGAGTGTTTTTCAGGCGCATGCCGGTAACGCCGCTGTCATCACCGAGCACTTCATCAAGGTTGTTGTTCCACTCGATAGTGATGTTGCCGTTTTTAGCTTTCTCCATGAGTTGATCCTGAAGAATTTTTTCTGAACGCAGGCTGTCACGACGATGCACCAGCACAACTTTGGAAGCAATGTTGGAAAGATACAGCGCTTCTTCAACCGCAGTATTACCGCCGCCGATGACTGCAACTTTCTGGCCGCGATAGAAGAAACCGTCACAGGTGGCGCAGGCGGAAACACCTTTGCCCTTGAAGGCCTCTTCCGATTCCAGACCCAGATACATGGCACTGGCACCGGTGGCGATGATCAGGGCATCGCAGGTGTAGGCGCCGGAATCACCGCTAAGTTTGAATGGGCGCTGACTGAGGTCGGCAGCGCTGATCTGGTCGAAAATAATTTCAGTACCAAAACGCTCGGCATGCGCTTTCATGCGTTCCATCAACTCTGGGCCCTGTACGCCCTCATTGTCACCTGGCCAGTTGTCGACTTCGGTGGTGGTGGTGAGCTGTCCGCCCATTTCCATGCCGGTGATCAGAACCGGCTCAAGGTTGGCACGCGCGCCGTAGACTGCGGCAGTATAACCAGCGGGGCCGGAACCCAGAATAAGTAGACGTGCGTGGCGGGTTTCGCTCATGATGTTCTCCTGAAATATCGGTGTTCGTTAAATTGGGTGTTATATTAGCAAATCTTAAATCATCTGCGCAGAGTATATTGGTATGAGTGTTTTTAATGTGATATTAAATCTTACAAAAAATATTCACCGCAGAGGCGCAGAGAGCGCAGAGAAAAACTTGATCTTTGTGAGTCATAGTTTGTATTAATGTGTATTGTACGTATCAAGATTTAATAACGCAGCTGTCCTTATATTAATTATGGTTTTCTCTGCGTTCTCTGCGTTCTCTGCGCCTCTGCGGTGAACCGTTTTTTGAACTATCAATAAATTTATTTAATGGAGACGAATCGCTAATGAAAATAGGAATACCAAAAGAGACCATGCAGGGTGAAGGCCGTGTGGCTCTGGTGCCGGTGGATTGCCGGATGCTGGTGGCTGATGGGCAGTCTGTTTATATCGAGACAGGCGCCGGTGTGAACAGTGGTTATGCCGATACGGATTATGTAGCGGCGGGGGTTGAGGTGCTCGATTCAGCCGCAGCACTGTATGCGGCGGCAGAGCTGGTGGTGAAGGTGAAGCAGCCTCTGGCGCACGATCTGCAATATCTGCGCAGCGATCATTTGCTGTTCAGCTATCTGCATCTGGCGGCGGATGCGGCATTAGTGCAGGCTTTGTGTACACTGGGGCTGACGGCCATCCCCTTTGAGGCGGTGGCCGATAGCAATGGCGGGTATCCCTTGCTGGCACCGATGAGTGCGATTGCCGGGCGTTTGTCGATTATCCGGGGCGCCCGTTTGCTGTTTAGCTCGACCGGTGGACGCGGGGTGTTGCTGGGCGGTGTTGATGGTGCCGAGCGCGGACGGGTGATGGTGCTGGGCGCGGGGGTGGCAGGCAGTCATGCGGTGAGCACCGCGCTGGGGCTGGAGGCTGAGGTGCACGTTTTCGATCTGCACGAAGCGAGACTGGCGCAGTTGCACAGCCGCTATCCGGCGCTCATTACCCATGTATCAACACCCGAGGTTATCGCCCGGGAATGCCGGCAGGCCGATCTAGTGGTGGGGGCGGTGATGGTGGCGGGGCGTCGAGCGCCGGTGGTTCTGAGCCGTACCATGATCGCCACCATGGCGGAAGGCAGCGTGATTGTTGATATCGCCATTGATCAGGGCGGCTGCGTGGAGGGCATCAGGCCGACCGGCTCGAATGAGCTGGTGTATGCCGAGCAGGGTGTGATTCATTCTGCGGTGCCCAATATGCCGGGTGCGGTGCCGCGTACCGCTTCCCAGTCACTGTCTTCGGTGGTCGCACCCTATGTGCAACGGCTGGCCGCTGGAGGACTGGACGCTGAGGCGGCGTTGCAGCAGGCGGTGGCCGTTTCGGCCGGGCAGGTGGTTGATCCGGTTTTGCAGGAAGAACTACGCGCAGGGGTGAATCGCTAGGACTGCCCATTACCCATAAGTCGTGTATCAGGGCCCCGCAAAAGCACCAAGGCAAGGCGCGGCCCGCCGGGAATGACCGTACCCTTGCCAAGGGCTGAAACGCGGCATTGGCGCTTTTGCGAGGCTCCCTTCGGGCAAGCCAGTGACCCGTCATCTGCTGTGTTGCGAAGGCTTGAAAGGACTACGGCCATTCCTGCGCCATCGCGCCTTGCATCTGACGGGTCACTGACTTGCTGATGCGCAACTTATGGGTAATGGGCAGTGCTAGGAACCCTCGCTTCAATCCCCCTAAAACCGAAAACCTTCTGGCAATAAAACTGGGTATAATGAGCGGAATTTCGGAGCAGTCGCTCCATCATTTTTTAACTGGATTGGGATACTGGATTGGCTCAAGCACGCCGTAAAAAAGCAGCAATCACCACAGGCGTCGGCCTTAGTTCGCATATTCAGCACGGATTGCGCGAAGGCGCCATGCTGGTGCTCAGCGCGATTGCCCTGTTTTTACTGACTGCCTTTGTGACTTACCATGTGGACGACCCGGGCTGGTCGTACACCGGCATGCGCGAGGGCGTGCACAATGCCGCCGGTGTGGTCGGCGCCTGGTTTGCCGATGTTCTGTTCAGTCTGTTCGGTTATCTCTCTTATCTACTGCCGGTGATCATTGCCTACAGTGGCTGGCTGGTTCTGCGCGGTGGGCGTGAGCAGCGGGAGATGGTCTTTCATGTGCTGGCGATCCGCTGGGCCGGTTTTTTTGTCACCCTGGCAGCGGGTTGCGCGCTCGCCAGCATTCATTTTTCCATACCTGAAACGGCATTACCTCTGGACGGCGGTGGCATTCTGGGGCGCTGGCTCGGTGATGCCATGGCCGGGGTGCTGGGGCTGCTGGGTTCAACCCTGATTCTACTGGCGGGGTTGCTGGCCGGCATTACCCTGTTCAGTGGCATCTCGTGGTTTACCGTGATCGATTTCATCGGCGCCACCGGCCTGGCCATATTCAGCTTCATTCGAAACAACGTGCATGCACTGATAGAGCGCATACAGGAGCGAAAAGCCGGTGAAGTGGCCAAGCTGCATCGCAATGAGGGTTTTGAAGCGGATAAAAAGAAAACCGCAGTGCGTGAAGCCAGTGGCGTCAGCAAGGTACGCATCGAACCCACGGTCAAGAAGGTCGAAATTTCCGAGCGTATGGATCGCGAAAAACAGATCGCGTTGTTTGATGGACCGGTCGATTCCGAACTGCCCGCGCTACGCCTGCTTGATCCGCCGCTGCCTCACAAGCAAAGCTACTCGAAGGAGGCGCTGGAGGCGTTGTCGCGTCTGGTGGAGATCAAACTGGGCGATTTTAATATTGAGGTGCAGGTGGTGGCGGTTCATCCCGGGCCGGTTATTACCCGTTTTGAAATGGAGCTGGCACCGGGCATCAAAGCCAGCAAGATTACTGCCCTGTCCAAAGATCTGGCGCGTTCTTTATCGGTTGTGAGCGTGCTGGTGGTTGAGGTGATTCCCGGTAAATCACTGGTCGGACTGGAGATTCCCAACGAGAGCAAGGAGATTGTTTCGCTCAGTGAAATCCTCATGTCCAGAGAGTTCGATAAATCCGCTTCACCGCTGACCATCGGTCTGGGCAAGGACATTGGCGGACACCCGGTGGTGGCCGATCTGGCCAAAATGCCGCATCTGCTGGTGGCCGGCACCACCGGTGCGGGTAAGTCGGTATGCCTGAACGCGATGCTGATGAGTCTGCTTTACAAGAGCAAACCTTCGGAAGTGCGCATGATTCTGATCGACCCCAAAATGCTGGAACTGAATGTATACGATGGCATTCCGCATCTGCTGGCACCGGTGGTGGTGGATATGAAAGAGGCCGCCAACGCGTTGCGCTGGTGCGTGGGGGAAATGGAGAATCGTTATTCCCTGATGTCGGCGCTGGGAGTGAGAAACATCACTGGTTACAACCGCAAGGTTAAAGAGGCTATTGATGCCGGCACACCTATTGATGACCCCCTGTTTGACCCCGAACACGCCGCTCCCGGCGCACAGCCGATACCCTTGCAGCCGCTGCCCTACATTGTGATTGTGGTGGATGAGTTTGCCGATCTGTTTATGGTCGTGGGCAAGAAAATCGAGGAGCTGATTGCCCGTATTACCCAGAAGGCTCGAGCCTCGGGCATCCACCTTATTCTGGCGACCCAACGGCCTTCGGTGGATGTGATTACCGGCCTGATCAAGGCGAATATTCCTACCCGTATCGCGTTTCAGGTCTCTTCGCGTGTGGATTCGCGTACCATTCTTGATCAGATGGGTGCCGAGCAGTTACTGGGGCACGGCGACATGCTGTATCTGGAAAGCGGCAAGAGCATGCCCACCCGTATCCACGGCGCCTTTGTTGATGACCATGAAGTGCACAAGGTGGTCGATCACCTCAAGCTGCAGGGCGAGGCTGATTACATCGAAGAAATTCTGAAGGAGAATCAGGGCGTGTTGCCGGGCGAGGCACGTGCTTCGGACGAGGACATCGATATCCTCTATGATGAAGCGGTGCGTATTGTCACTGAAACGCGCAAAGCCTCGATTTCTTATGTGCAGCGGCGTTTGAAGATAGGCTACAACCGCGCCGCGCGCATGATCGAAGAGATGGAAAATTCCGGTGTGGTAAGCGAAACACAGTCCAATGGTTCGCGTGAAGTGCTCGCGCCACCACCGCCTGAGCTCTGATCATTCACTGCAGAGATAAAGCAAAATTGCACTTAAATGCGTATTTGTTGTCAGTTTTAATGTGCACATGAATACTGAATAGCACAACAGGTTTTTCTCTGCGGCAACCACGTTGTTTGTTCTATTAATAATTAACGCTATCTGATTAAACCCAAACCAATGCACTTTTTAACTATGATTTTTTTACCGCATCGCTTCTTAAATTTGATTTTTTTAGGCCTGCTGGCTTTACCGCTCACGGTGCAGGCCGGGGAGGGTGAGCGCCTGCTTGAGCGTTTTCTGAAAGAATCGAAAACCATGTCGGCGGATTTTCAGCAGACCTTGCGCGCCGATGACAATGAAGTAATGCAGCAATCGAAGGGGCATTTCTATTTAAGCCGCCCGGGTCGGTTTCGCTGGAACTATACCGAGCCTTATGTGCAGCAAATCGTCTCTGATGGTGAGAAGGTCTGGATCTATGATGTTGATTTACAGCAGGTTACGGTACAGCCACAGTCGGCATCTGCCAACAATACGCCCATGGCGCTGATGGAAGGCAAGCTGCAACTGGAAGAGGCTTATGAGGTCACTGAGCTGGATCATCGTGACGGCATTTACCGGCTAAGGCTTTCCAATAAATTAAAGGATGTTGATTTTTCGGAGCTGATTGTGGGCGTTGATCAGCGGGGCTTGAAGTTCATGCAGCTCAGGGATCAGTTCGAACAGACCACTGATATCGTATTTGAAGCGCGGGCGCTGAATGAAAAGCTGCCCAATGAGCTGTTTGAGTTTACGCCACCGGAGGGTGTTGACGTTTACGGTAATCTGTAATGGCTGATCTGCTAACGACGGCGAGCCATCATACACCTTATCGGCCCCTGGCCGACCGCATGCGGCCGGTGAGTCTGGATGACTTTTATGGTCAGCAGCACATGCTGGATGAAAAGGGCGTATTACGACAGGCGCTCGAAGCCGGCAGTCTTCACTCCATGGTGTTCTGGGGGCCGCCCGGCACCGGTAAAACCACGCTGGCGAGAATCATTGCGCACTATTCCGATGCCGCCTTTATCAGCCTTTCCGCTGTGTTCTCCGGCGTTAAGGATATTCGCGCGGCCATCGAGCAGGCCAAACAGCACCGCGCTGAAGGGCGATTGACCATTCTGTTCGTTGATGAGGTGCACCGTTTCAACAAGTCGCAGCAGGATGCTTTTCTGCCCTATATTGAAGATGGCACCCTCTATTTTATTGGCGCGACCACGGAAAATCCTTCCTTTGAACTGAATAACGCGCTGCTCTCGCGGGTTAAAACCTATGTGTTGAAAAGTCTGCCGCCCGAGGAGATCAAGCGCTTATTGCAGCGCGCTTTGCAGCATGAAGCCGGTCTGGCGAATGATCATATCGATATTGAAGACAGCGAGCTGGATGCATTGGCGCAGATTGCCGACGGCGATGCCCGGCGGGCGCTGAATTTTCTTGAGATTGCCGCTGATCTGGCCGAGCCAGCCGATAACGGTCAGCGCCTGATTACGCGTGCCATTGTGCAGGAGGTTAGTGCACAAAGTCTGCGCCGGTTCGACAAGGGCGGCGACGCCTTTTATGAGCAGATTTCAGCCCTGCATAAATCCGTGCGCGGCAGTAACCCCGATGCCTCCCTGTACTGGTTTGCGCGCATGATTGATGGCGGCTGTGATCCACTGTATGTGGCGCGGCGGGTGGTGCGCATCGCCTCTGAAGATATCGGCAATGCCGATCCGCGCGGTTTGCAGCTCGCTCTGGATGCCTGGCAGACTTATGAACGTCTCGGCAGCCCCGAAGGCGAGCTGGCGATTGCGCAGGCGATTGTCTATCTGGCCAGCACTGCCAAAAGCAATGCGGTGTATATGGCGTGGAATGAGGCTTTGGCCGATGCCCGCCAGTCGGGCAGTCTGGAAGTGCCGATGCACATTCGTAACGCACCCACCGGCTTGATGAAGGATATGGGCTATGGCGAAAACTACCGCTATGCACATAATGAAGCAGAAGCTTTTGCTGCGGGGGAGACCTATTTTCCCGAAACGATGGGAGAGCGGGTCTATTATCAGCCGGTGGAGCGGGGGCTGGAGCTTAAAATTAAAGAGAAACTGGAGCGGCTCAGGGCGAAAAATAATGTGTCCAGGAAATGACCGGTTGAATTAGGATTCTGGATTAAGGGGGGAGTATCTTGTTGACGATATTCAGCACCCGATTAGGCTGGATGGGTTTGGTGATCCAGGCATCGGTAGAGACAGATTCGCCATCTTCCAGCCTTTCCTGCTCGTTTTCGGTGGTGAGCATGCAAATAGGTGTATAAGCATGATCCTCGAGTTTTCTAATTTCCCAGATGAACTCAATGCCGTCCATATTGGGCATATTCAGATCGGTAATAACCAGATCAACCTTTTCGCCGCTATTGAGAATGGCCATGCCTTCAACTCCATCGCTGGCGGTCAGAATGTTGTAACCTGCTACTTTTAAAACAGTTTTCATGACAGCCAGAATGGACCGGGTATCATCAACGATTAAAATAGTTTTTGCCATATAACCCCTCAAATAAAATATATTTACGTATATTATGATTATTCTATAGTACTGTCTGCGCTCTGACCAGTATGGATTCTAGATACAGCTTTGATGTATATCCAGCACTATTAGTAATATATAATCAAATGAGATTTGGTCAGGAAAATACTTTACATTTAATTAGACAGGCTTTAAATCCCATTTGATTTTACAGAGCATTGAGTTTCCCAACTAGTGGTTTATTCATAAATCTTATAATAATGAAAATAAAACTTTTCTGCGTGAGGAATTTCATGCGAAATGACCATATCTGACTATAATTAAAATTTATAGAATCATATTCTTAAAAATACGACGAGGCAGAATAATATTATGGCAAGTATATTATTAGTGGACGATTCAGCATCCATGCGTGAAATGGTTTCTTTTACCCTGAAGGGGGCGGGGCATGATGTCAGTGAAGCCGAGGATGGCGTTGAGGCCCTTGAATTTGCTAAAAAAACTGCCGTCGACCTGGTTGTTACTGACGTCAATATGCCCAATATGGACGGAATTACGCTAACGGCAGAGCTACGTAAGCTGGATAGCTACAAATTTAATCCGATATTGATTCTGACCACCGAAACGGGTTCAGTGAGAAAGGAGCAGGGGAAGGTTGCAGGAGCCACCGGTTGGATAGAAAAGCCTTTCGACCCGGATCATCTGCTCGGCACTATTAACAGGGTGTTGTAGTAATTGTGGATATAAGACGCTCACGCCTTATTGTTATTTAATTAATTTTATCCGACAAAAGAAGCTGCCAGATGGATTCAGAAATAAACATAGATTTATCCCAGTTTCATGATGTTTTCTTTGAGGAATGCTCAGAGGGAATGGAGATCATGGAGTCCGGGTTACTCAACCTGACGAAAGATTCAGGTTCGGAAGTTATCAATACCATATTCCGTGCTGCCCACTCTATTAAAGGCGGTGGCGGTACCTTCGGGTTTTTCGAAATTTCAGATTTTACGCATGGTATGGAAACCATATTGGATGAAATGCGTAATGCGAAGTTGAGTGTGACCCCCGAAGTTGTGGAGTTGCTGCTGGCAGCGCTCGATTGTTTGCGGGATATGGTGCAATGCAGCAAAGATAAACAGCCCATTGATCAGGAATCGGTCTCTGAGTTGCATCAAAGGCTGGAAGATTTTATTAGCAACAGTGCCGCTCCCGCCACCCCCGCGGCTGCTGAAAAAAGTTCACCCGTGAGTGAGGTGAATGAGCAGGATGCGGTAACAATCTGGAATATTGCCTTTTATCCGAATGAAAATATGTTTTATACGGGGAATGATCCTTTTCGCTTAATTCGCGAATTGCATGGTTTAGGCGACCTGGAAGTCACTGTTAACCACGAACGTTTGCCGGCATTTTCTAACATGGATGCACAGAGCTGTTATCTGGGCTGGGATATGGTGCTCAGGGGGAATGTTTCAAAGGGGCAGATTACCGAAATTTTCGAATGGGTGGAAGATGACTGTGAGCTGGAAATAACCCGGCAGGATGAAGTCATTGAGGCCGCGATTGAAAGCAGGGAAACACGAGCCATTGATGAGTCAAAAGTCGGTCGGCGTCGTACGGATAAAATGGCAACTTCCGGTCAGGAATTAGCCTCAATTCGTGTTGGCATTAACAAGGTCGATGGTCTGGTTAATCTGGTCGGCGAACTGGTCATTACACAGTCTATTTTGAGTCGTTTGTGCAACGATCTTGGCATGGATAATAATGAAAAGCTGAGTGAATGTCTGGACCAGCTGGAACGAAATACCCGTGATTTGCAGGAGCAAACCATGGGAATACGGATGTTGCCCATTGATTTTGCCTTCCAGCGTCTGCCGCGTATTGTTCATGATTTGAGTTTGTCTCTGGGTAAAAAAGTCGAACTCAAATTTTCCGGTGAAACCACCGAACTCGATAAGACTGTGCTGGAAAAAATTGGTGATCCATTAATGCATCTGGTGCGTAATGCACTGGATCACGGTATTGAGGCGCCTGATGTGCGTGTGGCTGCGGGCAAAAACGAGAAAGGCCTTATCAGTATTAATGCCTATCATCGGGGCGGTAATATTATTATTGAAATTTCCGATGATGGTGCAGGCCTGAATTTAGAGAAAATTTTGAATAAAGCCCGTGAAAAAGACCTGGTTGATAAAAATGAAGAATTGAACGAAGCCCAGGTTTCGAATTTAATTTTCAGCCCCGGATTTTCAACAGCTGCTGTCGTCAGTGATGTTTCCGGGCGCGGCGTGGGTATGGATGTGGTGCGACGCAATATGACCGACCTGGGCGGAACCGTGGAAGTTGTATCGAAGCCGGGTAAGGGCAGTCTCTTCACCATAAGACTACCGCTGACGGTAGCTATTCTTGAAGGGCAGATGATCAGTGTCGGTGATCAGGTGTTTATTATCCCGCTGTTATCCATCGTTGAATCGCTACAGATTAATGCTAATCAGATTAAAGCTGTTGCTAATGAGTCGGAGCTTTATCCTTATCGCGATGAATATATTTCGGTGATTCGTTTGCGTGAATTATTTAATATACCGGCAGAGAAAAAAGATGAAAGCAGTCCTGGCATGCTGGTAGTCATCGATCTCGGCGGACGACGAATTGGTCTGTACGTTGATGATGTAATAGGTCAGCAGCAAGTGGTCATTAAGAGTCTGGAGCAGAATTATCAACAGGTTCCCGGTATCGCAGGAGCAACTGTATTAGGAGATGGCGCCGTCGCGCTGATTCTGGATGTTCTGGGTTTGGCTCAATATTCTCGTTTATAAGAGAGTATTGATCTACAGCGAAGGTTAACATCCGGGCTGATTCAGGTTTCAAAGCAGTAGAAGGTAGGCAATGCGAATCATAGCGGTCATTAATCAGAAAGGTGGAGTCGGTAAAACTACGACCACCGCCAATCTCGCCCATGCTTTTGCGATAAAGGGCTATGCCGTTACCGGAATTGATATGGATCCTCAGGGACATCTGGCGGCGCACTGGGGCTGTTATCGCCGGGATGATAATGGTGTGGACAAGGTACTGCTGGGTGAAAAAACGATTCCTCAGGTGGCCGTTTCTGCGCGCGATAGATTGCATCTGGTGCCTGCGGGCGAGGGCCTGAAAGAGATAGAACGTGGCGCAGGAGATGGTCTCCTGGCTAGCCGTCTAAAAGAAGCACTAGCACTGGTGGCAGCTACACAGGACTTTACTTTTATCGATTGTCCACCCGCTTCAGGCTTGTTGATTGATTATGTCCTGTCAGTGGCGGATGAGGTGATCATACCGGTGGCGGCTGATTATCTGGCATTGCGCGGGTTGTCTGATATGGTTGAGACACTCAGTGACTTTGAGCAGAAACATGAAAAGACATTTAACCGCTGGGTCGTGGTCACACGCTTTCATTCCAGGCGCAAATTATCCTGGGAAGTAAGAGACAAATTATTGGAATATTTTCCAGGTAATATGCTGGCAACCAGTATCCGCGAAGTCTCAGTACTGGCAGAGTGTCCTAGTTTTGGTAAAACGGCTTTTGAATACAAGAGTGCAAATCATGGTGCGTTTGATTATGCATCGTTGGCTAGAGATCTATTAAACGGAGAATATTATCGTGGGCAAGAGAGATAATAAACATCGAGCATTGGGCGATGATCCTCTGGCGTGGTTGAGCGCAGGAACAGATGCAGCTAAAAATCCGGAAAAAAACAAAGCGAGTTCAAAAAAGAAACCGGAAAAAAAATCTGCGTCTGTAAAGTCGGGCGATAAAGCGTCGCCTGTGTCTGCTGAAGTGAAGATCGAAGCATCGAATCGGCTCGTCCTTGAATCATCGCTGGTAATTAATAACGCCAGTGGATTTTATGAGACACTCAAAGAGCTTGCTGCCGGTGAACAGACAATTGAAATTGATGCTTCTAAAGTAGAAATTATCGATAGTGCGATACTGCAACTATTGGTTGCTTTTGTACTTGATCTCAGTGAAAAAGATATACCGTTGTCATGGCATAAACCATCAGAAAATCTACTAAATAAAGCTTCGATACTGGGCTTAACAGAAAAGCTCGGGCTGTAGGGCAGAACGCAATGGCTGAAGCAGCAGATGATAGAAAAAGCTACACAAAAGAATTTTTGTTCACCGAGCAGGACTTTTCCTATCTGAGTAAGCTGGCCGGTGAGCTAGCCGGGATCAGTTTGTCTTCAGGCAAGCGTGAGCTGATTTACGGGCGCCTGGTAAAACGATTGCGAGCTCTTGGCTTCAGTGATTTCAAGCAATACTGTACTTTGCTTAAAGATGTAGATGAAAATAAAACACGAGAAGAGCGCATCCATTTCATTAACGCAATCACAACTAATGTCACCTCTTTTTTTCGTGAAAATCATCATTTTGAATTTATGGCCCAGACCCTTCTGCCTGAATTGATTGCGCAAAAAAAGACTGCATCCAGACCAAGCCTGAGAATCTGGTCGGCAGGCTGCTCATCAGGCAAAGAGCCTTATTCTATAGCGATGGTACTTAAAGAATGTATTCCTGATATCGAACGCTGGGACGTAAAAATACTGGCAACTGATCTGGACTCCAATATTCTTGAAGTCGCCAGAGCAGGAATTTATCCCAAAGAACATATAAAAGAGATTTCATTAGAGCGACGTAAGCGCTGGTTTAGAGCCGGGCGTGGTATAAATGAGAATGTTATTAAGGTGAGCGATGAAATTAAAAGCATGGTCGCCTATCGCCAGTTAAATCTGACACAAGACTGGCCGATGAGAGGTGTTTTCGACATTATATTCTGTCGTAATGTTACGATTTATTTTAGTCGTGATACCCGCATAGATTTGCTTGATCGGTTCGCAGAGTATCTGGATAGGGACGGTTATTTGTTTGTTGGGCACTCCGAAAGCCTGTTTGGGTTGACAGAAAGATTTAGTACGGTAGGGCGAACTATTCACAGGAAAATACGATGAGCACGCCCAGATACAGGAATAGCTCTGTTGATATGAGTTCGGCGCCTCCGTTACTGGCCGGCTTTGAGCATATCAATCGTTATTGGGATAACCAGCATAATATTTTTGCAGCAAAGATATTGCCGGGTGAATTTTATGTTTCCATGCACGGCGAACTGATTACTACGGTTTTAGGTTCGTGTGTCTCAGCTTGTATTCGCGATAAAATTACAGGTATCGGCGGCATGAATCATTTTATGTTACCCGATAATCGGGAGCGAACACACTCGTCAGCGTGGAAAAATACGCCGGTTAGTGCTGAAACACGTTATGGTAATGTCGCCATGGAGCGGCTCATTAACGTCATTCTTGCCAGTGGTGGAAAACGAAAAAATCTTGAAGTTAAATTATTTGGTGGTGGTAAAGTTTTAAATATAAATACAGATATTGGCGGTAAAAATGTCGATTTTGTTAAACACTATTTGCAGGTAGAAGGGTTAAAGATTGAGTCGGAAGATACCCGAGGATTCTGGCCACGAAAGGTTCAGTACTTTCCCTTAACAGGAAGAGTGCGTATTAAACGGCTTAATGCTGTGCACAACGATACACTCACCAGAAGAGAGCTGGAATATATTAAAACACTTAAAGAGAAGAAAATTGAAGGTAAGGTTGATCTTTTTTAGCCAGGCTTTAAAAGACAAATTGATTAAAAATTTCACTTTACAGAATATGTTATGAAAAAAATCACTGTTCTCATTGTTGATGACTCAGCTGTTGTACGGAAAATCCTAACGGAAATTCTGTCTTCGGACAGTGAAATCGAAGTCGTAGGTACGGCAATGGACCCTTTCATTGCGCGAGAAAAGATCAAGCGCCTGCATCCGGATGTTTTAACTCTGGATGTTGAAATGCCAAAAATGGACGGTATCAGTTTTCTTCGCAATGTGATGCGACTCAGGCCTATGCCGGTAGTGATGATTTCATCATTGACGCAACAGGGAGCGGATATAGCTCTGGAAGCGATGAGTATCGGTGCAATTGATTACATCAGCAAACCGATCATTGATCTGGCGCATGAGCTGAGCACATATTCAGAAGAGATTATCGCCAAGGTTAAAGTTGCTGCAAAAGCCAGAGTTCTGCCAAATGCCTCAGAAACACCGACTACAGAATCTGAGCGGTTAAAAAAGAGTAGGTTGCTGGATAAACAGAGCAGGAATAAACCGTATATTAAATTAAAAACGACAGAAAAGATAATCGCGATAGGCGCTTCTACTGGTGGAACTGAAGCAATTAAAGAAATTTTGATAAATATGCGACCCGATTCACCCGGTGTTGTCATTGCACAACACATACCGCGGGCATTTAGTGAAGCTTTTGCTATGCGTATGAACAGTCTTTCACCCATGGCGGTGTGTGAGGCTCGCGATGGCCAGCATGTTTTGCCTGGTCATGCCTATATTGCTCCGGGTGACAGGCATTTGATGCTATTTCGAGATGGTTCACGCTATTATATAAAGCTCGATGACGGTGATCTCTGTAATCGGCATAAACCCTCTGTCGATGTAATGTTCCGTTCAGTGGAGGCAGCTGCCGGAGACAATGCTGTAGGTATACTGCTGACAGGAATGGGCGCGGACGGTGCCCGGGGTTTGAAAGTAATGCATGACTCAGGTTCAAAAACTATTGCTCAGGATGAAAATAGCAGTGTCGTCTGGGGAATGCCAGGTGAAGCAGTTAAGCTCGAAGCCGTGGATTTTGTGCTACCTTTAAACAAAATAGCTCAAAAAATCGAACAGTTAATTCGTGATGCAAAATAACGCGAGACAGGTCTCATGCGATAAATGAAAATACGAAGAGGAACAGTGTGATTACAAAACAGGCGGAGTCCTCTGAGACTTTGGCATTATTATACGGGCTGGAAAAAGAACTGTATGGCTTGATTACACGTGAGCATGCCGAGATTCGTGATGAACTATCTCAGATGGGATCTGTGGTCAGTGATGCGATTAGGACATTGTTACAGAGCCTGAATAGTTTGAGTGAGCAATTAAAAGAGCAACATAAACTGGTTGAAAGCCTGCCACTCGAAGGTAACCTGGCCAGCATGGAGAAACAGCGGGAATATCATGCATTGAGCAGGATGATAGATCAGAACCTTTCTGCAGTAGTTCGTTCCTTTCAGTTTGAGGATATCGTACAACAGCTGGTTAGCCACTGTCGCACTAGATCGGATGGACTTGAACAGTTATTTGAGCGATTAAATCTCAACGTAAATCTGTTGAAAAATAGCAGCCAGAATGAGTTTGGACAAATTTTATCAGCCATGCAGGTGGATG
Organism: Gammaproteobacteria bacterium; assembly: GCA_024636785.1. Taxonomy (GTDB): domain Bacteria; phylum Pseudomonadota; class Gammaproteobacteria; order SZUA-229; family SZUA-229; genus LH-M37. The sequence continues at coordinate 179,260 of JAGXGK010000025.1, forward strand.
TGGCCATGGTTCGTAAGCAGCTGGAAAAAGAAAATCCGGTTAAACAGACCACGATGGGAGAAGGAGGAATAGAACTTTTTTGAAAAATAGCTTTTTATATAGGCTATAAACTGAGCTGTTTTTAGATCTATAGATTATACTCAGGAATAATATGGGTTTTGGTTCAGTAAGGTGTCACAACAAATAGAACATAACTTTAATTTTATGATTATTAAGATGCTATCTTATTAAAAGGCGCTTTTTGCGCCGGCATACTGTAATTAAGAAGAGGAAAAAATGAAGCTAAGTAACGTGAAAATGGCATCAAAGATTTCTGCAGCGTTTGTAATATTGACTACATTGGTTGCTATTAGTGGCGTCACCGGATATTACGGTGTGACTCGTTTGAGTGAGTCTCTGCAATATGTCACTGGGCCTGCCTGGGATACTGCCGAAGGGGCAAAAGATGGTGCAATCAATATGCAGACTCAAATGCTGGTTATAGATAAAGTTTTTTCCGGTTTTGCTGAGTATGGCAACGTAGCTGAAGAGATTAAGTTGTTTTCAGATCAGGCTCATGAGGCTTTGTGGCGAATGAAACAGAGTGGTTTACTCGGCGAGGACAATATCAAGCAGGCAGATAATGCTGAAAAAATTTACATTGAAGCCGCTGACAGGGTACTTGAACGTTTCAAAGTGTTTAATATCATCGACAATCGTCTGGAAGACAATTTCTTTGAGCTTCAGATGCTGATGACCGAAACAGAGGAAATCGGTGATGGTATTTTTGATCAGATGAGTAAAAACCCGAACAAGATGATGAGCTGGGATACCGGCATAAAACAGGCATGGACGGCGGCTGATGGTGCCATGATGTCCCAGATCGGAATCTTAAAAGCCATGTATTTCTACCGCCGGATGCTGGAGTTTATTGACCTTCGGGGATCAATAGCTGGCATTCAGGAAAGTAACAAAGTACTGGATGATGAGGTCAGGGGGGTTATTGCACATCCGGTCTTCAAGAATAACTATGTCACTGATGGATTCTACAAGGGGCTGAGTTACAGCGATGCTGTGGCACAGGGACACACCACACACATTAAGGATTTTACAGAAAGTATCGAAGCATTCAATGCTTACTATGATGCCCGCAAGGAATATGAGACTGTCTCTGCTGCCATGCTGGCTGTGCTAGAAGAGATGCAATCGCTGGGTAACAAAACTATCGAAGCGGAGATGGGGAATATCAATTCAGTCATCAATATCTCGAACAGCATGATGATCATCGTCGTTATTATTGCTGTATTGATTTCAATAATGATGGGCTTCTTTATCCTGCGTAGTGTAAAAATGCAGCTGGGTCAGGATCCGGCTGAGCTGATGAAGATTTCCGAGGCGCTGGCTCAAGGCCATCTGGAGATGAAGCTGGATAAGGATGCAGTTGGTGTTTATGCCTCCATTGGGCAAACAGTTCAAAAATTGACAGAAATTATTGGTGGCATTAAATCAGGCGCCAGCGAAGTCAATATAGCTTCTGAGCAGGTCTCGCAGGGGAATACTAATTTAAGTCAACGTACTCAGGAGCAGGCATCAAGCCTTGAAGAAGTTGCTTCCAGTATGGAAGAAATGACTGGTACAGTTAATCAGAACTCTGAAAATGCACAGCATGCCAATCAGCTGGCGATTGCTGCTCGTGAACAGGCGGACACAGGGGGTATGGTGGTGAATGAAGCGGTCGTTGCTATGAGTGAGATTAACGCTGCCAGCAAGCAGATTGCGGATATCATTGGCGTGATTGATGAAATTGCTTTCCAGACTAATTTACTGGCTTTGAACGCCGCGGTCGAGGCAGCGCGTGCAGGTGAGCAGGGACGTGGTTTTGCTGTGGTGGCCAGTGAGGTGCGAAATCTGGCTGGACGTAGTGCGACCGCAGCCAAAGAAATTAAGGAGCTGATTAAAAATAGCGTAGAAAAAGTGCAGAATGGTTCAAGACTGGTGAGTGAGTCCGGTGGTGCTTTATCCGAGATTGTCGATTCGGTGAAGAAGGTCAGCGATATCGTTGCTGAAATTGCCGCCGCCAGTAAGGAGCAATCCGATGGTATTAATCAGGTCAATAAAGCCCTGTTACAAATGGATGAAATGACGCAGCAAAATGCTTCTCTGGTAGAAGAAGCCGCTGCTGCTAGTGAAGCCATGGGTGCGCAGGCACAGGAACTGGATGCTTTAGTCTCCTTTTTTAAATTGAACCAAAGCGATTATGTGAAACACAGCAGTATAACTCATACTGATAATCAAGCAGTTTCACATAAAAGCGCGCCCAAACTTTCAAAATCAGCTGGCAGCGAACCTGCGAAGACGGTAAGTTTGCCGTATAAAAAAGAAAATAAAGAGGATAGTGAGTGGCAGGACTTTTAATTTAGATATCTTTTATGGTTAATATCGTTGTCGCGTATCGATAAATCATGAAAGTGGAGAGAAATAATGAATATAGCAAGGGATATAAATAGTGCGTCGATGGATATCGAAGCGGGTGCAAATCAGTATTTAACGTTTATGCTAGCTGAAGAGGAATACGGTGTTGATATTCTGCGTGTGCAGGAGATACGTGGCTGGGACAACGCAACGGCGATTCCTAATGCACCGGAATATGTACTTGGTGTCGTTAATCTTCGTGGTGTAGTAGTACCAATTTTCGATTTAAGGAAACGTTTTCATCTGACTAACGCCGAATTTAACTCGGAAACAGTAACAGTTGTGGTTAAAGTACAATATGCCAAAGGAGAACGAACTGTTGGTATGGTGGTTGATGCGGTTTCAGATGTTTATAACATACCCTCAGAAAGCATTAACGCTACACCTGATGTAGGCGGCACTGTCAGCATGGATTTTATCAAGGGTTTGGCAACGGTTAATGAACAAATGATTATTTTACTGGATGTCGACGCCTTGATTAATGTTGGTGTGCTCGGAGAAGTTCTACAATAATCAGTATGCAATTAGTGTCGAAGTTCCTATGTGCGAGCCGTGAAAGCATGCGGATTATATTTTATTTGAATAGTTTGTGAGTTATTTATGAGCAATCAAGGAGACAGTAAAAACGAGATACTTATTGTTGACGATTCAGCAACAATTCTGGCAACAGCAAAAAAGATGCTGCAGGAAGAATTTCTCGTTCATACTGCAAAAGATGGCAGTGAGGCATGGCAGGCCATCAATGAAAACGAAAATATAAAAGTTATCTTTTCTGATATGCAAATGCCGGTAATGAATGGCATGCAGCTGCTGTTAAAAATTCGAGAGTCAGAAGATAATAGAATATCGGGTCTGCCGGTTATTATGGTTACCGGGCAATCGGACTCCCCAGCGGGAAAGCGTGCTGTCTTTGATATTGGCGCGACCGATTTCATCGGTAAACCTTTTGATGCGATGGATCTGTTAAGTCGCGCGCGTTCCAACTCACACCCGAATAGAAGAGCAGATGATACCGCTGATCGCACCCAGCAGGTTTTTGTCACGCCCAGTGGTTTTCAGAATATAGGACGTGAAGCATTAGTGCGCTCACGGGAAACCAAGGAAGAATTTTCCGTGGTGCATATAGAAATCTCTAACATAGAAGAAATTAAGCAATCAATTGACAGTAAATCAGTGCGCCAGATTATCGTCTCACTGGTAAAACGCATTAGTAGTGTGTTGCGCGATGGTGATGTAGCCACACGTATCGGCGAAAACAAATTCGCAATATTGCTGTATGCCGATGGTTTTAATACCAAGCTTGCAGTCGAGCGTTTGTGTGAATGTTTGAAAAAGCTGGTTTTTGAACTCAACGGAAAAACGCTCAGAAAAGAGTTAGTTTACGGTTACTCTTCGGCAAATTGCTTTGACACCAAAACAAGATTCGTCGACATATGCAAACAGGCAGACGTGGCGCTGAAAGAAGCTGCAAATATCAGACTGGGTGACCAGGTTGCTGCGTATAGCGAGCCGGGCAAGGAAGAAGCCCGAAGCATTGTCAATGAAGTCGCGGATTTATGGCCGGATCTGACTCACATTGTTGACGGTGATTTTAATCTGGTCGATGACAAGCACGTGGGTGCGCTGGTTGAGTGCATGCAGTCATACATCGACTACGTTAAAAAGAATAAAAAGTAGCATCAGAATTAAATGCAGTTTTGTTTTTATCTGTGAACTTGTACCTGTAAATATAAAAAAATTTAGTCCACAGATGAACGCGGATGTAAAACTTCTAAAAACTGTCCGCGAAAAACGCACTAAAATGCCGGGAGCATTTTGAACGAACGCAGTGCGGCCCGTAAAATTTAAAAGGTTTTTTGGCGTCCTTGGTGTCTTTCGCGGACTGTGTTTTTAGGGATTTTTATCCGCGAAAAACGCGAAGTACGCGAAAAAGTCAAAAAATTTAATTACGTCCACAGATAAACGCAGATGAACGCGGACAAAAACAAATACTGAGTTCACGAAAGATGCCAGTGCGTAAAAAAACAAATAATTATAATTATTTTATTCGCGTTCTTTATTACGTGCAATCCTGCGCTTCGCCCTTTTAAATTATTAATTTTTGAACTTTTCGTGTCCTTCGCGTTTTTTACGGACAAGTTTTTTTATCCGTGAACCTCATCGCTCAATATTATTGAAATCACACCCCAACACTAAGCCAGTTTTTTGAATTTAATGCGGTGCGGGTTGTTCGCTTCCTCACCCAATCTTGATTTCCTGTCGGCTTCATAATCGGAGTAATTGCCTTCAAACCAGACTGCTGTACTATCGCCTTCGAACGCCAGGATATGGGTGGCAATACGATCCAGGAACCAGCGATCATGCGAGATCACTACCACGCAGCCGGGGAAGTCGAGTATGGCTTCTTCCAGAGCGCGCAGGGTTTCTACATCGAGGTCATTGGTGGGTTCATCGAGCAGCAGCAGGTTGCCGCCGCTCTTGAGCAGCTTGGCCAGATGCACGCGGTTGCGTTCGCCGCCCGATAGATCTTTGATGAACTTTTGCTGATCTTCGCCCTTGAAGTTAAAACGGCCGACGTAGCTGCGTGAGGCCACGGTGTAATTACCGATGGTGATGGTGTCGAGACCGTCAGAGATTTCCTGCCAGACTGTTTTACTGTCGTCGAGGCTGTCTCGAGATTGATCGACGTAACCGATCTTTACCGACTCGCCCACTTCGAAGTTACCGCTGTCGGGTGTTTCTTCGCCGGTTAGCATGCGGAACAGGGTGGTTTTACCCGCACCGTTGGGGCCGATGATGCCGACGATGCCGCCACGTGGCAACCTGAAGCTCAGGTCATCGTAGAGTAGCTTGTCGTCATATTTCTTGCTGATATGTTCAGCTTCAATGACTTTTTCACCCAGACGATCACCGGGTGGAATATACAGTGATTTGGTCTCGCTACGTTTCTGGTAATCGCCGGAAGAGAGTTCTTCAAAACGTTGCATGCGTGCCTTGCTTTTCGCCTGACGCGCCTTGGGGTTGGAGTGCACCCATTCCAGCTCGGCCTTGATCGCCTTCTGCCGACCGGCTTCCTTGTTCTCCTCGATGGACAGACGCTGATCTTTCTGTTCCAGCCATGAGGAGTAGTTGCCTTCCCAGGGGATACCGTGGCCGCGATCCAGTTCGAGAATCCAGCCGGCGACATTGTCGAGGAAGTAGCGGTCATGGGTGACGGCCACCACCGTTCCCTGAAAGTCTTTCAGGAAGTGCTCCAGCCAG
>JAGXGK010000026.1 GCA_024636785.1 Gammaproteobacteria bacterium
TAAATCACCAGCAGTACGATGAGCACCGCTTCGATGATGGTTTTGTATACTTCCGAAATGGACGACTTGATAAACTGGCTGGCGTCATAAGGCACCTTCACCTGTAGCCCCTGCGGTAATTGCGCCTCCACTTTGGGAATGAGCTGGTTCACCGCATCGGCAACGGTGATGGGGTTGGCACCCGGCGACTGCTCGATGGCGATGAACACCGAGGGGATGCCCTTGTACCAGGTGGTGGTGTCGTAATCGTCGGCACCCAGTTCGGCCTCGGCGATATCCTGCAGGCGTACCAGTGTGCCATTTTCATTGCGTATCACCAGTTTGTGGAAATTATCCGGATCATTGACGTCGGTGGAGGCGGTGAGGTTGATGCTCAGGTATTTATCCTTGGTGGAGCCGATGCCTGCCTGATAGTTATTCTCGCGCAGCACATTCACCACATCTTCACCGGTCACGCCCAGCGCGGCCATGCGCTGCGGGTTGAGCCAGATGCGCATGGCAAACTGAGAGGCAAACAGCCGTGCCTTGGCGACGCCGGGCAGGGCCTGCAATTGCGGCTGCACTACGCGTAAGACGTAATCACTGATCTGCGGCCGCGGTATGGTTTCGCTAAAAAAGGCCAGATACATCAGCGCTGTGCTGTCGCCGGTGGAGGATTCGATGATGGGATCCAGCGCATTAGCGGGTAATTCACCACGCTTACTGGCGACCTTGGCCTGAATTTCGGCGATGGCGGCATTGGGATCGTAGTTGAGGCGCATCTGCACTTCGATCTGGGAAGCGCCCTGTAAGCTGGTGGAGGAGATAAAATCGATACCGTTGGCTTCGGATATCGCCTGTTGCAGGGGCGTGGTGACAAAGCCCTTCACCAGGTCGGAGCTGGCGCCGGGGTAAGGCGTGGTGACCGTGATCACGGTGTTCTTGATGACCGGGAACTGGCGCACCTCGAGCAGGCCGAGTGAGCGCAAACCCATCAGCAGAATCAGCAGGCTGACCACGGTTGCCAGAACCGGGCGATGAATAAAAATGTCGGTAAATTTCATTCGCCGGTAATCTCGCTGTCGTCGAGTTTGACCTGATTGTCGACCTTAACCGCCATGCCATCACGCAGTTTTATCAGACCGGTGCGCGCCACCCGGGTGTCGAGTGGCAGGCCGGTGATGGCAACCCGTCCTCCACGTATTTCGCCGGTCTCCACCAGAGTGCGTTTAACCGTGAGTGCTCCTTCTTCGGCCTCATTAATCACAAAAATGAAATTGCCGTAAGTGTTAAAACTGATGGCGGTGCGCGGCAGGGTTAATACGGTGTGTGCCTCATCGGTGATGGTTTCCACCCGGGCGAACATGCCGGGGCGCATGAGCTTGTCGGGGTTTTGTAAGGTGGCACGAATTTTCATGGTGCGGGTGCCGGTATCGACCCCGGGATTCAACGCGCTGATCTCACCACTGAATTCCTGCTCGGGGAATGCATCCAGTTGCAACGTCACCGGCTGGCCGGTTTCTATCCGGCTTAAATAGCGCTCCGACAGATTGTAATCCACGTAGATGGGATCGAGTGCCTGCAAGCTGACTATGGGCATGCCGGCCTCGACAAACTGGCCTAGATCAACCTGGCGTATGCCGGCCAGACCGGCGAAGGGCGCACGAATCACCTTACGTTTGATCACCGACTCCTGTTGATTGAGTCGCGCCATGGAGGCATCGAAGCGCGCTTCCGCTTCATCGAACTCCGATTTGGAAATCACGCGTTTCTTGAGCAGATCCTGAGAGCGGCTAAACTGCACCTTGGCCAGTTTGCTTTCAGCCCGCAGCGCTTCCAGCGCCGCCCTGTCGACAGAGTCATCCAGCCGAACCAGTATCTCACCCTCTTTAACCTGCTGACCGGAACTGAAAACAATCTCACTGATAATGCCATTAACTTCGGTGCTGACATCAATGCCGTTAACGGCCACCAGCGAGCCGGCAGCCTGCAGTGATGGCTGCCAGCTTTCCTGCTGCACCTGCGTCGAGGCAATCACAGCAGGTGGCAGGCTCGGTGGCGGTGTTTCCTGAAAAGGGCTTTTCCAGAACAGAAGTCCCGCGATAATCAGCGCGACAATAATCAGGGAGCCGGTCAGAAAGCTAGTGGTGGAGATCCGTTGTTTGGGCATAGTCGCTGTTCCTGATTATGAGTCGGCAAAGAGAGTCGTAAATTGTTCAGGAACGTAGTATATGGTTTGCCGGATAATTTGTGAATGTATAACCGGCAAGGTCAAGCTTCTTAATGACGCTTTGTGAGGGCTTATGGCGTTTTATCTCAGGCGGTGCCCATCCCCGTCTCATTAGGCGGACAGGGCAGGGATGCTAACGTCTGATGGCTTATGAGGGAGAATCGGCATTACCGGTTAAGCTAATGTTTTATCCTGCTGTTAAGCCGGATATTCGGGTAGGGCGACGATACAATGATGCCTTCATCGGTATTAAAATGGATCTCTTTTTCTGATAAACAGCTCATAAATTCATCAATAGACGCCCACTGGCATACCACCTCCCGGTTGTCGTCCAGTGCAATAACTTTACCGGTATCTTCATCCAGGCAAAAAAGATCGTGCCAGTCGCCGTAAAAGGGGATCAAATTATCATCAACTTCCCAGTCCTGTCTCAGGCTCAGACCCCCCTGGATTTCCTGCCACGACCAGAACGGCATAACCAGCGGTTCAAGCTCGCAGTTGATAAAAATTGAAGCGTATTTTTCATTAAAGCCTTCAACGGCTTGCAAAAACTCTGAATAATTATTCATGATAAAAGCCTGCTGTGATGAGTGTTGCGGCATTGCAAAACCGTGAATCATTTTACAACAACAATATAATTAGATTTACTTACATACATCAATAATTAACCACTTTGTCACCGCAATGGTGTGCGCAACTGACGCCGTCCGGTTCGTAATGCCGGGAGAGATTATCAGCGAAGACATTGCGCATGGTTTCAAAGTCCGCGCTCACATGGCTGAAGCGCTCCATTCCACTCGTGTCTGGAAAGCAAGTTCTATAACGAGACGTCAGTCGACTGTTCACGCCTTAGTGTAATAGTTAACAGGGTTAATATTCACTCAGTTTCGTTAGACTAATTTGAGCTATTTGCCGGAACTCCAGTCCAGCTCTGGATAAGTGTCTAATGATCCTAATTGGGATAATGCACTTGAGCGTAGCCAGTCCTGTAGCTTGCTGACCAGTTTAGGGTCACCCATTATCACCACTTCGGATTTCCGGGCGGCTTCATTAAAACGTTTTTCACAGGTCCATATTTCAGTCATGGTTTTAAGCGAACACCGGATCAGGATATCAATGTCGTAGCCGCGATCATTCAGGCACAGATCAACCTCGCCGTTTTCAGAGACCAGCCACCAGTCTTTCGCACCTTTGGCTGCATCCGGGTATTCGAACTGGACAACGACGCGATGCTCCGGAAAAACCGAAGGATCAACACTGCGACGCATATCCCACATCAACAGTCCCGCGTCCAGATCGCCGCTGTTTAAATTTGATCGAACCCAGCGATGACCCCAGGCCCCGAGCAGTTCCACGACGGGTCGTAACTCTTTACCCGCCTGGGTGAGATGATATTTATGATTGCCCTTGCTGCCGACAAGCTCGATAACGCCCGATTTTATTAACTGCTTAAGCCGAGTTGATAATAGCGTAGGGGACATCAGCGGTACGCCTTTTTGTAACTCACTAAAGCGCGTGCTTCCGGCAATTAATTCCCGAACGATGATTAATGTCCAGCGCTCACAGAGTAACTGGGTAGCTTGCGCCAATGGGCAGAACTGACCATAAGGTTTCATGAAGCACTCCTGTCAGCAGGGTTATAGCAACTACAGATTTTGTACTTAAATTGATTATATTCTTAATGCTAATATAAATTGACCTTAACCTGAGTCCGTGGTTTAACCGCGGCGCCTGACACAAGCTCCTGGTTCCACAGCGGATCAAAAAATGCCCGCTTAACCTAAGGGTGAAGCTAAGATTTTTTGAAACCCCTGTGAAACCAATTTCTTGCACCATGCATCCACGTTTATACCACGGATTCAGGTTTAATTATCGACTTGATAGTTAGAAGGGTTTTCAAACTTACCGGAGTATAGCTATGAGTGCATCACTTTTTGAAAGATTAGGCGGTAATGAAGGCATAACAGCAATTACTAATGATCTCGTAGACAACCATCTGTCGAATAAGGCTATAGCAAATCGCTTTGCCCAGTCGGATGTCCCAACAATAAAACATGCCGCTGCCACGTTTATGATTAGCGGAACAGGCGGTGAAAATGTTTACAAAGGAAAAGACATGCTGGCTGCGCATAAAGGCATGAATATATCGCCCCACGAATTTATGGCGGTACTGGATGATGCCCTGGCCGCGATGGGAAAAAACAATGTAGGTCAACGCGAACAGGAAGAGGTTCTCTACATTCTCTACAGCATGCGTCCTCAAATCGTGCTCGTATAATTTCAGTGTTAGTTGTGTGTGGCCACCGTTCTTGTGTCCACGCGGCTGGATTAAAGATATGAAAAATTTAGTCCATATACGAATGCAGATAAGAGCAAAGGCTCAGTCCGCGAAGGACGCCAAGATCGCGAAAAAAGCTAATGATTAAAAGGTTTTCTTCGCGTCTTTCGCGTTCTTCGCGGATAGATTCTCAGCTTTTACCTGCATTCGTCTGCGAATATATTTAAACCCATACACACGCTATTATTCGTTTTCGTTGGTAACAATCACGCTTATATCACCCTCGTGATCAACTGTTACATCGAAGTTAATCGGTCGGCAGCAGACCTGGCAGTCTTCTATATAATTTTGTTCTGGAATGGAGCAGTCGATGAGGATGTCGATGCTTTCACCGCAGTAGGGGCAGTTTACTTTTCGGGTTTCGAGTTCGTTCACGAGGAATTATTCCTGTTCGTACACGGTCATAATGGCTTTGAGTTCCAGCAGCACGGACTCTGTTTCCTGTACGCTCAACGGTGATGTTTCCGGGGTGCTTTCGCGGCGTTCCAGTATTTCGATAACGTCCTTGACGTGTTCGCAGCCGTTGGCGCAGATGTGCTCGATGACGTGCTGGAGTTTTTCGTTGTTATGGAGCATGAGGTCTGGCCAGATAATATTCTGATTGCATCTCGATCAGGCGACTGAGAGTGCGTTGGAAGGCAAATTTTAGCATGTCTCCGCAGTATAGTTGCTCTGGCCCGGTTTCGGCGCTAAGTAGTATTTTTACTTTTCTGTCGTAGAGAGCATCGACCAGATAGATGAAGCGACGTGCTTTGTCGTCCATGTATTCATCCATGACGGGGATGTTGGAGAGCAGCAGGGTGTGAAACTGTTCGGCCAGTTGCAGATAGTCCTGAGTGGCGCGTGGCGCGTTGCACAATACCTCGAAGTCGAACCAGACTACGCCATCACCACAGGCGAGGGTGGCTATCGGGCGGTTGTGGACTGTGAGGGTATGCGACTGTTTTAAACTCTCGCCCGCCAATCGCTGCATGGTCTGTTGCAGTTTTGAGCAGCTGGCTTCGCTGTCGAGCATGATGGTGGCATTATTGCCCGGTCTTAAAGCGGTTCGGTGATCAATTTTGCCATCGAGATGGATGATGCGGCTGGTCTGCTTGATGAGTTCGATGGCGGGCAGGAAACGTTCGCGTTGCAGGCCGTTGAGGTATAAATCATCCGGTCTGCGGTTGGAGGTCATGATCAGCATTACGCCGTGTTCGTGCAGCGTCTGCAACAGGCCGTGCAGCAGCAGCGCGTCAGTGATATTGGTGACGATAAATTCATCCAGGCAGATCACCCGGTATAGTTGGGCATAATCGCGGGCGACGGTGATGAGCGGATTCTTCCGGTTTTTGATGGCGTCGAGGCGGTGATGCACGTCGAGCATGAACGGGTGAAAATGGATGCGGCGTTTTTCCGCGAACGGCAGGCTGTTATAAAACAGGTGCATCAGCCAGCTCTTGCCGCGCCCGACATTGCCCCAGAGATAGATGCCCTGTCGGCTGGTTGTCAACGTCGGTATTGGTTTTTTGAATAATCGCTGCGGCCAGTGTATGGTCGGGGTGGGTTGGGCCAGTGCCTCATAACAGGTCTGAAAAGCGGTAATCGCGATCTGTTGTGCCGGGTCGAGACTGTAACCTTCCTCGCTTATGGCTTGTTCAAGTAGTTTATTAAGTGGCATTTAGTTATAAATAACAGCAGGTTATGGCAGACATGTAAAGTCAGTTATTGTTCTGTTCAGGGTTGGTCTGTGCCTATCTTGCCAGAAATCGGATTATGAGTGAGGTTATTTCAAAGCTGAATCAGGCCGTAATAAGGAGGCTGGCAATGGCTAAACGCAATTGTCGTAGCGGGCTATTATTGTTACCATAAGCGCCCAAGCGAGCGTGTCCTAAATAATTTCTTTGGAACAGGCTAATAAACACACTATTCATTCAAAAGAGCGCATTGCTTCCTTCATGACGAAATATATTTTTATTACCGGTGGCGTCGTTTCTTCACTCGGTAAAGGCATTGCGGCTGCATCGATAGGCACCATTCTTGAGAGCCGTGGACTGACTGTCCGCATGATGAAACTGGATCCTTATATCAATGTTGATCCGGGTACTATGAGTCCGTTCCAGCACGGTGAGGTTTTTGTCACTGATGATGGCGCGGAAACCGATCTCGATCTTGGTCATTACGAGCGTTTCGTGCGCACCCGCACCAGCAAATCCAGCAACTTCACCAGTGGCCAGATTTACGAACGGGTCATTCGCAAGGAACGCCGGGGTGAATATCTGGGCGGCACGGTGCAGGTCATTCCGCATATTACCGATGAGATCAAGGCCTCGATTCGACGCGGTGCCGAAGGTGCGGATGTGGCGCTGGTTGAAATCGGCGGTACCGTGGGCGACATTGAATCGCTGCCTTTTATGGAAGCGATTCGACAGATGGGTGCCGAGCATGGCAGAGAGAACACCTTCTATGTGCATCTGACGCTGGTGCCTTATATTGCCACCGCCGGCGAGGTGAAAACCAAACCCACCCAGCATTCGGTGAAGGAGCTGCGCTCCATCGGTATTCAGCCTGATCTGTTGCTGTGCCGTTCGGAGCGCTTGCTCGGTGATGATGACCGCAGGAAAATCGCCCTGTTTACCAATGTTGACCTGAAAGCGGTGGTTTCCGCGCTCGACATGGACAACATTTACAAAATTCCACTGTGGCTGCACGAGCAGGGTGTCGATGCCTATATCGTCGATAGAATGAAGCTGGATGTTAAGCCCGCTGATCTGTCTGAATGGCAGAGCGTGGTCGATGCCATGCAGCGTCCCGAGCACGAAATTCTCATCGGCATGGTCGGCAAGTACGTTGATTTAACCGAATCGTACAAGTCGCTGAACGAAGCGCTGTCGCATGCAGGGGCGAAGAATCGAACCAGGGTGAATATCAACTATATCGATTCGGCTTCGCTGGAAAACGGTGACTTCAGTGTGCTGGAAAATCTCGATGCGATTCTGGTGCCCGGTGGTTTCGGCGATCGCGGTATCGAAGGCAAGATTGGTGCAGTACGCTATGCGCGCGAACACAAAATCCCCTATCTGGGCATCTGTCTGGGTATGCAGGTCGCGGTAATTGAATTTGCGCGTAATGTCGCCGGTTTGAAAGATGCGCACAGCAGTGAGTTTAGCGACACCACCAAACACCCGGTAATCGCACTGATTACCGAATGGCAGACGGAAGATGGCAGCATCGAAAAGCGCGGTGCCGATTCTGATCTGGGTGGCACCATGCGCCTTGGTGCTCAACGCTGCAATCTGATGGAAAACACGCTGGCACGAAGTGTTTACGACAGCGACAATGTTTTCGAACGCCATCGTCACCGTTATGAATTCAACAATAATTACCGTAAACAGCTGCAAGCCGCCGGTCTGGTTATTAGCGGAAAATCCAGCGATGGCAATCTGGTGGAAATGATCGAACTAAAGGATCATCCCTGGTTTTTGGCCTGTCAGTTCCATCCCGAATTCACCTCCTCACCGCGTGATGGTCATCCGTTGTTTGCCAGTTACATAAAGGCGGCGCTGGAATTTCACACTATTAAGAATGCCGATAAAAATGCCGAGGCAGTGACTGAATGAAGTTATGCGATTTTGAAGTAGGGCTGGAGCATCCGATTTTTCTGATCGCCGGGCCCTGCGTAATTGAAAGCGAAGCCATGGCGATGGAAACATCAAGTCGGCTGAAAGAAATCACTCAGCGCCTGGGCATTAATTTCATTTATAAATCTTCTTACGATAAAGCCAATCGATCTTCGGGCGACAGCTTCCGCGGGCCGGGCATCGAAGAGGGGCTACGCATTCTGCAAAAAGTCAAAGCCGAAGTGGGTGTACCCATCCTCACCGACGTGCATGAAAATACCCCCATCGATGAAGTCGCCGATGTGGTCGATGTCTTGCAGACACCGGCTTTCCTGTGCCGGCAGACTGACTTTATCGTGCGCGTAGCCAACTCCGGGAAAGCGGTGAACATCAAAAAAGGCCAGTTTCTAGCACCCTGGGACATGAAAAACGTGGTCGACAAAGCTCGCTCCACCGGTAATTCACAGATCATGGTGTGTGAACGCGGTGCCTCGTTTGGTTACAATAATCTGGTTTCCGACATGCGCTCACTGGCGGTAATGCGTGACACCGGTTGCCCGGTAGTGTTCGATGCCACCCATTCCGTGCAGCTGCCCGGTGGCCAGGGCGCCACATCCGGCGGCCAGCGTGAACATGTGCCGGTACTGGCGAGAGCGGCAGTGGCAACGGGTATTTCCGGCGTGTTCATGGAAACTCACCCTGACCCCAGCGTAGCGCTCAGCGACGGCCCCAATGCCTGGCCGCTGGATAAAATGGAATCACTGCTTAGAACCATGATCGAACTGGATCGCATCGTAAAGGCACAACCGCTTGAAGAGCTTATGCTCGGTTAAGAGTTTGTAGTTAAATAGAAAGGCCTGTTCACCGCATAGGCGCAGAGGACGCAGAGAAGAAATTATTGTTAATCTACATCTCACTCTGTTATTAACCTCAATAGGTACTATGTACACACTAATACTGAAAGTGATTTATAAAACCTAATGTTTTCTCTGCGTCCTCTGCGCCTCTGCGGTGAACGCTTTTATCTAATGCTCTATATCTAAAAATATTTAATAACAACCAATAATCAACAATCGATTTTTATAAAGGAAAATCATGACTGAAATAGCAAATGTAAAGGCCCGGGAAATTCTTGATTCACGTGGCAATCCCACCGTTGAAGCGGATGTGATTTTGTCCAGCGGTGTGCGCGGTCGCGCTGCCGTTCCTTCCGGTGCCTCGACGGGTTCACGCGAAGCGCTGGAATTGCGTGACGGCGATAAGAGCCGTTATCTGGGTAAGGGCGTGACCAAAGCGGTGGCGAATGTGAACGGTGAGCTGCGCAAGGCTTTGCTGGGCATGGACCCGGCGGATCAGGTCGCGATCGACAATATGATGATCGAACTTGACGGCACCGATACCAAAAAACGCCTGGGTGCGAATGCGCTGCTGGCGGTTTCGCTGGCCACGGCACACGCCAACGCTAACGAGAAGAAAGAACCGCTGTACGTTTCGCTGGGCCACGGTGAATACACCATGCCGGTGCCGATGATGAACATCATCAATGGCGGCGAGCACGCGGACAACAGCGTCGATTTGCAGGAGTTTATGATTCTGCCGGTGGGTGCGCCTTCATTTAAGGAAGCGCTACGTTATGGTGCGGAAATTTTTCATGTTCTTAAGACTGTGCTTTCGGCCAAAGGCATGAATACGGCGGTGGGTGATGAAGGTGGTTTTGCGCCGGATTTGTCTTCCAACGAAGAGGCTATCGAAGTGATTCTCGAAGCCATTACCCGTGCCGGCTTCACTCCGGGTAAAGATGTTTATCTGGGTCTGGATGCGGCGGCTAGCGAATTCTACAAAGATGGTGTTTATACACTGGGTTCCGAAGGCAGGAGTTTCAGCGCCAACGAATTTACCGAATATCTGGCAGGCTGGGTCGACCAGTATCCGATTATCACCGTCGAAGATGGCCTGGCTGAAAATGACTGGGATGGCTGGGCCTATATGACGCAGCAGCTTGGCGACAAAGTGCAGCTGGTGGGCGATGATCTGTTCGTTACCAATACGGCTATTTTCCAGCAAGGCATCGACAAGAATATCGCCAACTCGATTCTGATTAAGTTCAACCAGATCGGCACCCTGAGCGAAACCCTGAATGCGATCAATATGGCGCATGCCTCGAATTACACGGCGGTCATTTCACATCGCTCCGGCGAGACTGAAGACAGTACCATTGCCGACCTGTGTGTGGCCACGCAGGCGGGTCAGATCAAAACCGGTTCGTTGTCACGTTCCGATCGCATTGCCAAATACAATCAGCTCTTGCGTATCGAAGAAGAGTTGGGCAGCAGTGCTGTTTATGCCGGAAGAAATGCTTTCAAATATCTGAAGTGATCAAATAATTTCAACGAAGTCTTGTGAAAAAAATTATCGCCATACTGATTGTCTTGCTGGTCATGCTGCAATACAAAATATGGCTGGGCGACGGTGGCATTCCAAAAATTCTGGCGTTGCAGGAAGAGCTTGATCTCGTCCAGAGTCAGGTGGATAGCTTGCAGGAGCGCAATCAGGCACTGGATGCCGAAGTGCAGGACCTGAAAAAAGGCCTGCACGCCATTGAAGAACGCGCCAGAAGCGAGCTGGGTATGATTGCTAAAGATGAAAAATATTATCAGGTGATTTCCAGCGAGGCTGATAAAGTGGATAACAAACAATCGCCGCTGGAAGCTGAAGCGGCGGTGAATCCCTAACACCATGAATAACTTATCAATCTGGGCGGTGATTCCCGCCGCTGGCATTGGCCGTCGCATGCAGTCGGACATTCCCAAACAATATTTGCAACTGCTGGGTGCAAGCGTGCTTGAAAACACGATTCGGCGCCTGCTGGCCGCTGATAAAATAAGTGGCCTGGCCATAGCCCTGCGCGATGATGATCAATACTGGCCTGAGCTGAACATCACTTCAGCTAAGCTCGTACTCAGGGCTGAAGGTGGCAGCGAGCGCTGCGACTCGGTGCTGAGTGCCATGAAGGCGCTGGCGCAGCATGAAAACTTTGACATTAATAATGACTGGGTGCTGGTACACGATGCGGTGCGCCCCTGCGTGCGGCTCTCGGATATCGAGCGGCTAATCGCACAAGCCACGCTTAACGACGCCGGTGGGCTGCTGGCTCTGCCGGTTCGCGACACCATGAAACGCCAGACTGTCGGCGCAGAAGTGGTGCAGCAGACGGTGGAACGTGAAGGTTTATGGCATGCACTGACGCCGCAGTTGTTTCCCTACGGGGTTTTGCAAAATGCCCTGGTTCGGGCCCTGGCCGAAGGCATAGCAGTAACCGATGAATCTTCAGCCATGGAGCACGCCGGTTATGCACCATTACTGGTCGAAGGCTGCGAAGATAACATCAAAATCACCCGTCCCGGTGATTTGCGCCTGGCTGAACTATTTATGGCTGACCAACAGGTCCAGGAGGATTCATGACCACTCATGCCCAACCTATTATCCCGATTCGTATCGGCCACGGTTTTGATGTGCACGCCTTTGCCGAAGGTGACCATATCGTGCTGGCAGGTGTTCGCGTAGCACACACTCACGGCCTGCTGGCGCATTCCGATGGCGATGTGGTCATCCACGCCATTTGTGACGCTCTGCTGGGAGCGATTGCGGCGGGGGATATAGGCCGGCATTTTCCGGATACGGATGTCCGCTATAAAAATATAGACAGCCGTTTGCTATTGCAAAGTGTCTATCAAAAAGTGAAACAGGCCGGTTACGGATTATCTAATCTTGATGTCACCATCGTTGCACAGGTTCCGGTATTATCGACGTATATAGCGCCGATGTGCGAGAGCATAGGCGAGCTCCTTGAGGTGCAAAAAAATCAAATAAATATCAAGGCTACTACAACAGAGAAATTAGGATATGTGGGTAGAAAAGAGGGTATTGCGGTTCACGCCGTTGTGCTCGTCGCGGCACAATAAACCATTAATAAATGAACAGTTCGTCGGATTAAGCATGAATATGTCAGTTATTACAGCAATAGAAGGCTTAAATTGAAAATTATTGTGATTTAGGTGTTTACATTGCAGGGTTAAAGTTATAAAAATGCGTCTAGTTGTAAGAGCTAAAAAATAAATAAACCACCAAAGGATAAAAAAATCATGGCAGCAGTAAAGAAAAGCGCAGTCAAAAAGAAGTCTGTAAAAAAATCTATTAAGAAAACAGCCGCAAAAACGGCCGCACCTGCAAAAAAAGTTAAGGCCATTAGTCAGCCTTATACAAAAACACAATTGTATCTACACATCGCAGAAGAAACCGGTGTAGCTCGCAAAGATGTTGCCAAAGTTTTTGAATCTCTGGGCGACGTCATTGAAGGTCACGTCAAATCTCGTGGCGCCGGGGAGTTCAAAATTCCGGGATTGTTGAAAATAAAAATCAACAAGAAGCCGGCCACCAAAGCACGTAAGAATGTGCCCAATCCATTCCGTCCCGGTGAGATGATGGATGTTAAAGCGAAGCCGGCGCGTAAAGTGGTGAAGATACTGCCTCTGAAAGGGCTTAAAGACATGGCAGAAAAATAATCTGAGCCGACGCCATGAGGCTATCGGGTTTAGGGGGATTGAAGCGAGGGAGCGGGAGAGTGAACACACTATTGCCGATTTTGAGGCGCATAGTTATTCTACGCTACGAAAAGTTGGGGAAATTTGGGCCATTCTCCCGCTTCCGCAGCCAATTCATCCTGAGTCCGACAACCTCCTAACGGCCTCTTTTTCGATTTCCTGCCCGGCAATAACGAAAGAACCCGGCTACAAAATACTCAGATCACAACGCCTGTTAGCAAAACCCCTGTAGAATCCCGTTTTACAGGGGTTTTTTTATGGCCAACGCTTTTTATCTCATGGGTTATTATGAATTCACATCGGTTGCTCTATTTGCACGGCTTTAACAGTTCGCCCCAATCGTCCAAAGCTCAGGTCCTGCGCGCCTACATGGATGAACGCGGCATGAGCGATCAGCTGGTGATCCCTGCACTCCCGCCAGTGCCCGCCGAAGCTATGAGCCAGCTGATCAGCTGGTTCGAGGCGAATCAAAAAGAGGCAACAATTGCAGTCGCCGGAAGTTCACTGGGCGGCTTTTATGCCACCCATCTGGCAGAGCGATTTGGCTGTAAGACGGTACTGATCAACCCCGCAGTGCGCCCTCACGTGCTGCTGAAAAAATATTTGGGCGATAATACCAATTACCATACCAATGAGAGCTGGGAGCTCGATGAGAACCACATCGAACAGTTTCGCACCCTGAACGTAGCCTCGATTTCGCATCCCGAACGTTATCTGTTACTGCTGCAAACGGGCGATGAAACCCTTGATTACCGTCAGGCGCTGGAAAAGTATCAAGGCTGTCAGCTGGTTCTGGAAGAGGGAGGAGACCACTCTTTTGCCGGCTTCAAAAACCATATCGCACAGATTCTAAAATTCTGCAGTATCGATGAATGAGTGGTTTGCCGATTTTGTTTATGGCAGATAAATGCTTAAATGTACATACACACTATTAAAAAGGTAGTTATTTAATGTCACTCGGCCCCGTCATGATGGATCTGGTCGGTACGCAGATCAGCGATACCGAAAGAGAATTGTTGCTCCACCCGCAGACCGGAGGGGTGATTCTGTTCACGCGCAACTTCGAATCCATTGAGCAGATCACTGCACTGGTGCAGGAGATCCATGCTCTGCGCACTCCGCACCTGCTTATTGCGACTGACCACGAAGGCGGACGCGTACAGCGCTTCCATGAGGGATTTACCAGGCTTCCTCCCGCCAGTGTATTCGGCGAAATGTATAAGCATGACCAGAACCGGGCGCGTGAGTGTGCTGAGCTGACCGGCTGGCTGATGGCAGCGGAGTTGCGTACCATCAACGTCGATTTCAGTTTTGCGCCGGTACTCGATCTGGCGCAAGGAGTCAGCGGGGTAATCGGTGATCGTGCCTTTCATTCCAAACCGGAAATTGCCGCGACGCTGGCGTACGCCTTTATGCACGGCATGTCACTGGCGGGCATGTCCGCGGTGGGTAAGCATTTCCCCGGTCACGGCGGCGTGGCCGAAGATTCGCATCTTGCTTTGCCGGTCGATCATCGTGACATGGCTACGCTGCTGCGCAGCGACGTGATCGCATTTGAAAAGATGATCCGCAATAACCTGCCGGCGATCATGCCCGCGCACGTGATTTATGATCAGGTTGATGATAAGCCGGCCGGTTACTCGTCCATCTGGCTGCAACAGATATTGCGTGATCGGCTTAAATTTCCGGGCGTCATCTTCAGTGATGATCTGAGCATGGAAGCCGCGGGCATCGGCGGCAGTTACAGCGAGCGTGCTTTGCTGGCACTGGATGCCGGTTGCGACATGGTGCTGGTGTGCAACCATCCTGATGGCGTCGCTGAAGTGGTCGAAGCATTAGCCGGCTACACCAACCCGACCTCACAATTACGCCTGACCCGCATGCACGGAAAAAATGAGATAAACCGGGAAGCGCTATTCGCCAGCGCCAAATGGCAGAAGGTGAATAAAATGATTGAGGAACTGGACGACTCCCCGTGGATGGAGCTGGATGTTTAATTTACACAGGTATGACTATGAGCGTTAAAGAATACTCCAATCAATGGCTTGGATTTTTACAAAATAATGACTGGGTCATTCAGGTCTTCGTTATTGTTTTTGTTACCCTGACCTTAAGTTTTCTGGCGCGGCGTGCACTCAATAAGCTCGAACTCAAACTGAAAGAATCCAGCAGCCACTGGGATGATCTGTTGCCCCGGGCGCTGCAAAAACCGCTCGCCTGGATGATCTGGTTGCTGGGTCTGACCTTTGCCGCAGACATCGTCTTTGAGCAGAGCGGGGCGAGTATTTTTCAGGCTGTGGCACCGATCCGCGATATCGGTGTCATTGTTATCCTGACCATCATTTTGTTAAATTTGGTATCCGGCGCTCAGGAAATCCTCACTGCCGCCACCAAAGAGGGCAAGGAAAAAAATTATGATGCCCATACCGTGGATGCGATTTCAAAGTTAATCCGCATGTCCATCATGATCACCAGCGGTCTGGTGATACTACAAACTCTGGGTTACAGCATTTCAGGGGTGCTGGCATTTGGCGGTATTGGCGGCATTGCTATCGGTTTCGCCGCCAAAGATCTACTCGCCAATTTTTTCGGCGGTTTAATGATCTACCTGGATCGCCCCTTCAAGGTCGGTGACTGGATTCGCTCCAACGACCGTGATATTGAAGGCACCGTTGAGCACATTGGCTGGCGACTGACCAGAGTGCGTACTTTTGACAAGCGTCCACTTTATATTCCCAACTCAGTATTCTCGACCATCAGTGTGGAAAATCCCTCCAGAATGACAAACCGTCGAATCTACGAAACTGTCGGCATTCGCTATCAGGATTCGGCAAAAATGCATGATATTGTCAGCGACGTAAAGCAGATGTTGTTGGAGCACCCTGAAATTGATACCAAAGTCACCTTGATGGTTAATTTCGTTAAATTTTCGGCCTCATCCATCGACTTCTTTGTCTATACCTTCACCAAAACCACCGAATGGATCTATTTTCACGAGATCAAGCAGGATGTACTGTTAAAAATCATGGCTATTATCGAGCGTCATGCAGCGGAAATAGCCTACCCGACCTCCACCTTGCATGTAGAATCAATGCCTGAGTTACTGCATAACCCGGAGGCATGAAATCATGAGTAAAAAATTATTAATTATTCTAGCTAATTCCGATCCCAAAAACGCCGAAGAACTCGCCGCCCCTCTGTTTCAGGCGACCGTAGCTGCCGCCATGTCGCACGATGTCGAAATTGTCATTACCGGTAACACCGGCAAGCTGGCGATTATGGATCATGCGGACAGTTTGGAAATCAACCACGAGACTCACCGTACCATTTACGATGTCATCCAGGAGGCACATAAGGCCGGGGTCATCTTTAAGGTGAGCGCACCCACCATTTCGGTCTGGGGCAAAGACCTCATTCCGGAAATTGATGAAAGCGTCGGCACGGCCTATATCATTAAAGAAGCCATGGATGATGAAACCGTCACTTTTACCTATTGATGTTTATCCACCCATTACCCTAATGAAGTTTGTTTAAATGCGTCACTCCAGTGAAGATCTTGAAAAGGTTTTATCCAGAGCCAGTTTAATCTACAGCAGCAGTCAGGTTTCCGCTGCGATAGATGTCATCGCTGCTCAGCTCAATGAGCGACTAAAAACCACGCAGCCGTTGTTACTGTGCGTCATGAATGGCGGTCTGGTTTTTACCGGTCATCTGCTCACGCGCCTGACCTGTTTTCCGCAGGTTGATTATATTCACGCCACGCGTTACCGGAACCAGACCAGCGGCAGTACCCTGGACTGGCGCGTCTACCCCAGTGTGGATTTGAAAAATCGTACAGTGGTCATTCTCGATGACATTCTTGATGAAGGCGTGACGCTGAAAGCCATCGTCGAGTACTGTTATGAGCAGGGCGCTAAAGAGGTCGTGAGCGCCGTTCTGGTCAGGAAAAAACACAACCGTTGTATCGAAGCTCTGGAAAGCGATTATGTCGGTCTGGAAGTTGAAGATCGTTATGTTTTTGGTTTCGGCATGGACTACCAGTCACAGCTTCGACATCTTAACGGCATTTATGCCTTAAATGAATAATATGGCACGCATTGCAATTATCGGCGGCACCGGGCTGGATCAGTTTTCATCGTTGCAGAATCTACGCACGGAAAAAGTGGCCACGCCCTATGGCGAAACCTCCAATGTTCTAAATATCGGCAGCCTTGACGGCCATGAGGTTATTTTTCTGCCGCGCCACGGCGAGCGCCACAATATTGCGCCACATAATATTAATTATCGCGCTAATCTCTGGGCGCTGAAACAGCAGGGTGTGACACACATCGTCGCGGTCAACGTGGTCGGCGGCATCACCGAAAACATGCCGCCGGAAAGAATCGTTTTCCCGCATCAGATTATCGACTACACCCATTCACGCCAACATACCTTTTCGGATGAAAATGCCGATAGTGTCATGCACATCGATTTTTCACAACCCTACAGCGAAAGCATTCGCCAGTGCTTGCAGCAGGTGGCCGCTGAGCAAAATATTCATGCACAGAGCAGCGCAGTTTATGGCGCGACTCAGGGCCCCCGACTGGAAAGTGCGGCGGAAATATCGCGCATGGAGCGAGACGGCTGCAACATCGTGGGCATGACCGGCATGCCCGAAGCGGCACTGGCGTGTGAACTGGACATTCAGTACGGCTGCTGCGCGCTGGTGGTGAACTGGGCGGCGGGCAAGGGCGATGATGAGCTTATTACCATGCAGCTCATCGAACAGCACATGCAGGCCGGTATGGCCTCGGTGTGCCTGTTGTTAACCCGCGCCTTACCCGCACTTCTAAAACTATAGAGAATCAGAGTGAACTATGGAAATATTTGAACTGGACGGTCATGAATATATCGAGCTGAACAATTTATTAAAAACTACCGGCCTCAGTGAAAGCGGCGGACGCGCCAAAGTGGTCATCGCGGAAGGTCAGGTAAAAGTGGATGGTGAAGTCGAGCTGCGCAAGCGTTGTAAAATCCGAACCGGACAGGTCGTCGAGTACCAGGGCCAACAGGTCACGGTACAATAATTTATGTTCTTAAACAGGAAATAATGTGACAGATAAAACATACATCAAAGGCAAAGATCGCGATCTCGAATCCAGCATCGAAACTATGCTCGGTAAACTGGGTGATCTGGGTGTCAACATCGAAGAAGCTTCATGGCTCAACCCGGTGCCGAATGTCTACTCGGTACATATCCGCGATAAAGACTGTGGCCTGATGTTCACCAACGGCAAGGGCGCGAGCAAAAAAGCCTGTCTGGCCAGTGCGCTGGGTGAATATTTTGAACGCCTCAGCTGTAATTATTTCTTTGCCGATTTTTATCTGGGCGAAGAATTCTCCAAAGGCAAGTTTGTGCATTACCCGGATGAGCGCTGGTTCAAGGTCGAAGACAACAGCACTATGCCCGAAGGTCTGCTCAATGAAGAGCTCTGGGATTATTATGACCCGGAAGGAGCGCTCAAGCCGCGCCAGCTTTTTGATATCAACTCCGGAACGGGCGAGCGCGGCATCTGTGCATTGCCGTATGAACGCCAGCGCGACAGTGAGTTATGCTGGTTCCCGGTAAACATCATCGGCAATATATATGTCAGCAACGGCATGTCTGCGGGCAATACCCGAAATGAAGCCCGAGTGCAGAGCCTGTCTGAAGTTTTTGAGCGTTACGTTAAAAATAAAATTATCGCCGAAGGAATATGCCTGCCGGTAGTGCCGCAGGAAGTCTTAAACCGTTTTCCACTGATCGTCGAATCCATTAACAAGCTCGAAAGCCATGGCTACCATTTGCACATCGCCGATGCCTCATTGGGTGGCCAGTATCCGGTGATGAGCGTTACCCTGATCAACCCGCGCAATGGCTCGGTTTTCGCCTCGTTTGGCGCGCATCCCAGTTTTGAAGTGGCGCTGGAACGCACCGTTACCGAACTGCTACAGGGCCGTGGCCTGGATCAGCTTGATGGATTTCTGCCACCGAGTTTTGATCTCGATGAAGTTGCCGATCATCATAATCTGGAAACGCATTTCATCGACTCCAGCGGCCTGATCGCCTACGACTTTTTCAAGAACAAACCCGATTACGAATTTTACGACTGGGACCATGACGGCAATACCCATGACGAGTTTGCCTACCTCAGTCAAATTATTCACGACATGGGCAATGATATTTATATTTCCGACTACGAACATCTCAATGTTTACGCCTGCCGCATTATCGTGCCGGGTATGTCGGATATCTATCCGGTTGATGATCTGGTCTGGAATAACAACAATGAAGGCGCTCTGTTCCGCGAAGAGATTCTGTCACTGAAGCATCTCGATAAGCAGCAATGGCAAAACATTCTGGAGCGTCTTGATGAAGAGGGTTACAGTGATTTTCAGCGTATCGCCGAATTTATCGGCGTGGCACCGGATGCCGGCACCGCCTGGGCCAGTCTGCGCATCGGCGAACTCAAGGCCATGCTCTGTCTCGCCATCGGTGACGATGAACAGGCCGCTGAATGGATAGATTGGTGCTTGCAGATCGACCAGCTAGACGAAGTGCGTTCACGCGAATATCGCTGCATGCAGGTGCTGCTCGAAATCAAACTGGATGAGTCACGCGACTACGATGACTACGTCGAAAGCCTGGCTAAAATGTTTGGCGAAGAGAATGTCAAAACCGGAATAGATATCATCGAAGGCAGAGAAATTTTTCACGGCCTGCACAGCCCCGGTTTATCACTGGAAGGATTCAATACGCACAAAAAATTACTCGAAGGCTACGCCAAGCTGCATGAATTTAAAAAGAGCAACTGGAATAACGCCTGATCATGATTGCACCGCGGCTGACGCATAATGCACCCGCCTCCGGCCCAATCAAATACTGGATAGGCCGGATCTTTATGGCCGTCACCGGCTGGCGCGTGACTGGCGAAATACCGCCCTATAAAAAATTTGTCCTAATCGGTGCTCATCACACCAGCAACTGGGATTTCCCCTTCGGACTGGCGATGACCTTCATGTACAGATTAGAAACCCGGTGGATGGCCAAACACACCCTGTTTCGCTGGCCAATGGGAATTTTCATGCGCGCATTAGGCGGCATTGCCGTAAACCGAATGCGCTCACAGGGCATCACTGATCAAATGACGCAGGCTCTGAAACAGGCCGATAAAATGGTCATCATGATCGCCCCCAGCGGCACACGAAAAGAAGCATCGCACTGGAAATCAGGCTTCTATCACATCGCCCATCAGGCCAACGTCCCCATCGTCTGCGCCTCGCTCGATTTCAAACATAAAGTAGCGAACATCGGTTTGTCATTGATGCCAGGCGGCGATATTAAAAGAGACATGGATCGCATTCGAGAATATTACAAAGATATTCAAGCCAGATATCCAGACAAGGTAACGCCAGTGAAACTGGCGGAAGAATAATTCTGCTTTGCTTATCATTCTGCCTACATTAAAAGTGGCTTGATCTACGCCGTTATTTTCGGGTTAAAAGCCACTGTTTCAGTCAGCAAGGCATAACGCACAACACATTGAAGCAAACAACAAAAAAGAATCCGTATAGTATCGACGGTTTGCCGTTTTGCCGGTCAGAAAGCCTGCCTTCAGAATGGTTGAATGAGGCTGTATCAAAGCTGTCAACTAGTAATGTATTATTTCTTGATCCGGACAACGGCTTAGAAATAGATTTATGTAAGTTAAGAAATCAGAAAAAATCAGGTAAATTTGCATATTATGAAGAAATAAATCAATTTCATAAAGACAAGGCTTTTACGATTATTTATCATCACTTAAACAGACATAAAAACCATGGCACACATCCTGATCAAATACAAAACAGAGCAAATGAGCTAAAAATAAAAATTGATTCTGTGCACACTGTGCACACTGTGCATTGTTTGCGTTATACGCCTTATTCACCAAGAGCATTTTTCATACTATCGTCAGATAATGTAAGCAGTGAAGTATCAAGCAAACTAAATAGTTTTAGAGATAGCCCTTGGGGTAAATACTGGGATAATTACTTTGTTTGTTAATTATGCCTCTAAAAAGGAAAAAAGGGTCAAATATCGGTCCAGGGAGCAGCGTCGAACCTAAAAAGAAAAAGGGTCAAGTATAATATTGACGATTTATAATTTAAGGCATTATCATACGCGTCAAGTCATTTCATAGACACGAATGGAGACTGGCAGAAGATTGTTCAAGATGGTAAAGAAAAATGAAGAATGATTATGATACTTGAGCCCTTTTCCTATTCTTTTCTCTCTCAAAGGCCCAAGCATGGATTTCGTCCTTAGATTCGTTAACGGTGCATCCATGCACCACTACTCCGGCCTGCGCCGGTATGACGGAGAAGAAGGGTTACAGTTTTGTAAGGGACGCATGTCAATATGCCTTCATTACAGATGTGTAACACAGGACACACCCACCACAAAAGGGTAGAATCCCCCGCTTTCCTGCCAACTTTATTTTTATGCTACGCCTTACAGAAATTAGACTTCCCCTCGGTCACTCGCCGGATGAGCTCCAGCAGGCGATACTAAAGCGTTTGCAGATTGATGCTGATGCACTGCTTAATTATTCCGTGATTCGCCGTGGGTTTGATGCGCGCAAACGCGGGGCGATTGTGGCGGTGTATTCGCTGGATGTTGAGGTGGCTGATGAGGCGTTGTTGTTGCAGCGTTTTAGTGACGATCATCACGTCAAGCAGGCGCCGGATACCGAGTACAAGTTTGTTGCGCAGGCATCTGAAAATCTCAGCAATCGGCCGGTGATTATCGGCACCGGCCCGTGTGGTTTTATGGCCGGGCTGTTGCTGGCGCAGATGGGTTTCAAACCGCTGATTCTGGAGCGTGGCAAGGAGGTGCGGCCGCGCACCAAAGACACCTGGGCGCTGTGGCGTGAGCACAAACTTAATCCCGAGTCGAACGTGCAGTTTGGTGAAGGCGGTGCGGGGACGTTTTCCGACGGCAAGCTGTACACCCAGATCAAAGACCCGCGCCATCTGGGCGTGAAGGTGTTGCAGGAGTTTGTGAAGGCGGGCGCGCCGGAGGAGATTCTTTTTGTCAGCAAGCCGCATATCGGTACTTTCCGGCTGGTGAGCATGGTGGAGAGAATCCGCGAAGAGATTGTTGAACTCGGTGGCGAGTTCCGTTTCGAGAGTCGCGTTACCGATATTGAAATTGAACAGGGTCAGGTACGCGGTGTGACGCTGGCTGACGGTCAGCGTATCGCAGCCGATCACGTCATTCTCGCCGTCGGCCACAGCGCGCGCGATACCTTTCGGATGCTCCATCAGCGCGGCGTTTACATCGAAGCTAAGCCTTTCTCGATCGGCTTTCGCATCGAACATCCGCAGGCACTGATCGATGAATGCCGATACGGTTCGTTCGCCGGTAACCCCGAACTCGGCGCGGCCGATTACAAACTGGTGCACCACTGCAAAAACGGCCGCAGCGTGTACAGTTTCTGCATGTGCCCCGGCGGCACTGTAGTCGCGGCCACTTCCGAAGAGGGCTGCGTGGTCACCAACGGCATGAGCCAGTATTCGCGCAACGAACGCAACGCCAACAGCGGCATCGTAGTCGGCATCACGCCGGATGATTTTCCTGATGATAATCCACTGGCGGGCATTGATCTGCAACGCGAACTGGAGGCGCGCGCGTTTGTGCTGGGCGGCAGCAATTACGACGCCCCTGCACAATTGGTGGGCGATTTTCTCAAGGGCCAAGCATCGACCGAACTCGGTAGCGTGGAACCCTCCTACACACCGGGCATAAATCTCACCGAACTGAGCACGGCGCTACCCGATTACGCCATAGAAGCGATACGCGAAGCCCTGCCCATGTTTGAACGCAAGATCAAAGGCTTCGCCATGGCCGACGCCGTACTCACCGGCGTCGAAACCCGCACCTCATCACCGATACGCATCAAGCGTAATAACGGTAGTTATCAAAGCATCAACACCAAAGGCCTTTACCCTGCCGGCGAAGGCGCAGGTTATGCCGGTGGTATTTTATCGGCAGCGGTGGATGGTATCGAAGTTGCCGAAGCGGTGGCGTTGAGTATGGTGTCGAAGCGGGATTGATTGGGTAAAGCTAAAAACTTTTTTCACCGCAGAGAAGTTTTAGGTTTTAAGTCAAAGGCTTTTTACCGCAGAGGTCGCAGAGAACGCAGAGAAAAACTTTAGTTTTTTTTGATTTATCTGTCATTTCGACCATTGGGAGAAATCTTGCATTTGATCTTCTGCACTATCAAACAACGAAAGATCCCTCTCTGCGTTCGGGATGACAATGAATCAGAATATCCTAATTTTTTCTCTGCGCCTCTGCGGTTAATTTTTTTATTTAAATACCTAAAGTTTTCCTTCGCGTTCTCTGCGTCCTCTGCGCCTCTGCGGTGAATGCACTTATTTAAATCTTTAAGATTCCTCTGCGGTGAAAAAGTCTTTTACTCATGCCGCAGGGCTTCTATCGGGTCGAGGGCGGCGGCGCGTCTGGCGGGGAAGTAGCCGAAGGCGATGCCTATGACTACCGAGAACAGGAAGGCGACCAAAACCATGTCGGCTTCGATGACGAAGGGGATGTTGAACATTCCGGCGATGAACCTGCCGGCGGTGAGGGCGAGGGCGATGCCGAACAGGCCGCCGAAGGCGGAGAGCACCATGGCTTCGACCAGGAACTGGGTGAGTACGTCGCGCGCGCGTGCGCCGATGGCGAGACGGATGCCGATTTCGCGGGTGCGTTCGGTGACGGACACCAGCATGATGTTCATGATGCCGATGCCGCCGACCAGCAGGCTGACGGCGGCGACTGCGCCGAGCAGGGTGGTGAGGATCTGGGTGGTGCCGGTGAGGGTTCGGGCAATTTCCTGCATGTCCATGACGCTGAAGTCGTCCTCGTCGCCGGTGCGGATGCGGCGGCGTTCGCGCATCTGCACTTCGATGTCGCGCTGTACCGTGGCGGTGGCGACGCCTTCGCGGGCGGAGATGCGAATACGGGAGACGTCCTGATTGCCGGCAATGCGCCGCCATAAGGTGCGTAGCGGTGTCACCACGATGTCGTCCTGATCCGAGCCGCCGGCTGACTGACCTTTGCTGGCGAGCAGGCCGATGACTTCACAGGCGATTTTTTGCAGGCGGATGCTGTTGCCGACCGGATTCTGACTGCCGAACAGGTTCTCTCGCACAGTCTCGCCGATGACGCAAACACTGCTGCCGGCACGTAATTCACTCTCGGTAAAAAAACGCCCCTGTTGCAACTGCCAGTTGCCTACCTCAAAGAAACGGTTGTCGCTGCCGGTGACGCTGGTCGCCCAGTTTTCATTGCCGTAGATGACGACCATGGCCTGCGAGGCGTGCGGCGCGGCGACGGCGACGCCGCTGATTTCGTTTTCGATGGCGTCGACATCATTCAGTTTGAACGGTGGTGCCTGACTGCGCGCACCGGCGCCGAAACGTTGGCCGGGGTGCAGGAATAACAGGTTGCTGCCTAGATTTTCAATCTGCTGTTTGATCTGTAGGGTAGCGCCGCTGCCGAGGTTGACCATGATGATCACCGAGGCGACGCCGATGACGATGCCGAGGGTGGTCAGAAACGAACGCAGCATATTACGGCGAATCGAGCGCAGGGCCAGCAGCAGTGCATTCCAGATCATGTCGGGCGCTCACTGTTGTGGCTGTCTTTGGCGATGCGGCCGTCGAGAAAGCGGACGGTGCGCTGGGCATAGGCGGCAATGTCGGTTTCGTGGGTGACCATGACGATGGTGATGCCCAGATCGCGGTTGAAGCTTTGCAGCAGCGCCATAATTTCCTGGCTGCTGGCGCTGTCGAGGTTGCCGGTCGGCTCGTCGGCCAGAAGCAGGCCGGGGCGGGTGACAATGGCGCGGGCGATGGCGACGCGCTGTTGCTGGCCGCCAGAGAGCTCGCTCTGGGTGTGGTGCGCCCAGTTTGCAAGGCCGACCTGAGCCAGTGCTTCCAGTCCCAGACGATGACGCTCATCGACGGGGGTGTTGCGGTAGATCAGTGGCAGCTCGACATTTTCCAGCGCCGAGGTACGCGCCAGCAGATTAAAGCCCTGAAAGACAAAGCCCAGATAGTGGCGGCGCAGCAACGCCAGCTGATCACGGTTGAGACTGCCGACATCAATGCCCTGATACAGATATTCGCCTGAGGTCGGGGTGTCGAGGCAGCCGATAATGTTCATGCAGGTCGATTTGCCCGAACCGCTCGGCCCCATCACCGCGACAAATTCGCCGGTATGAATGCTCAGGTCGATACCACGCAGCGCCGGCATGGCGGCCTGGCCGCTACCATAAATCTTGCTCACCCCCTGGAGTGCTATCAACGGCTGGCCGGTCGTCATTATTGCTTCGCCTGAATGCTCTCGGTGATCACCGCCATGCCCGGCTCCAGTTCGCCTTCCAGCACCTCGGTATGGTAGCCGTCGCTTTCACCTAGTTTGATCATCAGCGATTGTGGTTCGCCGTTTTTGAGCAGCCAGATCTTGCGCATCATGCCCGCTTCGGTCGGTGCCGGGGTGCTGCGCGGACTACGCGAGCGGCTAAATAGCTGGTTGATGACGCTGCCACTGGCCTGAGCTTTTACCGGAGCAACCGGCGGGCTGTAGCGCAGTGCGGCATTGGGGATGAGCAGGGCATCATCGATCTGGCGGGTAATGATTTCGGCGGTAGCGGTCATGCCGGGCAGCAGTTGCAGGTCTTCGTTGTTCACGCCGAGTATGGTTTCATAACTGACAACGCCCTCGGTGGTTTGCGGCGCATGACGGACCTGAGTGATGTCGGCGTTGAAGCTGCGATTAGAGTAAGCATCGACATTGAAGATGGCCTGCTGGCCATCGCGGATGCGGCCGATATCGGCCTCGTCGACAGAGACGATCAGCTGCATGCGGCTGAGGTCTTCGGCCAACGTGAACAGCACCGGGGTCTGGAATGAAGCGGCAACGGTCTGCCCCGGTTCCACCTTGCGGTCGAGTACGATGCCGTTGATGGGGGAGCGGATAGTGGCTTTTTCTAGACTGGTCTGATGACCGCTGAGCACCGCCTGCGCGATGGCGACCTGGGCTTTGGCGCTGGCCACACCGGCCTGAGCGCGAGCGTAGGCGGCCTTGGCAACATCGACATCGTTGTCCGAACACATCTGTTGTTTCGCCAGTTCACGGCAGCGCCTGAGCGCAAGCTGTCTCTCCAGCTCGGTAGCCACGGCTTCCTTCACCCCGGCCTGGGCTGACTGCAAAGCTGCTTTGGCTTCGGCGACCCGGTTGGCCAGCGTTGAAGTATCAAGCTGAGCCAGTACCTGATTGATGCGGATCTTATTGTTGAAATCAACCGGTACACTGGCGATAGTGCCGGAGACTTCACTGCCCACCTCGACCTGATTGAGTGGTTGCAGATTGCCGGTGGCAGTGACCATAAGCGTGAGATCGCCGCGTTCAACATCGGCGGTGCGGTAACTGAACGTGGAATCACTATCATCATCCAGCCATAACCACAGCAGCAGCGCCGATACGAAGACGAAGGCCAGCACGAGACGCCAGCGCCAGCGCGAACTCTTTTCCCGGCCAAGGCCTAGTGTCTGTTGAATGTCGTCACTGTTCAGCTGATCTACCATGTACGCCTCGTGCTTCGGAAACTATTTAGATAAATATTGGGGGAGTAATATAACAGGAATAGACTGATGTTTTACCATTAGGTTTCTTGAGGTGTCGTTGTTGGGGAAAAGCTTGCACCGCAGAGGATTGTTAGTGCTTAAGTCAAAAGCTTTTCACCGCAGAGGTCGCAGAGAGCGCAGAGAAAAACTTTAGACGTTTAACTAAATACGCTCACCGCAGAGGCGCGGAGGCGCAGAGAAAACATAATTGATGTTTAAGCGTGTAACTATTGATAGTTTTTGACGTTTAAAATGAATCGTCGAATTACTGGTTATGATTTTATAAAACATAGGGTTTTCTCCGCGCATCAGCGGTGAAAGCCCTTAATTAAATCATTAAGTTTTCTCTGCGTTCTCTGCGACCTCTGCGGTGAAAGATTTTAACTAAATTTTTCAGATTCCTCTGCGGTAAAAAGTTTTTTCATTTTTCTATAGCGTCTTAAATACCATTCCGCTTGCGTTCCAGGCGGCGGATAAATTCTTCCAGAATGATGCGATATAGGTCGTCTTTCAAATACAGGTCTTCAACCCCCGAATCGACATTGGGGTTGTCGTTGACTTCGATCACCATGGCGGTGTCGCCAAACTGTTTTACATCGACGCCATACAGGCCATCGCCAATGAGGTTGGCGGCGCGGCTGGCGACGTCGAGTACTTTTTTCGGGGTCTCGTGCAAGGGCAGGGTGCGAAAGCCGCCGGAAACAACTTTGCCGCCTTTGCTGTGTTTGTAAATCTGCCAGTGGCCTCGGGTCATGAAATACTGGCAGCTGAAAATGGGTTTTTTGTTGAGCATGCCGATGCGCCAGTCGTAGTCGGTAAAACTGTAGGCCTGCGCCAGCACCAGCGCAGATTGTTTGAACAGTTCATCAAGGTGCTGCTTTAATTCCTGTTCATTTTCGACTTTAACCACGCCGCGCGAAAAAGAGCCGTCCGGTATTTTGATCACCATAGGATAACCCAGTGTTTCGATGGCTCTTTCCTGATCTTCTTTTTGCAGATCCTTGCTCAGAATTAATGTTTTTGGCGTCGGCACGCCGTTGGTACTGAGCAGGTCAGCCAGAAAAATTTTATTGGTGCAGCGCAGGATGGATTGTGGATCATCAAGCACTACCATGCCTTCGCTTTCGGCGCGTTTGGCGAAACGATAGGTGTGGTTGTTGATGGCTGTGGTTTCACGAATAAACAGGGCGTCGTATTCAGCCAGGCGCGAATAATCTTTTTTCGTGATCAGCTCGGCATTGATGCCCATCTGTTTGCCAATGCTGACAAACTTTTTCAGTGCGGATTTATCGCTGGGCGGTAGCTTTTCATCAGGGTCAGCGAGTATCGCCAGATCATAACGGCTTTTTTTACGTGAACGCGGTTTGCGCCATACCGAGGCGTTGAATCTTTCCAGCGCGGCAGCGAACAGGTCTTCTTCATGCTCGTTGAGGGAATTTAGAGCGCCGGGTTTGATTGAATCTATGATCCAGCGTTCTCGCCGTTTTAAAGTCACGATGAGAATGGGGCTGGCGAACAGTTCAAAAATCTGCCGTCCCAGATTCTCCAGCTGCGGGATGTCCGGGTTACCGAAAAACAGTTTCATGGTTTGGGAGTTGCCGCCAATGCGGCGATCGTGCAGCAGTTTTTCCAGTATCTGGTTCAGGTTGCCGATGTCCAGGCTGTAGAGTGATTTATTGCTCAGGTCGTTAATGCTGCGCACCGAAGGGATGACCTTGTGGTTGCGTGCTTCCGCCAGTAGTGAGCAGTAGTAGCCATTGGTCAGGTATTTGTAGCTGCGGCAGAGATTGATAACATGGGTGTTCGGCAGTTTGAACTGCTCATCATGGGAGAGGTAATCCTGAACACTGATAACCTTATCCGAGGGGCTATAGGCTTTCCAGTCGTGTGGGTTATCAACGACGATTAAAACAGGGTGCATGCAGGTGTTCCATTAATAAGATTGATTTCTAATGTGGTCACGTAGGACGCCACCAAAAGGAAACAGAACGGTATAATAAATCAAGAAATGTTTTTTGTACGTAATGTAGAATTAATTTTTAATCCCATTTTCGCGCTCAGTTTTGAGTCTGCCACAGGATACTATGAAACCGGTACTATTTTCCGCCGATTATCTGACACAGTGCTATTCGGCTAATTATGCGCAGGCGCATGATAAGTTCAAACAGCGCAGCCATAATCAGTCCAACCATAGTTTTTATCGGGAATTCGTTTACCGTGAAACCGGCCCCGCTGGTGAACCTCTGGTCACTGCTGTCTCATGGCAGGGTGATGTTGACGCTGCCTGCGTGCTGGTGCTGCAAAGTGCTACCCACGGCGTCGAAGGTTTTGCCGGTTCGGCGATTCAGCTCGACAGCTTGCAAACGCTGACTGCGAAAAACCTGCCGGCGGGCGTGGCGGTGTTATACATCCATGCGCTCAACCCCTACGGCTTTGCCTGGCTGCGCCGGGTGAATGAAGAGGGCGTCGATCTGAACCGCAATTTTGTCGATTTTAGCCAGCCGTTGCCGCATAACTCCGGCTATGACCGACTGGCCAACAGCCTGTTGCCTGATCAGCTGAGTGACTGGGCCAGCGCTACGCAAAGGCTCCACGCCTACCGTGACAAGTGCGGCCAATCAGCACTGGAGCTGGCGATCAGTGGCGGCCAGTACCAGTTTGCCGATGGCCTTTTTTACGGCGGCATCCAGCCGAGTCAATCGCGGCTGAACCTGGAACAGATTATTGAAGATTATGAATTGCAGAAGCGCCAGAGTGTCGCGGTAATTGATATTCATAGCGGACTCGGACCATTCGCTTATGGCGAAGTCATCTGCGATCATCCGCCCGCATCAACCGGGGTGAAGCGTGCCCGACAGTGGTATGGCGACAGTGTTACCGAACCGGCGTTGGGCAGTTCAAGTTCAGTGCCCAAGCAGGGGTTAATCGATTATCTCTGGCATCAGCTGCTGGCCGAACGCGTCTGTTTTGTCACCCTCGAATTCGGTACCTACACGATTGATCAGATGTTTGAAGTGTTACGAAAAGATCATTTTCTGCACCGTCAGGATGTCGACTGGTCGGCCCGCGAAACGCAGCAGGTGAAACAGGCGATACGTCATGTTTTTTATCCCGACAGCGTCGACTGGCAGGAGATGGTGTTGATGCGCGGGCGGCAGTGTGTGCGTCAGGCGCTACAGGGGTTGGGTCAGTCATGATGTCATCAACAGCAATGCTTAACTTTTCGTCGGCCACACTCGATGATGTCGATGCGCTGGTAAAAATTGAGAACCGTTGTTTTGATATTGACCGCATGTCTGCACGCAGCATCAGGCACATGATCCAGAAAGGTAACTGTGATTTTATTCTGGCAAAACAGCACGGGGTGATCGTCGGTTATAGTCTGGTGCTGTATCACCACGGTACCCATCTGGCGCGGCTCTACTCGTTTGCCGTGTTGCCTGAAGTGCGCGGGCAGGGCATAGGTGAACAGCTGTTGCACGAAGCCGAGCGGCACGCAGCGTTACGCGACTGTGTCTATATGCGGCTGGAGGTGCATGCAAACAACAGCGGGGCTATTCGCATGTACAGGAGATTAGGCTATCAACCTTTTGGTCTGCACAAAGATTATTATGAAGATCACGCCGACGCGTTGCGTTTCGAAAAACGAATTCTGCACCTTGAATCGCCGATCGATTATCTACAGGTTCCCTATTATCAGCAGACCACCGATTTCACCTGTGGCTCCGCCAGCCTGATCATGGCCATGCAGGCGCTACAGAAAGAGACTCGAGTCGATCGCACGCTTGAGCTGCAACTGTGGCGTGAAGCGACTACTATCTACATGACCTCCGGACACGGTGGCACCAGTCCATTAGGGCTGGCACTGGCCGCCTGGCGACGGGGCTTTCGTGTCGAAGTTTATGTTAATTCTCACGGACCGCTGTTTCTGGATGGGGTGCGCAATGAAGGCAAGAAAGCCGTCATGGAGCTGGTGCATGATGATTTTATAAAACAGATTCATGAAACCGATATTTCGCTCAACTACAGCAATCTCAGCTTAATTGAACTCGAAGAGAAATTTAATCAGGGCGGCATTCCGCTGGTACTGATCAGTTCCTACAGCTATACCCGCAACAAGGCACCGCACTGGGTGGTAGTGTCGGCAATTGACAGGACTTTCATCTATATTCACGATCCGGAAGAGGATGTGGAGTCCTACCGTTCGCAAACTGATAATATTTATCTACCCATCGCACGTCAGACTTTTGATAAATCTTTTTGCTTCGGCAGAACCGGACTGCGTACCTGCGTTATTATTTATAATCGTAACCAGTCTTAAATAAAACAAAATTCAATTACTGTCAGTATAAAAAATAACAGAGCCCTAATTTTAAGGAGAGGAATCTATGGCTAATTTAAAAGCATCAGAGAAAATTAAAAAAACTAATATTGATAACGCCCGCATTGGCATCGCACTGGGAAGTGGTTCAGCGCGCGGCTGGGC
Organism: Gammaproteobacteria bacterium; assembly: GCA_024636785.1. Lineage (GTDB taxonomy): Bacteria > Pseudomonadota > Gammaproteobacteria > SZUA-229 > SZUA-229 > LH-M37. The sequence goes on from JAGXGK010000026.1 coordinate 30,929, forward strand.
GCATATCGGTGTGCTGCAGGCACTGAAAGAGATGGGCATCGAGCCGCATATTGTGGCGGGTTGTTCTATCGGTGCTCTGGTCGGGGCGGCGTATGCCGGTGATCAACTCGATGAAATGGAAACTATGGTGAAGGCGCTCAAATGGAAAGACATAGTCGGCTATCTGGATATGTCAGTAATGGGAGGCGGGCTTATTCAGGGTGAAAAAATCGCAAGTTTCCTGCGCGAGCATGTGAAAGAAGCCGATATTGAATCCATGCCCCGGCGCTTTGCCGCCGTCGCTACCGATCTGGAAAGTGGTCGTGAAGTCTGGCTGCAACAGGGCGATCTACTGGATGCGGTGCGCGCATCGGTGGCACTGCCAGGCCTGTTTACACCCTTCAATCAGAATGGTCGATGGCTGGTCGATGGCGGTCTGGTCGATCCTGTCCCGGTTTCACTGTGCCGGGCCATGGGCGCGGAGATTGTCATTGCGGTCGGCTTAAACGTAGATATGGTAGGCAAACATTCACGTACTAATGGCACACAGAAAAGGCTGCCGATAACCGATACTCCGATAGATGAGGATGAGGATGAAAACAATCTGGCGTTATGGGACAGGATTTCAAATCAGCTGGAGAAGGTGACACATCTGAAAAAAAACATGCTGCTATCGCGACTGTTCGGCGAAAAAATCGAATCGCCGGGACTGGTTGATATACTGGCAGGTTCTATCAACATCATGCAGGATCGCATCAGCCGCAGCCGCATGGCCGGTGATCCTCCGGACATCATGCTCACACCACGACTTTCGCATCTGGATCTTATGGAGTTTGATCGTGGCACTGTTGCCATTAAAGAAGGTGTGACCTGTGTTGAACGCATGCGCGCCGAGCTGGAGCATATTGTTTCTGTCTGATGAGGTGAGGTGGTTTGTTGAATGCATGTGCCGTAGATAAACCTAAAAACATAAACAAAAGCATTCACCGCAGAGGCGCAGAGAGCGTAGAGAAAAACTAAGATGTTTTTTATTTGTAATAATTTACCATAGAGGCGCAGAGGCACAGAGAAAAGCTGATTGGTTGATCATTGTCATCCAGAACCAGGGGGATCTTGCAAATCAAAAAGACCCTAAAGTTTTTCTCCGCGTTCTCCGCGTTCTCTGCGGTAAAAGCTTTTAATTAAAAGCTTAAGGTTTCTCTGCGCCTCTGCGCCTCCGCGCCTCTGCGGTGAAAGATGTTTTAAGATACAAAGTTGGGATGACGCAGGATGCACAACGGTTTTGGTTGGTCTCGGGATTTTGTTGGGGTTCGTGCCTCTACCCAACCTACGCTATAACGGTTTAAGTTTTTTCGTGGGCATTTTGGGTAAATGTTTTGTGATTAGTTTTACTGCTTAAACCACCCTCACCCCAGCCCTCTCCCTGATGGAGAGGGGGCTTGTATCGACGGTTTTTTTGTGTTTTTTTCAGGACTTCTGTCGGCTACTTTTTTGCAGGCCATGAATCATATTTATCTGCGTTTATCTGCGTTTATCTGTAGACCAAAGCACTGTACTTCTCTGCGCTCTCTGCGGTGAAGCACTATGTTAGATTTTACTTACTCTGACTGATTCACGGCTGAGAAAACCCGTAGCAGCCTGTTTCGATGTGCGGGCGAGTTTCTGCATTACTTCGAAAGGAATCGTTGCAAATGAATGCTGGTCTTTTATGTCCTGCATCATTGTTAACCATAAATGTGCTGTCATTTCGGCGTCGGCCATGGCTCTGTGAAAGGTGCCGTCGTTGGGCAGGGATTTGTATCTGACCAGTGTACCCAGTTTGTGGTTGGGGGCTTCGGGGTATAGGCGTCTGGCGATGAGCATGGAGCAGGCGAAATTTTCGCGTTGTTTGTACCTGACCCGGTTCAGTTCAGCGTCGAGGAAGCGGAAATCAAATGAGGCATTGTGCGCGACCAGATTGAAACCTTCGATGAACTCGGCGAAGGCCAGCATAACCTCTTCACAGGGTGCGGATTTTTTAAGCATGCTGTTGCTGATGCCGGTATAGTCTTCAATAAAACGGCTGATGCGCCGGCCCGGATACATCAGTTGCTGAAAGCGTTCTACCGCTTCGCCGTTGACTAATTTTACCGCGCCGATTTCGATGGCTCTATCGCCACAGTCGGGCGACAGGCCGGTGGTTTCGAAATCCAGCACTATCACTGTATCGGAGTTTGTCGCTGTTTTCATAATGATAATGGTTGACTATAGTTCGGCCAGTAACAGGCGACATTCGTCCAGGTATTTTTTGCGTGCAAATAAAATGTGCCAGCGTGAGCCGCCACATTGTCGCCACAACACCGCTGCACGGATGCCGGCGAAAAGCAGTGAGCGAATCTTGTTGGCATTGATCTCATTGCTTAGATGGACACGTTCACCCTGTACCACGATTTTCGGTTGCAGTGTACTGATGGTTTCCTGATAAAGCGCACCGATTTTGGCGAAAACGTTTTCATGCATCAAGCTGAAAAAATCCAGTGATTTCTGTATCTCATTCAAGCCATGAGTAACCTGTTCCAGCATTTTGGGGTTGGCTGAAAGTTTCTTCTCTAGTGCGATCATGGAGATGGCATATTGCGTTACCTGAAGGTTGCGCTCATTTTTTAATGCCCCCAGTTGAGCGTCCAGTGTACGCAATCCGCTGCCGACGCCGGCGAGGCTGCCGAATACACTTTCTACTGAGCTGGCATCAAAGCGGAACAATGATTCGAGGCTGGATTCGATCAGGGCGCTGTTGGTCATGCCTTTGTTGGCGATCTGTTCGACCAGTGTAGCGGCCTGAAAGATGCCGGCAAGCGCAATGGTCTGTTCGCGTTTAGTATGTTGCATAGTGGTAATTTAATAAGGCGTTGTTGGGGGGATGAAAACTGGAGCTACGCTATCAGTTGTTATACATGGTTTCAATGATGCCGCCACCCAGACAGATTTCGTCCTGATAGAACACTACCGACTGACCGGGGGTGATGGCTCGTTGCGGTTCGGCAAAACTGACTTTGAAATGATCCTCGTCCAGCTGTTCGACAGTGCATGCCTGATCCGGCTGACGATAGCGATTTTTTGCGGTGCAGTTCAGCGGAAAACTCATAGCCTGCGGGTCAACCCAGTGCATCTGTTTGCACTCCAGGGTGTTGTGCAGCATGCGCGGGTGATTGTGTCCCTGGGCGACGATAAGAATATTATTGTCCAAATCTTTATCTACCACGAACCAGGCATCTTCTTCGGCGTTTTGCCGCCCGCCGATGCCAAGGCCCTTGCGTTGTCCCATGGTGTAATACATCAGGCCGTTATGCCTGCCGATGGTTTCGCCTTCGGTGGTTTTGATCTCGCCCGGTCTGGCCGGTATATATTGTTTCAGGAAGGTGTCGAAACGACGCTCACCGATGAAGCAGATGCCAGTGCTGTCTTTTTTGTTGTAAGTGGTCAGACCGCGTTGCTCAGCCAGTTCGCGTATTTTTTCTTTCTGGTATTCGCCAATCGGAAACAGGCTGTGACTGAGCTGGTGCTGGTTAAGCGTGTAGAGAAAATAACTCTGGTCCTTATTATTGTCCAGCCCGCGTAACAGTTGCGCTTTGCCATCGACGCTACGGCTGCGGGCATAATGACCGGTGGCGATTTTGTCAGCACCCAGATCCAGCGCATGATCGAGAAAGGCGCGAAATTTTATTTCCTTGTTGCAGAGAATGTCGGGGTTGGGGGTGCGGCCCGCGCTGTATTCATCGAGAAAATGTTTGAAGACACGATCCCAGTATTCGGTGGCGAAATTAATGCTGTGCAGTTTGATGCCGAGATCGTCGCACACTGACTGTGCATCGGCCAGATCTTCTGCCGCCGCACAGTATTCGGCGTCGTCATCTTCTTCCCAGTTTTTCATGAACAGGGCTTCAACTTCGTAACCCTGTTCGAGCAATAACAGCGCGGCTACGGATGAGTCGACGCCGCCTGAAATACCTACAATAATTTTTTCCCGCCGGTTCATGGTGTCGATTATTTCTCGTAGTCAACAGTGCTGAGAATATCCAGCGGGTAACGTCGACCGGCAAGGTAATCATCAATGTTCTGTATCACCATGGGGCTGCGTAATTTTTTACTATTGAATAACTCTTCCTTACTCAACCACAGTGCGCGCAGAATGCCCTCATCCAGGGCCTGATCGGCACGAAAATCACTACAGGTGCCACAAAAAGCGAAGCGTAAAAAAGTGCGTTGAGTGTTGGGCTGCGGCCATAAATAGATACCAAGCAGGGCTTCGGGAGTAAACCGCCATGCGGTCTCTTCGCGTGTTTCGCGAATTACAGCGTCGATCAGATCTTCATGCGGGTCGAGGTGACCTGCGGGCTGGTTATAGACAATTTCGCCATTGACCGATTCCTCAACGATGAGAAATTTTCCTTCACGTTCGACGATGGCGGCAACAGTGGCGTGGGGTTTCCAGGTCATAGGGGTTTCTTATTCTGTCTTTTGATCTGGTCGCTCTTGCGCTGCTTTCTTACATAGCGACGCCAGATAAAATTGACACTGTAATAACCGGTGACGCTACTGGTAAGGGCGAGTATCAGGCAGCCGGTGAGAAAAGGCTGCCAGATATTGGTTAGCCCACCCATAACCCAGTCCACTGAGAGTTCCATGTGGAAGGGCCTTTCTGGCACATCAATAATCCAGGTGCCCACCACATAGGCGAAATAGAACATGGGCGTCATGGTGACCGGGTTGGTGATCCAGACCAGTGAAACCGACATAGGCAGATTGGCACGCAGCACAATGGCACCAGCGGCGGCCAGAACCATCTGAAAAGGTACCGGCCACCAGGCAAAAAACAGTCCCACCATAAAAGCGGTGGCGATGGAGCGACGGTTCATGTGCCAGAGATTCGGGTCTTGGAGCAGGGTGCCAAACAGGCGCAGTCCTTTGTGTTTTTTGAGTTCATGCGGATCAGGCATGTACTTCTTGAGGAATTTACGTGGCATTGAGTGTCGCTTGTCTAAAACAATGGTAGATTATCGTCATTGCGGAGCTCGTTGGCAAACACTGGCGCTAAAGTTGTTTCGTCAGAGTGTGTTTTTTTGAGCCATATTGACCGGTTTACAGGGAGGTTCGATTGTTATGTTGCTGAAAGCGCTGTCGTTTCTGGCCGGTATTATGCTCATTCAGCAATGTGCGCTCTTGCCTGAGCTTTCTCTCCTCATTGTTATCCTTGTTGTCGCCCTGATGGTTATGGTCTGGCGACGGTTTCTCCTGCACGGCAAGCCTCTTAAATGGCTTGAGCTACTAATTTTTGCTCTGGCCGGTGCCGGCTGGTTAACTTTCGTGGCCAGCAATTACCTTGAACAGAGGTTGCCGGAGATATTGGCCGGGCAGGATTTTCTGGTCGAGGGCGTGATTCAGGATCTTCCCAAAGAAAATGAACACGTGCAGCGTTTCGTGCTGCTGGTGGATAATTTCGAAATCGAAGACCGCCTGCTGGTTTTGCCTGAACGGTTGCGGCTGAGCTGGTATTACGGGCCGCAGGTGAATGCCGGTGAGCGCTGGCGTCTGCGGGTGCGGCTCAAGCCGCCGCACGGTTTCATGAACCCCGGTGGTTTCGATTACGAAGGCTGGCTCTACCAGCAGAATATTCATGCCACAGGTTACATCCGTAAAAGTGAGCAGAATAGAAAACTGGCTGACGCCAGTGTGTTTTCACTGGACGCCTTGCGTCAGCAGCTCAGTGCCGACATCCAGCAGATGCTTCAGGGTAAGGAACACGTCGGTCTGATTACAGCGCTGGCAGTGGGTGATCGTTCGCCCATCAGTGAAGCGCACTGGGACACCCTGATCCGCACCGGCACCAATCACCTCATGGCAATATCCGGCCTGCATATCGGGCTGGCGGCGGCATTCGGATTCTGGGTGGTGCGCCGTCTGGTGCCGACTGCGCTGATGAAACATATACCGGCGCAGCAGCTGGGCATGCTCGGCGGGCTGGGTGTCGCGGCGGTCTACGCCATGCTGGCGGGGCTGTCGATTCCCACCCAGCGCGCGCTGCTGATGCTGAGCTGTTTTGTGATCATGCTATTATTGAGGCGTCACTTTAAAGCCTCTAATGCCATGGCCACAGCCCTGCTGGTCATTCTGCTGTGGGACCCGGTTTCGGTGCTGTCAGCCGGATTCTGGTTCTCCTTTCTCGCGGTCGCGGTCATCTATTATGTCTTTTCCGGTCGCCTCGGCAGTGGCCAGGGCTGGCGAGCCAGAGTCGGGCAATGGGGCTGGATGCAGTTTTCCATTGCCCTGGCGCTATTCCCGTTTTCTCTGCTGCTGTTTCAGCAGGCCTCGCTGATCTCACCGCTGGCGAATCTGATTCTGGTGCCCTATGTGAGTTTTCTGGTGGTACCACTGGTGTTGCTGGCACTGTTGTTGATGCCGGTCTCATCACTGCTGGCCGGTTATCTGCTACTCGCGGCTAACGAAATGCTGGCGTTGATCTGGCCGGTGATCGAAGCCCTCTCGTTGCACCCCTGGGCCTACTGGGTGCAGGCCGCACCGCACTGGCCGGTGTTGTTGCTGGCCATGGTAGGAGTCGCGCTGCTGCTGGCGCCTCGAGGTTTTCCCGCACGCTGGCTGGGGGCGGTGATGTTGCTGCCGATTGTTTTTAATAGCGCTGAAAAACCCGCTGCGGGTGATTTTGAGCTGGCGCATCTGGACGTTGGCCAGGGGCTGGCAGTGGTGGTGAGAACCAGCCAGCATGCACTGGTGTTTGACGCCGGCAACCGCTTCGGTTCACGGCTCGATGCCGGTGAGGCGGTGGTTGTCCCCTTTTTGCGCCACTGGTCGGTGACTCAGCTGGACCGGCTGGTAATCAGCCATGGCGACGCCGATCACATTGGCGGGGCGCAGGCGGTTGTGGATACCTTTCCGGATGTTGAGGTGATTGGTCGCGATATAGAGCCTATCGTCGCTAAAAATAAGCGTAGCTGCCGCCGCGGTGAGCGCTGGTTGTGGGATGGTGTAGAGTTTGAATTTCTGCACCCGGCGGAGCAGAGCTACACGCGCCGCAATAACCACGGCTGTGTATTGATGGTATCTGCCGCCGGGGGACGCCTGCTGATTGCTGCGGATATCGAAGAGGAGATAGAGGCCGATCTGATCAGAAACGATGCCGAGCAATTACAGGCCGAGGTGCTGATTGTGCCGCACCATGGCAGCAAAACCTCATCGAGTCAGGCCTTTGTCGATGCGGTGAGGCCGCAGATCGCGCTGATACCGGTGGGTTACCGCAATCGCTATCATCATCCCGTGTCGGAGGTGGTGTCTCGCTATCGCGCCCTGGGGGCGACGGTTCATTACAGCGGCCATGTAGGCGCGGTAAAAATCAGCTTCAACGCGAATAACGGGGTGGTGCTGACTGAGGCATACCGTAGCGACCAGCGAAAATACTGGAATCATGTAATTACCGACTAGCAGCCTGTCAGACTTGAATGATATCGGCTGCTTGTCGCCTGGCCGATCCATATTTAGCCGCTTTTTTGGACAATAGAATGACTATTACCCTGCAAAATCGCCAAATTCTGTCTTCTCCCACTTCTGCAACCAATTCATCCTGAATCCGACAGACTCCTAAACCATATGAATGCTTTGGACATAGCGTCAAATCAAGTAAGATACGCAGCATGCAAAAGACCGGCAACAGCTTCTTGCCGGTTACCGCTATTAGACTTATCGGGTAGGTGAATTGTGTTTGAAATGGTGAAATCCGGTGGCTGGTTAATGATACCGATCATCCTCTGTTCGATGGCGGCTATCGCCATCATCGCTGAGCGTTTCTGGAGCCTGCGGCCTAATAAGGTGCTGCCCAGGCATCTGGTCGCGACAGTGTGGAATTCGGTGAAGAACGACACTTTCCAGACTTCAGATATTGAATTGCTGAGCAAGCAGTCGGCACTGGGGAAAATTCTGAGCGCGGGCCTGATTAACCGCAATCAGCCCCGTGAGCGCATCAAAGAGAGCATCGAAGAGCGTGGTCGCGAAGTGGTGCACGAGCTGGAACGCTATCTGGATATACTTGGCACCATCGCCTCTATTTCACCGTTACTGGGCCTGCTTGGTACCGTGGTCGGTATGATTGTTGTCTTCACTGCAATTACCACCCACGGCGTGGGCGATCCGGCAGCGCTGGCGGCCGGTATCTCGCAGGCTATGGTGACCACGGCAGCGGGTTTGTCGGTAGCGATTGTGAGCCTGATTTTCTACCGTTATTTCCGCCGCCGCATTGATACCATCGTCGTTGAAATGGAAAGCGAGGCCATCAAAATGGTCGACGTCTTGCATAACAATCGCTAGTTGCCGATAGAATTATTATGGATTTACGTCCCGGTCATAGAAAAGATGAAGGCATTGAGGTCAATCTCACGCCCTTGATTGACGTGGTTTTTCTGCTGCTGATTTTTTTCATGGTCTCCAGCACATTCGATCGCCATGCCAAATTAAAAGTCCAGCTGCCTCAGGCCGAAGCGCAGATGCAACAGGCTCAGGATAACCCTGTGGTGCTGTCGATTGATGCCAGCGGAAAATATTATATTGACGATCGACAGGTGATCAACGAACAGCTGGAAACGTTGAAAGATGCCCTGCGCCAGACCGTGGGCGAACGCACTGATGTCACCTTGTTGCTGCGCGCCGATGGCCGCACTCCTCACCAGTCAGTGGTGCGCGCCATGGATGCCGCCTCACAACTCGGACTCACCAAACTTTCCATTGCTACGGTTGAAAACCACTAGGCTTCTAGTCAAACCTATTCTTAATGAATTCTAAAACCCAAGATTCTGCAAGCTCTTATCAGTATTATCGTCGCCTGCTTTCATACGCGACCAGGCACTGGAAGATTTTCATCTTCGCCATTATCGGCATGATTCTGGTGGCAGGCACCGATACCGCACTCGCCGCCTATATGAAGCCGCTGATGGATGGCGGTTTTATCGACCGTGATCCTGAAGTTATAAAATGGATTCCGCTGCTGCTGATTGTTATTTTTGTGGTGCGTGTGTTTGCCATGTTTATCTCGATGTACGGCATGAGCTGGATCGGCCGCATGGTGATCATGGATTTGCGCGATAGCATGTTTGAACATCTGCTGCGCCTGCCCAAAAATTATTATGACAGGGCGACTACCGGCGAAATCATGTCGAAGTTTACGTACGACGTCGAGCAGGTGGCCAATGCCACCACCAAGGTCATCACCATTCTGATCCGTGACACATTCACCGTTGTCGGCCTGATAGCATGGATGGTTTATTTGAGCCCGTTGCTGGCCTCGATGTTTTTAGTGGTCGGCCCGTTCCTGATTCTGCTGGTATCGTATGTCTCCAAAAAATTCCGCAAGGTCAGTCGTCGCATTCAGGGCAGCATGGGCGATGTCTCAAAGGTGCTGGAAGAGTCGATCAAGGGCCAGATAGTGGTCAAGATGTTCGGCGGCCGGGAATATGAATCAGAACAGTTTCATGTCATCAACGACAACAACCGTCGGCAGAACATGCGCATGATTGCAACCCTGGCGCTGAGTGCTCCGATCATGCGCCTGATCGTCGGCATTGGTCTGGCCGGTGTGATTTATGTGGCAACTAACGACAATATCATGGGTGTTATTTCGGCGGGCACCTTCGGCTCGTACATGATTGCTATGGCCATGCTGTTTGCGCCCATCAAGCGTCTTGCCGATATTAATGCCGATCTGCAACGTGGCCTGGCCGCAGCGGAAAGTGTTTTTAACTTAATCGATATGGTGGAAGAAAAAGACACCGGCAGCTATGCGGTAGATCGTGTCAA
>JAGXGK010000027.1 GCA_024636785.1 Gammaproteobacteria bacterium
GCTGGCAACTCAACACCGATTATCACTTTGGCGGTTACGCCAAAACCACTTCCGAACTCTGGGACTTCATCGAAAAATTCAAACAGGATTTCGACATCCCTCTGGATGCGGTCTACACAGGGAAAATGTTCTATGGCTTGTTTGATTTAATACAACAGGGATATTTCCCCGCCGGCAGCCGGATTATCGCCGTTCATACCGGTGGAGTTCAGGGGAACCTGGGGTTTAGCCAAAACCATCTATAAACCCTTTTCACCGCAGAGAACGCAGATAAAAAATTCTTAAACATAATCCGCGAAGAACGCGAAAAGGGCAAATGAATAATAGTTTAAAGGTTATTTTTGGCGTCCTTCGCGTTCTTCGCGGATATAGATTTTGACCTTATCTGCGTTTATCTGTGTTCATCTGCGGACTAATGCCTTTCATAGTTTTGCCCTTTTCGCGTCCATCGCGTTTTTCGCGGATGAGCCCTGATTCTCTCTACACTTACGCTTCCAGCTCTTCCCAGCGTTTGTAACTCTCCGCCAGGGCCTGTTCGTTCTGTTGCAGCGCGGCCTGCACTTTTACAATTTGGTTTTTTTCCTGCTGGAAGAAATCAGGTTCGGCCATTTGCTCGTGCAGTTGTTTCAGTTCTGTCTCCAACTGTTCGATTTTTATCGGCAGGGCGTCAAGATCTCGCTGCTCTTTATAACTGATTTTTTTCTTCTGACTTTTTTCCTTTATCTCTTTCTGCACCGGTTTGGCGGTCTTGCCTGTTGCCGGTTTGTCATTAGCTTCGTCACGCTGCCGCAGCCAGTCGTCATAACCACCGATGTATTCATTCACTGCACCATCGTCCTGGAAGACGAGTGTACTGCTGACCACGTTATTGACGAATTCACGGTCATGACTGACCAGCAAAATGGTGCCACTGTAATTGGAGACCAGCTCTTCCAGCAGCTCCAGGGTTTCGACATCGAGGTCGTTGGTGGGCTCATCTAGCACCAGAATGTTGGCGGGTTTGGAAAACAGTCGGGCCAGCAACAGGCGGTTACGCTCGCCACCGGAGAGTGCTTTGACGGGTGAGCGTGCGCGGTCGGGGGCGAACAGGAAATCCTGTAGATAACCAATGACGTGTTTGCGGGCACCGTTGATTTCAATAAATTCCCGTCCTTCCGAGAGGTTGTCCAGCACACTGGCCTCTTCATCGAGCTGGTCGCGCATCTGGTCAAAATAGGCAATGGATTGTTTGGTACCCAGGATCACTTTGCCCGAACTCGGCTGCAACTGACCCAGCAAAATTTTCAGCAGCGTGGTTTTGCCCGCACCATTAGGGCCGATAATGCCGACCTTGTCGCCGCGGAAAATAGTAGTGCTGAGGTTTTTAACGATGCAGCGCTCGTCGTAGGCGAAGCTGACGTCTTCCGCTTCCACCACGATCTTGCCCGACTGGTCGCCGCGCACGATCTTCATGTCCACCTTGCCCACTTTCTGGCGCCTCTGTTCGCGTTCATTGCGCATGCTTTCCAGCGCACGCACCCGGCCCTCGTTGCGGGTTCGGCGTGCCTTGATACCCTGTCGAATCCAGACTTCCTCCTGTGCCAGCTTCTTGTCAAACAGATTATTGGCCTCGTCTTCCGCATGCAGTAGCTCTTCGCGTCGGGTGAGGTAGGTGGCGTAATCACAGTCATAACTGGTCAGACGACCACGATCGAGCTCGACGATGCGGGTAGAGAGTTTGCGCATGAAGGCACGGTCATGGGTGATAAATAACAGTGCGCCGCGATAACCCAATAGCTGCTCTTCCAGCCACTGGATGGCCTCCAGATCAAGATGGTTGGTCGGCTCATCGAGCAGCAGCAAATCCGGATCCACCACCAGCGCCTTGGCCAGTAATACGCGGCGGCGCATCCCGCCGGAGAGCTGGGTGAAATCGGTGTCTCCGTCCAGTTTCATTTTTGACAGCACCGACTCCACCTGCTGATTCAGCTGCCAGGCATCGGCCACTTCGATTTCGTGCTGGGTGCGTTCCAGCTCGGCAAAGGCCTGCTCGGAATAGTCTTCCGCCACCCGTTGCGTGGCGTGATGATAGGCTTTCAATAATTCGGCCTGTTTGCCCAGCCCGGAAGCGACGACATCAAAGATACTGCCCTGTAGATCATAAGGCACCTCCTGTTCCAGCGAGGCGATCTTGACCGATTTGTTGATATCGATCTCGCCGCCATCCGGTTTTATCTGACCGTTGATCACCTTCAGCAGACTGGACTTGCCGGTGCCATTGCGCCCCAGCAAACTGACCCGTTCACCGGCCTCAATGGACAGGTTTATCTGCTCAAGAATTGCGGGACCGCCAAAACTGACGTTGATATTGCGAAGCCTTATTATTGCCATAAAATCTTTTCAACCATGATGCTTTATCAGTGCCTTCAATAACACTGATGATAAATTTATACGCCTAAAATACTGCATTAGCGGACTAAGTGACTGTTTTTCAATGCCCGAAGTTCAATAGTTTTACACAAGCAGAAATACACCCGGTAAAAACGACCGTTTTCGAAAACGAATGTAAACGTATGTCAACAGGCTAACCATAGAAAATATATAAGCCATTGTTATATAATGATTTATTTTTAACTGCTCGAAAAATGATCAAACTAAAAACAAACCCCGTATCAGCGCGGAGACAGCCGTTTACTCGACCCGTATCCACAGACTTATCCACAGATTCTGTGGATGAAACTTTTATGACAGGCATTTCCTGAAGCTGAGCCCCGCGCCTGATCCTCAGGCGTCATAATCGAGTACCGGGGCTAACCAGCGCTCGGTGACTTTAACGCTGTCTTTTTTGCGTTTCGCGTAATCATCAACCTGATCCCGCTGAATTCGACCCATGCCGAAATAGCGCGCCTGGGGGTGTGAAAAATACCAGCCGGAAACCGCCGCGGTCGGCATCATGGCATAACTTTCGGTGATGCTGATGCCGGCATTGACATCGGGCTGGATCAATGACCACAGGGTCTGCTTTTCGGTATGATCCGGACAGGCCGGATAACCCGGGGCCGGACGTATGCCCTGATAATCTTCAGCGATCAACTCGTTATTGGTTAATGACTCGTCACCGGCATAGCCCCAGAACTCCTTGCGTACCCGTGCGTGCAGATGCTCGGCAAAGGCCTCGGCGAGACGATCAGCCAGGGCCTTTAACAGAATGCTGTTGTAGTCGTCGTGCTGCGCTTCGAAGCGCTTCACATGCTCGTCAATGCCGATGCCGGTGGTGACGGCGAAAGCGCCGATATAGTCTTCCCGACCGCTCTCCTTCGGGGCGACAAAGTCGGACAGGCACCAGTTGGGCCGTTCCGGCGACTTGGCCATTTGCTGGCGCAGATGATGCAGCACAGTCTGCACCTCGCTGCGTTCATCATCGGCGTAGACTTCGATGTCATCACCCACGCTATTCGCCGGAAAGAAACCGATCACCGCGCGTGCCTGCAACCAGTTTTCATCGATAATCTGTTTGAGCATGGCCTGTGCATCGGCAAACAGCTTGCTCGCCTCTTCGCCCACCACTTCATTTTCCAGAATCTGCGGATACTTGCCCGACAGCTCCCAGGCCTGAAAGAACGGCGTCCAGTCAATGTAGGCGACCAGCTCCTCCATCGGATAATCGTCAAATGCCTTCAGCCCCAGAAAGTTCGGTTTCGGCGGCGTGTACTCATTCCAGTCAAAGTTAAAGCGGTTGTCTCTGGCCTGTTGCAGGCTCCAGCCTTTTTTACCGCCCTGGCGCTTGCTGCGCTTAAGGCGCATATTTTCATATTCATCTTTAATGTCCTGAATATATTTGGGGGCGCGCTCAGCACTCAGCAACTCGCCAACCACGCCGACCGCGCGCGAGGCATCCGCCACATATACTGCTGCATGGGAATATTTGGGGGCAATCTTAACGGCGGTATGGATACGCGAGGTAGTAGCGCCGCCGATCATCAGCGGCAGGCTCATGCCCAGACGCTCCATCTCCGAGGCCATATAGGCCATCTCGTCCAGTGAGGGTGTAATCAGGCCGGATAGACCGATGATATCGACATTGTGTTTTTCGGCTTCGGCGAGAATGGTCTCCGCTGGCACCATGACACCGAGATCAATCACTTCATAATTGTTGCACTGCAACACCACGCCGACAATATTCTTGCCGATATCATGCACATCACCCTTAACCGTAGCCATCAGAATCTTACCGTTGCTGCTGATCGCTCCGCCTTTCTCTGCTTCGATGAAGGGCAGCAAAAAAGCCACCGCCTGTTTCATGACCCGAGCCGATTTCACCACTTGCGGTAAAAACATTTTTCCATCGCCGAACAGGTCGCCGACCACATTCATGCCCTTCATCAGCGGCCCCTCAATCACCTGCAGGGGGTAGTCGGCCTGCAATCGGGCCGCCTCGGTATCTTCCAGAATGAATTCGGTAATGCCTTTTACCAGCGCATGCGAGAGCCGTTCATTGACCGGCAACTCGCGCCAGCTCATATCCTGACTACTGATGGCAACCAGACCATCGCCGCTATATTTGGTGGCGATGTCCAGCATATTTTCTGTCGCTTCGGCGTTTTTATTCAGAATAACGTCTTCCACCGCCTCACGCAACTCGGTCGGAAGATCATCATAAATGGCGAGCTGTCCGGCGTTGACGATGCCCATATCCATGCCCGCCTTGATAGCGTGATACAGAAACACCGAGTGAATGGCTTCACGCACCAGGTTGTTGCCGCGGAACGAAAAGGAAACATTGGAAACCCCGCCGGATATCAACGCGTGCGGCAGGGTCTGCTTGATGGTGCGCGTGGCTTCAATAAAGTCCACTGCGTAATTATTGTGCTCGGCGATACCGGTGGCCACGGCAAAAATATTCGGGTCGAAAATGATGTCTTCCGCCGGGAAGCCCACCACTTCGGTCAGCACCTGGTAGGAGCGGGTGCAGATGTCCACCTTGCGTTCGTAGGTGTCGGCCTGGCCCTCTTCATCAAAAGCCATGACCACCACGGCGGCGCCATAACGACGAATTTTCTTCGCGTATTCGATGAAATTCTCCTCACCCTCTTTCAGCGAGATCGAATTCACCACGGACTTGCCCTGCACGCAGCGCAATCCGGCCTCGATGACATCCCATTTTGAGGAGTCGATCATCACCGGCACGCGCGAGATGTCCGGCTCGGAGGCAATCAAATTGAGGAACTTGACCATCGCGGTTCTGGAATCGAGCATACCTTCATCCATGTTGATGTCGATGATCTGGGCGCCGTTTTCCACCTGCTGCAGAGCCACTACCAGCGCCTCTTCGTATTTCTCCTCCAGAATCAGGCGCTTGAACATGGCCGAGCCGGTGACGTTGTTGCGCTCGCCGACGTTCACGAACAGCGAATCGGCGCCGATGTTGCACGGCTCCAGACCGGAGAGGCGACATTCCACCGGAAGATCGGGAATGACCCGGGGCTTCTTGTCGGCCACCATATCGGCGAAGGCGCGGATATGTTCCGGCGCAGTGCCGCAACAGCCGCCGATGATATTGAGAAAACCGGCGTCGGCCCACTCGCCGATGGCGATAGCCATGTTTTCGGGATCCAGATCGTACTCGCCCATTTCGTTCGGCAGCCCGGCATTGGGATGCGCGGAAACATAGGTCTCAGAAATGCGCGACAGTTCCTGCACATACTGGCGCAGATCTTTTGGCCCCAGCGCGCAGTTCAGGCCAATCGAAATCGGCTCGGCGTGGCGCAGGGAGTTATAAAAAGCCTCGGTCACCTGACCGGTGAGGGTACGCCCGGACTGGTCGGTGATGGTGCCGGAGATCATGATCGGCAGTTCGATGCCGTCTTCATCGAACACCTGTTTCACCGCGTAGATGGCCGCCTTGGCGTTGAGCGTATCAAAAATGGTTTCGATCAGAATGATATCTGCCCCGCCTTCGATCAGGCCGCGGGTGGACTCGACGTAGGCCGCGGAGAGCGCTTCAAAACTAATGTTGCGGAAACTGGGGTCATTCACATCCGGCGAAATCGAGCAGGTGCGATTGGTCGGTCCGAGTACGCCCGCCACATAACGGGGCTTGTCCGCCGTGGTGGCGGCATCGGCAGCCTCGCGCGCCAGACTCGCCGCGGCGACGTTGATCTCGTAGCTGAGATCCTCCATGTTGTAGTCGGCCATGGAGATGCGCGTGGCATTGAAGCTGTTGGTTTCGACTATGTCGGCGCCCGCATCCAGATAATCCTGATGAATGCTACGGATGATCTCGGGCTGTGTGAGGACCAGCAAGTCATTATTGCCCTTGAGGTCAGAAGGCCAGTCAGCAAAACGGGTGCCGCGATATTCGGCTTCGCTCAGCTTGCGATTCTGAATCATGGTGCCGGTGGCGCCATCCAGAATGAGGATTTGGGTTTTTAACCTTTCCTTGAGGGAGGCAATACGTTGTTCTCTGGACATAGGACGACTATCTGACTTATTTGAAAGCCGTAAAGTGTACCACTTTCAGCCATTCTTTTGGTCGCAACACCCTGAATTATGGTTATAAATACCCCTTCTAATCGTATCTTGAAACGGCCACCTTTTTCCCGGAATAAAAATAGAAACAATCCGGTTGTCTCCGTTTCGAAGTGCGTTATTGCGATACTCGCAATCGGCCTGTTTTTCAGCTTAAATTGAGATCATGGCTTGTGCCTATTTCATACTCCTGGAATATTTGCACCCGAATTCAGAATGACAACGCCCTGTTCGAGCTATGCTTTCACCATGACTTCTCAACCTATACAGCTTTACCTCACCACCGAGCACGAATGCAGCTACCTGCCCGGACGGATGACGACCAACATCGTGCCCGATCCGAATCTGCCCATGGATATCCCCATCTACAGCCATCTGCTTAAACTCGGCTATCGGCGTAGCGGTGACCACGTCTACCGCCCGCACTGCCGTGACTGCCAGGAATGCCGACCCTGCCGCATTCCCGTGGCACGGTTCTCAGCACGCAGAAACCAGCAACGCTGCCTGAAAAGCAATCAGGATCTGAGCGTACACATGGTCGAGGCCCACTACAGCGATGAATATTTCCAGCTGTACCGTGACTATCTCAATTCCCGCCATATTGAGGGCGGCATGGCCAATCCGGTGCGTGATGATTATGAACGATTTCTGTATTGTGACTGGAGCAACAGCTATTTTCTGGAGGCTCGCAAGGATGGACGTCTGCTGGCGGTCGCGGTCACCGACGTTACCCCCGCTGGACTTTCTGCGGTGTACACCTTTTTCGATCCCGATCCTGCTGAAGCCCGGCGTGGCCTGGGCAATTTCTGTATCTTGCAGCAGATTCAGCAGGCCCGGCGCCTGCAACTCGAGCATCTGTACATGGGATACTGGATCAGGGACTGCCGGAAAATGAGCTACAAAACAAACTTTCAACCCATGGAGCTATTGATTAATGATGTCTGGCAGACTTCTCGGGCTGAAGCCACATATAATGCCCGGCCTTAAAAAGGCTGCGTTTTTTCGCTGTTTAATCTGATTATATGACTATACTCCACTGTTATGACCCTTATGCAGAGGCAGCCACTTCAGCTCCATGCAACAACAATAATTCAGTGCAGACACTGAACCTTAACCGCGATACGAGCCCGTTTTATGGAACGTAAAGTCAGTACCTCTGAATTAAAAGTGGGCATGTACGTTTCTAATCTTGATCGTCCATGGCTGGATACCCCTTTCCTGCTTCAGGGCTTTAATATCAAGAATGCTGATGAAATTCAGGCCCTGCAACAACACTGCCGCTATGTTTTTATAGACACCGAACTGGGTGATTTGTCCGGCTCCTATATGGATGAGGAGCCTAATCTACCCAGCAATCAGTATGTTGAAGAATTTCTGGAAGGTGGCAAGAAAAAGGTCACTTATGAAGACAAGCAGTCGCTATTTCATGAGCTCCCTGCCGCAGAGACGGCTCTGGAAAAAGCCTCTGACAAGGTCGCTGAGTTAATGGCCCAACTGAGAGCCGGCGACAATCTGGACATCGCCGCCGTGCGTAACGCCGTACAGCCCATTCTGGAAAGTGTTATCCGTAATTCTGATGCGCTGCTGTGGGTTTCAGAAATGCAGAAAAAGGATGAGTACACCTATTCCCACGCTCTGGATAATTGTGCCCTCTCCATTGCCTTTGGGCGACATCTCGGTCTTTACAAAGAGGACTTAAGAACTCTTTCCATGGGACTGTTATTAATGGATGTGGGCAAAGTCAAAGTCGCCGATGAGATTCTCAATAAATTCGGTACTTTGAGCGTCAACGAATTCGAAGAGATGAAAAATCATGTTCACTACGGTGTAGAGCTGCTCCAGCAATCGCCCGGCATTAACGAGACCATTATCAATGTCGTCTTAACCCATCATGAACGCTACGATGGTAGCGGTTATCCCGCCGGCTTAAAAGGCAAGGAAGTGCCGGTTTACGGTCGCATTGCCGCCATCATTGACTGCTACACGGCCATGACGCGCACCAGTAAATACCGCAAAGCTATCGCTCCCCACAAAGCTTTGCAGACTATCTATAACTGGCGAAATAAATATTTCCAGAACGAGCTGGTGGAACAGTTCCTGCAGTGCCTGGGCGTCTACCCGACCGGCTCACTGGTCGAAATGTCATCGGGTGAAGTAGGCATGATCATGTCCCAGAATCAGACGCAGCGACTCAAACCCAAGATCATGATGCTTCTGGACGAAAACAAAAAGCCCTATGAGGTCAGCAAGATTGTTGACCTGACCATACAGACGAGGGATGCCAGTGGCCTGGATTTCACCATCATCAGCGGGCTCCAACCGGGCGCCTACGGCATCGACCCCACCAGAGTACTCGGCGATTAATTGCTTTTAGAATCCGCGTTTAAGATGAAGCAATAACCTTTGCAATCATGTCTTTTTCCAACCCGGCTCCGTGCTAACATCCGCCACCATGAATCAACAAGATATTATTACCGAAAAATTACAGCAGGCGTTCTCACCCGAGCACCTGGAAGTTATCAACGAAAGTCACATGCACAGTGGCCTGGCGACTGAATCGCATTTCAAAGTGGTCATTGTGTGTGATGATTTCAAGGGAAAAATGCTGCTGGCGCGCCACCGCCTGGTCAATAAGGTACTGGATAAAGAACTTAGTGGCGGCATCCACGCGCTGGCGCTGCACACCATGACCATGGAAGAGTGGTTTAAAAAAGGTCAGGCTCCCGCTTCGCCCGCCTGTGCCGGTGCCGACAAGCACTAAACCTCCCTCTATTGCTTATCAGCCGGTGTGATTTTCAGCACAAACTGACGGTACAGGCGGATAATCAGAATCACAACTGGCGTGCCGTGCATAAACAGGTCGAAAATATCGATAGGCCGCTGCAAGCTGCCGTCGGCAAGCATGCCCAGTTTCTCGAACAGGTGCGGCGTTGCATTGAACGGTAATACCGCCATCATTATCGCCACGATTGCCAGCGGCGCCATAGCTATTTTATCTATCCACTTCATAGGTTATTCCTGTTCATCTCTTGAAAATGTCTGAGCGAGTGATCAATGTCGGGCAAAATATTGCTGCAAATAGTCATTAAAACTCAAGGTGTCGGCGGCCTCTATCTCCTGCTGATGCGCCAGCGACTCACGGCTCATCGATTCAAAAAACTGCCGACGTTCCGGCGACAACTCCCGGTCTTTAAAATAATCCAGATACTGCAACGATTTGCGCTGCGCAAAATGGAAGAAGCCTTCACCATTTTTACGCATCTCATCCAGCATTCTGGCCGATGAGGTTAAGGATAGATCGTTAATGGATTCGATCTGTACATGCAGACTTTTTGAGTAAGCCTCACTGTGATTGACCTCATCCAGCAGTCGTGCCACCTCGCGCATTCCCTCGCATAGCTCCAGCGCCCAGTCCCTGAGCGGCACGGACTGGTCGTGCCGGCTCAAGCTCAGACCCGGCTGCCTGCCGGCGTGTGCCACCTGAATCAGATTCATATCGACTTCGTTCATCTCCATTTCATTTAAAGCCGGACTCTCCTGCAGCAGACAGAACAGGACAAAAATTTCCAGAAAATAGAGCTGCTCCTCATTGATACCCAGTGGGTCGAAGGCGTTGACATCAATCGAGCGGATTTCAACGTAGGCGATGCCGCGTTTGCGCAGCGCGGTGGTCGGCTTCTCGTCTTTTTGGGTGATCTGTTTGGGGCGCACGGTGCTGTAATACTCATTTTCGATTTGCAGTATGTTGGCATTCAGCTGCTGGTACTCAGCATTCACCTTCACCCCCATCTCCTCATAGGGGGCATAGGGCGTGGCGATCGCACACTGCAAGCTTTTCACATAGTTATCCAGAGAGCTGTAGTCGGCCTTGATGCCAGCCATGTCTTCCTGACTGTTGGTGTAGCCGATATCCCCCATGCGCAAAGAGGTGGCGTAAGGTTCGTACAAAGTATACTCATTGAACTCGGCAAGCATAGTGGGCTTGCCCTGCAAAAAGGATTTACAGACGGCGGGCGAGGCACCGAACAGACAGGGGATCATCCAGCCATAACGGAGCATGTTTCGCACCAGCCCCATGTACTGCTCGGAGATGAAGTCCTGCCTGAGCAGGGAGCTCTTCTCCAGTTCCTGATGCAGATCCCAGAAGGAATCCGCCACCGAATAATTAAAATGGATACCCGCAATCACCTGCATGGTCTGGCCGTAACGGTGTCCCAGACCACGACGATAAACCGTTTTCATGGTGCCGACATTGGAGCTGCCGTATTGTGCGACGGGGATACCGCCATCACCGCGCACCACACAGGGCATGCTGGTCGCCCACAGAATCTCATTATCCAGCTTCGAATAGACAAACTTATGAATATCATCGAGATAGTTCAGTGCCTCTTTCACCGATGTGCAGGGCGGCGTGATCAGTTCGAGCAGGGCTTCAGAAAAATCGGTGGTAATGTATGCGTGAGTCAGGGGCGAACCCAGCGTAGCAGGATGCGGCGTCTGTGAAATCGAACCGTTTTCGGCCACGCGCAGGCACTCTTTTTCGAGACCAATCAACGATTCAGACAAACAGGCAGCCCGGCCTGAATCAGCAATCTGCTGCAAGCGTTTTTTTAGAGATTCATACATCGTTTACTTCCTTACTCGGTCACTGACACAAACGCGAATATCAACCAGTCAGTATATTAACCGGCGATTATACACGCTTTAATTCGACAGAATTGATGCCGGTTTCGGCACAAATCCGCTTTACGGCTGCACGCGCAGCCTGGGTTTTTCTGCGGGTCCAGCCCCGTTTTCCTTCAGAGACTGCTTCGGAATCACCGCATAAACAAACTCGCAATCCAGCGCTTGCGCAGCCTTTTGCATCATCTTCAGGGTGAGCGCACCATGCTGCTCATCGCGCTCCATCATGGAAATTCTCGCCGGGCTGACCCCCATGCGCCGGGCCAGCTCGACGCCTTTCAATTTCTGCGCCCGCCGCACTCCGCGTAACCAGGATGTCTGCTGCATGATCTCGGTCCAGGCAATGCGGTTAGCTCGCACCCAATGCTCCAGTCTGATGAGAAAACGTTGATCTATCATAAAATACCTTTTAAAATTTATTAATATATAGATTAATTATTAATATATACGTTAACTTTAAAGATAAAAGTATGCAACCGGTTTATGAGCTTTCGCCATAACGCCCGGAATACCTCGATATTGACCGGCTTGAGCAGCTTTCATTGATCAACACGATGACTGCACCAGCGCAAATAAGGCGCGAATCATCATTATGGACAATTTTCAGACCATAAAAAGCCCGTGAAATCACGGGCTTTTTATGCTTCACAGAAAACCGGATTTACAATTTATCCGATTCCGCCGCCAGGTATTCAGCGACACCGTCAGGCGTGGCATTCATGCCTTTGTCACCTTTATGCCAGCCGGCAGGACAGACTTCGCCATGCTCTTCTGTGAATTGCAGGGCATCAATCATACGCAGCATTTCATCAATATTACGTCCCAGAGGCAGATCATTCACGACCTGATGGCGGACCACACCGTCCTTGTCGATCAGAAATGAGCCGCGGAAAGCGACCGCACCATCGGGTGTTTCAACATCGTAGGCTTTACAGATGGCGTGAGTCATATCGGCCACCAGGGTGTATTTGACCGGACCAATACCGCCTTCATTGATGGGGGTGTTGCGCCAGGCATTGTGGGCAAAATGTGAATCGATGGAGACACCGATCACTTCTACGCCGCGGCTTTTGAATTCTTCCAGACGGTGATCAAAGGCGATCAACTCGGAGGGGCATACAAAAGTAAAATCCAGCGGGTAAAAGAAAACAACCGCGTATTTGCCGCTGGTGGCCTTCTTAAAGTTAAAATCTTCTACGATTTCACCACTGCCTAAAACAGCCGCCGCGCTAAAATCCGGGGCTTCACGTCCTACTAATACAGCCATGTCAGACTCCTATTATGGGTTAATTAAAATTGAGCTGATTATTATAAACCAAAACAGGTCAAAATATAGACTCTGTCTAAATATTTTAAATAGCGCTTATAAATCAAGAACATATAATATATTTGATGGACGTCAATTCATCTGCAACAGGCTGGCCAGTTAGATATACCTGGACAGCAGACTTTTTTCACTGGCGCCTGCCGGCAGCTGCATCTTAACGAAATAACCACTG
Organism: Gammaproteobacteria bacterium; assembly: GCA_024636785.1. Lineage (GTDB taxonomy): Bacteria > Pseudomonadota > Gammaproteobacteria > SZUA-229 > SZUA-229 > LH-M37. The sequence goes on from JAGXGK010000027.1 coordinate 12,690, forward strand.
CCCAATGCTGACTCTATTGACTTGCCGTACTGATCCTGCATGCTCTCGACCACAATATCACGATTGCCCAGTGGCGTGACCAGCTCCAGCCTGTCACCGACGCTGAATTTGTTTTTTACCTCAATTTCGGCGATACCGGAAGCGGCATCATAAGACAGCACCTCACCCACGAAATTTTGCTGGCGACTCTTGGAGTGGCTATCCATGTAGTTCTGATAATCGTGGGTATGATGGCGCTCGAAAAAACCGTCGGTGTAACCGCGGTTGGCCAGATTTTCCAGATCCCCCAGCAGCGCCGGATTGAAGGCTTCACCCCGTTCTGCGGCATCAATCGCCTGCCGATAGGTTTGGGTGGTGCGCGCTACATAATAATGTGACTTGGTACGGCCTTCGATCTTCAGACAGTCAACACCTATCTCGACCAGTTTTTGCACATGCTCGATCGCGCGCAGGTCTTTGGAGTTCATGATATAGGTGCCGTGCTCATCTTCCATGATCGGCATCTGCTCGCCAGGTCGGCCCTTCTCTTCCAGCAGATAAACTTCATCCGCGCCTGCGCTGCGCACGCCGTCACCGATCTCCGAGGCACTCATCATCTGCGTAGCGCCGCTGCCGCAGGATGATTCAGCGACCGGTTTGTACACACCTTCGGCATTTTCCTCGGCGGCGGTGGCCTTGTATTCCCAGCGGCAGGAATTGGTACAGCTGCCCTGATTGGGATCGCGATGGTTGAAATAGCCCGAGAGCAGGCAGCGCCCGGAATAGGCGATGCACAGTGCGCCGTGGACAAATACTTCCAGCTCGATATCGGGACACTGCTGGCGAATCTCGGCGACCTCATCCAGCGACAGCTCGCGCGACAGAATAATGCGCTCGATGCCCTGCTGCTGCCAGAATTTCACCGTGGCGTAATTCACCGTATTGGCCTGCACCGAAAGATGAATCGGCATCTCCGGCCAGGTTTCCCGCACCATCATGATCAGGCCGGGGTCAGCCATGATCAGCGCATCCGGCTGCATGGCAATCACCGGCGCCAGATCGGCGAGATAGGTTTTCACCTTGCTGTTGTGCGGCATCAAGTTGGAGGTGAGGAAAAATTTCTTGCCCAGATCGTGGGCCTCTTTAATACCGATGGCGAGATTCTCATCCTTAAAATCATTATTGCGCACGCGCAGGCTGTAACGCGGCTGTCCGGCGTAGACCGCATCCGCGCCGTAGGCGAAAGCGTAACGCATATTTCTAAGGGTGCCTGCGGGGCTAAGTAACTCTGTTTTCATCTGCTTCGTATTCATCATGGCTATTTTCTGAGGTACATTTTAGCACTGGATAACGCCGCAAAGCGCGTGACTTGCACGTGGATATACCTCAGTATTCTCAAGTATTTTCTTTAACAACAGCAAGCCAAAATCGCCATTAAGCTGGCTTCACTGTATAATTTGCCTTCCCGAAATCTAAGAAGAAGAGTCATGCCATTAATTCGTCCTTTTGCCGGTTTACGCCCCGTTCCAGAACGCGCTGAAGAAGTCGTTGCGCCCCCATACGATGTCCTGAACTCGGCGGAAGCCAGAGAACGCGCCAAAGGCAAGCCCTGGAGTTTTCTGCATATTTCCAAGGCGGAAATTGATCTGCCAGAAGAGACCGATCCGTATGATCCGGCGGTGTACGCCAAATCGGCCGAGAACCTGCAAAAGATGCTGGATGAAGGCATTCTGATGCGCGATGACAAAGACTGCTATTACGCCTACCGCCTGATCATGAACGGCCATTCACAGATCGGTCTGGTGGCCGCCGCCTCGGTCGCCGATTACGACAGCAATCGCATCCGCAAACACGAGTACACCCGTCCCGCCAAGGAAGATGATCGTGTGCGCCAGATCGAAGCGCTGAATGCACAGACCGGCCCGGTACTGCTGGCCTATAAATCCCAGCCGGACATGGATGCCATTCTGGCAAAGGTCGCCACCACCGAACCACTGGTCGATGTGACTGCCGATGACGGCGTGCAGCACACCTTCTGGATTATCAATGACGACGCCACCATCGCACAGATCACCCAGGGCTTTGAGGCCATGAAGGCGATTTATATCGCCGATGGCCATCATCGCTCTGCCGCTGCCTCGCGCGTTGCCAAAAGCAAGGGTGGCGACGGTGATCAGAGCAGCGATTATTTTCTCTCGGTGATCTACCCGCACAACCAGATGAATATACTGGACTACAACCGTGTCATCAAAGACCTGAACGGCTTGAGCAAGGAACAGTTGCTGACCCAACTCGACGGCAAGTTTGACGTCAACGCGGAAAGCGCCGCAGTGTCGCCCAACAAGCCCGGTGAGTTCGGCATGTATCTTGATGGCCAGTGGTACCGGCTCACCATCAAGCCTGAACTGATCCCCAGTGACCCGGTCACCTCTCTCGATGTCAGCCTGCTGGCAGACAACCTGATCGAACCGGTACTGGGCATTTCAGATCCGCGCACGGATAACCACATCGATTTTGTCGGTGGCATTCGGGGCCTGGGTGAACTCGAAAAACGCGTCGACAACGGCGAAATGGCGATTGCCTTTTCCCTCTTCCCGACGCGGATGGAAGCGTTGATGGCCGTTGCCGATGCCAATGAAGTGATGCCGCCCAAATCCACCTGGTTTGAACCCAAGCTGGCGGATGGTCTAGTGTCTCACGTACTGGATTAATACATCAGCATTTAAGATAGACATTAAAAAGTCCCGCTGGAAACAGCGGAAGATTTTTATTTATTTGAAACTTTTTGTTGCGCCAAAAACTGCCTGCAAATAGACATATAACCAATAAATTTTTTTATATTAACAACAGGCATGTTACAAATTAACGTAATTTCCGATTTTTAAATTCATCACTAACAGAGAATATCGCCATGCGTAGAATAATTTCATTATTTACCACCACTGTGCTTTTATTCGCATTTCACCCTGCACACAGCGAAGAATCGACCAGCACTCCACAGGGCGAACAAATATCTTCTGACAGTGATCCTCGCCAGTTAATCTCCATGCCTGATCAGGCGCGCCAGCTTATGCGACAAGACATGCTGGACCATCTTGCGGCATTAAACGAAATCGTCGGTCATCTAGCGGAAAATAATCTGGCCTCGGCGGCAGAGGTCGCCGAAACCAGAATGGGTAAAAGCACGATGGGGAAACACCGCACCAGTGGTATGGGGCCGGGCAGATTTATGCCACTTGAGATGAGAAACATCGGCTGGGGCATGCACGAATCAGCCACCGAGTTTTCTAAAGTTGCTAAAGAAGGTGACTTAAAGAACGCATACAGCGCCCTGCAAAAAGTAATGAGTTCCTGTGTCGCCTGCCACTATGCTTATCGTACAAGATAATCCATGCAACACGACTCCGCTAACAGGAGCTTTAACAAATAATTAAAGAGATTGGCTCCACTCAACTATCTTGAAAATATATCTTTGAAGAATTCGAGATTTTTCTGCCACGAATCATTATCAGCGTCAGCATTGTATTCCAGCGGTAAATCAAATTTTTTGCCCTTGGCATCGGCCTCAGGATTAGTGAAGCTGTGTTTAACGCCCGGATAGTTGATAAATTCAAAATCAACACCGGCATTGTCCATCTCCGCTTTCAGCGCCTCAATCTGCTCCGCTTTCACAAACGGATCCGCTGCGCCGTTAAAGACGCGAACACTGGCTTTGATGTCGCCTTTCTTCGCCGGATTTTCAGTCGCAAGGCTGCCGTGAAAGCTGGACACACCTTTCAGATCAACACCCATGCGCGCCATGTTTAAAACTACGCCACCGCCAAAACAGTAACCCATCGCCGCGAGCTTATCGGCTTCTACATTATCCTGATTCTTCAACGTCTGCATCGCTGCTTCAAAACGCGCTTTGGCCAGTGGCATGTTTTTGGCGACCGCACTGGAAAACTTGCCCGCATCATCGGGATGATCGGCCGTTTTGCCCTCGCCATACATATCCACCGCAAACGCTACATAGCCCTCGCTCGCCAGCTTTCGCGCCTTATCTCTGGCGTGTTTATTGTGCCCCCACCATTCGTGAACGATCAACACACCGGGGCGTTTTCCCTCCAGGCTGTCGTCATAAGCGATCATGCCTTTCATGGTGGTGTCACCCTGCTGGTAATCGATTTCATTGCTGATTATTTCGGCGTTAGCATTGCTGGCCATCGAAAATGCTAACACTATAAGAAGGTTTTTTAATTTCATCGGGATACTCCACATTAACGGCAAATGAAGAGACAGACATTACTCTAAACTTTTGTGAACTAAAATCTGAATCGCTGTGAGCATTATACCGCCACCCGCTCGCAGATCTGACAAACTTTCATTCATCGGATCTGCGAGCGGAAGTTATTCCGAATTAGCGAATTACTCTGCGCTGGAGACCATATAGTCAACCGCCGCTTTCAGCTCTTCCTCGCTGCATGTGCCACAGCCCCCCTTGGCGACCATGGCAGTGCCGGGAACCCCGTTTAGTGACGAGCTGTACAACGCCTCTTTACCCTTGGCAATACGGGGAGCCCAAGCAGCAGCGTCACCTAGTTTAGGCGCATTTGCGACACCAGTTTTATGACAGGTAAAACAGGCTTTCTGATAAACCTGTTTACCGCTTATCGCTGCCTGCTGAACGGGTTCCGATTCAGCTTTAGCTATAGCCTCATCGTTTCCGGTGCTTTCTGCCATCGGCGCCGGGGCTTCTTCAGTTACCACTGGTGCGTTCTGTGTCGTTTCAGCCTTTTTACTGACAGGGGAATCTTGACCTGAGTCACAGCCTAAAACAAAGAAGACCGGTAAAAATAATATAATAGAACTTACTTTAATTTTCATGAACAATACCCTCTGGGTTAACTGCTGGATGCACATCTAATATTTAATGATGTTTAATAAACGCCGAGTATATAACAGCTTATGCGCCTATAACACGGAGTACAGGTGTTGATGAATCCTGATAAAACGAGGTTACGGGCTACTGGTTTAAATAAAGATTTACTCCACAGATAACGCAGATAAAAACAACAGCCAGTCCGCCAAAAAGGCAAAAAACAATAATGACTTAAATGGTTTTTTGGCGTCTTTCACGTTCTTCGTGGACTAACTCTTTTGATTTTATTTGATGTAAAAACGTGAGGCTGCGTCAGTGTCATACCACAGGTGCATAAAAAAAGCCCCGCTGTTACCAGCGGGGCTTTTTAGCTTTCAGCTACGAACAGAAAGACAGCTTTACATCATGCCGCCCATTCCACCCATGCCGCCGCCCATATCACCACCGCCTGCTTCTTCTTTTGGAATATCAGCAATCATGCATTCAGTTGTGATCAACAGACCTGCAATAGAGGCAGCATTCTGCAAAGCGGAGCGAGTTACGCGGGTAGGGTCAATAATGCCCATCTTGACCAGATCGCCGTATTCACCGGTGGCTGCGTTGTAACCGTAGTTACCTTTTTTAGCCAGCACATTGGCGAGTACAACCGAAGCTTCATCACCGGCGTTTTCTACGATTTGACGGAAAGGATCTTCCATCGCACGGCGTGCGATAGCAATACCGATGTCCTGATCGTGGTTGTCGCCCTTGATTTTATCAACCGCTTCACAGGCACGAATCAGCGCGACGCCGCCACCCGGTACGATGCCTTCGGCAACCGCAGCACGGGTTGCGTGCAACGCATCGTCAACACGGTCTTTCTTCTCTTTCATTTCCATCTCGGTAGCCGCGCCGACTTTTATAACTGCAACACCACCGGACAATTTAGCCAGCCGCTCCTGCAATTTTTCTTTGTCGTAATCAGAAGTTGCATCTTCAGAAAGTTTGCGTATCTGCTCAACGCGTGACTTGATGTCTTTCGCCTTGCCGGCACCATCGACGATGATAGTAGTTTCCTTGGTCACGGTAATGCGTTTAGCCGAACCCAGGTCTTCCAGAGTAGCATTTTCCAGTGACATGCCCAGCTCTTCTGAAATAACGGTGCCGCCAGTCAGGACGGCAATATCTTCCAGCATAGCTTTACGACGATCACCAAAGCCAGGCGCCTTAACGGCACAGACTTTAACAATGCCGCGCATGGAGTTAACCACCAGTGTAGCCAGCGCTTCGCCTTCTACATCTTCTGAAATAATCAGCAGCGGACGACCGGCTTTAGCGACTGCTTCCAGTATTGGCAGCATGTCACGAATGTTGGCGATTTTCTTTTCAAATAACAGAACTAACGGGTCTTCCAGTTCTGCACTCATGGTCTGCTGTTTGTTGACAAAGTACGGTGACAAATAACCGCGATCAAACTGCATGCCTTCGACGATATCGAGTTCATCTTCCAGTGATCTGCCGTCTTCAACGGTAATAACACCTTCTTTGCCGACCCGGTCCATGGCTCTGGCGATGATCGCGCCGACGCTCAGGTCCGAGTTCGCAGAGATACTGGCAACCTGCTCAATAGCGCTGGCATCTGTGCAGGGCTTGGATAATTTTTTCAATGATTCAACAGCAGCGATAACCGCTTTGTCGATGCCGCGCTTCAGATCCATGGGGTTCATGCCGGCGGTTACCGATTTCATGCCTTCACGAACAATACCCTGAGCCAGTACGGTGGCCGTGGTTGTACCATCACCGGCTACGTCTGAAGTCTGTGATGAAACTTCTTTCACCATCTGCGCGCCCATGTTTTCAAACTTGTCTTCCAGTTCGATCTCTTTGGCTACGGAAACACCGTCTTTAGTCACCGCCGGCGCGCCGAAGGCTTTATCGAGTACGACATTACGACCTTTAGGGCCTAATGTAACTTTGACCGCATTGGCCAGAATGTTGACGCCCTTAACCATGCGGCTACGTGCGTCATCACCAAATCTTACTTCTTTAGCTGACATATTTTATATTCCTCAAAAAATTCTTTATTTTTAAATAAGCGGTTCAGCTGTGAATTAAACCAGGACAGCCAGAATGTCATCTTCTTTCATGATGATCAGCTCTTCGCCATCGACTTTAACGGTGGTGCCGGCATAATTGCCGAAATAGACTTTGTCACCGACCTTTACATCCAGTGCGCGGATTTCGCCACTGTCTGTAATTTTGCCTTTGCCGGTAGCCAGGATTGTGCCTACCTGTGGTTTTTCGGTTGCTGAATCAGGAATCACAATGCCACCTGCACTGGTACGCTCTTCTTCCATACGTTTCACAACCACGCGGTCGTGCAATGGACGGATTTTAATTTTTTTCACTGGTTTTATTCCTCTGTTTATAGAAAATTAGCACTCTCTCTAAGTGAGCGCTAATCATAATGACGAAATGACCAGAGTCAAGACCGCGATGGGCCGCAACTCCGCACTGATGCCTCTAATAGGGATGAATTATGAAATTACAAGGGTCGGAATGCGTTATTTGTCATCTTTGCGATGGAATTCGCCTTCGATGGTACGGCCATCACCACTCTCATTAGGCGAACGGCCTGAAGACTGATTTGTGAAAGGCGGCTGTCCCGGCGGCGGCTGGGAACCGAACGTCTGCACACTGGCCCTGGCCATAAAGGCGCGGATCATGCCCCGGCGAGTGGCGGGAATCAGGCAGATGAATCCCAGCGCATCGGTAAGAAAACCTGGGGTGATCAATAACGCACCGCCGACTGCCAGCGCAAGACCTTCCAGCATCTCCATGGCCGGCATTACGCCCTGCTCCATATTCTGCTGTGCGCGTTTGAGCGTGCTGAGGCCCTGCATGCGCAGCAAATTTATCCCGATGATGGCTGTCATAACGACAATGATCACTGTCCAGAGCGCACCGATATAGCTACCCACTTTGATGATGAGATACAGCTCGATCAACGGGATAATGATAAAGAGTAGCGGCCATTTTCTTAACATAAGGAATCTCGGAAATAATAAAGGGTGATTTACCCACAGTATTTGGGCTTGTTTTAAGGTTCTTTTAAGTGGTTCTTTGCTATGATCAACGCGGTGTACACAAGGTTCATTATTGAGCCGATTAACGACCCAGACTGATTGGCCGCCTTGTCACAAGCAGAATTAATGAAAGCACAATGATCCAACGCAGCACACCGGTGAACTAATAGCACTATTTTGTACCAAAGATGAACGGCCTGTCATCCCATAAGCTGGCTCATTACTAAAAATTATAACTAATCGTACTCAGGTTTTTTTATGAAAGCACTCAAACCTCTTTTTTCTTCGCTCCTTTTAATCCTGGCTACCGGCCTGTTTCACCCACCGGTGATGGCTGCGGGTTCATCGGGGCTGTTCGACTCATTCGGCATGAATTCGCAGGACGAGATTCTGGATGTGGACGTGGCTTTCAAATTAGACACTGAAATCAAGGATAATACCTTTGTCGCCCGCTGGCAGATTGCCGACGGCCATTATCTATATCGCGATAAAACCAATATTTTGAGCGAAGACCCCGAGGTTAAAACCGGCAAACTGCAACTGCCTGCGGGCGAGGCTAAGGATGACCCCATCTTTAACGCCACGCTATTTGTCTATCATGAAGACGTGGCAGTCAGGCTGCCTTTCAGTTACAGCGGCGACGAAAACAGGGAGGTTGTATTCAACGTTAAATATCAGGGCTGCTCGGAAATTTCCGGCATCTGCTACCCCCCCCAAACCAAAACAGTGTCGGTAAAGCTGCCGGCGGCAGACGCTTCGGCCACCAATACTTTCTCTGCCGATACCTCAGACGAAGCGCCGTCCACCGCGACGACACAGAATAAAGCCGAAGAGGTCTCCGAACAGGACCAGATGTCCAATGCGCTGCGCTCCGGCAATACCTGGATCACTCTGCTGGCCTTCTTTGTGGCCGGGCTTTTACTGGCCTTCACCCCCTGCGTATTCCCGATGATCCCCATTTTGATGGGAATCATCGTCGGTCAGGGCGAAGTACAGAGCACAAGGAAATCTTTCACTCTGTCGCTGGTTTATGTACTGGCGATGGCTTCGACCTATACCATCATCGGCATTCTGGTCGGACTTTCAGGTGAAAACATTCAGGCCTGGTTTCAGAACCCGTGGATCATTGGCAGTTTTGTCGCCATTTTTGTCGCCCTCGCCTTTTCCATGTTCGGCTTCTACGAACTGCAGATGCCGGCTTCCATACAAAACCGGCTGGCTCAAATCAGCAACAACCAGCGCGGCGGCACTTTGCTGGGCACCGCCATCATGGGCTTTCTTTCCGCCCTGATTGTCGGCCCCTGCGTCACCGCCCCGCTGGTGGGCGCGCTGATCTATATTGCAGAAACTGGTGATGCGATTCTGGGCGGCATGGCGCTGTTTTCACTCAGCATGGGCATGGGCGCACCGCTACTGGTGCTGGGCGCTTCTGCCGGAAAAATACTGCCCAGGGCCGGTGCCTGGATGGAAACCGTCAAAGCCGTATTTGGCGTTATGCTGCTGGCGCTGGGTATCTGGCTGCTGGAACGCGTGGCACCGGCAACGACCACCATGGCGCTGTGGGCCGCACTGCTCATCGTCTCCGCCATCTACATGGGCGCACTCGACTCGCTCGATAAAAAGGACTCTGGCTGGCATAAACTCTGGAAAGGGCTGGGCATTATTCTGCTGATCTATGGCATCATCATCTTCATTGGTATGGCATCAGGCAACAGGGACATTTTTCACCCCCTAAAGAGCCTGACCACTTCCGGCGCCACGCTGAGCAGCGGTCAGAGTGCAGGCCAGTCTCAGGCATCCACGCATCTGGAGTTCCAGCAGATCAAAGGTGTCGAAGGCTTAAATGCCGCACTGGCCCAGGCCAAAGCTCAGAATAAACCGGTGATGCTCGATTTTTATGCTGACTGGTGCGTTTCCTGCAAGGAGATGGAAATGCTGACCTTCTCTAACCCGGCGGTTCAGCAGGCACTGGAAGGTGTTGTGCTGTTGCAGGCGGACGTCACCCCCAATGATGAAAAAGACCGGGCACTGTACAAGCGCTTCGGCATCATTGGCCCGCCTTCCATTATGTTTTTTGACCGCGACAGCAACGAACTGAAAAACTTCCGCATAGTGGGTTACAAGAACGCCGAGCAGTTCACTCAGCATATTCAGCGCAGCGGTTTTAAAGAATGAAAAGCTTACCTAAGAGCCTACTGCTGATCGCAGTGATTATTTCACTGGTGACACTGTCGAGTTTTGCCGTGCAACGCTATCTGGCTGAAGACGAGGTCAGTGATTCGATTCTGATACGGCCTGAATTTGCCATTGCCGACCTCAATGGCCAGGTTAGAAACATCAAGGAGTGGGATGGTCAGGTTATTTTGCTCAATTTCTGGGCCACCTGGTGCCCGCCCTGCCTGAGCGAAATACCGGGGTTTATCGAATTGCAGGATCAATATGGTGACCAGGGATTTCAGGTGATTGGTATCGCGATTGACGAGGAAGAGGCGGTGCGCGAGTTTGTCGCCCGCTTAAAAATAAATTACCCGGTAATGGCGGTAGAACATGAAGCGCTGGAGCTCTCCAGTCGTTACGGCAACCGCATGGGCGCACTTCCCTACTCGGTTTTCATCAATCGCCAAGGTGAAATTAGCGACACGATCACCGGAGAACTCAGCAAGATCGAAGCAGAAGAGATGCTGAGAAAACTGGATTTCAAACCTTAGATTTTGATAAATTTCTCGAAAATATCATTAATTTCGCCGAAACTGTAGACATATTCAATTCTTTTATGCAAAATCATTAGCCTACTAACCTCTGGCTAGCAACAATAAATTAATAATGCCCGATTTACTTGTCATCAATGGCCCCAACCTTAATTTATTAGGGACTCGCGAACCGCAATATTACGGTTCAGAGACACTCGAAGACATTAATACTAAGCTGGAATTACTGGCATCTCAGCAGGGTTTCACCCTGGAGTGCGTGCAGAGCAATTCAGAAGTCGAACTTATTGAAAAAATTCATCAGGCCCATAATAACAATGTGCGATTCATTTTGATGAACCCCGCCGCATTTACACATACCAGCGTAGCCTTACGTGATGCCTTAAGCGGGGTAGGAATTCCTTTTATCGAAATCCACCTCTCTAATGTTCACGCCCGTGAAGCGTTCCGTAAACACTCCTATTTCTCCGATATTGCTGTTGGCGTTATTTCGGGTCTGGGCGCAACGGGTTATGAACTCGCATTACAAGCCGCGTTACAACAACTCACCAAAGGTTGATCCTTATGGATATCCGCAAAGTCAAAAAATTAATTGAACTGCTGGAAGAATCCGGCATTGCCGAAATCGAAATCAAAGAGGGCGA
>JAGXGK010000028.1 GCA_024636785.1 Gammaproteobacteria bacterium
CATGCTGTTTGCGCCCATCAAGCGTCTTGCCGATATTAATGCCGATCTGCAACGTGGCCTGGCCGCAGCGGAAAGTGTTTTTAACTTAATCGATATGGTGGAAGAAAAAGACACCGGCAGCTATGCGGTAGATCGTGTCAAAGGTGATATTGAATTTGCTGATGTTTCATTCAGCTATAACGCTACGGGTGAAGATGTTTTAAAGAATATTAATCTCGACATCAAAGCCGGCCAGACTATCGCCTTTGTCGGGCGTTCGGGCAGCGGTAAAACCACGCTGCTGAATCTGTTACCGCGTTTTTATGATGTTGTTGTCGGTTCGCTAAAACTCGATGGTCACGAACTATCCGAATACACTCTGGATAATCTGCGTTCACACATCGCCTATGTCGGACAGGACATTGTTTTATTCAACGACACCATCGAGCACAATATCGCCTACGGCAGTTTTTTACATGCTGACCATGCGCAAGTTGTAGAAGCGGCAAAGCTGGCTTACGCCGATCTGTTTATTGAAGCCATGCCCGAGGCTTATAACGCCATGGTGGGCGAGCGTGGCGTAATGCTGTCGGGCGGTCAGCGGCAGCGCATCGCTATCGCCCGCGCGCTACTCAAAGATGCGCCGGTACTTATTCTGGATGAGGCCACCTCGGCGCTGGATAACGAGTCCGAGCGTTTTATTCAGGCATCGCTGGAAACTCTGATGAAGAACCGCACCACGCTGGTGATTGCGCATCGTCTTTCCACCATTGAGAAAGCCGACCTGATCGTGGTGATGGACGATGGCGAAATTGTTGAAACCGGACAGCACGCTGATCTGCTCGCGTGTAACGGACATTACGCGGCCTTGCATCAAATGCAGTTCAAAGAGCCGGATGCAGAAGTCCCCGACTGAATTATGAAATCTATCGATGCCTACTGGTACAGTCAGAATCCTGTTGCCTGGCTACTGTTGCCGGTTTCTGCAATTTACTGCCTGCTAGTTTTTCTGCGCCGGGTTTTATATAAAACCGGACTGTTAAAAAGCTATAGCTTACCGGTGCCTGTCATTATCGTTGGCAATATAACGGTTGGTGGTACGGGAAAAACGCCGCTGTTGATCGCATTAACCTCGCTCTTGCAGCAGCAGGGTTATCGCCCCGGTATCGTTAGCCGCGGTTACGGCGGCACTGTTACAGCTGAACGGCTGGTCAAAGAGAGCGATGACGCCCACATGATTGGCGACGAACCCTGCCTGATTTTAAAGCGTACCGGCTGTCCGCTGGTGGTAGGGCGCGACCGGGTGGCGGCGGCACAACTGCTGCTGGCTAAAAGCGATTGCAATGTCATACTTTCAGACGATGGCTTGCAGCATTATCGAATGCAAAGAAATGTCGAGATTGCGATCGTGGATAAAAATCGCCAGTATGGTAACGGCTACTGTTTGCCCGCCGGGCCGCTGCGGGAAACCGTCTCGCGTTTGAAGCAGGTGGACATGGTGGTTAATCATTGTAGTGATGCCGAATTAGCCGGTTCTGAAAACCACAGCCTGCATTTTTCCTTGCAGTTTTTAGATGCCATTAATCTTAAAACCGGTGAGAGCCGATGCATCGAAAGTTTTAGCGATCAGCCAATTCATGCGGTGGCGGGCATCGGTCATCCGGAACGCTTCTTCAAACAGCTGCAAAAAAATAATCTTGAGGTTATCGCCCACGCCTTTGCAGATCACCATAAATTCACCGCCACCGACTTTGTGTTCGATGATGACTACCCGGTATTAATGACCGAGAAAGATGTGGTGAAATGTCTGGGCCTGTCGGCGGAGAATCTCTGGTATGTGCCGGTGAATGCCGCTTTGTCAGAAGACTTGCAGCGGCAGTTTTTATCGAGTGTTGATGCGCTAATTCCAAAGGAGCCGTCGTGAATAGAAAATTCATGCAGCTGCTGGTTTGTCCGGTATGCAAGGGCAAACTTGAATACATAAAAAAAAGTAACGAACTGGTCTGTCATCATGATGCGTTGGCTTACCCGGTGCGAGACGGCATTCCGGTGCTGCTCGAAGTGGATGCGCGCAAAATTACAGCTCCTAATATTAAAGCCCCTAATTCAGACTAAACATTCAGGCCCATATAGAAGTGACTCAGAGATATAATTTTTTCGTAACCTGCGCCAAAGGTGTAGAGGACATGCTCGCCAATGAATGCGAGCAGCTCGGCATCAGTGATATCAAATCACAGGTCGCGGGCATCGGTTTCGAAGGTGGCATTGAAGACGCCTATAAGCTCTGCCTCTGGTCGCGCCTCGCCAGTCGGGTGCTACTACGCCTGTCATCTTTTCCAGCGGCGGATTATGACGAGGTCTATGCCGGTGTGCTGGCGATAGACTGGTCGTCACATTTCTCTACCGAAAATGGTTTTGCCATCGACTGTTTTTCCGCGCATGAAACCATGAGCAACAGCCATTTCGCAACACTGCGCATCAAGGATGCCATTGTTGACCAGTTCATGGAAAAGCAGGATGCCCGGCCCAATGTGGTGCGCGACAATCCGGATATTCGGATCAATGTCTATATCGGTAAAACTGAAACGCTGGTCTACCTGGATCTATCCGGCGGGCCGTTGCACCAGCGCGGTTATCGTCAGCAGGCCGGGCAGGCACCACTGAAGGAAAATCTGGCGGCGGCGATTCTGATGCGCTGCAAATGGACGCAGCTGGCCAGTCAGGGCTTGCCCTTGTGCGACCCCATGTGTGGCAGTGGCACCTTGCTGATCGAAGCGGCATACATTGCGGCCAATATGGCGCCAGCTATATTGAGAAAGCATTTCGGCTTCCAGGCCTGGAAGCAGCATGATGCCGACTGCTGGGATCGCCTGTTCAGTGCAGCGAAGCAGGGCGCTGACATGTCGGCCATTCCGCCTATCATGGGCTCCGATAATTCACAGAACGTGCTGGATGTAGCCAGAGACAACATTGCGGCCGCAGGCCTGTCTGCATACATCAGCCTGTACCAGCAGGACGTTTCTGATGCTATGCCTAATCTGCCGGAAACGCCGGGCTTGCTCGTCACCAATCCGCCTTATGGGGTAAGGCTCGGTCAGACTGAGCAGCTGAAAAATATCTATGATCGAATCGGACGTTCGCTGAAAGAAAATTATGCTGGCTGGGACGCGGCGGTTTTTACTTCCGACCCGGAGCTGGCCGGCTACGTTGGCCTGAGATCGCACCACAAAAACACCCTGTACAACGGCCCGCTGAAATGTGTTCTGTATCAGTACCACATGCGCGCAAGAAGTCTGCTGCCGCACGATGCCGAGCAGAAAGCTAAAGTCGACACCGATAAACCTGCACGCAAACCCTCCGAGCCGGGTAAGTATTCACCCCGCCAGGCTGATCTGGATATTTATAATGAAAGTGGCCGGATGTTTGAAAATCGTCTGAAAAAGAATTTCAAACACCTGCGCAAGTGGGCACGGAAAAACGGCATTAGCTGCTATCGGGTTTATGATGCCGACATTCCTCAGTATTCCATGGCCATCGATATTTATGAAGACTGGGTGCATGTACAGGAATATGCCGCGCCCAAAACCATTGATGCCGGTGATGCCTTTAAGCGCATTAATGCGGCACTACCGATCATTGCTTCGGTGTTGGAAATCGATCCCAATCAGGTGGTTTTGAAAACGCGAAAAATTCAGTCAGGTTCAGAGCAATATGTAAAGCAGGATAATAAAAAACGCTCGCTGATTGTGCGTGAGCACGGCCTGAAGTTTAAGGTTAATTTGTACGACTATCTTGATACCGGCCTGTTCCTTGACCATAGAAATGTAAGAAGCCTGATTTACAAATATGCCAAAGGTCGTAGCTTTTTGAATCTGTTCGCTTACACCGGCACCGCAACCGTCTACGCTGCTGCCGGCGGTACCTGCTCAACCACCACGGTTGATATGTCTAATACCTATCTGGAGTGGGCGCAGGATAATTTGCAGCTGAACAAGCTGATGACCCGGCAGCATCAGTTTATTCAGGCGGACTGTACACAGTGGCTCTGGGATGCAAAACGCGAAGGCCTCAGCTATCAGCTGATATTTCTCGATCCACCGACGTTTTCCAACTCCAAAAAAATGACGCAAACTTTTGATGTCAGCCGCGATCACGTCGAGCTGATCAATCACACAATGCGCCTGCTGGAAAACGATGGCATGCTGTTTTTCTCCTGCAATGCAAAACGCTTCAAACTGGATGAGGACAAACTAATGGATTATTACATTCAGGACATGACCACGCTGACCGTATCGGAAGACTTCAGGAAAAAGCCCGGACATAAATGCTGGTGTATCAGTAAGCGCGAAGTTGAACCGCTGACGTTTTAGCGGAGTATTAAAATTTAATCCGCGAAGAACGCGAAGAAAGTAATGAACGCAAAAAAAACTTTAATTAATTATTCTTTTGACCTTTTCGCGTCCTTGGCGTTTTTGGCGGATAATGGTTTTGTTTTCACCCGCGTTCATCTGTGAGATTAATATACGGCTGCCTTCAGTAGTTGATATCCACCTGCACGGATTTCGGGCTGAGTAATGTGTTTATGAATCTGTCCTCAAGCTCGATTCTTGTGGCGAGGGTTTCGCCGAGTTTTGAGAGTTGTCGCGAAAAGTCTTTCAAAATGTTTTTGTTGAACGCGTTTGCAGAGTCGTAAAGATCATTGAATTTAATCGCTATATGGGTGGTGTCGATGATTTTATAAAAGATCTGTTCACTGAGGTCGATTATTTCATGACGACGTTCAGAACCATCCTCGATGCGACTGTAAATTTCAAAATGACCGGTAGCAATATAGTCGATCATGTCCTGGCAGAATTCCTGAAGCACTTCCTGCAAAAGGTCGTTGTTGTCACTGTCGTGATAGTCCAGACGATTGGCCAGATTATAATATTGTGACAGCACATTGTTGCGTTCGGCGATTAGCCGTTTAATCTCTTTTTGAGTGCGGCTGCGCCGATCAAATTGTGGCTGATGTATTGGACCGTTCATAAGCTAACCTCTATATTCATGTGCTTTCAGATTGGATCTTGAAAACTGAAAGTTATATTTACCTATTTGCTTTTAACAAATCAAGTTTTTTGATCTTTATTTACAAAAATATATCCGTTTAAAACAAGGGTAATTAACGGCTTGTCTGGGTAGGCTTGTTTATAACTGTTTGATTATTTAGCTTAATATTTGTCAGGGTGGTCGCAATAAAGGTAGCTAGGGATGATTAGAATTTGTTAATATGCGAGTCCCGCGAGGGACATTTTCAGTTTGATATTTTCATTTTAAGGACGCTGTTTAAACGTGATTGTTCTACCCGATTTCCCTTTCTGCATAAATATCAGGTTTACCAGACTCATCACCTGTGTAGCGATAAGCGTCTTAAGTGCCGCGAGCATGGCTGAAAAGCTCACTCCTGAGCAGGTTCTGCAGAAAGTGATCGATCACTACCCTTCAATTAATATAGCGGCCATTGAGATTGAGCGCGCACGCCAGTCTATGCAGGTGGCCAACAGTCAGCTGGGCTGGCAACTCGATGCTCAGGCAGGCGTCGAACGCTCGGTCGGACTCTTTGGCACCACCAGCGATAACATGTCGGCAACCGCCGGCATGTCACGCGTGCTCGAATCCGGTTCAAGTGTCGCCGTCGAAGGCGGGGTCAGAAGGGAGGATAATGAACTTGTTTTCAGCCCAACTATCCCTAATCCTGCGACAGTCTCTAACTTCGGCGTAAGTTACCGTCGGCCTCTGGCACAAAATCTGACACAAACTGAATTTCAGCACGCCATTACCGCCGCAGAACAGGAACTGGAATCGGCCATGGCTGAGCGCGATGAGCAATATGACCAGTTAGCGCTGAGAGTGATTGACCTTTATTTTTCAGCCTCGGCCACGCGGGCAAGAATATATAACATCAATCAGTCCATCGATCGCACAAAGCGCCTGCGGGATTTCATTAACAGCAAAACCTCACTGGGCATCGCGGAGGAAAAGGATATTCTTCAGGTGGACGCGCAACTGGCTTCGCAGCTCGCCGAAAAGAGCACTATGGAAACCTCCTGGATGCAGCAGATGATTGCGCTGAACCGGCTCATGGAGCGACCCTGGGATGCCCGCTTTTCGACCACCGATAACGTCAAGGCCGTAACCGGGGAGTTCGACGCTCTGTATCAGCAGGCGCAGGCATACAGTCCGCAGATCAAACTGTTCGATTCCAGGCTGGCATTAGCCGACAGCGCGATTCGCAGCCGTCGTGATGGGAAGGAGAATGCGCTTGATCTGGTGCTGTTTGCAGGTGGGCAAAACTCCAGCGGTGATTCCGCTCTGGGCAGTACTTCTGAGTCTGATCTAACCGGGGGAGTGCGACTCGAGTACAGCCGGAAGATGGATAAAAGCGGGGTTGATGCAAAATTGTATCAGGCTCAACTGGAACGCGATGCGATTCTGGAAAATCGAAAAATGCTGCTGGAAAATCTGCATTACGATCTGGCCAGTGTGTTGGCCGAAATTAAGGCGAATAAACTGGCGCTCGATGCCTATCGTAAGAGTCTTGAAGTCGAGAACAAAAAAATTGATGAAGCCATGCAGCGTTATCATTCAGGAAGAATTGATACCGATGTGCTGATCAATTTCGAAGACCAGTTATCGCTGGCCAGGCTGTCACTGGAATTGCAGCGAATCTCCCTCATGCAGCGTCAATATAAACTTAAGATTATTCTGGGTCAGCTCTGGCATGAAATAAAAAAACCTGTTTTCCATGATTTACTTTCTGATTCACAATCCGGAGCAGGTTACTGATGCAGGCAATTATCCATTTTCTGGTTTGTCGACCGCTGATCGTAAATCTGGTTTCAATTTTCCTGTTAATACTGGGTTCGGTTGTCTCTCTGTATTATATGCAGATAGAAGCGTTTCCCAATGTGAATCTCGATGTGGTTCAGATTGACAGCAATTATCCGGGCGCTTCGCCCAAAGAGGTTGAGCAGCTGATCGTCACGCCGATTGAACAGGAGCTGAAAGCCATCAATGGCATCGACAAAATGATCTCCATGTCGTTTCCGGGGTCTGCGCGCATCACCATGGAGCTCGATCCTGATGCCTCCAATAGAAGCCGATTAACCAGTGAAATCAGCATTGCTGTGGATAGAGCCTGGCTGCCTAGTGATCTGCCTAATGATCCGGTGGTGAGTGAAATTGACGGTGCAATTTTCCCCGTCATTCGGCTGGCTGTCTCTGCACCCATGGATGAGCTGGCACTAAAGCGTCTGGGTGATGACATCAAGGATGATCTGCTCGCACTCAAAGGTGTTGCCAAGGTCGTGGTGCAGGGTGACAGAAAACCCGAGTACAGGATTGTGGTCGATCCCATGAAAATGCAGCAGCAGCGAATTTCCGTTGCCGACATCTCCACTGCAATCAAAAACTGGAATATCAATTCACCCGGAGGCGATCTGGATACCGAGGAAGGTCAGCGGGCGGTGCGAATTGTGGGTGAGTTTCGTAATATAAAAGATGCCTCTCAGCTGGTATTAAGAGCCAATGCCGTGGGCAATGAATTGCGCCTTGGCGATGTGGCCAGTGTCACCGAATCGCTGGTTGAGCCCAGAACCCTGCACGATGTCGCAGGCGAGCCGGCTTTATCGATACTGGTACTGAAGAAATCGACGGCTGATATTATTGACACCGTTGATCTGATTAATGAGTACATCAAAACGGTTCCTCATCGTTATGGCCAGAGCGTACAGGTCGAACCCTTTCAGGATTTTTCAAAGTTTGCTCGCATGCGCTTAAGTGTATTAACCAATAACGGTCTGGTCGGGCTGATACTGGTGTTTGCTTCGCTGTTATTGTTTCTGCGTTTCTCGGTGGCGATGACTACAACCTGGGGGCTGCCGATTATTTTTATGACCGGCATGTTTATTCTCTATTCAGCAGGCATAACCCTGAACATGATCTCTATGATGGGTTTCATCATGGTGCTGGGTATGCTGGTCGATGATGCAATTATTGTGGGTGAAAACATTACCCATCATATGGAGCGCGGACTCAAGCCGGTGGAAGCAGCGGTGAAAGGCGCAGTAGAGTTAATCGGGCCGGTAACAGCGACGGTTCTGACCACCATCGCGGCCTTTTTACCGATGATGTTCATGTCAGGCATGATCGGCAAATTTATTATTGCCATTCCCATCGTGGTGATAACCCTGCTGGCGCTCTCATGGCTGGAATCGTTTCTGATCCTGCCCAGTCACGTTGCCCATGTGACCAATCCAGATAAACATCCGAAGGAGCGCAGCTGGCTGCTGGCCATCGAAAACGGCTACGCAAAATTATTGCATCAGGCATTACGATTCCGCTGGCTCACCGTAGGACTTTCATTTGCGGTACTGATTGGCGCTATTGTGCTGGCGAAAACCAGTCTCTCTTTTCAACTTTTTCCGCCGGTCGGGGTGGAAGAATTTATCGTCCGCGTAACCGCACCACCGGGCACTAATCTCACCGATATGCGCGAGCATTTACGTGAAGTCGATCGTGACTTACGCAGTGTCATCAATCCCAAGTATCTGGAAACAACACTGTCGGATGTCGGTGAAGTCTCATTTGATCAGACCGATCCCCTAACCCAGCGGGGCAGTCGTTATGGTCAGATTCGCGCCATTTATACTCCCTCTGCGAGTCGGCAGCATCACGATGCTCTGGTCGATATGAAGGCCGCCTCTGATTTTCTCCAGAAAAGTTATCCTGAACTTGAAATATCTTTGACGGAAATTCGTCCCGGTCCCCCGGTGGGGCGAGCGCTGGAAGCTGAAATTTCCAGCGTCGATGAACAAACCGGTGAAATTGCTGCGAGAAATTTGATTGAGTTTCTCAAAACAATCGAAGGCGTTACCACCATCGATAGCGGTCTCGATAAAGGCGATGATGAACTTCACGTCGTACTCGATCGCGAACTGGCGACTTATGCCGGCGTTGATCTGGCCACGGCATCCATACATGTACGTGCGGCTGTGGGCGGGCTGGTGGTTTCAACTATCAGGCGCGGCACCGAGGAGATCGATGTCACTATTCGCTATCCCGAAAATAATGAACTGGAGCTGTTGCGTAATACCTTAATCCCGAATAAAAAAGAGGGGCTGATTCCGCTGCATAAAATTGCCGGCTTCGAACACCATGAAGGCTTCACCACCCTCCGTCACAAGGATGGTCAGCGCATTGTTAATGTTGTGGCTGATATCGATTCGAGCATACTGACCAGCACCGAATTGAATAACAGGGTGAGGGACAATCAGTCTGAATGGTTAAGTACTGTTAAGACTTCGGATATAACCATCAATTACGGCGGTGAAGAAGAGAAAAATAAGGAATCATTCATTAGTCTCTTAGTGGCATTTGCTTTTGCGATGATTGCCATATTTTTTATTCTGGCCATACAGTTTAACAATATGATCTATCCGGTGATTGTCATGATGGCTATACCCTTCGGGGCTATCGGTATTATCATCAGTTTTTATTTTCACGATCTATTCTGGAAACCGATGCCGCTGTCATTCTTCTCAAGTTTTGGTATGGTGGCACTCACCGGGGTGGTGGTTAACAGCTCTCTGATACTGCTGGTGTTCGTGCAGCGCGCTCGTCGCGACGGTATGGAGCTGATTGAGGCCATCATCACGGCAGGGCGTCGGCGTCTGCGCGCGGTTTTGTTAACCGCGGTCACCACCGTTGTCGGTCTACTCCCCACTGCCTATGGCTGGGGTGGCATGGATCATTTTGTTTCACCCATGGCACTGGCGCTGTCCTGGGGGCTGATGTTCTCGACAGTCGTTACCCTGATCACCATCCCTGCGGTTTTAGCCGTAGGCCATGATGTGCGTCATTTCACCAGAAAAATAAGAGGTTAGTAATAATGAGTAATATTATGGCGGTTCTGATCAATGGCATTGCGCAAATCGAATTCGATAGAGATAAGCCGCTCAACGATTACCAGCTTACTTATCTGGATGAAATGGACAGGAAAATGGAGATGGGTATCGATATCGATGGTGAAGCAGTAAGCTCGCCTGAATTACATCAGAAAATACAATTTGTAACCGCCAATATGATTTCAGCCATCAAGGCCGATAACGAAGCAATGATCAGTGCTTTATGTTCCTATCTGGCTACACGCATGCCGGACCTGAAGCAGATCAAAATAACCGAAGAGAATGAAGGCATGTCAGTTGACATGGTTTTCGACCAGGAATATAAAGGTCAGGTGTCGGTAGGCTTTACTAAGCATTGATACGTCAGGTGTAAATTCAAGAAAGAATTCAATTAAAGCAGGGTGGCATCATGATAACTCAAATTCTTAAAATTCTTAGAGTGCTGGCTTCAGAAGACTCACCTATGCAAATAAGTATGGCTATAGCGCTGGCCCTGGTCATGGGCCTGACGCCGCTGTTCAGCCTGCATAATCTACTGGTGCTAATCATACTGCTGAGTTTCCGTATTAATCTGGGTGCTTTCCTGCTGGCCTGGGCCTTCTTTTCCGGGCTGGCCTATCTGCTCGATCCGATGTTTCACAATCTGGGCATGACGATATTGCAGCATTCCGCCCTGCAGAACATGTGGACCGAAATGTACAACTCCGCCTTCTGGCGACTAACAAGTTTTAATAACACGATCGTAATGGGCAGTTTTGTTGCCGCTATGCTGGCGTTTATTCCGATGCTGTTAATCCTGAATTTTTTAATCAGGCGTTACCGCAGTCACGTACTGGTTTTTCTGAAAAAATCCAAACTGGTCACGTGGATGCAAAGCAGCAGAATGATCACTCGAATCACTTCGGCAATGGAGTAAGAATATGAAAAGCATACGTTGGGGCGGGTTACTGGTTGTTGTCTTCTTACTGCTTGCCTCGGCGGCGGCACTACTGTTTACAGGCAGCATACTCAAGCCGGTTATGGAGTCCGGGTTTGCCCGCATTAACAAGGCAAAAGTGGATATTGATAATGTTGATGTCAGCTATTCACCCTTTACCATTGCAATTAATAATATGCAGATTGCGGACCCGCTACGCCCCATGGTCAATACGGCTCAGATTAAGCAAATAAAGTTTTCGCTGGCGCTGACCGAACTGTTTTATGGCAAGGCGATTATCGACGTGGCTTCGATCAAGGGTATTCAGGTGGAGACACCGCGTCGTACTTCCGGACTGATCAAAAAGGCGGACAGGGAAAATGATTCTGATGCCTCCACTAAAAAACCAGGCATGATAAGCATGCCCGAAATTGCACTGCCCAATGTGAAAGAGATACTCGCGGCTGAACCGCTGTTATCAGACAAGCTTATCAACGAGCTTGGGGAAGATCTGGCAAGAACAGATTCACAATGGCAGGAGATGAAGGGGGCATTGCCCGATAAAGAAAAATGGCAGCAATACGAAAGTCGCTATAAAGAGATTCAACTTGCTACTAAAGGCGATGCTACGCAAAAGCTGGCGGCGATCAAAGATGCCAAGCAGCTCAAAAATGATTTGAAAGCCGAAGCGCAGCTTGTCAAACAGGCAAAACAACAGGTTAGTACCGATCTGGATCGTATTAACGCTGAATTCAAAGCTGCCAAAGCAGCGCCCGCTGCCGACATCGCCAGAATTAAAGATAAGTATAATCTGGGTAACCTGAATGCTGAGAATATCAGTCAGATGCTCTTCGGCGATCAGATTTCAGGCTACGTCACACTGGCCAAACAGTGGTACCGGCGTATCGAGCCGTATCTTCCTGAAAAAGGGGAGGCTAAGCCGCCCAAAATCGAGCGCAGCGAAGGCGTCGATGTTGCTTTCAGGGAATATCAGCCCCGCCCGGATTTTTATGTCGGTGTTGCCAACATTACTGCCAACTTGCCACGTGGCCGGTTTGAAGGTGCGGCCACGGCTATCTCCTCCGACCAGAGCATCAACAAAGAGCCAATGCAGTTAAAGCTGAAAGGCGTTGAACTAACCAATAAAGAAAGTGAAGAGATTACCGCCGAATTTAATTATGTCGATAAAAGTAATGGCTTCTCGCAATTTAAATATGCGGTGGTTAAATCCAGAATTGATGATTTTATTCTGTCGCGAAGCAGCCGCTTACCGCTGACCATGGAGCAGGCCTTGATGGATCTCAAACTTGACGC
>JAGXGK010000029.1 GCA_024636785.1 Gammaproteobacteria bacterium
AGTTTGCAGCCCTCTGTACTGGCCATTGTAGCACGTGTGTAGCCCTACCCATAAGGGCCATGATGACTTGACGTCATCCCCACCTTCCTCCGGTTTATCACCGGCAGTCTCCTTAGAGTTCCCACCATTACGTGCTGGCAAATAAGGACAAGGGTTGCGCTCGTTGCGGGACTTAACCCAACATCTCACGACACGAGCTGACGACAGCCATGCAGCACCTGTCACCCAGTTCCCGAAGGCACCAAGTTATCTCTAACAAGTTCTGAGGATGTCAAGGGTAGGTAAGGTTCTTCGCGTTGCATCGAATTAAACCACATGCTCCACCGCTTGTGCGGGCCCCCGTCAATTCATTTGAGTTTTAGCCTTGCGGCCGTACTCCCCAGGCGGTCAACTTCATGCGTTAGCTTTACCACTGAGACCTCAAGGTCCCAACGGCTAGTTGACATCGTTTACGGCGTGGACTACCAGGGTATCTAATCCTGTTCGCTACCCACGCTTTCGTGCCTCAGCGTCAGTATTGGGCCAGGGGGCCGCCTTCGCCACCGGTATTCCTTCTGATATCTACGCATTTCACCGCTACACCAGAAATTCTACCCCCCTCTACCATACTCTAGCTTACCAGTATCATATGCAGTTCCCAGGTTGAGCCCGGGGCTTTCACATCTGACTTAATAAACCGCCTACGCACTCTTTACGCCCAGTAATTCCGATTAACGCTTGCACCCTCCGTATTACCGCGGCTGCTGGCACGGAGTTAGCCGGTGCTTCTTGTATAGTTAACGTCAAGGCCCCTGGCTATTAACCAGGAGCTTTTCTTCACTATTGAAAGTGCTTTACAACCCTCAGGCCTTCTTCACACACGCGGTATTGCTGCATCAGGCTTTCGCCCATTGTGCAATATTCCCCACTGCTGCCTCCCGTAGGAGTCTGGGCCGTGTCTCAGTCCCAGTGTGGCTGGTCGTCCTCTCAGACCAGCTATAGATCGTCGCCTTGGTAGGCCTTTACCCTACCAACAAGCTAATCTAACGCGGGCTCATCTAATAGCGCCTGGTCCGAAGATCCCAGGCTTTGCCCCGTAGGGATTATGCGGTATTAATCCGAATTTCTCCGGGCTATCCCCCACTATAAGGCAGATTCCCACGCGTTACTCACCCGTCCGCCACTCGTCAGCCAGAAGCAAGCTTCCGCTGTTACCGTTCGACTTGCATGTGTTAAGCATACCGCCAGCGTTCAATCTGAGCCATGATCAAACTCTTCAGTTTAATACTCAAATTTTATTTCTTTCAGGTGTCTTGCTCTTTGAGAAACAAGAAACGCTGTTGCTAGTTTAAAATCAGAATATCAATATTCCTCAATTGCCTAGCTTGTTTCTTGGTCTCGCCAATGCAAGCACCCACACAAACTATCTGATCCAAATTGTAAAAGAACATCGAAGAGCCATATGGCTCGTCGCAGAAGCGGAATTCTATCAGCATTTGAACTTGCTGCGCAAGCCCTAAGCGAAAATTAATTTTAAATAAATCTAAAAGAAATCTGTGCTCGCTTTGCTTTTCCCTCAACACGGGGCGTATTGTACATGAATGAATCCACATTGGAACAACTGCATTAACAATTTTTAGTGTTTTTTATTAACCTTTTTATAAGTCGCTGTTTTGCCATGCAATAATGCGTATCGTAGGTTGTAAATATTTCAATCATCTTCATTAATTGGTCATTAAGGCGTCATGAATCTGCTTTATAGAGAATCCAGCCCCTACCTGTTACAACATTCCGGCAACCCTGTGCACTGGTATCCCTGGGGCGACACCGCCCTTAATGCGGCAAAAGCACAGAACAAGCCCATCCTGCTTTCAATTGGCTACTCCGCCTGTCACTGGTGCCACGTCATGGCGCACGAATCCTTTGAAGACATTAAAACCGCTGAGATCATGAACAGGTATTTTATCAATATAAAGGTGGACCGCGAGGAGCGCCCGGATCTGGATAAAACATACCAGGCGGCTCACTCTATATTAACGGGCCGTGCAGGCGGCTGGCCACTCACGGTCTTTCTCACACCTGATGAGCACATGCCCATTTTTGCCGGCACCTATTTTCCCAAATCACCCCGACATGGCCTGCCCTCTTTTCGCCAGATTCTTGAACACATCAGTGAAGTGTACCGAGCTCGCAAGGCGGATCTGGTTACTCAGAACGAGAGCGTGCGCGAAGCGCTGGATCTCATCAACAAAACGACCATCACGCCGGAGACTGAACTCAGTCATCTACCACTGGATGTGGCCTGTAACCAGATTGATCAGCAATTTGATCCGCAACACGGCGGCTACAGCACTCCGCCCAAGTTCCCGCACCCTGCCATTATTGATTTCAGCCTCAGCCACTGGGCGATAACCCGGCCTGATAACTTTGAGTCACCCCTTCCCATACCTCAAATCCTCTCCAGCGCGATCTACACACTAATAAAAATGGCCTGCGGCGGGATTTTTGATCACATTGGCGGCGGTTTTTACCGTTACTCTACCGACGCCACATGGACGATCCCTCACTTTGAAAAGATGCTCTACGATAATGGCCCTTTGTTATGGCTGAATGTGCAGGCCTGGCGTCTCACTCAGGATAAACAGCTTCATGATACCGCCGTCGCTACCGCTGACTGGGTGGTCCGGGAGATGCAATCGCCCGATGGCGGCTACTATTCAGCCATCGATGCTGACTCTGAAGGCCACGAGGGCCGGTTTTATGTCTGGTCGCCCCGCAAGGTCAAAGCGCTTCTGGATAATGATGTTTACCCCATGTTTGCTCAGCGCTTTTGCCTCGATCAGCCGGCCAACTTTGAAAAGCAGTGGCACTTACACATTTGCTCCCGTTACGAAGAGCTCGCCCAGCAGTTCAATGAACCCCCTGCCACACTGCACAGTAAAATCAACAGCGCACGTCAGACCCTGTTTGTCGCCCGCGAATCACGAGTTCATCCTGGTCTGGATGACAAAATCCTTTGCGCCTGGAATGGACTTATGATCAAGGGCATGGCTCATGCAGGACGGGTGCTGGAAAATGACACATATATAGAGTCGGCCACTAAGGCGGCTTATTACATAAAAGAGACTATGTGGCGCAATAACCGACTGCTGGCCACCAGCAAAAACCGGGTGGCGCGACTCAATGCCTACCTGGACGACTACGCCTTCCTGCTCAGCGGCCTGATCGAACTTCTGCAAAGCCGCTGGGATACCGAACTGCTCATCTGGACCCGGCAAATCGCAGACATCCTCATCGCCCAGTTTGAAGACCCGGAACACGGCGGGTTCTTCTTTACCAGCCACGATCACGAAAAACTCATCCAGCGCTTCAAGACCTTCAGCGACGACGCCATGCCCTCCGGCAACGGCATGGCCGCCTGCGCACTGATAGACCTGGGCTATATTTGCGGCAACCCAGAATACCTGCACGCCGCCGAACGCTGCCTTCGCGTCGCCTGGCACGACATCAATCAGGCCCCCATTGCACACTGCACCCTGCTCAATGCGCTCGACAAATTCCTCTCGCCGCCAAAAATTATCATCCTTCGCGGCAGCGCCGAAAATCTGGAGACCTGGCAACAGCCGCTACGACAAAAATACAAACCTCACATACTGCTCTTTGCCATCGCAGCCGATATCGAGCTGCCGACATGGCTCAACAAACCCGTTGCCGACCACGCCGACACCTGCGCCTATATATGTGAGGGACTCACCTGCCGGCCACCCGTTATTTCTGTACAAAAGTTCACCGAATTAATGCAATACCTTTAAATAGCCCGCTAAAATGTAATTTGACGTGCCTGAAAGCCCGCCTCGGCGCTCAATATCAGATACATTCTTTTATTTCCCCCTTTCATAAAAGTGCTTGCAATGATTATGGCTTTAGAGGTATGGTTAGAGTCTGTTCGAGGCGGACAGTCAGATGACTGTCTAACAAATTTAAAATTCGATTTCGAGGAAACCTATTATGTCAGACACACGCAAACTGACCATCATTGCAACTAAAGGCACTTTAGATTGGGCTTACCCTCCTTTTATTCTGGCCAGTACCGCTGCTGCACTGGGCATGGAGGTTTCAATCTTCTTTACTTTCTACGGTCTGAACCTGCTGCTAAAAGACACCAGCAAACTGAAGATTACTCCAATGGCGGCACCTGATATGCCGATGAAAATGCCTTTTGGCCCCAAATGGCTGCAAAAAATCGATTTTGGCCCAAAAGTGCCCAATGTACTTTGGAATATTCCCTTCATGGACCCTATCTGCACCACTCTGATGAAGAAAACCATCAAAAATTGTGGTGTTGCCAGCATTAGTGAATTGCGGGAACTTTGCCAGGAAGCCGAAGTTAAATTCCTCGCCTGCCAGATGACTGTCGACCTGTTTGGTCACGATTCCAAGGCCTTCATTGATGGCTGCGAGTTTGTAGGCGCCGCGTCGTACTTTGAAGAATCTTCAGACGCGACTCAGTCTCTGTTTATCTAAACAGACACTTTCGCTGAATCGAAAAGGCCGCACTTGTTGCGGCCTTTTTTGTGGTGCCTGCAATTTGCTATATATTGATTAACGAGTAATTAAATATAAAAACATTCACCGCAGAGGCGCTGAGAAAATCATTATTGGTTTAAGAAGCTGGCCGCGACCTGCTTTGGTGTCCGCATGCGCTGTAAGAGTGGATATGGTTTTATCAAAATCAGTTTTT
Source organism: Gammaproteobacteria bacterium (assembly GCA_024636785.1). Classification (GTDB taxonomy): domain Bacteria; phylum Pseudomonadota; class Gammaproteobacteria; order SZUA-229; family SZUA-229; genus LH-M37. The sequence continues at coordinate 4,721 of JAGXGK010000029.1, forward strand.
TCTCCGCACCCTCTGCGGTGAACAAGTTTTTGCTTTACACGCCTTTCAACCCCGGAGTCTCCGCACCTGCACCGCGAATTAACGCCTTCGCTTTGCGCCACTCCGCTTCCAGCTCTTGCAGTGAATATTCGTTTATAGCCTTGCCTTGCGTGGCGATGGTTTTTTCCATCTGCTGGAAGCGCTGGATGAATTTCCGATTGCCCTGACGCAAGGCCTGCTCGGCGCTGATCTGCAGATGGCGCGACAGGTTGGCACAGGAAAACAGCACATCACCCAGTTCATCCATAATGCATTCGTGATTGTCTTCAATTTCCACCTCCCGCTTCAGCTCCGCGATCTCCTCGTTCAGCTTGTCGAACACCGGGGCCAGTTCATCCCAGTCAAAGCCGGTACGCGCAGCGCGTTTCTGAATTTTCTCTGCCCACTTCAGCGCCGGCAGTGTGGCGGCGATGCCATCCAGCGCGCTCGCTGCTGCACTCGCTTCAGATTCCGGCATCTTGCTTTCCCGCTCCTGCCCTTTCTGCTGCTCCCAGGTTTCCAGCAAGGCTTCATCCGTTTCCACCTGTTCGCCCGCAAAAACATGTGGATGCCTGCGCACCAGCTTTTCATTGACGGCTTTGACGACATCATCAAAACTGAACTCATTCTGCTCACTGGCCATCTGCGCATAAAAGACGACATGGAAAAGCAGATCACCCAGCTCATCCTTGAGATCATGCATATCCGCCCGCTCGACCGCATCGGCCACCTCATAAGCCTCTTCGATGGTATAGGGCGTGATGCTCAAAAAATCCTGTTTCAGATCCCACGGACAGCCTGATTCCGGATCACGCAGAGCCTGCATAATCTCCTGCAATCTTTTCATTTCCGGCACTTCATCTCCTCCATTAAAGAAAAAAACGAGCCAGGCTCGTCTTTTTCAATATTCAAATAATCTATTTTAGCCGCGCTAAAAAGAAAAGCGCACGCCGATGTGGGCGCGGTCATCCAGCTCAACGGCATCATTTCTAACCAGGCCGTCGGTCAAATCCACTTCAAGCGTGCGGTAGCCGATATAGGCTCTGGCACTGGGCGTTACCTCTAACTCAACGGCCAGCCTGATCTCTTTAACACCTTTGAAATCCGAGGCACTGGTGACATCAGGCGCCCCAAAGCCTTCGAGCAATATGGCAAACGGTGCTCTGCCCGGAAACACATAACGAATCTGCGCACCAATGGCCACGGCGCCGCCCTGCTGATTGTCCATAGGAGAAGGGAAATCCAGCACCCCGGCATAAACCTTGGCACCGACACCCAGGTGAATTCCTTTGACATCCCCCTGACCGCTTCCCGAAACCAGAATGGTGCCTGTAGCGAGCAGACTGTCGTCCTCATTAAAAAATACGCCCATACCAATATCGGCTCCGCCATAACCAAAGCTGGCATCCTCTGTTTTGTAAGTAATCTCCGCCATTTCACTGCCCAGACGAAAATCAATCGCCGACGCAAATACTGTAGAAAATGGCGCCATCGCCAGAATAAATAATGTTTTACGGAACATATAATCAGTAACCTCTGAAATCATATAAAAATTGCAACCAAATTCTAACATGCCCTTCTATTGCACAGCTGTAACAATCACACTCAACTGTCGACAACAGCCGAACCAATCAATTCAATCTAAAACAGAATTATGCGCCAAGCCGTTCGGATATTTTATTGCCTGCTTCCTTCACCAGCTTCACCCACTCTTCCTTGCGGCGTTCGATCGGGGCTGAGATAGACAGACCGGCAACAACATTTTTGCTGTTGTCGTAAATCAGAACACCAATACAGCCAACGCCCTCTTCAGCTTCTTCATTATCATAAGCAAAACCCTTAGCCTGCGCCTGACGAACCAGATTGAGAAGATCCTGCTCGGTAGTGACGGTATGCAAAGTATAGGCTTTAAGCCCGGTGCGACCGGCATAGGCATGAATAAAATCACCGCCTAACTCAGCCAGCATCAATTTACCGACCGCAGTAACGTGCAATGGTGCACGGCTGCCAATTACCTGCTCGACTCGCATCATTCGATTTGAAGTAACGCGTTCGATATAGACAACCTCGTCACCCTCACGCACAGTGAGATTGACGGTCTCCCCGATGGCATCACGCAGCACCTCCATAACGTCTAGCGCCTGTTCCCGCAGATCAATACCACGCCTTACCTTACCCGCTAGACGCACCAGTTTTTTACCTAACATGTAATGACCGGCGCTATCTTTTTCGACAAAACCCGCCTCCATCAAAGCACCGAGGATACGAAAGGCGGTGGAGGGATGCAAAGCAGTATCTGCAGAGAGTATTTTCAGACTGACGGGCTCTTCATACTGGCTTATAGCGTCGAGAAGACTGACGCTACGATCGATAACTTGAATAGATGACATAATTATATTTCATATTGTGAAAACGATTGTGTATTGCAAAATTATACCGTCTAAGCTAAGGTTCAGACAAGTAATAAATAAAGCGGTGCGAATGAATGTACCGCTTTTCATTTACCATCAATATTTCACATAGTGAAATCTTAATTACGATGCGAAAATTAGAAATTCATTCATATAGCAACAGACTTTACGAGGGCACGCTATGAGCAGCAATAACGATTCAATTACCCCATCATTTTGCCAGGGTATTCAGCACTATGGTGAAAAATGGCCGGATTTTGACAAATATGCAGCTGAAGCAGTGATTGCCGAAGGCCAGAGCGCTATTCAAAATAGTGACGATGACAACAGTGTGTACCAGACTTTACTGGCCGCAGATGCTTTACGTTATCTCACACTACAGGTCACCGGCTCCAAAGGCAGCGGCCATCCCGGCGGTTTTGCCTCCAGTGCCGAAGCCCACGCTTCTCTGATGATGCTGGGACACACCAATATTGTTACCGAAGTCGGCCACCATGCGCCCGGTTTTTATTCCTCCATGTTCCTCGACAGTTCGCTGGAAGAGATGGGCATCAACAACATGGACGACATGATGCAGCGTTTTCGTGAAAAACATGGCCTTCTGGGCCATCTCTCCGGTGCTATTCCCGGCCTGCTGTCACCTGCCGGCCCGTTAGGTCAGGGTCAGCACTTTGCCATGGCCGGTGCTTTCCTGCATCGTGAAAAGTTATTCCCGGTCACCATCGGTGACGGTGGCATGGGCGAACCCTATGTCCTGAATTCGATGATGCATTTCCATGTCGCCTATCCAGAAATCACCAACTTTTTACCGACACTGATCTGGAACGGTTATTCACAGGAGCATCATTCCATGGTGTCACTGTTTGATAACGAACAGATGATCGCCTACTGGAAAGGCCATAGTTTTGAAGAAGTGATTTTAATCGATGCTAAAGATTTTGATGACAGTGACCAGGAGGGCGCATATGTCGACAGCAGCCGCTTCTCACTGAAACAGCGCCTGGCCTTTACCAAAGCCGTGCTGACCGGAATAGATGCAGCAGCGAAATCCGCCATGGGCGGAAAACTGACTGCGTTTATCATCAAACAGCTGAAAGGTACCGGTATACACACTACCGGCGCCAAGTCACATAATTTATATCCAGCCGATACGCTGGATCAGCCACACATCATCGACGGTCTGCAACGTCGCGCCCTGCCGCCAGAGGCCTGGCAGCTGGTGCGTGACAATCTACGCCGCGCCGGTGGCGGACCAGCGGCAAAAACCGTGGTTACTGAGGGTGAACTGGAATTCACCCCATTACCAACACTGTCAATGAACGAGTTTGCCAAAACCGAAAAAGCCGTGCCCGCGACTGCCATGGGCGCGCTGGTTGCACAGGTTGGTTTATCCGATGAGCGTTACGTCGTTACCAATGCAGATGGCAACGAAGCTTCGGCAATGAAAAACATAAATGACGCCCTGAAAATTCGCCACCCGACCCAGGACCCACTCTATAACCAGGAGCCGAACGGGCAGGTTTACGAGCCGCTGAATGAAGATGCCTGTGCCGGTTTCGCCGCTGGCCTCGCCCTCTTCGGTTCTCGCTCAATCTGGTTGTCGTACGAGTCGTTTGCCATCAATGGCTGGCCCATCATGCAGACAGTGGCGCAGGCCATGGCGGAACTACGCCGCAAAACGCCGTCGACGGTGTGCATGTTTACCGCCGGCGCACTGGAACAGGGCCGTAATGGCTGGACTCATCAACGCCCGGAAATAGAAAACTATTTTGCAGCGATGATGCGTAATGGTAATTCTTATCCGCTGTTTCCCTGTGATGCGAATAGCATCCAAACGGCGTATGAATATGCCACTGCCAGTTACAACAAGAGCATGGTCATCATCGCATCAAAGAGTCCATTACCGGTTTACATGTCGCTGGAGGAATCGCGCCATGCCATCGAAAATGGTGCTGCCACCATCTATGAATCAACAGCGGGCAGCAAAGGCACCGTCGTATTTGCCGTCACCGGCGACATGATCTTCCTGCCGGTATTTGAAGCCAAAGATAAACTGGAAAGCGAAGGTTATAAAGTACGTATCGTTGCCGTCATAAATCCGCGACGTCTGTATCGCCCGGGTGACATCGCCTGGGATACGGTATCAGAACCGGACAACAAGTTTATGGACGAGGATCACTTTAATGCGCTGTTTGATGGCGATGCATTGCTCGCTGTCAGCGGTGGTCCAAGTGCGGCCCTGGAACCTGTACTGCTGCGCACCCGTGCGCCAAGACGCGATACCTTCTGCTGGAAACGTGGCGAAACCACGGCATCACCGGCTGAGATCATGGACTTCAATGGCATTACAGCAGATGCGATGCTGGCATCCATCCAGGGTTTCTCTCTCGTCAAGAAAGCGGTCTAATCAGCTCAGCTGGCAGAACTAACCGGAGAGAGTCAATGACTGAAACCAGGATCATCGTACTTGATGATGACCCAACGGGTTCACAGACAGTCCACAGCTGTCTGTTGTTGACCCGCTGGGACGTGGAAACCTTGAAACAGGGCCTGCAGGATGCAGCGCCTCTGTTTTTCATCCTCACCAACACCCGTGGCATGAGCGCAGCTCAGGCAGAGACGCTGACCCGCAAGGTCTGCAAAAACCTGCGGCTTGCACTGGATGAACTTGCCGCGACAGGAACAACCATCAACCCGCTGTTAGTCAGTCGGTCCGATTCCACCCTGCGCGGCCACTACCCGGTGGAAACCGATGTCATCGCCGAAGAACTGGGGCCGTTTGATGCACACTTTATGGTGCCCGCTTTTTTTGAAGGCGGACGCAAAACCATAGATAGCATCCACTACCTTATGGTTGATGATAAACCCGTGCCGGTACATGAAACCGAATTCGCCCGCGACTCTGTTTTTGCCTACTCGCACAGTTATCTTCCCGATTATGTCGAAGAAAAAACCGCAGGCCGCATCAAGGCCGCGCAGGTCGAACGTTTCAATCTGCAGGATGTGCGCGGTGATTCACTGCCGCGCCTGCTGGCACTGCAAGATAACGTTTGCTGCGTTGTTGATGGTGAAACCCAGGCGGATCTCAATCACTTCTGCCAGCAGTTGATGCAGGCGGCGCAACAGGGCAAACGTTTTCTATTTCGCAGTGCCGCAAGTCTATTGACCGCTTTGGCCCAACTGCCACCACAGGCCGTGGCCGCAGAAAAAATGCGCGTATATGTACGCAATGATATGGCCGGTGCCATTATTGCAGGCTCGCACGTAAGCAAAACTACGCAGCAGTTAAATCAGTTACTGCAACAGCCCGGCACGGCAGGCATCGAAATTGATGTCGAAAAAATCTTGTCACAACGCGAACAGTTACTGACAGACGTCATTGCCAGCGCTGAAGACTGTCATGCAAAAGATATAACATCCGTGATATATACTAGCCGCACTGAATTACAGTTCGACGATCAGCAATCCCGGCTTGCCTTTGGTGAACAGGTTTCCGCCTTTCTCATGGACGTAGTAAGAAACTTGCCAGTGACCATCGGCTTTTTGATTAGCAAGGGCGGCATCACCTCAAATGATGTTTTGAGCGACGGCCTGGCATTGCGCACCTCGCGGGTAGTAGGACAAATACTCGCTGGCTGCTCGGTAGTACGTTGCCCTGAAGATCACCCGCGTTACCCCAACTTGCCGGTGGTCATTTTCCCCGGCAATGTCGGTGATGAAAACGCATTGGCAACAGTGCTACAGCGATTCAAGCCCAACGGCTGATACAGAAGCATTGAATTCGGATGAGACATTACGGATGATGCAACACGAATAATTTGGCTGATAAACTAAATAACAGACCGGCAGCAGAAAATTTAACATCAAAATGTACAGTTCCGAAAACATTGAATCCAAAATAAGCAAGACTGCACTCATACAGGCGCTGCAACACTTCATGGCAGCCGAGTCGGTTTTGTTTGACGAGGAAGATCTCAAGCCGTACGAATGCGACGGCCTGTCGGCCTACCGTGCAATACCATTAATCGTGGTATTGCCGGAAACCATTGAACAAGTGCAGCGTGTTTTAACGCTCTGCCATGAAAACATGATACCAGTAGTAGCACGTGGCGCCGGCACCGGGCTATCGGGTGGCGCCCTGCCGCACGAACAGGGTGTTTTGTTAAGCCTCGCTAAATTCAAAAACATTCTGCACATCGACCCGAATCGGCGCATTGCTCGAGTGCAGCCCGGGGTGCGTAATCTGGCCATCTCACAAGCTGTCGATCAGTTTGGTCTTTATTACGCACCGGACCCCTCTTCACAGATTGCCTGCACCATCGGCGGAAACGTCGCGGAAAATTCTGGTGGCGTGCACTGTCTGAAATATGGCCTGACCGTACACAATATCCAGCAGTTGAAAATTATCACCATCGACGGTGAGTTACTAACCATCGGCGGCAGTGGCCTGGACAGTGCCGGATACGATCTATTGGCACTGATGACCGGCTCCGAAGGCATGCTCGGCGTGATCGTTGAAGTGACGGTAAAACTACTGCCCAAGCCGGAACGCGCGCAGGTATTACTGGCGGCATTTGATGATGTCGTTAATGCCGGAGAAGCAGTGGGCAATATCATTGCCGCCGGCATCATTCCCGCCGGGCTGGAAATGATGGACCGGCTGGCAATACAAGCCGCAGAAGACTTTGTGCACGCCGGTTACCCTCTGGATGCCGAAGCGATATTACTGTGTGAACTCGACGGCACCAATGAGGAAGTCTCGGAACACGTATCAAAAGTCCGTGGCGTGTTAAAACAAAGTGGCGCCACCGAAGTACGCACCGCCAAAGATGAGGCCGAACGGCTGACTTTCTGGGCTGGTCGCAAAGCCGCCTTTCCTGCGGTGGGCAGGTTGTCGCCGGATTATTACTGCATGGACGGCACCATACCCCGTAAGCAATTACCGCAGGTATTAAAAGCCATGGCGGACCTGTCCAAAGAATATGAACTGCGGGTCGCCAACGTTTTCCATGCCGGCGATGGCAATCTTCATCCGTTGATTCTGTATGACGCAAATATTCCATGCGAACTTGAGCGAACCGAAGAATTCGGCGGAAAAATTCTGGAACTATGCATCAAGGTCGGTGGCACCATCACCGGTGAACACGGTGTTGGCATGGAGAAGATCAACCAGATGTGCGTACAGTTCAACAGTCTTGAGCTACAACAGTTCCATGCAGTGAAAGCCGCGTTCGACCCGCAGGGTCTATTAAACCCGGGCAAAGCCGTACCAACGCTGCATCGCTGTGCTGAATTTGGCGCCATGCATATACATAGAGGTGAATTACCGTTTCCTGAGCTGGAAAGGTTTTAGGCTAAGCCACTCTTATACCGGGCTCATGAGAAAAAATATTCTGGAACCATGAATGAACACTGATATCAGCCAACAGCTACAACAGCAGGTAGTGCAAGCCTACGAACAGGTGACAGCGTTACGCATTATTGGCGGCAACAGCAAGGCATTCTATGGTCGTGCGGACGATCGTTTGCTTTCCGCTGAAATACTTAATGTTTCAGGCCACCGTGGTGTGCTCAGTTATGAACCGACAGAACTGGTCATCACTGCACGCGCCGGCACGCCCTTAGCCGAAATCGAAAAACTGCTCGATGACAACGGCCAGATGCTGGCATTTGAACCGCCCGCATTTGCCGAGTCAGCAACCATCGGCGGCACTATCGCCTGCAACCTGTCCGGGCCGCGCCGTGCCTATGTCGGGGCGGCGCGTGATTTTCTGCTTGGCTGCAAGATCATCAATGGCAAGGGCGAAATCATGTCCTTTGGTGGCGAGGTAATGAAAAATGTTGCCGGCTACGATGTCTCCCGCCTAATGGCAGGTGCTTTGGGCACACTGGGTGTGTTACTGGAAGTCTCTTTAAAAGTGTTACCGAAAACTGAGATGGTAGAAACACAGTTATTTCACTGCTCCTCCATCGAGGCACTTAATAAAATACACAGCTGGTCTCAAACACCTCTGCCGATTTCTGCAAGTAGTTTTCATGATTCTGTTTTGCGCATCAGGCTATCAGGGGCAGCAAAATCGGTGCAGGCAGCAAGAGATACTGTAGGCGGAGAAAGTGTCGACAATGCTGAACAATACTGGCATCAGTTAAAAGAACACAAGCTGGATTTTTTCGCGACGGAGAAACCACTGTGGCGAATTTCCCTGGCATCCGACATTGAAACTTTTACTGCCGAGAATGACAGCAACTTTCTCTATGAATGGGGCGGCGCCCTGCGCTGGTTAAAAACTGAAACGCCTGCCGAGATCATTCAGCAGGCAGCCGCCGATGTCGATGGCCATGCCATTTTATTTCGCCATAGTGAACAGCAGACATGCTTTCAAACTTTATCGCCGGGGCTGCTACGCATCCATCAAAACTTAAAGCAGGGGTTTGATCCGAAAAATATTTTAAACCCCGGCAAGCTATACCCGGAGCTGTAATGCAGACCAATATCAGTGAGCAGTTCCTCAGCAACATTCACATCAAAGATGCAGAAACCATCTTGCGCTCCTGCGTACATTGCGGCTTCTGTACTGCGACCTGCCCCACCTATCAGTTGCTGGGTGATGAACTTGACGGGCCACGTGGCCGAATTTATCTGATCAAGCAGGTGCTGGAAGGCGATGCCATCAGCAGCAAAACGCAAACTCATCTGGATCGCTGCCTGACCTGCCGCGCCTGCGAGACGACCTGCCCTTCCGGCGTGCGTTACGGCAGGCTGGTTGAAATCGGTCGCGAAATCGTCGATCAACAGGTACCGCGTAGCCTGCTGCAAAAAATACCAAGAGCACTGATACGCAAGATCGTACCCTATCCGCAGCGCTTTGCTCTAATCTACAATCTGGGCCTGCTGTTTCGCCCCATATTACCGGCCACTTTAAAGCGCAAGCTGCCACTGCCTCAATCTTCCAGCAAGACAGCCACTGCCACACAAGCGCGCAAAATGCTGGTATTACAGGGTTGTGTGCAATCGGTGGTGACACCACAAACCAACCAGGCGGCAGCCCGGATATTACAAAAACTTGAGATCGAATTGATCACCGCTCCGGATGCGGGCTGTTGCGGCGCCGTTAGTCATCACCTTTCAGCTGCAGAAGAAGGCCTGAATTTTATGCGTCGTAATATCGATGCATGGTTGCCGTACATCGAGCAGGGCGCTGAAGCAATCATCATCACAGCCAGCGGCTGCGGCACGGTAGTTAAAGACTATGCAGAACTACTCAAAGACGATCCACAGTACGCAGACAGTGCAAAAAAAGTTAGCGCGCTGGCCAAAGACATCAGTGAAGTATTGCGCGATGAAAACCTTGCCTCACTAGCGATAAAGCCCGCAAACATCAAAGTAGCCTTTCATAGCCCCTGCACTCTGCAACACGGTCAGAAGCTCAATGGTGTGGTCGAGAACATTCTACACAACGCCGGCTTCACGCTTACCGGCGTGCAGGATGCACATCTTTGTTGTGGCTCGGCAGGCACCTATTCGATTTTGCAGCCCAGACTATCGCAGCAGTTACTGGACAACAAATTATCCTCCCTGTTAACCGAACAGCCGGACATCATCGCCACCGCCAATATCGGTTGCCAGATGCACATGGCGACCAAATCTCGGGTACCGGTAAAACACTGGCTCGAAATCATCGATGAACACCTGGCTTGATAAGTTAATAAAAAATATCGTGATCAATCATTGCCTGAGCAAAGCGGCAGTGTGAAAAACAATTCATTTTTTTCAGCATCCTGTGGTTTATATTTTTATAGTCAGGATACCATGCGGTCTTCGACAATCAGCGGCGATAAAACCGAGCTCATACAGGTAGTTGAATAATCTTATTTCTGGCAGAATAGCGCCCCACATTCTTTAAGTAAAAAGGTCTAATACATGCGCTTCACTTCATTCAATCCACCGGTTCGCACTCTCATGGGCCCCGGTCCTTCTGATGTTCACCCGCGCGTGACCTCCGCCATGGCCCGCCCCACCATCGGCCATCTCGACCCCGCTTTCGTCAGCATGATGGATGAAGTCAAAGCCATGCTGCAATACGCTTTTCAGACCAAAAATGAGCTGACCATCCCGGTCTCCGCGCCCGGCTCGGCAGGCATGGAAACCTGCTTCGTGAACCTGATCGAAGCCGGTGACAAAGTCATCGTCTGTCAGAACGGCGTGTTCGGCGGGCGCATGAAAGAGAACGTCGAGCGCGCCGGTGCCATCGCCGTTATGGTGGAGGATGACTGGGGCAAGCCGGTTGATCCCGACAAACTGGAAGATGCGCTCAAAGCGAATCCGGATGCCAAAATCGTCGCCTTTGTACACGCTGAAACCTCCACCGGCGCACAGTCCGATGCCAAAACCCTGTGCGCGCTGGCGCGTAAATATGACTGCCTGAGCATCGTCGATGCCGTCACCTCGCTGGGCGGCACCGAGCTGCGCGTTGATGACTGGGGCATTGATGCCATCTACTCCGGCACCCAGAAATGCCTCTCCTGCACACCGGGTTTATCACCGGTCAGCTTCAGCGAGCGCGCCCTGGAGGCGATCAAAAATCGCAAGCAGAAAGTACAGAGCTGGTTTCTGGATACCAATCTGGTCATGGGTTACTGGGGCGGCAGCAGCAAACGCGCCTACCACCACACCGCGCCGGTCAATTCCCTGTATGCCCTGCACGAATCGCTGGTGATGTTGCAGAACGAAGGCCTGGAAAATGCATGGCAGCGTCACGCTGATAATCACCTGGCTCTGCGCGCCGGTATCGAAGCCATGGGGCTGTCGTTTATTGTTGACGAACCCTACCGCCTGCCACAACTGAATTCGGTCACGATTCCCGAGGGCGTCGATGAAGCCGCAGTGCGCAGCACTCTGCTCAATCGATTCAATCTCGAAATCGGTGCCGGTCTGGGCTCACTGGCCGGCAAGGTCTGGCGCATCGGTTTGATGGGCCAGAGCTCACGCGCGGAAAACATCCTGCTCTGTCTGGGCGCACTTGATGTGGTGCTCAGCGACATGGGGGCCGACATCAACAGCGGCGTTGCGCTGCAGACCGCCCAAAAATTAATGAAGTAAGGCACTATCTGTTCGTACCGACACATTCACTCTCAGAGGGTTTAATATCATGATGAAATTTATTATCAGCACCATAGGCGCACTTTTTCTGTTCCAGTCGAATGCGATTGCGCAGGAGATGATTGAACTGCCCGAAGACTGCACCAGCATCGAACTGGACATGATCAAGTGTCCGCTCGAAGTTTCGATGGATGACGCGGCGGACTCAATGAGACTGCGCGCCAACTTGTTAAACTTTAAATTAGTCGCGCACATGCCATTGTCAGAAGAGGTTAAAGCCATGGGCGGGAAATCTCCGCGCATAGAAATCTTCCAGTTCTGTGATGCCATGATCGCCTCAAAAATGGTTGCCCAAAGCCTGGCCTTTTCCGGCTACCTGCCTTGCCGCATCGCCATGGTTGAGGGTAAAGACGGCACTGACTGGCTGGTCACACTCAATATGGATGCCACCATAGGCGCAGCCGATCTTCCAGAGGAACTAAAAGTGCTGGGCATGAAGGTGCGCAACAACATCTACAGCATTGTGCAGGCCGGTGTGGTGGGTGATTTCTAAGCGCCACGCTTATGCAGTTTTAAAAAAGGCTCCCTCTGGGAGCCTTTTTTATTTGCCGACATTAAGGTGCAACCTACTCAGGCGGGATTGTATCGGGCTTTTCAGCTCGATTAATCGCTAACAAGGCCAGCCGCAGACACAGTTAATGCTGCAAAACAGAATTCAGATCAAGCCACAAAATGTCATGTCCAGGAGGCTGTCGGGCTTAGGGGGATTGAAGCGAGGGAGTGGGAGAGTGAGCACAAATGTTCCCGATTTTGAGGCGCATAGTTATTCTACGCAACGAAAAATCGGGGAGATTTGGGCCGCTCTCCCGCTTCCGCAGCCAATTCATCCTAAATCCGGCAGCCTCCTGGCAATTACAGTATCATTCGATACCTGAACCATTTAGCAAACACGCAGGTAAATCAACAGATGCAAGCGCCACGTCAAATCGTCACCCCATTTCGCCCTATTCCACTGGACGTACCCGAAGGCATGAAGCCAAACGAGTTCTTCAACAGTACCGAAAACCTCAACGACCTGATCCACAACAACGGCCTGCTGGTGACCCCTGAAAACCTGCTGATGTACCGCAAGGCGCTGGGCCACAGCAACGTGTTTGACACCTCCATCATCTACAACACCTCGCAGACGATTCTTAATCCACTGGGTAGACCGGTGCGTCGTACCCAGCTGCCGGAAAATGTAAAAAATGTCTGGAACCGCATGAACCAGATCATTATTGAATATATGCTGGAGCAATTCCCCGATCCCGCCCAGCATCTGGTACTGGCCGGTGAAGCCAGCCTCGACGCCACCTGGCCGCTGACCTCACCCGGCGTACCCAGCATTCGCATGCTGCACAACCACTTCATCGTGTTTACGCAGGATGAACTGAAAAACGCCGAGTGTGCCGACGCCGACAACCCCAACCTCACCGATGGCGGCCAGCACAG
>JAGXGK010000030.1 GCA_024636785.1 Gammaproteobacteria bacterium
GAAAGAGGGAGAGGAAAACAAAAAGCAGGTGGTATTGCATTTCTGTAACTTTAACTTTCTGTTTGAGGCGTTGAATATCGATCCACGCGTCGGCCTGTTCCTGCCGTGCCGGGTGACGGTTATTGAGCACGAAGGCAAGGTGCAGATGATGACCATCAACCCCATGCGTTTGAGTCGGCTGTTCAATAATGAAAACCTGAATGAGGCCTGTGAGGAAATGACCGAAATATATGAAGCTATTCTGGAGGACGCGTCACTATGAAAATTTTTCTGAAAAGTCTTTGTCTACTGGGTCTTCTCATCAGCAGCCACAGCTTCGCCTCCGATCTGATTATGGCTCGTACTACCGCCCCGTTTTCAGAAGCGATGACCAATCTGCAGGTATCGCTCAGAGAGCACGGCTACACCGTTGCTCGTGTACAGCGCATTGATATTGGTTTGACCGGCATGGGTTACGAGACCGACAAATACCGCATCGTGTTTGTCGGCAAGGCTGATGAAATAAAATACATCATCAACAAATATCCACAAATGATCCCCTATATGCCGCCCAAGGTCGCCATCTTTGCAGAAGGCAGGGATACCCTGCTGGTGACAGCAAGCCCCCTGTTATTTGCCCAGATGGTGGATGAGCAGGATCGGATTATTTTTGAACGTTGGGAGAGTGACGTGCATTCGGTATTTAGTGATTTGAGGGGTGCGGAATAGAGGCAGGCTGCGAAAATAAGATAAAGAAAGAGTTTCATGGTTATTCACATAAATATAATTTTATAAATGATGGCAGCTTGCTCAGCTCTTTATCAGTATTTTATGACGTCTGGACAAGAGTAGCTTGACTAAGAAAGTTAAAACAGCCTAATTCCGGCTTGCTAATCCCTTGCCAAACAACGCCCATTTTGCTACTGTTCGCAGCCCTTAGGCGCGTAGCTCAGTTGGTTAGAGCGCTTCCTTGACATGGAAGAGGTAGGTGGTTCGACAAAATCGCCGGGAGCGATTTTGAACGCGCGATTTTTGTGCGGCCCGCAGGGCGGAGGGCAGGGACAGCCCGGAGTAATCCACTCGTGCCTGCATAAACTCGTATTGAGTATAAACAAAAGATAGGTTATTGCCCTTTAGGCGCGTAGCTCAGTTGGTTAGAGCGCTTCCTTGACATGGAAGAGGTCGGTGGTTCGAATCCACTCGTGCCTACCAATTTTTTGATAGAAGTAACTGGATGAGAACCACCGAATAATAATAAAGTGGTTCGACTGATTTGCCGGGAGCAAATGAGAACGCGCGTTTTATGCGCGGCCCGAAGGGCGGAGGACAGGATGTCTGGAGTAATCCACTCGTGCCTACCAATTCTGAAGCACCTCAAAACGGTGCTTTTTTGTAGCTTAAATATTTACATAACAAGCGACCTCTCGTAAGGGTCGCCACTGGAGATAAACATGCCTGTTATTACCCTTCCTGATGGCTCACAACGTTCATTTGATTCTGCCGTAACCGTGATGGACGTCGCCAGAGATATCGGCCCTGGTCTGGCAAGTGCGACTCTGGCGGGTCGGGTCAATGGTGAGCTGGTTGATGCCTCTTATCCGATTGAGTCCGATGCCGAAGTGGCCATTATTACCGGCAAGAGTGAAGAGGCGCTGGAGCTGATGCGCCACGATGCCGCACACGTGATGGCGCAGGCAGTACAGGAGCTTTATCCAGATACGCAGGTGACGATCGGACCGGCGATAGAAAACGGTTTTTATTACGACTTCGCCCGCGACGAGCCCTTTCACGAAGATGACCTGAAGAAAATCGAGCAGCGCATGCACGAAATCGTGAAACGCGATCTGCCCATCGAGCGCGAAGTCATCGATCGGGAAGAGGCGATTCGGGTATTCGGTGAGCTGGGTGAAAAATACAAAGTCGAGATCATCGAAGATATTATTCCAGAAGGCGAAGAGGTCACCATCTACCGTCAGGGTGAGTGGTTTGATGTCTGTCGCGGGCCGCATCTGCCCAGCACCGGAAAACTGGGCAAAGGTTTCAAGCTGATGAAGCTGGCCGGGGCTTACTGGCGCGGCGACTCCGACAACAAGATGTTGCAGCGGATTTACGGCACAGCATGGCCGGACAAAAAGCAGCTCGGTCAGTATCTACATCAGCTGGAAGAGGCGGAGAAGCGTGATCACCGCAAACTGGGCAAGCGCCTGGATTTGTTCCATTCTCAGGAAGAGGCACCGGGTATGGTGTTCTGGCACGACAAGGGCTGGTCTATCTATCTGGAAGTGCAGAACTACATTCGCCAGAAACTGCGCCAGAATGATTATCAGGAGATCCACACGCCGCAGATCGTCGATCGCAGCCTGTGGGAAAAATCCGGCCATTGGGACAAGTTCGGTGACATGATGTTCACCACACATTCAGAGCATCGCGATTATGCGGTCAAGCCGATGAATTGTCCCTGTCATATTCAGGTGTTCAATCAGGGCCTGAAGAGTTACCGTGATCTGCCCCTGCGCCTGGCTGAATTTGGTTCCTGTCACCGCAATGAGCCATCCGGCACGCTGCATGGCCTGATGCGGGTGCGAAATTTTGTGCAGGATGATGCGCACATCTTCTGTACCGAAGATCAGGTGCAGGATGAAGTGTCGGCATTTATCGACCTGGTGTACGAAGTTTATGCCGATTTCGGCTTTACCGAAATTCTGGTGGCGCTGTCCACCCGCCCCGAGCAGCGTGTCGGTGACGACGCCGCCTGGGACAAGGCCGAAACAGCACTGGAAGAGGCGCTCAATAACAAGGGTCTGGAATGGAAACTACAGCCGGGCGAAGGCGCTTTTTACGGGCCGAAAATCGAATTTGTGCTGAAAGATTGTCTGGGTCGGCAATGGCAGTGCGGTACCATGCAGGTTGATTTCTCCATGCCGGGGCGTCTGGATGCGCAATATGTCGCCGATGACGATAGCCGGCAGGTGCCGGTGATGTTGCATCGGGCCATTCTGGGTTCCATGGAGCGATTTATCGGCATTCTGATCGAAGAGCACGAGGGTAAATTCCCGCTCTGGCTGGCACCGGTTCAGGCCGTAATTATGAATATTACCGACAAGCAGGCTGATTTTGCCCAAAAAATACAGCAAATGCTTGCTGAACAAGGATTTAAAGTCGAATTAGACTTGAGAAATGAGAAGATCGGCTTTAAAATCCGCGAGCACACATTACAGCGAGTTCCTTATATGCTGGTGATCGGCGATAAGGAGCTTGAAAATAACACGGTAACCGTACGCACGCGCAGTGGCGAGGATCTGGGCTCAATGTCTATTACAGACTTGATTGGCCGATTCTCCGATGAGATTGCGCGCCGCGGTTCTGCCGTTTTGGAGGAATAAAAGATCGCTTCGCCTAAAAAGACATTATTAAATGAGAACATCACTTACCCGCAGGTTAGGGTTATTGATAAAGATGGCGAGCAGCTGGGCATACTCAGCAGCGCAGAGGCCCTGGCCAAGGCACAGGAGGCCGGTCTGGATCTGGTTGAAGTTTCTCCAAATGCAGAGCCACCCGTATGCCGTATTATGGATTTTGGCAAGTTCCGTTTTGAAAACAGCAAGCAGAAGCAGGGCGCGAAGAAAAAGCAGAAAAAGACCCAGGTCAAGGAGATCAAGTTTAGACCCAGAACGGAGATTGGCGATTACAACGTTAAATTGAACAAATTGCGCAAGTTCCTTGAAGAAGGCGACAAGACCAAGGTCACCATGCGCTTTCGAGGTCGAGAATTTGCGCATCAGGAACTGGGTATGATTCTGCTGAAGCGAGTCATGGCCGATCTTGAAGATATTGCGAATGTTGAATCAATGCCCAATATGGAAGGCCGACAGATGGTTATGCTGTTGGGCCCGAAAAAGACCAAATAAGCAGTAAAAGTAGTAAGTAGTAAAAGCAGTAAGTAGTAAAAAGCAGTAAACGAGTAAGCCGGTACCAAGTTTCAGGATGAACACCGAGCCTATTTTGAAGATTAATTAAATTGGAGATGGCATCATGCCTAAGATGAAAACAAACCGCGGCGCAGCAAAACGCTTCAGCCGCACCGGTTCCGGTCAGTTAAAACGCGCGCAATCACATCGCCGCCACATTCTGACCAAGAAAAGTACTAAACGTAAACGTCACTTGCGTGACGCTGCCACCGTGCATAAAAACGATATCAAAATGATCAATCGTATGATGCCTTACGTTTAACCGCTGAAAAGATAACCGGAGAATATAGAAATGCCAAGAGTAAAAAGAGGCGTACAGGCCAGAGCCAAGCATAAGAAAGTTTTAGCCAAGGCGAAGGGTTATTATGGCGCGCGCAGTCGAGTTTATCGTGTTGCCCATCAGGCTGTTATTAAAGCGGGTCAATATGCTTATCGTGACCGTCGGGTTAAAAAACGCACCTTCCGTTCATTGTGGATTGTACGTATTAATGCCGCAGCACATGAATGCGGAATGTCATACAGCCGTTTGATCAATGGTTTGAGCAAAGCTGAAATCGAAATCGATCGTAAAGTGCTGGCTGATTTGGCCGTTCACGATATGGTAGCGTTTAGCGCGATCGCTGAAAAAGCGAAGCAAGCCCTGGCTGCTTAAATCCTGATCGCAATCGATGGCAGGCGAAAAGTCTGTCATTGGTATATCGATAGAAGAAGGGGAAGCTGGCTTCCCCTTTTTTTTGTTTTTTATTTTTAAGAATTTAGCAGTATTTTTTTTCTAAGTAGATGAAAAATAGACAACTTTCGTCTACGCTTTAGCTGGGAAATGCTCAAAAAAGACAATGCTTGCTGCGTGGCGACATTATTAAGACAGGAGAATTACGTGGATTTGCCAAAGTTGATCGCTGATGCGCAGGCAGAAATTGCAGCGGCGGATAATCTGGAGGCGCTGGACCTGATCCGGGTGCGCTATCTGGGTAAGACCGGTGCACTGACCGCCTTATTAAAGGCGCTGGGCAGTCTGCCTGCGGGCGAGCGTAAAGCCGCCGGGCAGGAGATCAATACCGCCAAGCAGAGTCTGCAACAATCCATAGAAGCACGCAAAGCCTCGCTTGAGCAGGCGCAGCTGCAGGCCAGACTGGCGAATGAATGTGTGGATGTGACTTTGCCGGGAAGGGGTCAGCACAATGGTGGCTTGCATCCGGTTACGCGCACCATGCAGCGTATTGAAAGCCTGTTTTCACAGCTCGGCTTCAGCGTGGAAGAGGGGCCGGAGATCGAAGACGATTTCCATAACTTTGAGGCACTCAATATTCCCGAGCATCATCCTGCCCGCGCCATGCACGACACTTTTTATTTCGATGCCAAAACCCTGCTGCGAACCCACACCTCTCCGGTTCAGGTTCGCCATATGGAAAAAGAGCAGCCACCGTTACGCATCATTGCGCCGGGACGCGTCTATCGTTGCGATTCGGATTTAACCCATACGCCGATGTTTCATCAGATCGAGGGCTTACTGGTCGATGAAAATGTCAGCTTTGCAGATTTAATGGGCACCCTGTCAGATTTCCTCAAACGGTTTTTTGAAAACGAAGATTTAAAGACCCGCTTCCGCCCCTCCTACTTCCCGTTTACCGAACCGTCGTCGGAAGTGGATATCCAGTGCGTGATGTGTGCTGGCGAAGGCTGTCGTGTATGCGGTCACACCGGCTGGCTGGAAGTGCTGGGCTGCGGCATGGTGCATCCTAAAGTTTTTGAGTCAGTGAATATCGATAACGAAAAATTCACCGGCTACGCCTTTGGCATGGGGGTCGAGCGTCTGGCGATGTTGCGTTATGGCGTAAATGATCTCCGCCTGTTCTTTGAAAACGATATTAAATTTTTACAGCAGTTCGCTTAGGAGTTGATGCATGAAAATTAGCGAACAGTGGCTAAGAACCTGGGTGAGTCCGGCTATCTCTACCGAAGAGATATGCCAGCAGTTAACCATGGCCGGTC
>JAGXGK010000009.1 GCA_024636785.1 Gammaproteobacteria bacterium
ATCGTCGGTAACAACCGGTGGCACGAGAATACCGGTTCCGCTGCTGAGCATTTCATCATCACCGTAACCATCCACCAGAATGCGCGCAACAAAACTGCCGTCGAATCTGGACATGAAGTGCAAGTATCCTTCTGCATCACCCACCACCAGAAGATCATTAAATAACACCGGTCGAGTCACATACCTTGCCTGCAATTTTTCCTGTTTCCAGAGAGTGGCGCCGCTGAAGCGATCCAGCGCCCAGACATGGCTGCGTTCATCGCTGCTATAAACAGCTTTCGCATCCACCGTCACCCCTGAATAAGAGGAGAAGTCACGCGCCCACAGGAACTGGCCCTTCTGGGCATTAATGGCGGCAATGCGTCCCTGATAACCTGCTACATAATAAATATAGCCGAACAGCTCAGCATGACCATCAACATCAACCAGCCTTTGAATTTCGGAATGTCCCTGTGGCGTGGAAAGTGCCACGTCCCAGATCACTTCGCCATTATCTACGGAGAGCGCAACAATGCGTCCGTTGGCCATACCGGTATAGATACGATCACGAGTCAGCACCAGCTGACCGCTGCCGCGCAATGTTAAAGCGGGCTTGGTTTGCTGGTAACTCCATTGCAGTTTGCCGCTGGCACGACTGAGACTGATAATTTGGCCATCAACGGTTCGGGCAAAAACTGACTCTTTTGACAGGACCGGTTTGATCAAAACCTCACTCGGCACATTCACTCGCCATTTAATCAGGGTGGTCGCCCCGTCAATGGCGATTAATTCACCATCTTTTGTTGCCAGCAACCAGAGGTTGTCATCGCCGCCGACACCGCCAGTCAAGGTAGTGTCAAGGTCAATTGTTTTCAGCCGCCTGCCGCTATTCACATCAACCACGGTGACAGTGCCATCGCGTCCAGCGATAATTATCCGGTCGTTCAACAGCAATGGTTCGATAAATAGAAATTGTTGCTCTACACCGCTGTGGGTACTTAACGACCACTGTTCGTGCAACACTTTAGTCGGTTCGAAGTCGGTCAACGGCGCCGGTGGCTCTGCATTATCGTCATTGCCGCCACACGCTGTCAGCAGAAATAGTGCAAATACCAACAGGCTATAACGCAGTGCGATCATGTAGCAGGCTCAGTCAATTGTGCATTGCCTAAACTGGAGGCACCCAGATTCTGACGTTTTAACTGTAACCAGTGACTGGGGGGAGCCGCACTGATAATCGCCTTATCGTAAGCGATACGCGCCTGTTCCCGTTCGCCTCTGGCGACAAACACATCACCCTTAAGCTCTTCATACAAAGCATCAAAAGCAGCAGAATGTTCGGCACTAAGCAGCTCATAGGCTTCATCGTATTTATTTTGTGCAATCAGTAATCGTGCCAGTCTGAGCTGAGCAAGCTGTTTAAACTCATCCTGCACGGCATTGGATTCTACCCATTGCAAACGCGCCATGGCCTGCTCGGTATTGCCGGTACGCAATTCGTGCTTTGCAACTACCAGTGAAGATAGTGCGGCATAAGGGGTGTCTGAGTAGCCCGCCACCAGCTTGTCGGCGGTCGTGGTATCAAATGCGCTGCTGCTATTTTTTTCGGCCTGGGCAACTACAGTTACGTACATATCACTGGCCTTAAGACTGTGGTCGACCTGTGTGTTCTGGTACCAGTTCCATCCGCCTAGTGAAAGCCCGCCAATCGCCAGGCCGATCAATATCGACGAGCCATTTTCATGCCACCATCTTTTAATGGCTTCTAATTGTTGTTCTTCTGTTTCAAAATCTTGCATTGCATTTTCCTAATTATTTTTATTTAAAAAATTAATGATCGCGGCCTGATCCACCAGCTGCTGGGATTTTGCTTCACGCAAATATTTGATAACAACACGCTCCGGCTCGTCATCATTAACAAGCAGTGCAAGTTCAGCACCGCTCTTATCCGCTTTCTTCATTTGTGACTTGATGGAACCTCCGCCACAATGCATCTGCACCTTCAACTCGGGCAGAGCCTCACGCACTGCTTCCGCTAAATTCAGAGTGCGTTCGATATCAGTCGATGCCTGGGGAATGATATAAACATCAACCGGTTCTTCCTGAGCAGAGACGCCGGTTTCATCCATCAATGATAATAAACGTTCCATACCTATGGCAAACCCTGCTGCCGGAGACGCCTTGCCACCCAGCTGCTCAACCAGGCCATCATAGCGCCCGCCTGCGCAAACAGTACCCTGCGCGCCCAAGCTGTCGGTGATCCATTCAAAAACCGTTTTGCAGTAATAATCGAGTCCGCGAACCAGTCTAGCATTGATCGTATAGGCAATGCCGGCGCCATCAAGGTAGACCTTCAGACGCTCGAAATGCTCCACCGACTCCTCATCCAGATAGTCGTGCAAACTGGGTGCGTTGGCAATGAGTGCTTCCATCCCGGGATTTTTGCTGTCGAGCACACGCAGTGGATTTTTATTAATGCGGCGCAAGCTGTCTTCATCCAGCTGCTCGCGATGTGCTTCGAGGTAATCGACCAGCACAGCGCGGTAATTTTTTCTTGACTCGGTGCTGCCCAGCGTATTCAGCTCAAGATGCAGATCTTTCAAGCCCAGATCCCGCCATAGACGTGCACTCATGATAATCAGTTCCGCGTCAATATCGGCATCGGCGATACCGAAGGCCTCCACGCCCAGCTGATGAAACTGCCGGTAACGGCCTTTTTGAGGACGTTCATGACGGAACATCGGTCCCATGTACCAGAGTCGACGAATCTGATTATGCAAAATGCCATGCTGGATACCGGCCCTGACACAGCTTGCGGTGCCTTCGGGGCGCAGGGTTAGACGGTCGCCGTTTCGATCCTCAAAGGTGTACATCTCTTTTTCAACAATATCGGTTACTTCACCGATAGAGCGACAGAATAAATCGGTGGATTCGACAATAGGGGTACGAATCTCACTGTAGGTGTAGGAAGCCATCAGTCGCCTGACTTTTGCTTCAAAGGCCTGCCAGCGCGGTGAGTCTTCTGGCAGTACATCATGCATGCCACGGATGGATTTGAGCAAATTAGCCATGAAACCTGAATCTTTTTAAATTAATGGAAAATGACCTGTTGCCGGTCAGTAGATATTGTAAATTGTGCAATACTATTTGCACGAATGCGTTTCTCGATATTAACGGGGACATCATTGAGCCTGACTGTAACCGGTGGCGCGTTACCCAGAAAAACTCTGAATGGTGCCGCCCCTTTCAGTCTCAAGGATTGATTCTGTTGCAGCAGATCATAGTACAAAGTTATGCCGTTGGCATCGTCAACCTCCAGCCAGGTGACCTCATCGGTTGACAGTTCGAGAACATTTTCACCGGCAGGCAGTGGTTCGGGTTGGTTCTGCTCAACGGCGATCTCAGCTAAGGGCTCTTGCTCAGGGACTTCGGGTACGGCGATGATTACAGGTGCATCTGTCGCGGCCGGTGCATCTGTCGCGGTTCCGGTTTTAGCATCGGTCTCGACTTCGATCTCAGCTGTGTCCTCATCGCCGGCAATAATCGCACCTTCCATTTCCGCCAGCTCTGACTCCTCCAGCTGAAGTGCTTCTGAAGACAATGCCCCGTCCGCGAATTCATCCTGAACCGGCGGGCGGGTATCCGGCAAAGAGAAAGTGCTCGGGTCGTCCAGCTGAGTCACTTCTTCCTGCACCATCGCTTCTTTGTAATAACCAAATGCAGCGTACAATGCCGCCGCGACAGTGATCACCAACAGCAGAACCGTCACCATTTTGACGAGGGTCGAATTACTGCTCGCCTGATGCCGCACCGTTGATCGATACTCTAATTCGGTCTCCAGCTTATGCGGGACGGCGTGCGCATATTCTTCCAGCACCAGCGCTTCCGAGATGCCGAGGTATTTGGCATAGATTCTCAGATAGCCCTGAACAAAAGTCGGCCCCGGCAGCTTCGACACATCAGAGCGCTCCAGCGCATCAATGATCTTTTCGGAAAGATGTATGGCGCTAGCGACATCGCTAATCGAATAATTTTGCCGCTTACGCTCAAGATACAGGTGCTCCCCGAAGGAGAGCACCTGTCTATCTCCAATTTCATCTTCAGTTCTATCTTCAGTATTGTTTGATTCGGTCACGGCGTGCCAACTCCTCTACCAGATCAGCCTGCTCTGAGTCAGGAAACTCAGCCAGTAATTGTCTCGCATACTTGTAGTAATGTTGTTTTGCGCCCAACGCTCTTTCGGCCTGCACCTGCACCCACAGACTTTCTGCCGATGGTTTATTGCCGGCATGGTAGCGCTGAATATAGGCGCGCGATTTCATATAACTTTCAGTTGCCAGCGCCAGTTCAGCCATCGAAATCAGCGCATCGGGTAATTCAGGCTGAAGCTTTAATGCCTTGCGTAACATGACTTCAGCCTCCTCATACCGGTCGGCCTGAAACAGACAGGTTCCCGCATTGGCATAGGCTAAAAACGCCGTTTTATAATAGGGACTGTTGTAAGCCAGCGTGAATTGCTCCAGTGCATCATCAGTACGCCCTACACGGCATAGATAAGCACCGTAACTGTTGCGCAAGCCGGGATCTTTTTCTTTCACATTGAGCGCAGCCTGGTAATACTTTTCCACCTCTTCCAGCTCATCCACCTGTATCAACAAAAAAGCCATGGTGGTGTATGCATCAATATTTTTGGGATCCTGATCGATGGCTTTTTGCAGCTTTTCCTTGGCGATTTCATATTGTCCCCGTCTCAGGTAACCCACGCCCAGCTGTACGTTGGTCGCCGAGGCCTGCTTCAGGTTGGCGTCATCGCGGGTTTCCTTCGCCGTTTTCGAACCGGTCGCGCATCCGGACAAGGAGAGCACCAGAGCCAGCGCTAATAATATTGAACCTGTATTCATACTTGCATCCCGAATCTGGGTTTTTCGAAACGGCGATGACGACGGCTTTTATCTTCAACTTTACCGACTAACTGGCCACAGGCTGCGTCAATGTCTTCACCGCGTGTACGCCGGATGACGGTCGTCATATCAGCATTGATCAGAATTTGGCTGAATTGTTCAATGCGTTTCATCGATGAGCTTTTGTAACCCGAACCCTCAAATGGATTAAAGGGAATCAGGTTCATCATGACGGGAATGCCCTTGAGCAGTTTCACCAGCTCCCTGGCATGCTGATCGCTATCATTGACACCGTCTAACATGACATATTCAAAAGTGATTCGTGTACGCGCATTCTGTTTTTCAATGAAGCGGTGACACGCCGGTATTAATTCTTCCAGTGGGTATTTTTTATTAATAGGCACCAGCTGATCGCGCAACTCATTATTGGTGGCGTGCAGTGAAACCGCCAGACGCGTATCCAGCACATCCCCCAGTTTGTCCATCGCCGGTACAACCCCGGCGGTGCTGACGGTGACACGGCGTTTGCTCAGGCCGTAAGCGAAGTCATCCATCATAATGCGCACCGCTTTAACCATATTGTCGAAATTCAGCAGCGGCTCGCCCATGCCCATCAACACCACATTGGTGACCGCGCGGCCCGGTTTGTTTTCCTGGTTAACCAGTCGTGTAGCCAGCCAGACCTGGGAGATGATCTCCGCCGTGCTCAAATTGCGATTAAAACCTCTACGCCCGGTCGAACAGAAACTGCAATCCAGTACGCAACCCACCTGCGAAGAGACGCACAGGGTGCCGCGGTCACTTTCCGGAATGTAGACGGTTTCAATCTGATTGCCGTCACTGAGCTTTAGCACCCACTTGCGGGTGCCGTCGTCTGACAGCTCGTCCAGCACCACTTCGGGCGCTGTGATCACGGCCAGACGTTCCAGCTGTTCGCGCAATGATTTTGAGATATTGCTCATCTGCTGGAAATCGGCGACATCCTGCTGATGGATCCATTTCAATACCTGACTGGCACGGAAAGGTTTTTCTCCGAGCGAATCGAAAAATCCCACCAGCCCGTCACGATCAAGATCGAGTAGATTAATTTTCCCGGATGAAACAGGTATGTATATTTCACTCATTATTAAATTGCCTGGCGCTTGCCGGCCATATGGATACAGTTACTTAACTTTTTGATTTCTAATCAATAAACCCGCGATTTTACGCGGGTTTAGGATGTTTAGAAAGCACTACTGGGTCTTGAAATCAGCTTTTTTCCTCAATCCACGCCATCTGAATGGCTTCCAGGATACGTTCCCCGGAATGATCGGGCTCATCATCAAATTCCTCCAGCCCACAAACCCGCTTATGCAGATCTACAAAACCAATCTGTAAAGGATCAACGTCCGGAAACTTCTCATCCAGCGCAATGGCCACCTCCAGTGAATCTGTCCACTTCACGAGCTTTACTCCTCTTTAATCAGCAACTTAACTACGAACGGGGCTTTATAGTAACGGTTTTGAGCTGAATAACAACAGCACTGCTGTCAATGATACAGGCTTCGAGTCCGAAAATGCACATATGTTCCGCAGTGTAGACCGTTAACCTCCGGCGGGGCAGACTAGCGTCATCACGAAACAGGGTGATGGAACGCTCAAAACATACCTGTGTCTCAATTATATAATTAGGAGGGATCTCATGAAACTGATATTTGTTTACAATGCGGATTCGGGTCTGTTCAATACTGTTAGCGACATCGCACACAAAGTACTCTCGCCTAAAACTTACAGTTGTAATTTATGCGCGCTCACCCACGGACATTTCAAAATCAGACAGGAGTGGATGGATTTTCTGAAACAGCTCGACATCGAACTGGAGTTTCTTCATCGCGATGAGTTTCTCACCCGCCACCACATCCTCGAAGCTGAATTCCCTGCGATTTTTATTGAGGAAAATGAGCAGTTGTCGTTATGGCTGGATCAGGCCAGTCTCAACCAGCTCGCCACATTAGATGATTTAAAAAAAGTCATATCGGAACGGCTGCAACAGACGCCATAAACCTGCATCGTTGGACCGATTGCAAAATTCCAGGCCAGCCTTCTAGTGGTTTTCAGAAACCATGTTGATCGTATACTTCGGAATTTCCACCACCAGATCCTTATCACCGACTTTGGCCTGACAGCTTAGTCGTGAATCGGGATCCAGTCCCCACGCCTTATCCAGCATGTCATCTTCATCATCGCTATTTTCGTTGAGCGACTCCATGCCTTCACGCACGTAGACGTGGCAGGTGGTGCAGGCACAGGATTTCTCACAGGCATGTTCGATCTCAATACCATTAGCGAGCGCCACATCACAAATTGTTTGATCCTTCTCGGCTTCGATCACCATACCGTCGGGACACAACTCTTCGTGGGGTAAAAAAATTATTTGTGCCATTGTCTCTAGCTACTCCTGATCTTTGCCAGCATATTCATCGACTGAATGACCTTGCATAGCGTTACGTATATTGGAATTCATGCGCCGTGCGACATAGTCTTCGCAGGCACCTTCAAGTTGTTTGATTGCTGTTTTGATGGCGTCGGAATCATCACCGGCAGAAACTTCGACCAGTTGCTGCCTGGCCTGATCAATATTGCTTCTTTCCGTCGCTGAGAGCAATTGCTCACCGTCGGTTTGCAGTGCCGCATCCAGCGCCTCGACCACACGTTCAGCCTCGACCTGCTGTTCACGCAGCATGCGTAAATGCATGTCGTCGGACGCGTGATCCATGGAATCGCGCAGCATGGTTTCTATTTCAGAGTCGGTCAGCCCGTAAGAGGGTTTCACATCGACACTTGCCTCCACGCCGCTGGTTAACTCGCGTGCACTCACTGTCAACAGGCCATCGGCATCGACCTGATAGGTCACGCGAATCCGGGCGGCTCCGGCAACGTGCGGCGGAAAACCGCGCAGCTCAAAACGCGCCAGCGACCGGCAGTCATCGACCAGCTCCCTCTCACCCTGAACCACATGCACGGCCATGGCCGTCTGGCCATCTTTGTAGGTGGTAAATTCCTGCGCCTTGGCGACGGGAATAGGAGTATTACGGTAGACGATTTTTTCTGCCAGCCCGCCCATGGTTTCGATAGCCAGTGACAGCGGAATCACATCCAGCAGCAGCATTTCATCATCGGGTTTATTGCCCGCGAGCACATCTGCCTGCAGGGCCGCGCCAACTGCGACAACCTTGTCGGGATCAATGCTGACTAATGGTTCGCGCTTAAAAAATCCACCCACTTTTTCCCGTACCACCTGAGTACGGGTAGAGCCACCGACCATGACCACTTCGAGCACCTCTTCAGCGGTGACATCGGCGTCACGAAGTGCACGGCGACAGGCCATAATGGTTTTGTTAATCAGCGGCTCGATCAGCTCTCGCATTTGCAGCTGCGTCAGAGTCCCCTGCCACTTGAGATCATCGGTTTCGATTGCAATATCGACCGACTCAGTCGTAGCCAGCTGCTCTTTGGCGGAACGCGCTTCGCGTATCAACAGACGCACCAGCGATGCGCCCGGCACAGCTTCATAACCGGCCTGCAGCAAAATCCACTCTGCAATGGCGTGATCAAAATCATCACCGCCGAGCGCGCTGTCACCACCGGTGGCCAGCACCTCAAAAACACCTTGCCTGAGCCGTAAAATGGAAATGTCGAAGGTACCGCCGCCCAGATCATAGATAGCAATAATGCCTTCCTGACCGCTATCGAGGCCATAGGCTACAGCAGCGGCGGTGGGTTCATTCAGCAGGCGCAGCACATTCAGACCGGCGAGTCGGGCGGCATCCTTGGTGGCCTGACGCTGGGCATCGTCAAAATAGGCCGGCACGGTAATCACAGCGCCTATTAACTCATCACCCAGTGTCGCTTCGGCTCTGGCTTTAAGGGTTTTTAAAATTTCCGCCGAAACTTCCACCGCACTGACATCACCCGAGCGGGTATGAATTTTGGGCACCGATGATTCGGAAGTGGAAAATGTATAAGGCGAGCTTTTGCCCAGACTAATTAAATCTTCAGCGGCGCGCCCCATCAGGCGTTTTACAGAAACAATGGTATTAGACGGATCATTAACTGCGTGTTCTATTGCCGCCTCACCTACCTCAATGGCATCCACGCCGTAGCGCACCACGGAAGGCAGCAGATGCCGCCCGCTCTCATCAGCCAGAGTCAGCGCCTCAGCGCTTCTTACTGTCGCCACCAACGAGTTAGTAGTGCCGAGATCGATGCCCACAGCGAGTCGACGCTGATGCGGTTCTGCGGTCTGTCCCGGTTCTGAAATTTGTAATAAAGCCATAACTAATATAATTCGTCTTCAATTTTTGCCGATAGTTCATCCACCTCTTTTCCGGCTTTTTGCATGAACTGCATTTTTTTGATTAATTCCTGAGCCTTTTCCAGCTTTTCCTGCGCGTAGCATTCTGAAAAGTTCTGCATCAAGCCCTGCATGCTGGTTTTGATCTGTGCAGAAAACCTGTCCAGTTCAGCTAGCGGATCTTCTGCCGAGTGGATCTCAGACAAAGCTTCGCGCATCTCAATCTGCTCCATCAGAAAGGCCGCATCCATGGTCGTGCTGTTTTCCTGTACGGTGTCCACACCTTTTAACTTAAGCAGATAAATGGCCCGATCGACGGGCTGGCGCAAGGTATTAAAAGCCTCGTTAATTCTCGAGGTCTGCTGCATGGAGAGCCGCTTATCCTGATCACTGGCATTAACAAATTTATCAGGATGGACGATTTTCTGTAGATCCCGGTAGCGCTGCTGAACCTGATCGAAATCAAGCTCATAGGCCACCGGCACATCAAACAGTTCAAAGAAATTGCAGGTGAGGATATCAGTAGCCATAATACGTTTACGACGTAACCGGGCCGGTTAAGCAACCGTCGCGACTAGACAGTAAAACTTTCACCACAGCCACATTGGTCCTTCTCTTTCGGGTTGTTAAATTTAAAGCCTTCATTCAGGCCTTCGCGGGCAAAATCCAGCTCGGTGCCGTCGAGATACACTAGACTTTTTTTATCGACAACGACTTTTATGCCGTTATCTTCAAAGACCTCGTCATCCGGGTTGATCTCATCAACAAACTCGACCACATAGCCCATCCCTGAGCAACCCATGGTTTTAACACCCAGGCGCAGACCTACTCCCTTACCGCGCTTATCAAGAAAACTCTTAACGCGTTCTGCGGCTGATTCAGTTAATGTAATCGACATATCAACAGTTCCAAATATTAAATTTACGTGTAAATAACCTTATAAGCATTGCATTACGCGTGTTTCTTTCTGTAATCCTCTACTGCGGCGTTAATGGCATCTTCAGCCAGTACTGAACAGTGGATTTTTACAGGCGGCAAAGCCAGCTCTTCCGCCAACTGGGTATTTTTAATCGCCTTTGCCTCGTCCAGGGTTTTACCCTTAACCCATTCGGTCAGTAGTGAACTTGATGCAATCGCACTACCACAGCCATAGGTTTTAAACACGGCGTCTTCAATCACGCCGGCATCATTAACTTTAATCTGCAGGCGCATAACGTCACCACAGGCTGGTGCACCCACCATACCGGTACCGATGTCTAATTCATTATGATCAAACTTGCCTACATTTCTTGGATTCTCATAGTGATCCAGAACTTTTTCACCGTATGCCATTTCGTTTTACCTCTGTGATTTTATCTGCTGTTTCAACAGTTTCCGCCGAACACTGATTATCGATCAGTGAGCCGCCCATTCAATGCTTGATATATCAACGCCGTCTTTATACATATCCCAGAGCGGCGATAAATCTCTTAACTTTTCTACCGCTGCACGTACATGGGCGATAGTGGTATCAATATCTTCGTTGGTGGTGTAACGCCCCATGCTGAAACGAATTGAACTGTGTGCCAGCTCGTCATTGCGACCCAGCGCTCTTAACACATAACTGGGCTCAAGACTGGCTGAGGTACAGGCACTGCCGCTGGAGATAGCCAGATCTTTCAGCGCCATCAACAGGCTCTCACCTTCCACGTAATTGAAACTGATGTTGAGGTTGCCCGCAACGCGTTGCTCGATGTCACCGTTAATATAAACCTCTTCCATATCCTTGAGACCATCCCAGAGACGATTTCTTAAGGTTATCAATCGTTCGTTTTCGGTCGCCATTTCTTCCCTGGCGATACGGAATGCTTCACCCATGCCGACAATTTGATGCGTCGCCAGCGTACCCGAACGCATACCGCGTTCATGACCACCGCCGTGCATCTGTGCTTCCAGACGTACCCGGGGTTTTCTCTGCACATACAAGGCACCCATGCCTTTGGGGCCGTAAATTTTATGGGCTGAAAAGCTCATCAGATCGACCGGCAGATTTTCCAGATTCATGGGGATTTTACCGGCGCTTTGCGCGGCATCCACATGAAAGATAATCTTGCGTTCACGGCAGGCATTACCAATCGCTTCGATATCCTGAATCACGCCAATCTCATTATTGACATGCATAATGGAAACCAGTGTGGTGTCATCACGCATCGCGGCTTTGAGTTTTTCCAGATCAACCAGACCGTTTTCTTCTGGATCAAGATAGGTGACTTCATAACCTTCCCGCTCCAGCTGACGACAGCTGTCGAGCACGGCTTTGTGCTCAGTTTTACAGGTAATAATGTGCTGGCCGCGTTTTTTGTTGAAATGCGCCGAGCCCTTGATCGCCAGGTTATCCGACTCTGTTGCGCCGGAAGTAAAGATGATTTCGCGAGAATCAGCGCCGACCAGATCAGCAATCTGTTGACGCGCCTGCTCCACCGCCTTTTCTGCGGTCCAACCATAGGCATGGCTACGTGAAGCGGGGTTGCCGAAGACACCCTCAGGGCCCATATATTTAATCATTTCGGTTACAACGCGCTCATCGATCGGCGTTGTGGCGCTGTAGTCTAAATAAATTGGCTTATTTGTTTTTTCGTTCACAATTCAACTCTTCTGTTACGTTAGTTTTGCTGCTTTAATTCAGTCATGTCCGGCGGTGTATTTATTACAAATTTGCCGACGTCATGACTGCCGAATTCTGTATTCCTATAATCTGCTGCACGGCTTCTACAAAAAGATCAATTTCAGCCATACTATTGCTTCTACCCAGGCTGACGCGTATCGCGCTGGTGGCCAGCTCATCGGGCACCGCCATGGCTTTCAACACATGGCTGGGCTCACTCTTGCCACTGGTGCAGGCCGAGCCGCTGGAGACGGCAAAGCCGCGACGATCCAGCTCCATCAACAGTGTTTCACCGTCAAAACCCTGCACACCAAATTGCAGCGTGTTGGGCAGACGTTGCACCTGCTGTGCAAAAACCGTCACCACACCAAGCTGCATCAATCTTTTTTCCAGTTGATCGCGTAAAACTCTGGCCTGATCCGCACGTTGCACCATTGTCTGCCTGGCAAGCTCAGCGGCCATACCAAAACCGACGATGGTGGGCACATTTTCGGTGCCTGCGCGCAGACCGAATTCCTGCGAGCCACCCTGCAATATCGAATGCATGGGTAACTGCTTGTCCACAATCAACGCCCCTGCACCCATCGGCCCATAAAGTTTGTGCGCCGACAGGGTCATAGCATGTACCCCAGCCTGTTTGAAACTAAGCTCCATTTTACCGGCGACCTGTGCAGCATCGGTATGAAACCATATACCCCGTGCCCGTGCCTCTTCTGCCAGCTTTTCAATGTCCTGTAGTGCACCGGTTTCGTTGTTTGCGGCCATTACCGAAACCAGCGAGGTGTCATCTTTGATTGCATTTATCAGCGCTTCGGGAGTGACCTGACCCTGCTGATCCACCGCAATCGAATCGACTGCACAGCCCTCATCAGCGACTACGGCCGCCGGTTGCAATAGCGAGCTATGTTCAATCTCGCTGACGGCGATACGCTGTACAGCGTTGTCTTTACACAGCCCTTTCAGCATCAGATTATTTGCTTCCGTGCCACCGCTGGTAAATACGACCTGCGAGGCCTGTGCGTCCATCAGTTCTGCAATCTGTTCACGGGCCTGATCAATAGCATGTCGCTGCAATCGCCCGAAGCGATGCAAACTCGACGGGTTACCACTGGTACCTCCCATATAAGGGAGCATCGCCTCGAGCACCTTTTCGTGCAATGGCGTGGTTGCATTGTGATCTAAATAAATCGCCATGCTTTTAGCCCCTAACGTCTATGCGACTGCGTCGGCACAGGCTGTATCCTGTCGACTGGAAACTTCACGCACCTTTTTGTTGCGCATCATTTCGCCCAGGGTTATGCCGTCCAGAAAATCCTTAATCTCACCGCTCAAATCCTGCCAGAGATCGTGGGTCAGACAACGATGTTCGCTCTGGCAGCTTTCGCTATCACAACCCACCGTTCCCACATTCTCATCGACCGCCATAATAACGGTGGAGACGCTCAGTTCATCTGCGTTCTGTCTCAGCGCATATCCGCCACCCGGCCCACGGGTACTAACCACAACGTCACTGCGCCGCAGTTTTGAAAAAAGTTGCTCTAAATAGGACAGAGAAATACCCTGTCGCTCTGAAATAGCGGCAAGCGAAACCGGGCCCTCATCCTGATGAAATGCGAGATCTAATATTGCTGTGACCGCATACCGGCCTTTTGTTGTCAGTCTCATTACCTGCTACTCGTTGCTGTGTTGCAGGCAATTCTACTTAATCCCGACTAAATTAGTCAAGTATTATTTCCGACTAAATTAGTCAACTATTATTCCGGGCCCTCATGGCGGGCTATTCGCCTTCTATCTTTTGCGCCTCTTTGCTCTCATCGGTCGATGAAA
>JAGXGK010000031.1 GCA_024636785.1 Gammaproteobacteria bacterium
CCCATTCCCAACATCCATTTTCACGGCCCATCCGCCTCCAGCGTCATTCTGGTGGAAGGCGAATCCACCGAGCCCGTCTTCGCCAACCTGCAAGCAGTATTGGCACAGCCCGATACCCAACTGCGCCTGTTCGGCAAACCCGAAGTCACCGGCCGCCGCCGCATGGGCGTGGTTCTGGCCAGAGCGGAAAGCGTAGAACAGGCGCTGGCAAAAGCGAAAACCGCCTCGGAGCAGGTGGAAGTACGGCTTTAGCATGGCTGTTCAATCAAAAGCCCCCTCACCCCAGCCCTCTCCCAAAAGGAGAGGGGGCAAAGCTGCAAGTCTGCAAGGGTGTGAATTTTGCTGAAATATCGCTTTGAATTATCAGTCGTCTTTATTCCAAACGCTAAATCAAATGGCAAACAATCACAGCTGGCAAAAAGATACCAGCCGGAAAATCCCCTCTCCCACTGGGAGAGGGTTAGGGTGAGGGGCACCAAGCACATAAATTTACACGCCTAACCACTTCTCAAACAACAACAAACACAAAGCACCGATCCGATCAGCACAGCATAATCGGACGCATGGCTGCTCAATCAAAAGCCCCCTCACCCCAGCCCTCTCCCAAAAGGAGAGGGGGCAAAAAAACCCGTTTGTATTATTGTTTGTGCCCTTTTCGCGTGTTTCGCGTCCTTCGCGGACTTTATTTATAGTTTTTGACTTTATCTGTGTTCATCTGCGGACTGAATGTTTTAACTGCCAACTATCTTTTTAAAAGCCCCTCACCCCAGCCCTCTCCCAGCGGGAGAGGGGGCAAAGCTGCAAGTCTGCAAGTTCTACACAAGAATCAAAGTCTTCGATTTTATCCGTGTTCATCTGCGTTTATCTGTGGACTAAATGTTTTAGCTGTCAACTGCCAACTAATCACTTAAACGATTGTCTTATCACCACATTTCTGCTATTTATACACCCATGAAGTCGATCTGCAAAAAAATCCTGCTCAACATACTGGTTTTGATGGTAGTCATGCTGCCGTTGCGCAGTGGTTTTGCCTTGTCGATGGAGTCATCTGAAGAACATTGCATGGATGGCGTCGAGGCTGAGATGGCTATGATGAGCCATGCCGGGCATGATATGCCGGCATCGGATCAGGCTCTCAGCTCGCAGGAAGAGTCGGCCTGTGTCTGCTGCCCCCAGTGCGACGCTCAATGTACCGGTTGTGTGCATATCTCCGCAGCGATAACTTTTGATCTGCTTCTGCTCTCTGATGCAGGCACGGTCGAACCGGTTTCTGTCAGCCCCGGTTCGCTGTTTACTCGTACTGTTTCTCCCCCCGCAAGACCCCCGCAAACACTCTAGCCTCAATTTATGCAGCGCAGTTTTATGTGCTGTTAATCATCGAATGCGATGATGTTTTTTTGACGTGGAGTAATTAATGATGAGAACTCAATCTCATTGCCATAACAATGGCGACAGCAGTCATCAAACCGGTTTTAACCGGCGAAAAAATCTATGCAGAATAGCGGGGCTCTTAGCAATGCTCGGGGTTCTTGGCAATGTTTCGGCATTGACCCTGAGCGAAGCGGAGAGCATTGCGCAGCGCAATGACCCGTTGTTCGAAAATCATAAAGCTATCGCCCGCGCCTGGAATAATGAGGCGGTGGCGGATAATCAGTTGCCTGATCCCAAACTGCGATTCGGTCTTTCTAATGTACCGCTGGATACTCTGAGCACGACTCAGGAGCCGATGACGCAGTTTATCGTGGGTGTGCAACAGGCGTTTCCAAAAGGCGATTCGCTGGCGTTAAAGCAGTTGCAATCCGAGTGGCAGGCGAAGGCTGAACTGGCGCGTGCTGAAGACCGGCAGCGAAAGCTGAAAATGAACATACGTGAAGATTTTTTCAACCTTTATTATCAGGTGGAAGCGGCGCGGATTATCCGGGAATCCCGCCGGCTGTTTTCACAACTGGTGCAAATTACCGAATCGCAGTATGCCTCAGGCCGGGTCAACCAGCAGGATGTACTGCGTGCGGATCTTGAATTATCACGCCTCGATGATCGCGCCATAACAATTCAGACGGAAGAAGAGATGCTGCGAGCTGAATTATCCCAGTGGCTGGGTGAGGCGGCCTGGCAGCCGATTGCTGCGGGTTTTCCTGAACTGCCGGAAATTTCTATTGAGGATGACATTAACGAGCTGATCACATCGCACCCGGCAATCATTGTTGAAAACGCAAAACTGGAAGCCGGCAGACAGGGCTCAGCGATAGCGAAACAGCAATATAAACCGGGCTGGGACCTGACTTTGGAATACCGCAAACGCTTTGGTGAGAACCCGGATAACAGCGAGCGTGCCGATATGATGGCAGCGATGGCAACGCTGGATATTCCGCTGTTTACCGAAAACCGTCAGGACAAACGCGTTGCCGCCAGCGAGGAAAAAATATCCGCTATTAGATGGGCGCGTGATGATCAGTTACGAAAACTGAAACAGATTTATGACCGTGCCAGAGCCAGGTTAAAAGGTCTGGATGAGCGTCGTCGCAACTATAAAGATGATCTGATCAAATCCGCTGAAAGCAACACGAAATCAGCACTGAAAGCCTATCAAAGTGGCGTTACGGAATTCACCAGTTTAATGCGCGCACACATTACCGAGCTGGATATCCGGCTGTCGGATTTACGTGTGCGTGTCGACCGTTCACTGGCCATTTCGCAGTTGCTGTATATCTCGGGAGAAGAGAAATGAAAAAAGTTATTTATCTGTTAGCAGGCGCTGTAGCCGCACAATGTTTAATGCTGCCGGTGGTAATCGCTGCTGAAGAATCTGAAAAAGAGGTGCTGTACTGGGTTGCACCGATGGACCCGAACTATCGAAGAGATGAGCCGGGCCAATCGCCCATGGGCATGGATCTGGTGCCCGTTTATGCAGATGAGACTACAGGCGATGGCGATACAATTTCAATCTCGCCCGAAGTCGTGCAAAACCTCGGCGTGCGCACCACAAAAGCTGAAATGTCCAGGCTCTGGCGCGGCATTGATACCGTGGGTTATGTCGATTTTGATGAGTCCAAATTAAGTCATATTCATCTGCGCACCGAAGGCTGGATCGAGAATCTGGTGGTGCGTTCAGAAGGCGAGCGCGTTAAAAAAGGTGAACGCCTGTTCGACTTTTATTCGCCCCAGTTGGTCAATGCGCAGGAAGAATTTGTACAGGCTTTATCGGCAGGCAACAAAGGCTTGAGTGCCGCCTCCGGTGAACGGTTGTTAGCGCTGGGCATTTCCACTGATCAGATTGAAAAACTGCGCAAAACGCGAAAAATAAGTCAGAACATTTCTGTTTATGCGCCGCAGGATGGCGTGGTCTCATCCTTGCCGGTGCGCGAAGGCATGTTTGTTAAATCTTCGATGAAGGTGATGAGTCTGGCAGATCTATCCAGTGTC
This sequence comes from Gammaproteobacteria bacterium, assembly GCA_024636785.1. Classification (GTDB taxonomy): domain Bacteria; phylum Pseudomonadota; class Gammaproteobacteria; order SZUA-229; family SZUA-229; genus LH-M37. The sequence goes on from JAGXGK010000031.1 coordinate 3,424, forward strand.
TGGTTGCTGGCCGAAGTGTTCGAAAGACAGGTTGACTGGGTTTCGCTGGGCGACACGGCACAGGTCACGTTGTCTTATCTGCCGGGGCAGACATGGGAAGGCCAGGTTGAATATATCTATCCCAGTCTCGACCCTAAAACCAGAACGCTGAAAGTACGTTTGCGTTTCGATAATCCCGAAGAAGCATTGAAGCCCAATATGTACGCCAATGTAAAAATATTCGGCGGTGCAAAAAATAATATTCTGGTCATTCCTCTGGAAGCATTGATTCGCAGCGGGCGTAATGAACGTGTCATCATTGCCCTGGGTGAGGGTCGTTTTGCCGCACGTGCCGTGAAAGCGGGTATCGAAAGTGGCGAGTGGGTGGAGATAGTCAGCGGCCTGAAAGCCGGTGAGGAAGTGGTGGTCTCCGGGCAATTCCTGCTCGATTCCGAAGCCAGCAGCAAGGCCAGTTTCGGGCGTATGTCACAACCCGATGAGACAGAGACGGAAATGGAGATGGCGCCATGATTAAAGCCATAATTAACAGCTCGATTAATAACCGTTTCATCGTGTTGCTGCTGACGGTAATGCTGGTAGGTGCCGGTATTTATTCGATCAAGCAGATACCGCTCGATGCCATTCCCGATTTGTCGGATGTGCAGGTGATCATCAAAACCTCCTATCCGGGTCAGGCGCCGCAGGTGGTTGAAGACCAGGTGACCTATCCGCTCACCACCACCATGCTCTCGGTACCCAAAGCGGTAAACGTGCGCGGTTATTCGTTCTTCGGCGATTCCTATGTCTATGTGATTTTTGAAGACGGCACCGATCTCTACTGGGCGCGTTCGCGGGTGCTGGAATATCTGAGTCAGGTATCCGGCAAGCTGCCCGCCGATGCGCGGTCTGAACTCGGACCCGATGCCACCGGCGTCGGCTGGGTTTATGAGTACGCGCTGGTTGATCGCACCGGCGGCCATGATCTGTCCCAGCTGCGCAGTATCCAGGACTGGTTTCTGAAATATGAATTGCAAACCGTGCATGGCGTTTCCGAAGTGGCCACGGTCGGCGGTATGGTCAAGCAGTATCAGGTAGTGCTCGACCCCAACAGTTTGCGCGCTTATGACTTATCCATCGCCCAGGTTAAAAAGGCGATTGCGCGCGGCAGTCAGGAAACCGGCGGTTCGGTGATCGAAATGGCCGAAGCGGAATACATGGTTCGAGCCACCGGTTACATCGACTCCGAGCAGGACCTTCGCCATATCCCACTGGGTGTGAATGAACGCGGCGCACCGATTCTGTTGAAAGATGTCGCCCAGATTCGTCTCGGCCCGCAGTTACGGCGCGGCATAACCGAACTGGACGGCGAGGGCGAAGTCGTCGGCGGTATCGTGGTGATGCGTTATGGTGAAAATGCGTTGACGACGATCGCCGGCGTGAAAGCCAGGCTCGATGAACTGGCCAAAAGCTTGCCCGAAGGCGTGGAAATCATCGAAACCTATGACCGCTCCGCGCTGATCAATCGTGCGGTCGATAACCTGAGCAACAAGCTGCTCGAAGAATTTATTGTCGTGGCGCTGGTGTGCGCGTTGTTCCTGTTTCATCTGCGTTCTGCGCTGGTGATTATTTTTTCTCTGCCGGTGGGCATTTTAGCCGCATTTATAATTATGGAACGCATGGGCATCAACGCCAACATCATGTCGCTGGGGGGCATTGCCATTGCCATTGGCGCTATGGTCGACGCCGCCATCGTCATGGTTGAAAACGTCCATAAGCATTTTGAGAAAAACGAAGTCACCGACGACAATCGCTGGGAGATCATCCGCCGTGCGGCACTCGAAGTCGGGCCACCGTTGTTTTTCTCATTACTCATTATTACCCTGAGTTTTTTACCCGTGTTCACCCTGCAAGCGCAGGAAGGGCGCATGTTTGCACCGCTGGCCTACACCAAAACTTTTGCCATGGCCGCCGCCGCAGCGCTGTCGATTACGCTGGTGCCGGTGCTCATGGGCTATTTTATTCGCGGCCACATTACGCCGGAGAGCAAAAATCCCGTGAACCGGATGCTGGTAGCTATTTACCGGCCCGCCATCAATTTCGTACTGAAAGCACCTAAGAAGATATTGGCATTCAGCGTTGTGCTGGTGCTGGTTGGGCTGTGGCCGTTGACGCAAATCGGCTCGGAATTTATGCCCGATCTCGATGAAGGCGATCTGCTCTACATGCCCACCACCTATCCGGCCATCTCCATCGGCAAGGCGCAGCAGCTGTTGCAGCAGACCGACAAGCTGATTATGACGGTGCCGGAGGTTAAACGTGTGTTCGGCAAAGTGGGCAGGGCGGAAACCGCCACCGATCCGGCACCTCTGACCATGATCGAAACCACCATTCAACTTAAACCACGAGATCAATGGCGCGAAGGCATGACCATCGAAAAACTGAAACAGGAGCTGAACCAGCGCATTCAGATTCCCGGCCTGACCAACGCCTGGGTGATGCCGATCAAAAACCGCATCGACATGCTCGCCACCGGCATCAAAACCCCGGTCGGCATTAAAGTCGCAGGGGCAAGTCTGGCCACCATTCAGCAGATCGGCGAGCAGATCGAAGAGGTGATTCAGAAAGTGCCCGGCACAGCTTCGGTGTATTCCGAACGCGTTGCTGCCGGTCGTTATGTGCTAATCGATATCGACCGCCTGGCAGCGGCCCGATTTGCGCTCAACATCGCCGATGTGCAGGAAGTGGTGCGCCTCGCGCTGGGCGGCATGCAGGTAGCACAAACCGTGGAAGGGCTGGAACGCTACCCGATCAACATCCGCTATCCGCGTGATGTCCGCGACTCACTGGAAAAACTGCGCAACCTGCCGATTGTCACCCCGACCGGCGCGCATATCCCGCTGGCGGAAGTCGCCGACATTCGCATCGATAGTGGCCCCGGTATGATCAAAACCGAAAACGCCCGACTCAACGGCTGGATCTATATCGACATCGAAGGCCGCGATCTGGGTTCCTATGTGGCGGAAGCACAACAGGCGGTAAGTGACCATATCGAACTGCCGGCAGGCTACTCCATCGCCTGGTCGGGGCAGTATGAGTACATGGTTCGCGCTAAAGAACGTTTATCAACAGTTGTTCCTATCACTTTGATAATTATAGTTTTGTTGCTATACCTAAGCTTCAGAAACATCACCGAAGTGCTGATCATCATGGGCACACTACCGCTCGCGCTGGCGGGCGGTTTGTGGCTACTGTACCTGCTCAATTACAACATGTCCGTAGCCGTCGGCGTCGGTTTCATCGCCCTGGCGGGCGTTGCTGTGGAAATCGGCGTAATCATGCTGGTTTATTTAAATCAGGCCTACGCCGCCCAGGTTCAAGCTGCCGAAAAAAGCAACCAGCGTTTAACCCTCGAAAATATCCGCTCCGCCGTAATCGAGGGCGCGTTATTAAGAATACGCCCCATCATGATGACAGTATCAGCGATCATTGCCGGCCTACTGCCAATCATGCTGGGCGGCGGCACTGGCTCAGAAGTCATGCGCCGAATTGCTGCCCCTATGGTGGGCGGCATGTTGAGCGCTGTACTCCTGACTTTATTGGTGATACCCGCCGTGTTTCTGGTCTGGAAAAGTAGATTATTGGCGCGTGAAACGGGTAAATTGAATGCTGAATCAAAAGGCAAATAATCACAGCTCAGATCAAAAGCCCCCTCACCCCAACCCTCTCCCAAAAGGAGAGGGGGCAAAACCGCTGAGATAATGCTTTGAATTATCAGCTGTTCATGTATTGAATGCTAAATCGAAATGCAGATAATCACAGTTGGCAAAAAGACACCAACCGGAAATCCCCTCTCCCACTGGGA
>JAGXGK010000032.1 GCA_024636785.1 Gammaproteobacteria bacterium
ATTGACTTCGCTGTCATCAATCTACACCTGATTGATGCTTAAGCGTTTGAATTTAAGTGCCGACAGCCCGATGGGGAAGCGGTTAGTGACCACGCCTTCCACTGTTTGTATGACTATTGCCATTTTTCATTCTCCTCAAACTTGCATCAGCGGCATCATTTTAAACAAATTATAGGGGTGTATTTTGATTATTCTTGAAATTAATGGTTATAGGCATTGGTCATGGCCGTCTTCATGATTTGATCGGCGTTGTAGTACCGTGCAGGCATTTGTTAAAGTGATGATCTTTATCCAGGTGATCGGTATGCAACATGATGGCAACAGAAGAATCGAATCGGGCACTGGCGCAACGGCTGGGTGAATGCCTGAAGCCCAGAAGGTTGAAGCTGGCGACGGCGGAGTCGTGCAGCGGTGGCTGGATTGCCAAGACGATCACCGATCTGCCGGGCAGCTCGGTCTGGTTTGAATGCGCGCTTGTCTGTTACAGCAATGAATCGAAACACGATTTGCTGGGCGTGCCGATGGCGACTATCAACGAGTTTGGCGCGGTGAGCGGCGACACTGTGCTGGCCATGACCGACGGCGTGTTTGAGCGGACTTCGGCGGATGTGGTGGCGAGCGTCAGCGGTGTTGCCGGTCCCGACGGCGGCAGCGATGACAAGCCGGTAGGCACGGTCTGGCTAAGCTGGGGCAAGCGCGATAAAATCGCCTATGCCCACGAGTTTCATTTTGAGGGCGATCGTGAAGCGGTGCGCCTGCAATCGGTCGAAGCGGCGCTCAACTCGGTTTTGGATGTTTTGAACTGTGCCTGAACAGGCCGTTGAACACAGACGGATTTTCCTGGCATTGTGGCCCGATGAAGCAACCCGCGCGCAGCTCCATGCGCATCAGCAAAAACTAAAACGCGACCCCGCGCTGCACGCAGCTCTGCAACAGAGCCGGTCGGTGAGGCCGGGCAATCTACACATGACCCTGCACTTTATCGGCTCGGTTTCGAGTGAGGTGTTGCAGAATCTGACCTCGGCGCTGGATTTGGTGCATGCTAACGCTTTTGAGATGAAGGTGGATACGTCCGGTTGTTTCCCCCGACCCAGGGTGCTCTGGCTGGGCGTGACGCAGGTGCCGCCGGCATTACAGGCGCTGGTACAGCAAACTGCTGTTTGCTTGCAGCAATGCATCGAAGCTTATGAATTTCGATCATTTCAGCCGCACATTACGCTGTTTCGCAAGGTGAGAAATCCGGGTGAGCTGGTGCAGCTTCCGACGATCCACTGGCCGGTCAACAGCTTTGCGCTGGTGGAATCGAAGACCCTGCCCGAAGGGGTTCAGTATGAGGTTCTGAAGCAGTGGCCACTGGTGCCACTGCTGTTTTAACAGTTATAAATAGATTTAAATATGCTCTATAAGATGCTGTTCTTAAATAGTTTTTCGATTTCTTTTTCCTTTGCCGGATGAACAAAAACCGCGTGTATCGGGAACAGCTCATTGAGCTTGTCGACATACTGACGCTCGGATTTTTCGACAATAACGATGACTTTGGTGTGAGGTGAATACGTCTGCAGAGTGGACAGCAAAACGTCCAGATTGCTGATGTTCACGCCAGCGTAGTTGTTGCCGTAACCGTAAAAGAATTCAGCCACAATAAAATCGGGCTGCTGACTTTTTAACAGGCTGATCGCCTTGCGAATGGAGTTGACGATGTTTTCCTCAAATCCGAGTTTATGATAGAGCAGGCCGAAATGGGGATGCATCGACGATTCGATAATGGAGAGGAGTGTGGGCATGAGGATTATTTGGCGGCTGCTTTGATCATGCGTTCCTGTTTTATGGGGATTTATGTGACATCCTACAGTCGACCGCAGAAAATTGTTAGTCGACGGTTAAAAAATTTTAACCGCCAATCTTCTTTTGGGAGGCTCCCGGAGCCTTCAGTCTTTCAGTTGAGAGCTATTCAGGTACGCCCTGCCACAGCATCTCATAGCCGGTTTCGAAGGTTTCCGAACAGAACTCAGCGACAGCCTCAAATTTTTCCTTGAAAATATGATCGGCGTGCGATTTTTCATGCTGTTCGAAGGATTTCCAGTAGGTGATGATAACGAGATGCTCATCCGCCTTTTTGGAGGAAGCAACCGAGCCCTCTTCGGAGATAAAGCCGGCATATTTGAATACCTGGCCGCCGATGAAGCCACCGGCCTCGTCACCGTAGGTGTTTTTTACCACGTTGCACATCTCGCCTAGAGCAAGCTCAACATCTTCAACATTAACGCCTTCTTTCAGTTTGACCACGTTGTAGAGCATGGCGGCACCAAAGGGAATGGTTATAGGGGTAAACATAGTGATCTCCTTTAATTTTCAATGATTTATCTATTTTATGGAGCCTGAATCGGCGAATTCAAGTGCGGGTATGATTATGTGCGGTATTAATAAGAAAGGTTATGCGAGATAAACATGGTATCCGGACTAGGCCATGCTTGCTATCTGTGTGATAATTCTCCAGCCATGAGGCTGTCGGGTTTAGGGGATTGAAGCGAGGGAGTGGGAGAGTAAGCACACTATTCCCGATTTTGAGGCGCATAATTTTTTTACGCAATGAAAAATCGGGAGGTTGAGCCGATCTCCCGCTTCCGCAGCCAATTCATCCTGAATCCGACAGCCTCTTGAGAACACCTTGACCCACACAGAATACTCGGGAGTAAATAATGGACGAAAATCGTAAAAAAGCCCTTGCTGCGGCTTTATCTCAAATTGAACGTCAATTCGGCAAAGGATCTGTCATGCGCCTGGGCGATGACGGTGCGCTGCCGGGGATTGATGCTGTTTCTACCGGCTCACTGGGGCTGGATATCGCTCTGGGTATCGGCGGCTTACCCCGGGGTCGGGTGGTTGAAGTCTACGGGCCGGAATCATCCGGTAAAACTACTTTAACGCTGCATGCCATTGCTGAAATGCAGAAAATTGGCGGCACCGCCGCATTCGTCGATGCCGAGCATGCGCTGGATCCCACTTACGCCGAAAGACTGGGTGTAAATATCGATGAGCTACTGGTTTCGCAGCCCGATACCGGTGAGCAGGCACTGGAAATTACCGATATGCTGGTACGTTCCGGTGCGGTTGATATTGTGGTCATCGACTCGGTGGCGGCACTGACCCCCAAGGCGGAAATCGAAGGCGATATGGGCGATTCTCACATGGGTTTGCAGGCGCGTTTGATGTCACAGGCGCTGCGTAAACTGACCGCTAATATCAAGCGTTCCAATACCCTGGTGATCTTTATTAACCAGATTCGTATGAAGATCGGCGTTATGTTCGGCAGCCCTGAAACCACCACTGGTGGTAATGCGCTGAAATTCTACGCCTCGGTGCGTCTGGATATCCGCCGCACCGGCGCCATCAAGAAAGGCGACGAAGTGGTGGGCAACGAGACCAAGGTGAAAGTGGTTAAGAACAAGGTTGCGCCGCCGTTCAAGATCGTCAATTTTGAGATTCTGTACGGTGAAGGCATTTCGCACGAAGGCGAGCTGATCGCTATGGGTGTGGACAATAACCTCATCGATAAAGCCGGTGCCTGGTACAGCTACAACGGCGAACGCATTGGTCAGGGCAAGGAAAAGGTGCGCGATTTCCTCAAGGAAAATCCTGAGATTGCCAATGACATTGAGGCAAAGCTGCGCGAAATGCTGCTGCCCAAGCCCAAATCCAGAGCCGAGCTTAATGAGCTGGCCGCCGATGCCGCTGTTATTGATGAGTCGGTTTCTGAAGAGATTTAACCGCTTAAGGTAGTTTCTACGCGTGGCCTCCAGTGCGAAACATGTTGCCGTAAGGCTGCTCGCCCGGCGCGAGCATTCGGCGGAAGAGATATGTCAGAAGCTGGCCAAGCGTGAATTCGAGGCCGATGAGATTGCCACTGCGCTGGTCGAGTTGCAACGCGGTGGCTGGCAGTCGGATGAACGCTTCGCTGATGCCTATATTCGCAGCCGCAGGTTAAAAGGATTCGGGCCGGTGCGCATCGCCGCCGAACTCAGAGAGCGGGGCGTCGCTGAAGAGATTACGCAGCGTTATCTGTCCGAAGATGATGATATCTGGTGGCAGACCATTGAGCAGGAATACCGCAAAAAATATCGTGGAAGCCATTTTGATGATTATCGGGAGAAGGCCCGGCGTATGCGTTTTCTACAGCATCGGGGGTTCTCACTGGCGCAGATTAACGCCGTCGTTAAAAATAAATAAAGTAGAATGTAAACAACAATATAAGAAATATATCTAAAGTAATTTATCCTATGACATCCAGCGCAGAACTCCGTCAGCAATTTCTCGAATTTTTCAAAAATAAGGGGCACGAAGTGGTGCCCAGCAGTTCGCTGGTGCCGGGTAATGATCCCACGCTGCTGTTCACCAACGCCGGCATGGTGCAGTTCAAGGATGTCTTTCTGGGGCGCGACAAACGTCCCTACGCACGTGCCACCAGCAGTCAGCGCTGTGTGCGTGCCGGTGGCAAGCACAATGATCTGGAGAACGTCGGTTATACCGCGCGTCACCATACTTTTTTCGAGATGCTGGGCAACTTCAGTTTCGGTGATTATTTTAAACGCGACGCCATCGCCTTCGCCTGGGAGTTTCTGACCGAGAAGGCCGGGTTGCCCGCAGAGCGCCTGTGGGTGACGGTGTATGAGGAGGATGACGAAGCCGCCGATATCTGGCTGGAAGACATGGGTGTGAGTCCGGATCGCTTCAGTCGCATCGGTGACAAGAAAGGCGGCAAGCAGTACGAGAGTGATAATTTCTGGTCGATGGGCGACACCGGCCCCTGCGGCCCGTGCACCGAGATATTCTACGATCACGGCGCAGACATCGCCGGTGGCCCGCCGGGTACACCGGAAGAGGATGGTGATCGTTATATCGAGATCTGGAATCTGGTGTTCATGCAGTACAACCGCAGCAGTGACGGCGAGCTGCACAACCTGCCTGCACCCTCGGTGGATACCGGCATGGGGCTGGAGCGTCTGGCGGCCATTCTTCAGGGGGTGCACAACAATTACGACATCGACCTGTTCAAGCATCTGATCAAGGCGGCGGCAAAAGCCACCGGAACGGATGATCTGAGCAGCAAGTCGCTACGGGTGATCGCCGACCATATCCGCTCCTGCGCGTTTCTGATTGTCGACGGGGTGATCCCCTCCAATGAGGGCCGGGGTTATGTGCTGCGCCGCATCATTCGTCGCGCCGCGCGTCATGGCCACAAGCTGGGCATGAGCGATAGATTTTTTTATAAACTGGTTGCTCCGCTGGTGGAGCAGATGGGCGAGGCCTATCCCGATCTGGCGGAGGCTCAGGCCAATGTCGAGCGCGTGCTCAAACTGGAAGAGGAGCGTTTTGCGGAGACGCTGGATCAGGGCATGCGCATTCTGGAAGAGGCGATCAGCCGGCTGGACGGCAAGACCATTCCCGGCGAGACTGCATTCAAGCTGTATGACACCTACGGTTTCCCCATTGACCTGACCGCAGACATCGCACGTGAGCGCGATCTGGTGGTCGATCACGCTGGTTTTGAGGTGGCGATGGACGCGCAGCGTGATCGCGCACGTACCGCCAGCCAGTTTGGCGTGGACTACAATCGCGACGTTGAAGCGGCCACGGAGACCGCTTTCATCGGCTACGATCAGGTGTTTCAGTCCTGTAATATCAAAGAGATATTCGTTGATTCTAATCCTGTTTCTATTCTTCAGGTTGGGCAGAAAGCGATCATCGTGCTCGATGAAACCCCGTTCTATGGCGAGGCCGGCGGGCAGGTGGGCGATGTCGGCGTGCTCTCCACCGATTCGGCCAGTTTCGCCGTGCACGACACCCAGAAGCAGGGTCAAAGCGTGCTTCATATTGGCGAGCTCGAGGCGGGTACGCTGGCTGTGGGTGAGGTGATACTGGCGGCGATTGATCAGGATAACCGCGACGCGATTCGCCGCAATCATTCCGCCACCCATCTGCTGCACGCTGCATTGCGCGAAGTGCTGGGCGAGCATGTGCAGCAGAAAGGCTCGCTGGTTAATGCCGAGCGTCTGCGTTTCGACTTCTCGCATTTTGAACCCATCAAAGCCGATGAGCTGCGCCGCATCGAGCGTCGTGTGAATGAGTTTATTCGCCAGAACTCGCCGGCGGCGATGCAGGAGATGAGCATCGAAGAGGCGAAAAAATCCGGTGCCATGGCCCTGTTCGGCGAGAAATATGAGGACAGGGTGCGAGTGGTGTCAATGGGGGATCAGACTGAAGGCCGGTTCTCCACCGAGCTGTGCGGCGGCACCCACGTCAGTCGCGTCGGTGATATCGGTTTCTTTAAGATCACCGCTGAGAGCGGTATTGCTTCCGGCGTGCGGCGCATCGAAGCGGTTACCGGTGCCGGTGCGGTCGCCTGGGCCGAGATCTGCGAAAGCCAGATCGATAGCATCACCGATCTGCTCAAAGCCGGTCGTGAAGAGGTCACCGGCAAGGTGGAACAGATGATGACGCGCCTGCGCGAACAGGAAAAAATGCTGACCCAGCTGAAAGGCAAGCTGGCGTCACAAGCGGGCAGCGATCTGTCGGCACAGGCGGAAGAGGTCAATGGCGTGAACATACTGGCGGTTCAGCTGGAAGGCTCGGACAGCAAGACCTTGCGCGATACCCTGGATCAGCTCAAGAACAAGCTGGGCTCATCGGCCATTCTGCTGGTTGGCGAAGAGGGCGGCAAGGTGCGCCTGATTGCGGGCGTCAGTAAGGATCAGACTGCGAAGATTAAAGCTGGTGACCTGGTGAATGTCGCCGCAGTTGAAGTTGGTGGCAAGGGCGGTGGCCGCCCTGACATGGCGCAGGCGGGGGGCGATCAACCGGAAAATATCCCGCAGGCACTGGCTGCAGCCAAAGCCTGGCTGCGCAAAAACCTGTAATTATTTTGTCATAATCAATTGCCTTAATAATTACGTGCTTATATACTCCCGGCTCTAAATTGAACCTTGTGCAGCGCTAAGACTCTATTAATATGGCTTTAATCGTACAAAAATATGGCGGTACTTCAGTCGGCTCTATCGAGAAAATCGGTAAAGTGGCTGATAAGGTCTGCGCGCTGGCCAGGTCGGGCGATCAGGTGGTGGTGGCCGTCTCCGCGATGAGTGGTGAAACCAACCGGCTCATCGCGCTGGCTCATGAAATGAGCAGCAAGCCACATACCCGTGAGATGGATGTGATTATTTCAACCGGTGAGCAGGTTACTATCGCCTTATTAACCATGGCCTTGCTGGACAGAGGTTGTGAAGCGCGCTCTTATACCGGCACGCAGATCAAGATGCTCACCGATAGCGTTCATGGCAAGGCCCGAATCCGCGAAGTCCAGTGTGACGCCATGCGCGAGGATCTGAATGCAGGGCGGGTGGTCGTGGTCGCCGGATTTCAGGGTGTCGACGAACACGGCAACATCACCACTTTGGGTCGCGGGGGGTCAGATACCACCGCCGTGGCCATTGCTGCCGCCCTTAAGGCTGATGAATGCCAGATTTATACAGACGTGGATGGGGTTTATACGACCGATCCACGCATTGAGCCCAAAGCTCGAAAACTGGACCGTATTACTTTCGAGGAAATGCTGGAAATGGCCAGCCTGGGTTCAAAAGTATTGCAGATTCGTTCCGTTGAATTTGCAGGAAAATACAACGTTCCCTTAAGAGTGTTGTCTTCCTTTGAAGAGGGGAGCGGAACTTTAATCGCACTGGAGAATGATGACGTGGAGCAAGCTTTAATTTCAGGCATAGCGTTTAACCGTGATGAGGCGCAGCTGACCATGACCGGCGTGCCCGATCAGCCCGGCGTGGCCTCTAAAATATTAGGGCCGATTACCCAGGCGAATATCGAAATCGACATGATCGTGCAGAACATCAGCGCCGATGGCTGCACCGATTTCACCTTCACGGTGCACCGTAACGACTATGCCACCGCGCTCGAGCTGCTACAGCAAACCGCCGGTGAGCTGGGTGCGAAGTCCGCCATCGGGGATGACAAAATTGCTAAAATCTCGGTAGTGGGTGTAGGCATGCGCTCACACGCGGGCATTGCCAACATCATGTTCCAGACCCTGGCGGATGAGAATATCAATATCCGCATGATCTCAACTTCAGAAATTAAAATTTCTGTCGTAATAGACGAAAAGTATTTAGAATTGGGCGTTCGCAGTTTGCATCAGGCCTTCGGTCTGGACAACGACGGCCAGCTCAGTCGCATAGCCTAAAAAATTTGGCCGATGTGTTGCCCCGGCATATCAAGCAGGTGAGAGGGGCAAAAGCGGAAAATCAGTGAAAAGTTCGCGCTTTTTCTGACTGATTTTCCTTTAGTAGATACACACAACATGGAGAATGGAAATGTTGATATTAACAAGACGCGTTGGTGAAACGCTAATGATTGGTGATGACGTAACTGTAACTGTACTAGGTGTAAAGGGCAATCAGGTTCGTATTGGAATCAATGCTCCCAAAGATGTTTCCGTGCATCGTGAAGAAATTTACGAACGCATTAAAGCCGAACAAGGTGGAAATGTTGAATCAGGTAATTCAGCAGAGCCAGGTAACGCTGCAGAGCCGGGCAATACCATTGAAAAGGGTAACATGGCTGAATAAAAGCTTTACCCGATAACCGAACACAGGTATCCTTCGCACGGTCGAAAAAGACCCGCACAAGATAACTGGGTTCGGTTTTTTATTTTTGATGGTTTAGTTTGAAATAAAAGCCAGTCAGTATAATCACGCAGCATCATATTGATGTAAAATAATCACAGTTATGACGGGTTTCGCAAAAAGTGATTTATTAATTCAGAAATCCAGAATAAAGCAGTAAAGTTTAAGTACGGAGAAATGGCCGAGTGGCTGACAAAATTGACAGGATCAATTTTGAACATCAACAGTTTTTTTGTTGATGGCCCGAAGGGTGAGGGCAGGACAGCCCGAATAACGCGCGACTGGAGCGCCATGTGTCAGTTCACATTAATCCAGGATAAAGCGGTAAAGTTTGAATACGGAGAAATGGCCGAGTGGCTGAAGGCGCTCCCCTGCTAAGGGAGTATGGGGTTTATAGCCTCATCGAGGGTTCGAATCCCTCTTTCTCCGCCATATTCTTAATAATGAATCTGTTTTTTTACAGGTTCATTATTAAGAATATTGAGGAACAAGAGGCTTTGATGAGAACCCTTGTTCGACAAAATCGCCAGGAGCGATTTTGAACATGCACAGCATGGCCCCGGAGGGGTGAGGGCAGGGATAGCCCGAATAATCCCTCTTTCTCCGCCATTTACATTGACGTAGCTAGCACAAAGCTAGATAATGCGTCTCGCAGAATATGCGCCTGTAGCTCAGCTGGATAGAGTACTCGGCTACGAACCGAGCGGTCGGAGGTTCGAATCCTCCCAGGCGCACCATATTAAACATAGGCTTACGTTTTTACGTAGGCCTTTTGTTTTTCTAACGTAGTGAAAACGTAGTGTTTGGGACTACAGGTTCAATACGTCGTTCGATTCGTGCTGCTGCACTGGCCAGTTGTTCCGGTGCCAGATGGGCATATCGTAAGACCATTTCGTACGATTTCCAGCCACCTAACTCCATTAACTCCTGTAAGCTGGTTCCATTCATCACGTGCCATGAGGCCCATGTATGCCTGAGGTCATGAAAACGAAAGTTCTCAATCCCAGCTCTTGCCAATGCACGTTGCCACGCACTTCCAATCTGTTTCATGGTTTTCCCTTCATAGGTGAAGCACCAATGAAGATCTTGGCCTTGAACACTTCGCAGCGCGAGGGTGGCATCCCGATTAAGGGGCAGTCCTCGACCGTCAGAGTTCTTGGTCGTACCATGATCTAACCAAGCGACACGCCGATCGAAATCAACACGTCGCCATTCCATCTGCAGGATTTCACTCCGTCTGCAGCCGGTCGCCAGTGCAAATTGCATCACAGGACGCAAATGTGCTGGCAGTTCCTCAAGTAGTCGGTCAGCTTCTTCACGCGTGATAAAGCGAATGCGTTTTTTGGGTTCTTTGAGCATCCGAATTCTCGGAAATCGCTGAATCCAGCCCCATTCATCACGTGCTAAATGCAGAATGCGTCGAACCACCTCAGAATGACGGTTGATCGTTGCATTGGCGTTGCCCACTTCCTGTCGGGCATATATAAAAGGCCAGAGGGCATCCATATTGATTTCCTCCAACGTTTTATCGCTTAAATAAGGATCTAACTGTTTCAGATAGATTTTGTCCGTTTTAAGCGTGCGCTTGTCTGCATTTTCTTTTAAGTAGCGAACCACGGCCTCAGGCCAGCGATGATTGGCGGTTGTGCCATATCGCTGGGCTTTATAGGCTTCTGCCTTGAGGTTAGTTAAATACTCTTCTGCATCGCTCAACTCTACAAGTCGAGTGCTTTTCTGTACTCGCTGTCCGTTTGGCAGAACGATATTGATCCACCAGTACGGCGAGTCTTTGCGACGATAGAGTCCCTTGTCTCGGGCCATATATTTACCTCCTTACTGGCCCGCCCTCGCTGCTTATAATCCTCTAACCATGCATCTAGGTCAAGACGGTCATAAACGCAGCGTCTACCTAATCTTAGGGGCTTGGGGCCTATCTGGGCAAAGAGCGTTACGCCAATACCGAGATAAGCCGCCGCCTGATGCTTGTCGAGGCATCGTTTTTCAGGCAGGGGCAGGTTGTCAGTGTCTTTATTCACCGTCTTTGGTGGCTCGATAGTTTTTAGCTTCGATACGGGTTTGGGATGAATCCTGAGGCGGCGTATTTATCATGGTGTTGAATCGCCGACCTTTCTCTTTCACTTTTTTCTGGATGTACTGCAGAAAGGTGGTATCAGAATAGCGTCCACGAATATCATGGAACTGTTTGGCCGCTTTCATGTATCGTCGAAAGCCGTCATAAGGGTCATGGATGTTGTGTAAGGCCATGAAGGAGGTCAGGCCACCCACACCATTGACGAATAATGATTGATCGCAGGGAGGGCGATGTTTACGCACACGCAGGAGTCTTTCGGATGGGCTGTCTGTCCAGTTAATCTGAGACAGAAACAACCAGAGCGGGTGCATAGGCCAGCGGGACATATTCGAATCTTTAGGATTGGGTATGCAAAGCTTTAACCATTGCTTGGAGGCATAACGCCATAGACCGCCTTGATTGGGTAGTAAGTCGACCAGTGCGGAAGATTGCAGTTCTTGCAGGGCTTCACGTTTGAACTGGAACTCCAGTCGCCAGATGGATTGCTCACCATTCCAGCCAGCATTTTTCCACAGGGGAA
>JAGXGK010000010.1 GCA_024636785.1 Gammaproteobacteria bacterium
AATATTCATTTTTACTCTATCATTTCGAACGCATGTGAGACTAAATCGCATGGAGCGATTTGAACAGCAAAGCTGGCCCGAAGGGCAGAGGGCAAGGATGCCCGCAGTAAATCTTGCATTTAAACTCTTTCTCATAATCAAGCACTTAAAGATCCTCCTCTGCGCTACTTCAGGCATCCTGCCTTTACGAATGACTTCCTGTCATTCGCCTTGCAGGCCAGCTAGAAAATAGCTGTTCAATTTTGCTCCCAGCAAACACGTCGCCCTTCGGGCCGTGTATAAGGCACACGTTCAAATGCTATCCGGTAGCATTTGTCGGAATGACAACTCATCAATTAATCAGAGCGACTCTAAATATGATTTTGAAAAAATAATCTTTTCTCCGCGCCTCCGTTATGAACACCTTAAATCCTTTTAAATTAGCCATTGAATTTTCTCATTACGTTCTCATATAATGGTCGCATCTGAGAACATATTGAGAACACGATGATACTCACCGACAACCAGCGCGCTGTACTTAACTTTATTCAACGCTACATCGCCACTCATGGTGTGGCGCCCAAGCTACAGGAGATCGCCGAAGGCATCGGCATTCGCTCGCGCGGGGTGGCGCATCGCTATGTGCAGGCGCTGGCGGATGCGGGTTATCTGGCCATCGACAGCGGCAAACACCGCGGCATCCGCCTGCTCAGGGAGAACCCGCACCAGCCGCAGACCACGCTGCCGCTGCTGGGCAAAATTGCCGCCGGCAAACCCATCGAGGCGATTCCCGGTGAGGACGAAATCAATCTGCTCGATTTTTTCGGGAAAAACAATTTTGCGGTGCGGGTGCAGGGTGACTCGATGATCGATGCTGGCATTTTCGATGGTGACATCGCCGTGATTGAATTCCGCGAAACCGCCAATGACGGCGACATCGTGGTCGCGTTAATCGATGAGGAAGAGACCACGCTGAAACGCTTCAAACGCAGCAGTCAGGGGCGTTTCATTGAACTGATCCCCGCCAATAAAGACATGGAAACCATGGTCTACGGCGCCCACCGCGTACGTATTCAGGGGGTACTGGTGGGGCAGTTGCGGAAGTATTAAATATAAAAATTCTCACCGCGGAGGCGCGGAGGCACTGAGAAAACCGTCTTAATATTAGAACTTTAACTTTTATGAGCAAAGATAAATAAACAATCTCTATTTTTTTCAAATCACAAAAACAATAAATGGTTTTTCTCAGCGACTCTGCGCCTCTGCGGTAAAAAAATATTCATGAACACTATCCACCCTCTCCACTGGCCACGCGCGATTGCGCTCGTCGATATGAACGCTTTTTTCGCTTCGGTGGAACAGCGTGACTTCCCTTCTCTACTGGGTCAGCCGGTGGGGGTGACGAATGGCCTGCGTGGCAGTTGCATCATCACCAGTTCCTACGAGGCACGCGCCCGCGGGGTGCGCACTGGTATGCATCTGAAGGAGGCGCGCCGACTCTGTCCGAATCTGGTTCAGCGTCCGGCCCGGCCCGGGGTGTATACGGGCATTTCGACGCGCATCATGCAGGCATTGCACGATGTCTGCCCGGATATGGAGGTGTTCTCGGTGGATGAGGCTTTCATCGATATCACCCCGTGTCAGCAGCTGTACGGCTCGCCTATTGAGGCGGCGCGGCTGCTGAAACAGGCGGTGTATCGCGCTTCAGGGCTACTCTGCTCGCTCGGCCTCAGCGGCGACCGCACTACCGCCAAATACGCTGCCAAACTCAACAAGCCGGATGGTTTTACCGTGATTCCGCCCTGGGAAGCAAGGGAGCGGCTGCGCCATGTGCCGGTCACTGAGCTGTGCGGTATCGGTGAGAAGATCGGCCAGTTTCTCGCCGGGTATGGGGTGCGTTATTGCGGCGATATGGAGAAACTGCCGATCAGTATGCTCGCCCGCCGCTTTGGCAATCCGGGGCGGCGCATCTGGTATATGTGCCAGGGCGAAGACCCCGAGCCGCTGCACTTCGACGTGGCCGCGCCCCAATCCATCGGCCACGGTAAGGTGATGCCGCCCAACACCTGTAGCCGCGATGTCATCCTTACCTATTTGCAGCACATGTGCAGCAAGGTCGGCGTGCGGCTGCGACGCCACGAGCTGGAGGCACGCACGTTCTGGTTCGGCCTGCGCACCAGCCAGGACTGGCTGGGTGAAAAAATCCGCCTGCCCGAGTTCAGCAATGATGATCGCCTGTTTTATCAGAGCTGCCAGCAGAAACTGAACCAGTTATGGCAGGGTCAGGGACTCTGGCAGATTCAGATTACCGCGCTCGATCCGCGACCTGCAGGCATGCAGCTCGATCTGTTTTCCAGCCCGCCCGAAAAGCTCGCCCGTGACAAACAGCTGCACCTCGCCATGGACAAGGTTAACCTGCGTTACGGCGAACTGACCCTGTCACCCGCCCGGCTGTTGCAGCACTCAGACATGCCCAATGTGATCTCACCGGCATGGAAGCCCAGCGGCCACCGGCGCACGATTTGACCGGGGCCGGTCGCCTGAACCTGATCAAATTTTAACCACCGGGAGGCTGTCGGGTTTAGGGGGATTGAAGCGAGGGAGTGGGAGATTTGGGCCGCTCTCCCGCTTCCGCAGCCAATTCATCCTGAATCCGACAGCCTTCTGACTATAACGCATTGCGTTACATAACGTATTTCGTTATATTCTGAGCATGACATGCCAGCATCCCGGAAAAACGCTACTGAATCAATACCTGAGTCCCCAAAACCTCAGCCAGAACCAGCTGGCGCGCGCGATCAAAGTGCCACCACGCCGGATCAATGAGATCATTCTGGGCAAACGTGCCATCTCCGCCGACACCGCGCTGCGCCTCGGCACTTATTTCAGCAACAGCGCCGGCTACTGGCTGCACCTGCAGGCCGAATACGATCTGGCGCGGGCGCGGGAAAAAATCGGCGCGAATTTAAGCACCATCCAGGCGCTGCACATGGATGAAAACCGGCTTACCCTGCCCACAACCGCCCCGCGCCCGGAAAGCACTGAGCACGACCAGCCGGTTAAACTCAACATCAAACGGCGAATTATGCGATGAACAAATTAAAAACCTACCCGAATCCGTGGCGACCACAATCCAGCCGCATCATTTACGACAATCCCTGGTTCAGCCTGCACGAAGATGAGGTCATCAATCCGGGCGGCGGGCTCTCGCATTACGGCAAAATTGATTTCAAGAATATCGCCATCGGCATTATCCCCATTGATGAAGACAGCAACACCTGGCTGGTGGGACAGTACCGCTATGTGCCCGACTGCTATTCCTGGGAGATTCCCATGGGCGGCGGCCCGCTTGACATCAACCCGCTCGATTCCGCACAGCGCGAACTGCGCGAAGAGACCGGCCTGAACGCAAGCCACTGGCAGGAGTTGATGCAGCTGCATACTTCGAATTCAGTCACCAACGAACGCGGCCTTATTTATATTGCGCGCGGACTGACTCAGGGCGCAACCGAGTTCGAAGAGACCGAAGATATAAAAATTGAAAAGCTACCACTGACAGAAGCGATCGAGCGCGTCATGAATGGTGAGATTACGGATGCGGTCAGCGTTGCCGGCTTGCTGAAAATGAGCTTATTAGAACGCCAATTTTAATCCGGCATGCGCCGCCTACGTTGCTGACAAATATCAACGAACTAAAGATAAAAGTTTGTGTCGAAACAGCTTGCATCTGATTTACTTAAAATCGATGAGAATTCGCTGAGTACGATCATCAGCCCTTCAAAAAAACGTTCAAAATACAGGGTTACAATAATGAGATTATCCAGAATCACGCCATTCAACATGATAGCTGTAGCCGCTCTGGCGCTCGCCGCCACCGCCTGCGACAGCAACGACTCCGCCACGACCGGCTCTTTAAGCGTTGGCGTAACCGATGCGCCGGTGGATAGCGCGGAAAAGGTGGTTGTTGAATTCACCGGCGTGGAGATTAAACCCGCCGACGGTGAATCCATCAGCTTTGATTTCACGGAAAAGTGCGCGGCTGATCCCGCCTCCTGCCAGATTGACCTGCTCACACTGACCAATGGCATTTCGCAGCAGTTACTCGACGATGAAATGGTGCCGGCGGGCCAGTACAACTGGATGCGCCTGATGGTTAACGCTGAGCCGAATATCAAAGACTCCTACATTGTTATCGATGGCAAGGAGTTCGAGCTGCGCATTCCCAGCGGCGCACAAACCGGCCTTAAACTGAACCGCGGCTTTGTGGTTCCCGCCGGCGGTGCCGCCAGCTTTACTATCGATTTTGATTTGCGTAAATCAGTGCATGAGCCGGGCGGCAAGGGCGAGTACCTGCTGCGACCGACACTGCGAATTGTCGATAACGCTGAAACCGGCACCTTGTACGGCAGTATTAATGCTGACCTCTTCACCGGTGTTGAAGCCTGCGCCGGCGCGGTATATGTTTTCGAAGGCGATGTTACCGGCCCCGATGATGTCGACGGTGATCTGGGCGGCCCTGACCCAATCACTTCAACGTTAGTCGCTGCTGATGGCATATATAATTATAAAGTGGGTTTCCTTTCAGAAGGGGATTACCTGATTGCATTTACCTGCGACGCCCTGGCGGATGATCCAGAAGTAAATGATAACAACGCTACAGTTAATTTCCTGAGTACAGCGACCATCACTATTACCGCAGATAGCAAGACGACGCACAACTTCCGGCCATAACACCTACGTTGGTGCATTAAATCTCCCGGCGACCTTTGGTCGCCGTTTTTTATTAAAATTGCCGGTATAAGCTGCCAGAAAATACAAAATAAACTCAGATTAATACCGCTTTAATCGCCCCTCTACTATATTCAACATGTTTATTATGGTATTATTTTTGTAAGGATTTACTGATAGAGTTTAATCTCACGTATCTGCACGGATAAAGCCGTCACAACTTCCTGAGAATTCATCCAGAAATCAAAAAATATATACGCTTATGATGTAAATATGACTCGATCAACAATGTAATAGCCGGAAACCACCATGCAAAGAATCTTCTCCCCCGCAGTCACTCTGCTGAACCGCATGAGCTACACCCGGAAATTTACGCTGCTGTGGCTGGTGTCACTGATCGCAGTTACCGTGGTGACGTACAGCCTGTTTGCCAGCCTTGACCGTGTTATTAAGCCCTCACAGCGGGAACTGCAAGGCCTGCCCCTGATTGTACCTATATCCCGAATGGTGCAGCTCATTCAGCAACACCGTGGCTACTCAACCGCGCTGCTCGGCGGCGTGGAAGGCGTGAAGGACAAGCGCGCCGCCATAGAAAACCAGGTAGAAAGCACCTTCCATAGCATCAAAGCAACCCTGCCCCCCGACCTGACCTCAAACCCGAGCTTCCAGCGCCTCCGGCAGGAAATCCGGCAGAAATGGGCACAGTTGCGCGGGCAGGGGCTGGACTGGACAATAGCCGAAAACTTCGCGGCGCATACCCACCTGATCAGGCAGATCCAGTCATTCGAGACATTTATCGCCGAAGAATATGCGCTGATTCTAGATTCGGAGATCGCTACCTTTTACCTGATCGATGCCATCGTTTACCGACTGCCGCCGGTGCTTGAGTATCTTGGTCAACTGCGCGCGTATGGCACCGGCGTTCTGGCCGGAAAGCAGATCAGCGAAACACAGAGGGCGCAACTGAACACCCTGCTGGGCAAATTTGACCATGCGCTCGATCAGCTCAGGCTCAATCTTGATAAAACGATACATTACAACTCCTCGGTGCAGGAGTCCGTTCAGGCGGCCTACGCTAACATCGCCGAATCGGCAGGAAAAATCACCGCTATGATAGCAGCGGATATCCTCAGCGGCCGTTTTGATACGCCTGCCGAAGTTTTTCTGGACATGGCCACGGAGGATATCGACAACGGCTACAGGCAAATGCACGAGACGTTGCTGCCCACAGCCATAACCCTGATTGAAGCGCGCATTGCCGAGGCGGAAAAGACGCTGTTTCTGGCCACGGGCACCGCCCTGCTGCTGTTTCTCCTGGCGGTCTATGTCTCAGTTGGCATCTACTACGCCATTGTCGGCAATATTCAGACAGTGGTACACGCAGCCGACACCTTCGCCAATGGCGACCTGAGCCAACGAATCAGACTCAACACCCGTGACGAACTCGGCCGGATAAGCCACAGCTTTAACAAAATGGCCGATGGTTTCAGCGCCATGCTCGAAGCACGCAAACAGGCGGAGGAGAAACTTCTGGAGGTCAAGGGAAAATTCCAGTCCCTGGTCGAATCATCCAGTGACTGGATCTGGGAAATGGATGCCAATACCACCTACACCTATGCCAGCCCGAAGGTCAAAGACCTGCTGGGCTATGAATCGCATGAGGTCATAGGAAAATCCCCCCTGGACTTTATGCCCGCTGAAGAGCAGGCGAACTTCGGCAAGTTTTATGAAACCGTGTTTCAAGAGAGAAAACCCTTTGCCGGAATCGAAAACAGCCATCTGCACAAAAACGGGCATCTCGTATTTCTGGAAACCAGCGGCGTGCCTGCCTTTGATAAGGAAGGCAGACTTCATGGCTATCGCGGCATAGACCGGGACATCACCCAGCGCAAACAGGACCAGATGGAAATTGAGTCCAGCCGCAAGGATTTCAAAAATATATTCAACTCCACCAACGATGTCATGTTCATTCTGGACTTGCAGGGCAACTTCATCGATGTCAACCGCACGGCGTATCAATGCCTGGGATATTCAAAAACAGAACTGCTGGCCAAAAATCTCCTTGATCTGATTACCCCCGAATTCAAAGCCGGGACACCCATACGTCTGGCGCAAATCATGGAGCAGGGTACGGCGGTTTACGAAAGTGCGCATTACCGCAAGGACGGCTCCATTATGTATGTGGAAGTCAATGCCCGCGTCATCGAGTGGCGCGGCGAGAAGGTAATTTTAAATGCTATCCGTAACATCACCGAACGCAAGCTGTCCGAAGACAAATTGATCAGTCTCAATGCTACGCTGGAAGCGCGCGTGGAACGACGCACCTCCGAATTGCAACTGGCGCGTGATCAGGCCGATGCGGCCAATCAGGCCAAGAGCCATTTTCTCTCGAATATGAGCCACGAAATACGCAGCCCGCTGACTGCGATTATCGGCTTTTCCGAATCGTTGCAAACCGATGTGCTCACCCCGACAGAACGTAAAAAAACCATTTCCACCGTGGTTCGTAACGCCCAGCACCTGCTGCAGGTGATCAATGACATTCTTGATTTATCCAAAATCGAGGCCGGACTGCTCAATGTTGAGCAGATCCACACGCCCGTGTTTCTGCTGCTGGGCGAAGTCGATTCACTGCTGGGGACAAACGCGCGGGACAAGGGGCTGGAATTCAGGATCGATTATCATTTCCCTCTGCCCGAGACCATTGTCACCGATCCGGTACGCCTGAAACAGATACTCTTCAACCTGTGCAGCAACGCCATCAAGTTTACCGATAAGGGGGGCGTTGAAATTGACGTCAGTTACGACCCCAATTTAAACCAGCTCAAACTGACTGTCAGCGATAGCGGCATCGGCATGAGCGCAGCAGAAATGGCAAATATTTTTGACCCCTTTGCGCAGGCCGACACCACAGTCACGCGCAAGTACGGCGGCACCGGCCTGGGTCTGTCTATCTCCCTGAAACTGGCCAAAGCACTGGGCGGGGAGCTGAAGTGTGAAAGCCACAAGGGACAGGGCAGTCGCTTTATGCTGACCATCGCTGACCATAATCAGGGCCGGGCAACAGCCATCAATCGCCTGGAGGAGGTCAGCCTGCATCACAACGAGGCCTACGATCAGGTAGAGATAAAACCCCTGACCGGTCGCATCCTGCTGGTTGAAGACAGCCCGGATAATCAGCAACTGATATCGATGTACATAGAAAAAACCGGGGCGCAATTAAGCATCGCTGAAAATGGCCTGCAGGCGATCACCATTGCCCGGGAACAGGCTTTCGACCTGATACTGATGGATATGCAGATGCCGGTCATGGGCGGGCTGGAAGCCATACGTGAGTTACGTGCCGGCGGCTATACCCGCCCGATCGTTTCGTTGAGCGCGAACGCCCTGGTATCGGATCAGGAAAAATGCAAAGCTGCCGGTGCCAATGATCAACTGATCAAACCCATCGAGCAACACAAGTTCTATCAGGTGCTCAATACTTATCTGGACGAAGATACCACCAGAATCAGTCTGAAAAAAAACCGGAAACGAGAGCAGGCCATGCGGGAAAGCCCGCAGTATCAGGCCATGGTCGCCAGTTTCCTCGACAAGCTGCCGCAGATGCTCGATGAGATAAACGCGGCCCTGGACAAAGAAAACTGGGAGACCTTGCAGACGAAAACCCATGACCTCAAAGGCATGGGCGGCGCGTTGGGCTACCCGAAAATCACTGAATTAGCCGGAGAGATTAATACCCTGGTGAAACAACAAAACTATGAGCGGCTGGCGAATGCCTGGGCAGCGCTGAAAGAGTATTGCCACACCATTCTCGATAACAACAGGCAGGCTTGATTATAAGCTGCGGATGAACATGGATAAAAACAAATACTTTATCCGCGAAGAACGCGAAAGCCGCGAAAAAGTCAAAAAATAATGAATGTTCTGATTAATTGATTGCTGCCATCCCGACAAATGCTACCGGATAGCATTTGAATGTATGCCTTATACACGGCCCGAAGGGCGAGATGACAGCATTCATTTTTGCTCAATCATTTCGAACGCAGGTGAGAAATCTTATGCCACCTAATTATGCGCAGGAATAAACAATCAAATGGATAAAAACTACTATGTTTACCTGATCACCAACTGGAACAACAAGGTTCTTTATGTCGGCGTAACTAACAATCTTCTGCGTCGAATATATGAACATAAGAATAAATTACTCAACGGCTTCACTGAAAAATACAACGTTAACAAGCTTGTTTATTTCGAACAAACTAATGATGTATTGGCTGCAATCACACGCGAGAAAGAAATAAAGAAATGGCGAAGAGAAAAGAAAAACCGACTTGTCAGCACGACCAATCCCGAATGGAAATATTTGAGTGAGGACTTACAGCTCTAAAAACAAGATCTCTCCCTATGGTCGAGATGACAGTATTCATTTTTACTCTGTCGATTCGAATGCATGTGAGAAATCTTTTTAGCCTCATGGCGTAAGATTTCTCCCTATGGTCGAAATGACAACTCCGAACTGATGACAATACTGAATTATTTCGAGTCGAGATGACAATATTCATTCTCACTCTGTCATTTCGAACGCATGTGAGAAATCTTTTCAGCCTCGTGGCACAAGATCTCTCCCTGTGGTCGAGATGACAGATAAAAAATATTTTTTGGCTTTTTTCGCGTCCTTGGCGTGTTTCGCGGACCGATTATAAATTTTTATTCCAGCTTCATGAGCACATTACGCGGTGCATCTGTCAGCCAAAACGCCGGTCGAGATAATCGTTAATTTCGCTGGATTCATAGATCCAGCTCACTTCACCCTTGTCATCGACGACACGTAGACAGGGCACCTGATATTTTCCGCCCTGCTCGATCAGCTCGGCATTCCATTTAGGGTCGTTACGGGCATCGCGCAGCTCTATATTCAGGCCCAGACGTCTCAGGGTGCGACGGGTTTTTACGCAGAACGGACAGCGCTTGAATTGATACAACGCCATGTTCGCGGTAGCACGGTCCAGCTCTGCTCTTTTTTCAGCTGAATGCTGAGGAGAACGTGGTCGGGTCAGCCAGTCAATAATAATAATGATGTAACCCAGTAGCCATCGAATGCCTTTAAAAACGTAACTCATTGTTGCCTCTTATAAAATAATACACCGCTGATAAATATCTGCGGATAAATTTTTTACCTGAACTCGCCATGCGCCTGTAAATCGGCATGGTAGGAAGACCTTACCATCGGCCCACTGGCGACCTGTTTGAAACCTAACTCCATGCCGATTTTATACAGCTCATCAAACTCTTCGGGCGTGACATAACGCTCCACCGGCAGATGGTGCTGACTCGGTTGCAGATACTGGCCCAGGGTCAGCATCTCGACATTGTGCGCGCGCATGTCACGCATGACTTCAATCACCTCTTCTATCTCTTCACCCAGTCCTAACATCAGCCCTGACTTGGTCGGTACATCTGCATGTGTATTTTTAAACTGCTTGAGCAGATTCAGTGACCACTGATAATCCGAACCGGGACGGCATTTTTTATACAGCCGCGGCACGGTTTCCAGGTTGTGATTGAACACATCCGGCGGCGACCGGCTCATTATCTCAAGCGCCAGATCCATGCGGCCACGAAAGTCCGGCACCAGAATTTCTATCTCTGTTGCCGCATTCGAGGCACGGATATTTTCAATGCAGGCGATAAAATGCTCCGCGCCACCATCTCTCAAATCATCACGATCAACTGAAGTAATGACCACATATTTCAGCGCCATGGCTTTAATGGTCTCAGCCAGTTTTACCGGCTCGTCCACATCCAGCGGTGAGGGACGACCGTGGCCGACATCGCAGAAGGGACAACGGCGGGTGCAGATGTCACCCATGATCATGAACGTCGCGGTGCCCTTGCCAAAACACTCGCCGAGGTTGGGACAGGCGGCCTCTTCGCAGACGGTGTGCAGCTGCTGATCGCGCAGCACCGCTTTGAGTTTTTTTACATTGGCATGAAACGGTGATTTAGCGCGAATCCAGCTCGGCTTGCGCAGACGTTCGGCGGGCTGCTCAACCTTGATCGGAATACGCGCCAGCTTTTCGGCACCCCGGTGCTTTTCACCGACAACGGCACGACGCGGCTTCTTTTCAGCTTTATTATCGATTTTTTTTTCGGAATGTTCTGACGTCATAAATTTTGATCACTTTTCGACTTCGATGAGGGCGGTGTATTTTAACTGCTGTTTAAGGTTCGATAACAACCGCCGGCTGACGGCTTCAATATTAAGCTCGGCAATGCTATCCGCCGCAATCAGATCAGCCATCTGGGTAATTTCAAGGCCTGCATAGCCACAGGGATTTATTCTAGCAAAGGGCTCCAGATCCATATCCACATTCAACGCCAGTCCATGAAAGCAGCAGCCCCGGCGCAGCCGCAAACCCAGTGCCGCAATTTTCCGTTCTGCAACATAGACACCAGGCGCCTCTTTTCGGGATTGGGCAACAATGCCGTAATCGCAGAGTGTATCGATAATTGAATTTTCAAGGCGCGTCACCAGTTCACGCACCCCGATGCCCAGTCGATTAACATCGAGCAGCATGTAGGCCACCAGCTGACCGGGGCCATGAAAAGTCACCTGGCCGCCGCGATCGACTTTTACCACGGGAATGTCGGCCGGATTCAGCAGGTGCTCCGCTTTCCCGGCCTTACCCAGAGTGAACACGGCGGAATGTTGCAGCAGCCAGATTTCATCTTCGGTGTTTTTGTCGCGTTCATCGGTAAACTGCTGCATGGCCTGCCAGACGGGCGCGTAATCGCGCACTCCCAGCTGACGAACTTTCAGCACCACCATAACCGCCTATATCGCGTAAGCGATAAATTCGCAGGCGGTCAGATCCATATAAATGGCGTCCAGCTGAGACTTGCTGTGCGCCTGAACGATAACCGTTATCGCGGTGTAGTTGCCCTGAGCACTGGCGCGCTGTTTGACCGCGCCTTCACTCAGATCGGGCACATGGCGATGCATTATCTCAAGCACTGCGGACTCAAGTTCAGGACAGGTTTTACCCATCGCCTTAACCGGAAACTCGCAGGGAAAAACGAAAAGGGTCTCTTCCTGCTCCTGATTGTCTGTAGTCTGGTTTTCTTCACTCATTACTGCGCCTGTCGCAGCACTTGCTTGTACTGCTGATAAATATTGATCATTTTTTTCCACACCGGCCCGGCTTTAGCATCAGCCACATCCCGGCAATTGAGCCGGATTACCGGCGCAATTTCACGCGTAGAGCTGGTGAGCCAGATCTCATCGGCGGCTGCCAGTTCGCTTTCGGCTATCGGCCTGATTTCACATTCAATGCCGTTTTCCTGCGCCAGTTCGATCACCAGATCACGTGTTATCCCCGGCAACAGATGCCGGCTGGTCGGCGGCGTGATTAACACGCCATTCTTTACCATGAAAAAATTACTGGCCGTGCCTTCGGTGACATAGCCATCTCTGACCAGAACCGCATCAACCACGCCCGATTGTGTCGCCTGTTCACGCAGCATGACGTTGGCGACCAGCGAGATCGATTTTATATCACAGGCATGCCAGCGAAAGTCGTCAATAGTAACTGTCTCGATGCCCTTTTCCAGTTCACTAATGTTTACCGCACCGACCTGCAGCACCATCATAAAAATAGTAGGACATTTTTCAAGCTGGATTTTCAGGTCCCGCACCTGATGCGGGCCACGGGTAATCTGTAAATAGATGGCGCGATCGTTACCCGGATTCTTTGCCAGCAGCTCCGCGAAAACCTGTTTCCAGGCTGCGTTCGTCAGCGGGTTATCCAGACTGATGCGCGACAGACTATTGTGTAGACGTTGCAGATGTTCATCGACGCGCAGAGGATTTATTCCAAACACCGGGATAACCTCATAAATACCATCACCGAACAGAAAACCCCGGTCGAGTACGGAAACCGTCGCCTGCTCAATGGGCAGGTAGGCGCCATTCAAATAGACAATTTTTTCAGCCGCCATTACTGGAACAGTTTAAGAATGTAATCTTTGCCCATCTGGAACCAGCTGCCTTCGTCTACCGACTGTAATGCAACCATTGGCGCGCTATGTAGCGTGGCGTCATTCAGCATAATTTGAACTTCGCCCAGCTGACTGCCTTTTTTAACCGGCGCGGAAATGTTAGCGTCGACATTCATTAAAGCTTCCATCTGCTTATAGCTGCCCCGAGGAATGGTGACATATAAATCATTAGCCAGCCCCAGCATTATATTTTCTTTATCGCCCTGCCAGACCCGGGACTCTTTCAGGCTTTCGCCAGCAGAATAAAGTTTATGCGTCTCATAGAAACGAAAGCCATAATTCAATAATGACTGGCTGATCGAAGCGCGGGATTCTTCACTGTCCGCACCCAGAACAACAGAAATCAAACGCATATCCGCACGTTTGGCCGAAGCCGCCAGACAGTAGCCCGCAGACTCGGTGTGCCCTGTTTTCAGGCCATCAACGGAATCGTCGCGCCATAATAATTTGTTGCGGTTGTACTGCTTGATGTTGTTATAGGTAAATACCTTATCCGCATACCTGGAATAATGGCCAGGAAAATCCTTAATGATGGCATTGGCTAAAGTTGCGATATCCCGCGCTGAAGTTAAATGTTCCGCATCCGGCCAGCCTGTGCTGTTTTTAAAATAGGTATTCGTCATTCCCAGCTTCGCCGCATACTGATTCATAACATCGACAAAAGCGCCTTCACTGCCGGCGACGTGTTCCGCCAGCGCCACACTGGCATCATTGCCCGACTGAATAACCAGGCCTTTGAGCATGGTCTCAACATCCACTTTGGAACCAACATCAAGATACATACGTGAGCCGCCCATACGCCAGGCTTTTTCACTGATCAGCACCTCATCGCTCAGACTCAGGCGATTTTCCTCAAGCTCTTTATAGACAACGTAGGAGGTCATTAGCTTGGTAATACTGGCGGGTTCGATTCTGGCATCAGCATCTTTTTCCGCCAGAATCCGACCACTATGAAAATCAATCAGAATATAATTATCCGCAGCGACCTGTGGAGGTGCCGGCACCGGCGATGTCGCCTGCGCGGTGAACTGCATAGTCATCAGTAAGCCGGTTATTAACAGCGCTAACACAGATTTGAATATACTTTTATTTTCTATAATTTTAAACAACTCAGACACCTTATTAGTTATAAGTAACAGTTTTCAAATTACTATGATTAATTTCTTTTAGTTGGGAGATTAGTTTCTCAGCGATTAATGATGACGGCACCGGCCCGATCCTGACGCGGTACAACAAATTCTGCTGCTTGTTTTCAACATGAATTCGAACACTTCTAAATTGCCTGCCTCTTAAATAATCCAGCATATTCAGGGCGCTGTCTTCACTGGCAAATGTGGCAACATGAACATAAATCTTTTCCCCGACCTGTTCTTCGAAAGGCGCGTCAATAAAATCAGCAAACGCTGAATTATCCCTGCCTTTATTTTCCAGCGCGCCCTTTGCTATGACGCTATCAGCTATCGGCACGTCATCAATAACGGGCTGTGGCTGACCGGCCTCAATCACGCGCAATGTTACCGGTGCCGTACCGGTTGCGGCGACACCCAGCTTGGTCGCTGCGGCGTAGGAGAGATCAATAACGCGGCCTTCATGGAAAGGCCCCCGATCATTGACCTTGACTATCGCCTTGCGATTATTGCTCAAGTTTGTCACCTCGACATAACTTGGAATACGCAGTGACTTGTGCGCTGCGGTCATCGCATACATATCATAAGGTTCGCCGCTGGAAGTGCGACGCCCGTGAAATTTGGTGCCGTACCAGGAGGCCAGGCCTTCTTCGCTGAAGCCAGCGTTGCTGGCCATGACCTGATAGCTCTGACCGAATACTTCATATGATTCCGGATTGCCATAGCGACTGAACGGCAGCGCCACCGGCGTTGCATCTTCAATGCTCCGCCAGTCGCGATCATAGCTTTCAGGCGCGCCATCCCTGACGGCACACGATGCCAGCATGGCTGAGAGCATCAATAGCAGTAAGCGATAAGTACTGTTACACCTTCGTAAACTCATACCGTGACCATCAGTTATTTTTCGAGTTCCCGGCTTAACTCATAGACCGCCATGGCATAGAGCGCGCTGTGGTTATAGCGCGTAATGACATAGAAATTTTCCAGGCCCAACCAGTGCTCGATGCCCTTGTCGCCCTCCAGCGTCACCAGTGTCGCCATCACATCGTCGGCATACGCCTTGTCGGTGATTATGCCCTGCTTACGAAAATCACCAATGCTGGTATGGGGCTTTAATTTGGTTCGAGTAACCTCTTCAGGTGCCTGTTTTACTCTGGCTCGCTGCACCACATCACCACCGCGCTGCCAGCCGTGCTTTTTGAAATAATTGGCCACGCTGCCGATGACATCCGCCGTGCTGTCCCATAAATCGCGCTTGCCGTCGCCGTCAAAATCGACCGCATAGGCGCGATAGCTGCTCGAAATAAACTGCGGCATGCCCATCGCACCCGCATAGGAGCCGCGAATCAGACTGACGTCCAGATCCACTTCCCGTGCCAGCAATAAAAAATGCTCCAGCTCACTTCTGAAAAAACGGCTACGGGGAGGGTAATCAAAACCCAGGGTCATCAAAGAGTCGAAGACGGCGGTTTTACCCTTGTGCCGGCCGTAATAGGTTTCCACCCCGATGATGGCGGCAATGATGCTTTGCGATACGCCGGTCTCTTTTTCGGCCCGTGCCAGCAGCTCACGGTGTTCCTGCATAAACGCCTTACCGAGTTCAATGCGCTTCTCTTTAAGAAATATCGGCCGATACTGCGCCCAGGTTAGGGTTTTCTCGGCAGGCCTGGCAATCGACTCCAGCACATCGTCCAGCCGATTCGCTTTCGCCACCCACTGGTTTAACAGTGCCCGGTCAAAGTCATGCTCTTCAACCATCCGGTCGATAAATTCCTGAACATCTGCTCGCTGACTGTAATTGGCCTGTGCCATCACCGGCAATAGCAGCAGTACGGCCAGTGTTGTGAATATTTTTTTCATTGCATTCATTATTTTAATCTCGCAAACAACACTTAGGTGTTCGAAACCGCATTTAGTTTCAGGATCATCGGGATAATAACCGCCGGTTAGAGTTTATCGACATTAACATGCCAAAACCCGCCATCAAGGTTACCATCGAAGTTCCACCATAACTGATCAGTGGCAGCGGTACACCCACCACAGGCAGAATACCCGAAACCATGCCGACATTAACAAACAAATAGACAAAAAAGGTCAAACTCAGGCTGCCCGCTAATAACCGGCCAAAACTGTCCTGTGCATAGCTGGCAATGTACAGCCCGCGCAGAATTATAAACAGATACAACGACAACAGAACCATCGCGCCCATCATACCAAATTCCTCAGCGAACACCGCGAAGATAAAGTCGGTATGTCGCTCGGGAATAAAATCCAGCTGCGACTGCGTACCGTTCAACCAGCCCTTGCCGTACAGGCCACCCGAGCCAATCGCGATTTTTGACTGAATAATATGGTAGCCGCTGCCCAGAGGATCGGTGTCGGAATTGAACAGGGTTAAAATTCGCTGTTTCTGGTAATCGTGCATGATTTGCCAGAGCAGAGGGATGAAGGCCAGCAGTGCCAGAATCACCCCCAGCAACACCCTCCATTTCAGCCCCGCGAGGAAGATCACGAAAAAGCCGGCGGCCGCGACCAGAATGGAGGTGCCCAGATCGGGCTGCAGGGCGATCAGCACTGTCGGCAGAATCACCAGAACCGCTGACACCAGCAGGGATTTGGCACCGGGGGGCAGCGGTCGCTCCGACAAATACCATGCCACCGCCATGGGCGTAATCAGCTTCATCATTTCAGAGGGCTGGAACTTGATCACATATAGATCCAGCCAGCGTTGCGCGCCCTTGCCGACATCGCCAGCGGTCAGCACCAGAATCAACAACACGATACCCAGAACAAAAAGCCAGGGTGCCCATAGATACAGCTGCTGCTGCGGTATCTGCGCCACAATCAGCATCACCAGAAAAGCCAGTCCCAGACGCAGCCCCTGTTTCTGGATCAGCTCAATCGAGCTGTCACCTGCACTGTATAAAATGCCCAGCCCGGCCACAGTCAGCAATACAAGCCCGAGAAACAGCAGCGGATCGAGGTTGATTGCCCGCAAGATGCGCGCCACATGGCTATTATAATTAGCATCGAAAACTTGCGTTTTATTCATCATTCGCTGTTCTATCCAGAATAACGGGCTTGCTTGGAGCTGGAATTTTATCTTTTTTCAACAGATAGTAATCCATCACTTCGCGCGCAATGGGCGCCATCCAGCTACCGTGTTCACCATTTTCCACCACGACTGCCACCGCAATCTCGGGGTCTTCCACCGGCGCAAAGGCGATAAACAGTCCGTGGTCGCGCAGTTTTCTGGACACCGTCTCCTCATCATATTCTTCATCCTGAGCAATGCCGAATACCTGCGCAGTCCCGGTCTTGCCCGCCATCTCATAGCTCATTCCTATGCCCGTGGCCCGCGCTGTGCCGCGTGCGCCGTGCACGACATTTCTCATAGCACGATGAATCTCATCCCAGTAAGCCGGATTGCGTAATTCGAACTTGCTGGTTTTCGGCTCAATGGCTTTTGTCTCTGCGGTTTCAGTTGATTGAATGCTTTTTAACAAGCGCGGCTGCACACTCTCACCCTTCTTTGCCAGCGTCGCCGTTGCCACCGCCAGCTGCAAGGGGGTTGTTAGCACATAGCCCTGACCAATTCCGGCGCTCAGGGTTTCACCGGGGTACCAGACTCTTCGATGCACCGCTTCTTTCCAGTCACTGGAGGGCAGCAGGCCGCTACGTTCGCCATACAGATCGATGCCGGTTTTTTGCCCAAAACTAAACTTGGCCAGAAAATCATGTATCTGATCGATACCCATACGGTGCGCCAGATCATAAAAATAGACATCGCAGGATTGCACAATAGCCTTTTCCACATCGGCATGGCCGTGACCGGTTTTTTTCCAGTCACGGTATTTGCGCTCGGTCTTGTCTCCCGGCAGTAAATAATAACCTCTACAGTAAACCTCTTCTCCCACACTCACTGTGCGCGTCTCCAGCCCCGCCAGCCCGACAAAAGGCTTGATCGTGGAGCCGGGCGGATACTGCCCATACAGAACCCGATTGAACAGCGGCTTGCCCTCGGAGGTCTGCAACTCTTCATATTTGGCATAGCTGATACCATGCACAAACAGATTGGGATCATAGGTCGGAGTGCTGGCCAGCGCCAGAATTTCCCCGGTTTTCGGAACCATCGCCACCACCGAACCGTACTGATCGCCCAGCGCCGCTTCGGCCACTTTCTGCAACTCAATATCCAGACTCAAAAACAGATTATTACCGGCGACCGGAGGAACTTTGTCGACCACGCTGATAATGCGTCCTTCAGCATTGACTTCAACACTCTGCTGCCCCACCGTACCGTGCAGCTCAGCTTCGTAAAACTGTTCCAGCCCGCTTTTGCCGATATGGGAAGTACCTCGATAATTTCCTTGATCGATTTTTTGCAGCTCTCTTTCGTTGATGCGCCCGACGTAACCAATCGTATGTACCGCAGATTCTCCTTGCGGATAATGTCGGGTCAGACGCGCTGAAATGTCCATTCCCGGAAAACGGTGCCGGTTCACCGCCAGGCGTGCGACTTCGACATCATCCAGACGACTACGCAATGAGATACTCTCAAAAGGCTGGTGTGCACGCATCGAACTGCGAAACTGACTGATGTCGCGCTCGCTCAAACTGACAATTTTGCTCAGCGCCTTCAGCGTCGCCTCCAGATCATTAATCTGCTCTGGAATCAGCTCCAGATGAAAAGTGGGACGATTTTCGGCCAGGATCACGCCATTACGGTCGTAGATCAGGCCGCGATTGGGTGGCAATGCCATCACTCGGATTCGATTATTCTCGGACAGCCCGGAAAAGTGGGCATATTCAACAATCTGCAATCCGGCCAGGCGCACAAACAAACCGGCGACCATCAGCACGCAGAGGATCGCCGCCACATTGATACGGTGTTTAAAAAGACGAGAAACAGAAGAATAATCGCCCATCGGCGCACGGTAAGCCACTATATCAACCCGGCCCTCCACAGCACCAATCGTTAGCAGGATAGATCAGAAAAAGTTCAACCATGTTGTTTTTTTCTATTCAAATGAGAAATTATTATAATTATATAGGGTTTAGGCCACTAGAGGCTCGACAATCACGTCGCAATCTATACAATCCGTACAATCGCATCGTTGATAAATGAAATGGAGCACATGCATGCGCACAATATTAATCGGACCTCCGGGTTCCGGTAAGGGCACCCAGGCCAAATACCTGATCGAAAAATACAACGTCCCACAGATTTCCACGGGTGACCTGTTACGCGTTGCGGTAATCGCACAAACACCTCTTGGCCGTCAGGCTAAGGCGGTCATGGATGCAGGCCAACTGGTACCCAACGACATTGTCATCGGCATGATTCGTGAACGCATCACCCGACCCGATGCCGAAAACGGGTTTATTCTCGATGGCTTTCCCCGCAATATCATCCAGGCCGAAGAGCTGGATCTCCTGCTCAACCGGCTTGGCCGTCCCATTGATGCCGTACTTCAGTTTGAAATTGATTTCGACTGGCTGATGCAGCGCATGGCCGGTCGGCTCACCTGCGTCTCCTGCGGCGAATTATTCAACAGCTTCACCAAGCCGCCGATGATCGACGGGCGCTGCGACCAGTGCGGCAGCCCTCTGCATCACCGCACGGATGACAACGAAGAGACCATTGACCGTCGTCTGCGTGTCTATCTGACGCAAACGCAGCCGCTCAGCGAATTGTACAAACTGCAGAACAAACTCCACGTTATCGATGCTAATGGTACTATCGAAGAAGTCACCAAACGCGTAAAATCCGCGCTACGCGGTATGCGCTCTAAACGCGCCAATCTCCCGCCTGCCTCCATTGCGCGAGTCATTAGCAAAGAACGACGCATCAACAAGAACCAGCCTGAAATTATTCGTACTCAAGCAACAATTGAAAAACCAAAACGCCCGGCACGTAAAAAACGCGCCTTACCTCAAACAGTAACCACTAAAACGGTCAGCAACATGAAAAAAACAGCAAGAAAATCAGTAAAAAAAACAGCCATTGATCCTGTCAAAAAACAGCTCAAGGAACTCCAGGATCAACTTAAAGCCGCTCAAACCGCACTTAAATTAGCCACCAAAGCACAAAAAGAACTTATCAAGAAAGAGCAGGAAAAAGACGCTCTACTAAAGAAAAAGTTCAAAACCGAAGTTGCGCAGATGAAAAAAGCCGCACCTAAAAAGACGACTACAAAGAAAACCAGCGTCAAAAAAGCTAAAGCCAAAACAGCCAAAACCAAAAAATAAGCTGAATAAGGCAACACCCAATAAAAAAGCCAGGTAATTGCCTGGCTTTTTTATTTAATCGATGATCAACTTTTTTCAGCCTGCTGCTTTTCCACTTCCTTTCTCACCATATCCATATCCAGCGCTTTCACCTTGCCAATCAGCTCCTCCAGAGCGCTTTCCGGCAGCATGCCGGCCTGCGAAAAAATCACAATCTTTTCACGAAAAATCATCAATGTGGGTATTGATCGAATCTGGAAGCTGGCTCCCAGCTCCTGCTGTTCTTCGGTATTGATCTTTGCGAAAACAATATCTTCATGTTTTTCAGAAACCGCTTCATAAATAGGTGCAAACGATTTACAGGGTCCACACCAGGGCGCCCAGAAATCAACGATCACGATATCATTATCGGTAATAGCTGCTTCGAAATTATCTTTATCCAGTTCAACTGTTGCCACGAGAGCCTCCGGTTAGTTACTAAAAAATACACCTCTATACTACACACTATCTGTCGGCAATGAGGCTGTCGCCGTTGAGCGGTACAATGATTTCAGGGCATTCGCCACTCTACACCTCAGGAAAAATCACAATGTACAGTATTACTTCACCCATTATTTCTACGGAATAATTATGAGAAAATGAATTATTCTTTCATAAATCTCGCTTGTAGAAAATTTGATTTTATTATAGCAATTGAATATTAGCAAATTCTGAATCACGCATTGCTCACAATCTAAAACTCAATGTTATTTCCGGATAGGTGTCCGAACAGTCGACATATACCGTTTCATCGCAGCTAAGATAATTTTCGTGAGCGACACCGACACTCATATAAAAGTTGTTGCCTGTCGACAGATAAACCCCCGCTCTGGCACCGGCGGCATCCAGATCGTCATAACCATCAATTACGGTTTTACGATAAAAAGCCCCGATATACGGCATCAGCCTATCGTTCACCAGCACATATTGAACATGCGGACTTATTTTTTTGATGCCGACGCTTCCCCCTTGCCAGGATTGCGCATCAATACCCAGCTTCAGCCCCTGCGCCACGTAGTAACCAAAGCCCGCGCCGATGACCGTGTAGCTTTCATTAAAAGCCTGACCGGAACCGACCAGCAGCGACGCCTCCATATCACCCTTTTCAAAAGGCGCCGCCTGAACCGGTGCCAGCAACAAAGACAGCGTGATGGCCAACGCGCCACGTTTAAAAACTGAACAATGATGACTCATGATTTTTCCCTCGCGTGTTAGTAAAGAATGAAAACATTGTTCACCGCAGAGGCGCAGAGAACGCAGAGGAAAAACACTGGCTTTTGTGAAATTGCGTTCTGCGCAGACCATGTGAGATTAATGAATAGATTGCGTCTGGTAAGTGAATTAACCATAAATGATTTTTGTTTTCCTCTGCGTTCTCTGCGGCTATTCCGGGCTTCCTGCCCTCCACCCTTCGGGCCAGCCTGCGGCTGTTCAAATTTTTTCC
>JAGXGK010000033.1 GCA_024636785.1 Gammaproteobacteria bacterium
ATCCCCTCTCCCATTGGGAGAGGGCCAGGGTGAGGGGGCTGCGGTTCGCAAATTCACCATATCTACGGTGCTTCCGTAAGTTAATGGGTTTGATTGTGTAGTTTTTTGTAGGTGCGAATTTATTCGCACAACACCGTTTAATATTTCAACCATGTTCGAATGAATTCGAACCTACAAAAATATGGTTATCTATTTTTTGGATTATTTCAGAGCGGGTGGGCACCGCTGCTGTGTCTACGCGGATTTCATACAATTGCTGAAAAATCCACAGATAAATGCAGATAAAAATAAGAACAAGATCTATATCCGCGAAGGACGCGAAAAAATCAAAATCCCCCTCACCCCAGCCCTCTCCCAATGGGAGAGGGAGCATTCAGGTCTGCAAGCTCGTTTCAGGACTGAAAGCTTTTAACTGCCAACTGCCTACTGCCAACTATCTTTTTCTCCCCATTTTGGCTGAAGCTCATGCTCAACATTCAACTGATCAAGAATTTTCGCCACCACGAAATCCACCAGGTCTTCGACGGTTTGGGGGCGGTTATAAAACCCCGGATTGGCGTCTACGATCACCGCGTCCATGCGCGAGAGTTTGAGCATGTTTTCCAGATGAATGTCCGAGTACGGTGATTCGCGTGGCACTATGATTAATTTTTTACGTTCTTTCAGCATCACGTCCGCGGCGCGCTCCAGCAGATTATTACTGGCACCGCAGGCGATGGCGGACAATGCACCCATGGAACAGGGACAGACCACCATGGCCTTAACATTGTTGGAGCCGCTGGCGACCGGGGCGGTCCATTCATCTTCGCCGAACACCTGCAACTGATTTTCAGCGGCATGATATTTTTCGCTCAGAAATTTCTGCATGTCCGCCGCACGCCCCGGCAGTGACAGATCAGTCTCCATGCCGATCACCACCTGCGCGGCTTTGCTGATCATTAGATACACCTTGCAGTCTGTGATTAACAGCTGCTCCAGCAAACGAAAGCTGTAGGGCACGCCGGAAGCGCCGGTGATGCCGAGCGCGATAATGGCTGGTAATGAATCGTTACTGGACATTATTGCTTTCTCGTTAATTGGACTCTGTCTTCTCGACCATAGGGAGAGATCTTGTTTTGTATATTTAATATTGTCATTGCATGCATACAAGCGTTAATCGTTTTGAAGTTATGAGACATAAGATTTCTCCTTGCAGTCGAAATGACATAACTATCGCTATTTTTCTAGTGCGGTTAATAACTTAGTATGGATAGATTCGAAACCGCCGTTGCTCATAATAATTATGTGATCGCCTTCACGGGCATCGCTGCACAGTTTCTGAATAATATTTTCGACTTCCTCAAAAATCTGTGCCGGTTTCTGCGATTTTTTGGCCACTTCGTCCAGCCCCCAGTCCATGCCCTCGGGCTGGTACAGATAAATCTCATCGGCACTTTGTAACGAGCCGGTCAGTGTGTCCTGATGCACGCCCATGCGCATGGTGTTGGAGCGCGGTTCCAGTACTGCCAGCACGCGCCCACCGTAATTCACTTCCTGCATGGCCGACAGTGTCTTTTCGATGGCGGTGGGGTGATGGGCGAAATCATCATAAACGGTGACGCCGCGCACCACGCCGCGCACTTCCATGCGGCGTTTGATGCCCTTGAATTCGGAGAGGGCGGCGCAGGCGTGAACCACCGGCACACCGGCATGGCGGGCTGCGGCAATCGCCGCCAGGGCGTTGAGTCGATTGTGTGTGCCGTGCATGTTCCATTGCACTGAACCTTGCAACTTACCTTGCAGATTGACGTTGAAACTTTTGCCATCGTCAGCGCAATCGCTGATCGACCATTGCTCACCATCAATCGAAAAATACTCACACTCCGACCAGCAACCCTGCTGCATGACGTCAGCCAGATTTTTATCGCCGCCGTTGATCACCAGCAGCCCTCGGCCCGGCACGGTACGCACCAGATGATGAAACTGTTTTTTAATGGCGTCGAGATTTTCAAAAATATCGGCGTGATCAAATTCAAGATTATTCATAATGACAGTGCGCGGGCGGTAGTGCAAAAACTTGGAGCGCTTGTCGAAAAAAGCGGTATCGTATTCATCGGCTTCGACCACAAAAAACGGTTCCTTGCCGAAGCGCGCCGAAACCTCGAAATTACCGGGCACGCCGCCGATTAAAAATCCGGGCTGCATGCCCGCGTACTCCAGAATCCAGGCCAGCATGGAGGCGGTGGTGGTTTTGCCGTGGGTACCGGCGACAGCCAGCACCCAGCGATCACGCAGGACATTTTCAGCCAGCCATTGCGGCCCCGAGGTGTAGGCGAGATTGCGATTCAGCACATATTCCAGCGCGGGATTACCGCGCGACATGACATTGCCCACCAGAATCTGGTCGACATCGGCGGGAATATTTTCCGGCTTGTAACCCACGCTGAGCGAAATGCCCTGCGCTTCCAGCTGCGTGCTCATGGGCGGATAAACATTTTCATCCGAGCCACTGACGGTGTGCCCGGCCTGTTTCGCCAGCACGGCGATACCGCCCATGAAGGTGCCACAGATACCCAGAATATGAATACGCATCAGGAAGAAGTCTCCGGAAAAACCAGTTGTGAAAGTGTCAGCGTTGCTAAAAATAGCGCCATCGATAAAAGTACAGCCTGAGTCATTTTAGTGTCCAGCGCACTGCGGAAAATATGTGCTGTTACCAGCACTTCCCAGCTAATCAGCGCTATCACTACCAGCGACAATAGCTGCACGGCGACAGCCGGAGCCTGCTCGATATCACCAAAGCTGAGCACCGGCCAGGCCAGCAAATGGAATATTATGCCTGTTCCAAGCAACGCGGTCACTGTTTGCAGGAAACGCGCTTTTATATTCAACGCCGCTAAAAGCACATAACTGAAAACTGAGATAACGGTAAGACTCAGCACCACACGCCCCAGCG
This sequence comes from Gammaproteobacteria bacterium, assembly GCA_024636785.1. GTDB lineage: Bacteria > Pseudomonadota > Gammaproteobacteria > SZUA-229 > SZUA-229 > LH-M37. Next base: position 2,936 of record JAGXGK010000033.1, read on the forward strand.
CCAGCGCAGGCTCAGCCACGCCGCTGGTGACAACGATGCCGCTGCCTACGTAGAGAAAAATAATGCGCACCAGCAACCTGCTGGAATAGGGCAAATCCTGCGGCGCGGCTTTCAAAAACAGTAGCAGTACAATTTTTTGGGTAACAGTCATTAAGGGTATCTCGATCAATTCAAGTATTGTTCTGCGAACCTTCAAGCCCCTGTATTCTAGACATGTCTTACCTCGAAGGGTAATTCCCTTCGTCAGTGACATAACAGCGAAGATGAGGCGTGAAGGCTCGCCCTTCGGGGCTTAGCCAAAAACTAGACCTCTGTGTTACCCTTTTTGAGAAGCTGCCGCCATTTACTGCAAATACCGCCTTGATGCTAAATATTCGGCGTTACTGGAGCAATGCTTACCAAAACTACACTTGAATCCATAGAGGTGCTCTGAACATTAGTGCATAATACGCAACGAATAACAATGCTCTCGAAACCATGAATCAATTACAAATAACCTGCCCTGACGACTGGCATGTGCACCTGCGTGACGGAGAGATGCTCCGCCAGGTCGCGCCCTATACTGCGCGGCAGTTTGCACGCGCGATCGTCATGCCCAATCTGCAACCGCCGGTCACCACGGTCAGGCAGGCGGTAGAATATGTCGATCGCATTGTTGCTGCCGTCGGCGACAGCCCCTTCGAACCGCTGATGACATTATATTTGACCGACGACACCAGCGCGGAAGAAATTATACTGGCGCATAAAAGCTGCTTCGTGAAGGCGGTTAAGCTCTACCCGGCGGGCGCGACCACCAATTCCTCGGCCGGTGTCTCCGATATTCGCAAATGTGATGCCGCGCTCGCCGCCATGCAGGAGCTGGGTCTGCCGCTGCTGGTACACGGTGAAGTCACCGCTGCCGAGGTCGATGTCTTCGACCGTGAAGCGGTTTTTATCCAGCAGGTACTGATGCCGCTGATGAACCGTTTTCCCAAACTGAAAATTGTTTTCGAGCACATCACCACCGCCGATGCGGTTGAGTTCGTGCTCAATACCGGCCTCAATATCGGTGCCACCATTACCCCGCACCACCTTTTGTGGAACAGAAATGCGATGTTCAAGGGCGGCCTGCGCCCGCATCATTACTGCCTGCCGGTGCTCAAGCGCGAGCAGCATCGCCAGGCGCTGCTATATGCGGCCACCTCCGGGCACAGAAAGTTTTTTCTCGGCACCGATAGTGCGCCGCACAACAGAAGCAGCAAGGAAAGCGGTTGCGGCTGCGCAGGCATTTTCTCAGCGCACGCCGCTATCGAAATCTATGCGACCATTTTCGAGCAGCAGAACGCCCTCGACAAGCTGGAGGCCTTCGCCAGCTTTAATGGCCCGGATTTTTACGGGCTGAACCGAAACACCGACATCATCACCCTGGAAAAATCGCCCTGGGTTGTCCCCGAGAGCTACCCGCTGGCCGACGGCGAGAGCCTGATTCCGATGCTCGCCGGTGAAACCATTAACTGGAAATTGATTAAATAATGACCGCTCCTGATCCTGATAAACCTTTGATGGCTCAACGTTTTCGCGGCTTTCTGCCTATCATCGTTGATGTTGAGACCGGGGGTTTTGACCAGAAAAAAGATGCCCTGCTGGAAATTGGCGCAGTCACCGTAAAAATCGACGAGCACGGCCATCTCAGCATCGATGAGGAGTATGCCTGTCATGTTCAGCCTTTCGAAGGCGCCAACATGGACCCCAAATCGATGGAGGTCAACGGTATCGACCCATTCCATCCTTTTCGCATGGCCAAGCCCGAAGATGATGCGATACGCGGCCTGTTCAAGTTCAGCAGCAAAGCCATGAAGAAGAACGGCTGCCACCGCGCCATTATGGTCGGTCACAACACCATTATGGATCTCAACTTCATCAATGCCGCGGCGACCCGGTGCAAGGTGGCGCGTAACCCGTTTCATCCTTTCAGCATTTTTGACACCGTCAGCCTGTCGGGCCTGGCGTATGGCCAGACCGTGCTTTCCCGCGCCGCCGTAGCCGCCGGCCTGCCCTGGGACACCGAACAGGCACACTCGGCACTTTATGACGCCAAGCAGACTGCCGAAATATTCTGCGCCATTGTTAATCGCTGGGCGGATACCGCCGGGCCAATCTGGAGCTGAACTTTATCCTCATCGACGCATTTTTTACAGCCATAAAAACCATTACTGTTCAGGCTTATGCGCTAGACTTAAGGCACTATGCCGGCGAACATTAAAGAACAACAATCATGAACGACAAAGACCTCTCCATTATCATCGTCGATGACCTGCAATTCAGCCGCATCGTCGTTAAATCCGCATTGAAAAAAGCCGGTTACTCCGGCGTCCGATTGGCGGACAGCGCGCATGAAGCGCTCAGAATGCTGGAAGAGCAGCCCGCCGACGTGGTACTCGCCGACTGGATGATGCCGGAAATGAACGGTCTGGAACTCGCTGACCGTATTCGTCAAAATGATGAAGAAAAAGGCATCTACACCTCCATCATTCTGTTCACCGCCAACGAAGGCATCGAATATCTGGTGGAAGCCTTTGAACACGGCGTCGACGACTACCTGCGCAAGCCGCCCAACCCTCTGGAACTGGCTGCGCGCGTCAGTGCCGCTGCCCGTATCGCCATGATGCAGAATGACATTCTGGAAACCTCGCGGCAGATGGAGCACACCATCCAGCGCCTGCAAAAGACCGCACTCATTGATGAAGTCACCGGTGCCGGCAACGAACGCATGCTGATCACCGAACTGGACGCCAATCTGCAAGAAGCGGCCACGCGCAACGGCGGCCTCTGCCTGGCCATGATCAAACTCAACAATCTTGACCAGATCGAAGATGATGCAGGGATCAGTGATAAAAATGAAGTTCTGATTAGCGTCTTCCGCCGGCTACGTCGCACGGTTCGCCCTACCGATGTAATCACCCGGCTGGGCTATGATGTTTTCGGCATCATCATGAACCATACACAGATCGGCTCATTCAAAATGAACGCCCTCGATAGAATCATGGCCGCCATCAACCAGCGCCCCTTTAAGACTGAAAGCACCGACCACAAAATCAGCAGCTCAATTGGCGTGTATTATTTCGACGGCCAAAATGACGAAGCCATCAGCTCAACAGAAATGCTGGAACTGACACAGAATAACCTGACTAAAGCCATCGCCCAGGGTGACAACAGCATTATTAGTTAGGGACCCGGAACATACTAATGTACCTGGATCGCGCCCGGATTTGGGTCATATTTGGTCGCGCCAATTGAGCAAAACCGTAGGCGTAGCAGGGCTACGGCGAGGATTTTGCGATTGAGGCGCGGCCAAAGATGGCCTGAAGACGGGACGCGTAATGGTATATTAGTATGTTCCGGGTCCCTTAGCCCTCTCACATTTTTCGGGCGCAAAAAAAGCGCCAACGTTACCGGTAGCGCTTTTTCTCAGGCCCCTTTAAAAGAGGGCCGTCTCGACAGTCAGACTCAAACGATCAGGTCGCCGAAGCTTCGTCAATCACCTTTTTCAGATCACCGCTCTCAAACATCTCCATCGTAATATCACAGCCGCCAATCAACTCACCGTTCACATACACCTGCGGAAAGGTTGGCCAGTCGGCGTAGCGAGGTAAATTCTGCATAATCTCTTGATCAGCCAGCACATTGCAATAGCCGAACTCCTTACCCACCTGCTTCAGCGCCTCAACAGTACGACCCGAAAAGCCACACTGCGGAAACTGCGGTGTACCCTTCATGTAAATCATCACTGCGTTGCCTTTAACCTGCTCGTCAATACGATCCAATACATCTGCCATGTTCAATACCTGCCTTAATTAATTTGTTGTGCCTAGGTTATCTCTTTATACAACCCGAATAAACCCACTATATAAGCGGGGAAAATTACATAATGAGGGCAAATTAGGCGATTTCAAGTCATATATGCTTAATAAACCGCCCTATTCGCCCCCAATCAGCCCCGCATTCCCGCCGTTTTCATGTGACCCGCGTTTCGGCTATAGGTTCAGCGCCGATGCCGGCGTGCACCACGCCGCCGTTTTGACAACAAACAGCACGTTACGTCCGACAACCGGAAACAGGCACTCTTCCCTGTAGTTAGACGAAATCAACTCTGTTAATACGCGCTTACCCATATATTGGCGTCGGATCTCGCTTTGCTTTTACTTTTAGCCCTATAATCCTATCTTATGATTCATACATTAAAAACTCTCTTTTGCAGCATGTTCTTATTGATTTATTCGGGATCGATTGCGGCGGCGGTTATTGTTCAATACCACCATGTCGATACGGAGACGCCGGCGGCGACGAGTATTTCGCCTGATTTATTTGCGCAGCATATGACTTATCTGGCGGATCATGATTTTGAGGTGTGGGCTTTGCCGCGGCTACTTGAGGCGCTGAGAAACGGCGAGCCGATGCCTGAGAAGGTGGTCGCTATTACTTTCGACGATGGTTATGCGTCGGTTTACAGCGAGGCTATGCCGGTGCTGCAAAAGTATGATTTTCCCTTTACGGTATTTGTTAATACGGCGCTGGTGGGTGGCGCTGGTTATATGAACTGGAATGAGTTACGCGAGCTGGCTGGCGAGGGAAATACGATTGCTAATCATACTGTCAGCCATCCGCATCTGGTCAGGCGACTGGAGGATGAGTCACAGGCGCAGTGGCGGGTTCGGATTAAACGCGAGATGAGTGCAGCCGAGGCGGTGCTACGCAATAAGCTGGGGCACTCTCCAAAGCTGCTGGCTTATCCTTATGGTGAATATAATCCCGGGGTTCAGGCACTGGCGAAGGAGCTCAGCCTGATTGCTTTTGCCCAACACTCGGGGGCCTTTGATAAAAACGTCGACTGGCAGGCGATGCCACGTTTTGCTTTTGGTGGCGCTTACACGGCGATGGCGGGTTTTATTGATAAAATGAACAGTCTGCCGATGCCTTTGAAGGCGGTGCGGGTGAGCGATGGCCAGGGGCAGCAACTGGCTGATCCGTTGTTGCCGATGGCGGTGTCGCGACCGGTTTTAACTCTGCAACTGAATACGCCGGAACTGGCGCAGCAGGTGAGCTGCTTTGCCAGCGGGCAAGGTCGTATTGATGTGCAGGTTAAGGGCCACACCGTTAGCACACGCCCGGAGCAGTCGTTGCCGGCGGGCCGTTCGCGCATTAACTGTACGGCGGCTTCGGGGCAGCGCGGGCGTTTTTACTGGTACTCGGAATTTTTTATGCGCAAGCGGGCGGATGGCAGCTGGTATCCTGAACCCTGATTCGCCCTGCTCCAATCTGATTAGAGAACCGGAGCTGATCGTATGCAGACGTAGCAGCACTACCGGTTATTCAAAATTGTTATAGCGAATTACCTCGCGCAGCTCTTCGATATAGGCCTGTCCCCGTGCTGAATATTTTTCCAGCCCGGCCACCATTTCCAGTCCTGAAAGTGGTTTACCCGCTTTGCGTGCCTGAGCACGAATTTCTCGAACCTGCGCATAAACGGGGTGGCTGTTGATGTTGCGGAAATAGCTTTGTAGCGCCTCTTTAACGCTGCTGAATGTTTTTACCTCATGGCTTGCGCCTTCGGTTCTGGCACCGGGCACCATGCCGCAACCTTCGGTGAAGCACCACTGACCGAAAAAATTATCACCGGTTCTGGCAAAACGCGAAGTGCCCCATGCCGATTCAAGCGCAGCCTGGGCAAGCACCATGGAAGCGGGGATTTCGTCGAGATGCAGCAACAACTTTTCTGCGACAGCGGCCTCCTGTTCCGGAATGAATTCGATATCGTAACGCTGCGCCCAGGCTGCCAGCTTGCGCCGTTGCCACCAGCCGGCTGACTCCCCTTCCAGCAATTCGGCGTAGAGTTCTTTCAGGGCTTGCCGCTCTTCCGCCCGCTCGCGGTTGAGTTCTGTGATGGCGGGAGTTAGATATTCGACAAAGGCGGTTTTTCTGACCTGAGTATCTTCGATCGCCGCGAAATCCGGCGGTGTTGATGACGAACTTAATACCAGACCCAGACCTGCAATTATTGCCAGGACTGCCACGGCGCCAGCCAGCAGCTGGATTTTTTGCTTTACTGTGGCGTTTTTCAGATTGTGCAGAATATTACGAAGTACCATGTTGCGTCGTGCCATTAATAATTGCCTGTTTCTAGTCGATATTCTGTTGCAGCCATAATTCCAGCGCCGCCAGGTGCCAGAGCTTACTGCCTTGCAGCCGGGTTAAATAAGCATCGGGATTTTTCAGCAGTTTTTCCACGTAGGCGGGATTGTACAGGCGGCGTTTTTTGGCCGCGTCGCTGAATAGAATTTTTTTCATAAAATCCAGATACTCTCCGCGCACGTATTTGAGCGCGGGCATGGGAAAATAGGCTTTGCTACGATTGACCACGCTGTCGGGCAAAAAGCCGCGCGAGATTTCCTTGAGCACGTGCTTGCCGCCGTTGGGCAGTTTCATTTCCGGTGGCATGCTGGCGGCGAGTTCGATCAGCTCCTGATCGAGAAACGGCACGCGCGCTTCCAGCCCCCAGGCCATGGTCATGTTGTCGACGCGTTTCACCGGGTCATCGACGATTAAGGTGGTGACATCCACCGCCAGTACGCGGTCGAGGTATTCATCGGCGTCGACTTCATCGAGCAGCTCGGCCATCATTTTGGCGGTGACATCTTCGCAGTGGAAACGGCTGTCGACGGTCTCCAGATACTCTTCATGATCGCGGTCGAAATAGTATTCGGAAAAACGTTTCACCCCTTCCAGACTGGATTCGTGCATCTGCGGATACCAGAAGTAGCCGCCGAAAACTTCGTCTGCGCCCTGCCCGCTCTGCACCACTTTCACCTCTTTGGAGACGACTTCGGAGAGCAGATAAAAGGCCACCGCATCCTGCGCGAACATGGGTTCGGCCATGTGCGAAAAGGCTTCCGATAACCTTGGCAGCACCTGATCGTTGGGCACCATAAATCGGTGGTGTTCGGTGTTGAAATGCTCGGCGACGGCATCGGAGTATTCGAACTCATTACCCTTTTCTTCGGGCTGATCTTCGAAGCCGACAGAGAAGGTTTTTAAATTCTTCTGCCCGGCTTCGGCCAGCAGCCCCACCAGCAGGCTGGAGTCGATGCCGCCGGACAGCAGCACTCCCACCGGCACGTCGGCGATTTTGACCCGGCGCTCCACCGATTTTTTCAGCGCGGCGCGCACCGCTGAAATCCAGTCCTGCTCAGTCAATTTCTTGTCGGGGCGTTTGGCGGTGAGGCTCCAGTAACGCTTTTCCTTAACGCTGCCATCCTGCCTGAACACCATATAGTGCGCCGGTTTCACCTTGCGGATACCTTTTAATATGGTGTGCGGTGCGGGAACAACCGCATGCAGGCTGAACAGATTGTGCAGGGCGACGGTGTCGATCTCTTTATCAATGTTGTCATCGGCGTGCAGCAGCGCCTGGGTGTTGGAGGCGAACAGCAGGCGCTCGCCGGTGTGTGAGAAATACAGCGGTTTGATGCCAACACGGTCGCGCGCCAGCAGCAGCTCTTGTTTGCGGCCATCCCAGATGGCGAAAGCGAACATGCCGTGCAGACGTTGCAGGCAGTCGACGCCCCATTCGGCGTAGGCGCGCAGGATCACTTCGGTATCGCCGCTGGATTTGAACTGGTGGCCTTTGTCCTGCAATTCGGCGCGCAGCTCGGGATAGTTGTAGATGGTGCCGTTGAACACCAGCGCCAGCCCGGCGCTCTCATCCACCATCGGCTGAGCCGCCTTGCTGGACAGGTCGATGATAGCCAGACGGCGATGGCCGAGGCCGACCGCGCCGTCAAAATAGCTGCCTTCGCTATCCGGGCCGCGCTGCGCCAGCTTTGTTTTCATGCGCTCGATGCGCGCCTGCCCGGGGCTGGTGTTGTCAAATCTTAGTTCGCCGCAAATACCACACATAGTGCTTACTTCTTATGATTAATTTTGATGATGAATTCTTTATGCTGTTGCCAAACCTGCATGCGATTGATGCGGGTCGTGCCTTAGCGGTTTGCTACTGTACTATACCCCGGTAAGTTTTCCACCTTAATAAGGCGATGGCGCTGTGCTCTTAGCAGTGACAGCAATCCCCGCGCCGATAATGCGATACTTAAAACCACTCTGCTTGATTATCGGATGCGATGTTATCGGCGGAGATATTACTTGCCCGGAGAGGTTATCGCCGGCAGCATGAGCAATAAAAATTAAAGAAGCCGCTCTCCATTTATGGCTAATGACCTTGTGGATATCTGGATACAACTGATTTATATCGTTATTTTGTCCTCAAATGATTATGATTTAGATTTGCATTATATACTCATATAATCTATCTTTAGCGCCCAATAATTCATAATAACCCGGGGGGAAACACATGAATCCTTTACTGAGCATCAAAGGCACTTTAGCCGTTGGTTTTATTCTTGCGATAGCGATGGCCTATGGTCTGGGCAATGGCATAAATGGCATGAGCATCGTAGTATGGCTGCACGTTCTAGCCGGCGTAATCTGGATCGGCCTGCTCTACTACTTCAACTTTGTACAGGTCCCAGGTGTGGGCAAGGCGCTGGCCGAAAAAGACAGCGGTGGCCCCGGCCCGGCTGCAATTAATAAATATCTAGCACCAACCGCTTTGTTGTGGTTCCGCATGGCCGCAGCCGTGACCTGGCTGACCGGCCTGAGCGCGCTGGCTCAGCTGGGCGGCGGCATGCAGGGCATTCTCGACGCATTCATGCTTTCCGGTCTTGGCCAGGGTAGCTCAATTGCCGTTATCGGTATGGGCGCATGGCTGGGCACTATCATGCTGTTCAACGTCTGGGTTCTGATCTGGCCCAACCAGAAGAAAATTCTGGGTCTGGACGGCAAAGAGCACAGCGCCGAGGTTATCGCCTCGGCCAAGAAAGTGGCGCTACTGGCTTCACGCACCAACACAGCGCTGTCGATTCCTATGCTGCTTTGCATGATCGGCTATGCTCACGGCCTGACTTTCTAGCCAGTTCAACCCGTTAGCACCGAAGGCGAGCCATTTATGGCTCGCCTTTTCTGTTTATAGGGACAGTTAAACGTGCTTGTACATATAACCCGATCTAGTATAATCAGTTGTTTAGCGGTGGCCAAGGCCACCGTTTTTGGTTTTTTAAGCACATCTGTATGGTTTTGAACATGACGACTAATGAACACATAATGGGCACTTATGCATCCATGCCGATTACTTTCAGTTATGGCAAGGGGGCAACGCTTGTCGATACCGAAGGCAAGGAATATCTGGACGCGCTCGCGGGCATTGCGGTCTGCGGTCTCGGCCATGCGCACCCGGCGGTGACTCAGGCCATTTGCGAACAGGCCGGCAAGTTGCTGCATACTTCTAATCTTTATCAAATTGAAAATCAGCAAAAACTCGCTGACAAATTATGTGCGTTATCCAGCCTCGACCGGGTGTTCTTTTCGAACTCCGGTGCCGAAGCCAATGAGGCGGCGATAAAACTGGCCCGACTTCACGGACACAGCAGGAATATTGCAGTGCCCACTATCGTGGTTATGGAAAACAGTTTCCATGGTCGCACCATGGCTACACTCAGCGCCACCGGCAGCCGCAAGGTACAGGCGGGTTTCGAACCGCTGGTGCAGGGTTTTGTGCGTGCGCCCTATAACAATATTCAGTCGCTGGAAATCATCGCCAAAAATAACAGCAATGTTGTAGCGGTGCTGGTTGAGCCTGTTCAGGGTGAAAGCGGCGTACAAATACCCGATGCCGATTACCTGAACAAGTTACGCGAGCTGTGCGATAAAAATAACTGGCTATTGATGCTGGATGAAATTCAGACCGGCATGGGCAGAACCGGTGAATGGTTTGCGTATCAGCACAATAAAATTAAACCCGATGTGATAACGCTTGCCAAAGCTCTGGGCAACGGCGTGCCTATCGGTGCCTGTGTTGCCTCTGAAAAAGCCGCGTCGGTTATGAAGCCGGGCAAACACGGTTCTACATTTGGCGGCAACCCGCTGGCCTGCGCCGCAGCGTTGGCGGTGATCGAGACCATGGAGAGCGAAAAGCTGGTTGCCCGGGCCGCCGCCACCGGCGTCTATCTGCTGGAGAGTTTGCAACAAAACCTGGCCGACATGAAAGGTGTGCGTGAAATTCGCGGCAAAGGCCTGATGCTCGGTATCGAACTTGAAGAGCCCTGCACCGAGCTGGTTGCTCAGGCGCTACAGCAGGGCCTGCTGTTCGCGGTGCAGGCTGATCATATTATTCGCCTGCTGCCGCCGCTTATTCTGACGCGCGAACAGGCTGATATCGTCGTTAAACAAATCACGCAACTGGTCACCACCTGGTTGCAACAGAAAGTCGCTTGAGGTTGTCATGACAGTGCGCCATTTTTTAACCCTGACCGATCTCGACCGTAGCGAGCTTAAAGCGCTTTTACAACGTGCGATTGAACTTAAAGCCATGCTGCGTATGGGTGAAATTTATGAGCCGCTGAATAATAAAGTGCTGGCGATGCTGTTTGAAAAATCATCCACCCGCACACGCGTCTCTTTCGAAACCGGCATGGCTCAGTTTGGTGGTCACGCGCTGTTTCTGGCTGCCCGCGACTCTCAACTGGGGCGCGGCGAACCGGTTGAAGATAGCTCGCGGGTATTGTCCAGCATGGTGGACTGCATCATGGTACGTACTTTTGAGCATGAAAAAATCGAGCTGTTTGCCAAATACTCTTCGGTGCCGGTGATCAATGGCCTCACTGATGATGTCCACCCCTGCCAGTTGCTGGCAGACATGCAGACCTATGTCGAGCATCGCGGTGACATTCAGGGCAAGACAGTAACCTGGATCGGAGATGGCAATAATATGTGCCACTCCTACATGCATGCCGCCAAACTTCTGGATTTCAAATTGAACATCGCCTGTCCGCAGGGTTACGAGCCTGAGCAAAAATTCATTGATGAAACATCTGATTATATTGAGTTAATTTCAGACCCGCATAAAGCCTCTGCGCACTCGGACCTGGTAGTCACCGATGTCTGGGCCAGCATGGGACAGGAAGAGGAACAGGAGCGTCGCATCCGCGATTTCAAGCCGTATCAGGTCAACACTGATTTGATGCAGGTCGCCAAACCAGATGCGCTGTTTATGCATTGCCTGCCGGCACATCGCGGCGAAGAGGTCAGCGCTGATGTAATTGATGGTCCGCAGAGTGTTGCCTGGGACGAAGCTGAAAACCGGCTACACGCTCAAAAAGCGCTGCTTGAATTCCTGCTCGTTTCTTAGCGCCGCGCCTTGCTGCCGCTATGATCACACATAAAAAATCCACATCACTGATTTTTTATAGCCGGGCTGCCTGCGGCCTCGGTTTGCTTTTTTTTTCCAGCGCCCTTTTTTCACAGGGCAGCAATAACTGCCCGGTCATCGACGAAGCCGTTGTTCACCAGCCACCGCCTCTATTTAGCGCTGATGAGATCGGGCACATCAATATCAGCGCCGACAGCACCCGTTCGGACAGAGAAGGCAACTCCACATTTATTGGCAATGTGGTGATAGAAAAACACGAGCTTAGGGTCACCGCAGACAGCGCTTCCTACAATCCCGACTCTGAAGACATCCGCATTGATGGCAATGTGCACGTCGATACCGTAAACATGGCGCTGAATGCGGAGCTGGGTTTGTTATCGATAGAAGAGAAGTCCATTCTCTTCAGGGACGTCGAATTCGTACTCAGCAACAACAATATGCGCGGCAAGGCCGCCCACATCAGCGCCGAACAGGAGACTGCCACAAAACTGGAACAGACCTTAATTACCAGTTGCAGCCTGACAGATCCTGACTGGCGCCTCAATGCCGGCGACATTGTTCTTAATCACGAAGAAGAATACGGCTCTGCCAGTGATGTTGTACTGCGTTTTATGGAAGTGCCTTTTATTTATGTTCCGTATATGCAGTTTCCTATTGGTGATCGTCGCCGGAGCGGTTTACTGTTTCCCGAAATAGGCTACTCCAGTTCACGCGGCACCGAGTTCACGGTGCCCTGGTACTGGAATATCGCGCCCAATCAGGATGCGATTATTGCACCACATCCGATGAGCCGTCGCGGCACACAGCTGGATACGCAATACCGCTTTCTGACTGAAAACAGTCGTGGGCAAATGGACGCAGCCTTTCTGCATAACGACAAAGTAACCGACGAAAGCCGGCACCAGTTTCAGTATCGGCAGCATACCCGTTTCTCACCCGACTTGAATATGGATGTGGATATTCAGGATGTCTCGGACACCAATTATTTCGATGACTTCAGCAGCAACCTGTCAACCACCAGCACCACGCATCTGAATCGCGATCTCCTGCTCAACTACAGTCAGCCGTACTGGCAGGCCCGTCTGCTGGCACAGACTTTCCAGACGCTCGATACCAGCATTCTTATGGCCGACCGGCCTTATCGCCGCCTGCCACAACTTTCGCTGCAAGGTGATAAACCCATCGGCAAAACCGGACTGGCATTTACGCTCGACAGTGAATGGGTGAACTTTGATCATGAGGAGGACAGCGTCGTCACCGGCTCCCGCCTCCAGCTCAAGCCCGGGCTGCGCTGGCTGTCTAAAGGCTCATTCTGGTTTATTGAGCCTGCGATCAAGTTCAGCCATACCCGGTACGATGTCGAGGACGGCAACGGTGTAGCGCAGGATATCGAAGATAGGAACCTTTCCATGACCAGTCTGGATACCGGCCTGTTCTTTGAACGTGAACTCGATAACGGGCTTATGCAGACACTGGAACCTCGAATTTATTATTTAAACGTGCCATATCAGGACCAAAGCCTGCTTCCTGTTTTTGATACCCGGGCGAGCATTTTCAGCACCGCCCTGCTATTCCGTGATAATCGTTTTGATGGTGGTGACCGCATCGGCGACGCCAACCAGCTGACGCTCGCTCTCAGCAGCCGACTCATCAGCACTGCCACCGGCAAGGAATATTTTCGCGCCAGCATTGGTCAAATTCAGTATTTTGAAGACCGCAAAGTCTCACTTACTAATACGCTCGAAACTGAAAGCACTTCCGACCTTATGGCTGAGCTTGCTGTCACCATAAAAAACTGGAACCTGAGCGCCGGCACACAATGGGATACAGACAATAATTACAGTCAGCGCGGAAACTTTCTGGCTCATTATCAATCAGATTCAGAACACATTTTCAATTTCGGACTGCGTAACGATCGCAGCATTGGTGCCGAAATAAGACAGACCGATCTATCATTCAAGCTGCCCATCAGCAATGATTTCTCGGCTTTCGGACGGTGGAATTATTCACTCAAAAGCGACCGCAATATCGACTCCATTGCAGGATTCAGTTATGACAGCTGCTGCTGGACAATACAGCTGATGGGGCAAAGACGTTTAATATACAATAACGCCGCCGAAGAATATGACAACGCCATCATGGTGCAGCTGGTGCTCAAAGGTCTGGGCAGCGTTTCCGGCAACAAAGTCGGCAATACACTTGAGCAGGCCATACTCGGTTACAAAGAGGATTATGAATGAAGTCATTCACTTTAGTTAAAATTAATTTCACCGCTTTTGCAGTATTACTATGCCTGACACTGGCCGCGCAAAATGTCATGGCTAGACAGGCGCTCGATAAGATCGTGGCGGTTATCAATGACGACGTGATTACACAAACTGAGCTGAATGATCGTGTCTCTGACTTTATTGTTCAGCTCAAACTTGATAGAAATGATAGTTCGCAGATCAACGCTCTCACCAGCCAGGTGCTGGAACGAATGATCAGCACTCGCATTCAATTACAGATGGCCGTGCAGATGGGCATTACCATTGACGACATCAGCCTGAACCGGATGATTGAACAAATCGCACAGTCCAATGGCATGAGCATCGATCAACTCAGATCCACTCTGGAAGCAGACGGCATTAAGTTTTCACGCTTTCGCGAACAAACCCGCGAGGAGCTGATTATCAAACAACTACAGCAACGTCTGGTTGCCAGCAAGGTGAGTATCTCCGAACAGGAGACGCAACGTTTTATTGAGACCAATCTCAATAAAAACGATGAACATGAAAAATATCTGATTCAGCACCTGCTTATTGCCACCCCGGAATCCGCGAGTCCGGATGCTATCAGCAAAGCCAAGGAAAAAGCTCAGCAGCTTCTAGCGGAAATTAAAAATGGCGCCGACTTTAATACGCTCGCCATCCATCAGTCCGATGGCCGCAATGCGCTCAAAGGCGGCGACCTCGGCTGGCGAACAACCAGTGAGCTACCCGAATCTTTTGTTGCCGCCATCAAGCAACTTGAAAAAGGCGAAACCTCGGAGCCGGTTCACAGTGCCAGCGGCTTTCACCTGTTAAAGCTGCTGGACCGTTCTAGCAATACCGATATGATTACGCAGACGCTGGCTCGCCACATTCTTATTCGCACCAGCAATGAGACCAGCGATGATGAAGCGCGCGCCTTACTGACTCAGCTTAAAAATCGCATACAGCAGGGCGAAGATTTTGCTACGCTGGCCAATGAGTATTCTGAAGACCCCGGCTCAAAAATAAAAGGCGGCGATCTCGGCTGGGCTGACCCCGGCACCTTTGTCACCGAGTTCGAGGATGTCATGGATAACCTGAAGGAGCAGGAGATCTCCAATCCATTTCGCAGTCAATTTGGCTGGCATCTATTGCAGGTTATGGACCGGCGCGATCAGGATAAGACTCAGGAAAACCTCAAGGCCCAGGCCAGCAAGGTTATTCACAAAAGAAAATACGATGAAGAGCTCGATCTTTGGTTGCGCAGAATTCGTGATGAAGCTTATGTTGAGTACATCAATCCGGCACCGTTAAGCAGTGAGTAATCCAACCCCCCGTCTACTGCTCACACCCGGCGAATCGGTCGTCATAGATACGAATATCGCACTGACTATAACATTAAGAAATTTCAGGGCTGAAATTTCGGTCGTCATTAACTGATATGCAACATCAGGCAAAAAAACGCTTCGGACAGAATTTTCTGGTCGACGATAATATCATTCAGCGCATTGTTGACAGCATCAAACCCCGGGTCGACGATACTATTATAGAAATAGGACCCGGCCTCGGTGCCATCACTCTGCCGTTATTACAGCGCACCGAAGAGCTGCATGTTATCGAGCTGGATAGAGATGTGATTCCCAAGCTGCTGTTCAATTGTAGAAATGACGGCACACTCATCGTTCATGAAATGGATGTTCTGAAATTTAATTTTAACGATTTCAGAATGGGTACGCCTACACAAAACAAACTGCGCATTGTTGGCAATCTGCCTTACAACATTTCCACTCCGGTTTTATTTCTTTTACTGAAGAACCGGCAGGATGTGCAAGACATGCATTTCATGTTGCAGAAAGAAGTTGTGGAACGTATAGCAGCACCGCCGGGCAGTCGTATTTATGGACGACTCTCGGTGATGATTCAGACCTATTTCAAGGTGACACCGCTGTTTATCGTTCCGGCTACCTCCTTTAGTCCTCAGCCTAAAGTGGAATCCGCCATTTTGCGTCTGGTGCCTGACGACACTTTCAGCAAGGCGATTAAAGACCACAAAGCCTATGAGGATCTGATTCGAATGGCTTTCTCGCAACGACGAAAAACCATCAAAAACAATCTAAAGGAGCTGTGCACTTCTGATCAGTTATCGACTGCGGGCATCGACCCCGGCCAGCGATCGGAAGAACTGGCCGTGGATGATTTTTTGCGCCTGCATACCCATATAATCTGAGTGTCTTCGGACAACGTGATCGCTGGACATACTCTATATGTATGCCTTTCATCAGCTTGCCCTGCATGACCTCCATCACCTTGTTATACTTACAAACATATGACTGACAATACCAACAAAATAAATATAGAAGTTTCGCCGGCTTATATCGCGGAGCAATCTGATCCGTCCAATGATCATTATGTGTTTTCATACACCGTAACTATACGAAATGAAGGGGAAGAGCCGGCGCGCCTGCTCACCCGACATTGGGTGATCACCGATGGCGATGGTCAGATTCAGGAAGTTCGCGGCGAAGGCGTTATTGGTAAGCAACCTGTGCTCGCACCCGGCGAAGACTTTAGCTACACCTCAGGAACCTTCATGCATACGCCGGTCGGCACGATGCGGGGCAGCTATCAGATGATCACCGATTCCGGTGAAAAGTTTGAAGCGGATATTCCCGGTTTCACCCTTTCCGTTCCGAATACTCTGCACTAATCCCGCATAATGGCACTCAAGCATAGCTATACGCTGCTTGCGCCTTTGTATGATTTCATTGTTGCCGGCCCGCTGGATAAAGCGCGCGCTAACAGCATTGGCAGCATCACCGACTTCGCCGATAAAGATATACTGATAAATGGTATAGGCAGTGGTCTGGACATTCCTCATCTTCCGCGCGATGCCCGCTATACCGGTACCGACATCACACCGGCGATGCTGAAAATTGCGCAGAAACGCGCGCAGAAACACGCCTTTTCGATTGAGCTGATCTGCGCTGACAGTCAGCAGCTGCCTTTTGATGACGGTCAATTTGATATAGTGCTCATGCATCTGATTCTGGCGGTGGTTCCCCAACCTGCACTGGCTTTGCAGGAAGCGGCCAGAATATTAAAACCCGGCGGCAGTCTCTACATTTTCGATAAATTTCTAAAACCCGGCGAGTTCGCACCGGTGCGCAAGGCCATCAACTTGCTATCACGACATATAGCAACTCGCATGGATGTGGTTTTTGAAGAGACGCTGGCTCACTCACCGACGCTTAAAATAATCAGTGATGAACCGGTGCTTGCGAATGGATGGTTCCGGCTGATAAAGTTGGAAAAGTCCCTGATAACCAAGGACGAAAACTAACTCGATAAACTTTGCAGGACAGTAGATGGCCACCTACGCCATTGGTGATATTCAGGGCTGTTTTGATGAACTCAGACAGCTGCTAGCAAAAATAAACTTCAGATCCGACCGTGACACCCTCTGGTTCACCGGCGACCTGATCAATCGCGGTCCCAAATCACTGGAAACGTTACGCTTTGTTCGGTCGCTCGGACACAATGCCGTCGTTGTTCTCGGTAATCACGACTTACATCTACTGGCACTTGCTCACAGTCACAGCAAACCCGGTCGCAAAGATACGCTGGATGAAATATTACATGCTCACGATCGTGATGTGCTCCTGCAATGGTTACAGCATCTACCTTTGATGCATGTTGCAGGTGATTTACAACTGTGCATGGTACATGCGGGTGTTCATCCCCACTGGAGTATTGCCCAGGCAAAATCATTAGCGGAGGAAGTTGAGGCGGTGTTGCAAAGCGAACGAGGTGTTGATTTCTTTGCCAATATGTACGGTGACAAACCGGCAACGTGGTCGAATGATCTCAGCGGTTATTCCAGACTGCGTTATATCACCAATGTTTTCACGCGCCTGCGCTTCTGTACGACTGAGGGCGCATTGGCGCTGAACTACAAATCCGAACCCGGTACCCAGCCTGCTGGATTACTGCCCTGGTTTAATGTTGAGAGTCGTATAAATCGGGAACATGGCATCATCTTCGGCCACTGGTCCACTCTGATTCTCGCCAGAAATATTGAATATCCCAATGTCTTCCCGTTGGACACCGGTTGCCTGTGGGGAGGCCAACTGACGGCGATGCGCATCGATGATTTATCGTTTTCCAAAACGGCGCTGCAATGCTCGCGTCAGTGCTCACCCGCATAAATTCAGAGTTTTTCGGAAGTAGAATCTTTAACTGTAAAGGTAACACATGGAAAAAACAGCGGGAAAATCCAGTCTCCACGATCCAGAGTCAGCTAAAAAAAGTGCTGATCGCAGAATGAATTATTTTCTCTGGTAGGTTACAAATCGACAACCGGGAACGTCTTTTTCACCCGCCGGCTGTTCTTTGGATTCAACGATCTCCCAGTCGTTTTCATCAAATTCGGGAAACCATGCGTCCCCCTCAAATTCACCGTCGATGAAACTCAGATACATACGCTGTGTTATCGGCAATACCCGTTCATAAACTGCACCGCCTCCAATCACCATCAACTCTTCGGCATCCCGCGCCGCTGACATTGCCGCATCCAGTGAATTGACTACAGTCACGCCTTCAATTTCGAGATTTTTGTCATGCGTCAACACTATGTTCTTACGCCCCGGCAACGGTCGCCCGATAGAGTCGTAGGTCTTGCGCCCCATCAGAATGGGTTTGTTCATGGTTACTTTTTTGAAGTGCGCCAGATCTGATGGCAATCGCCACGGCAAATCATTATCCCGACCAATGAGTCGGTTTTTGTCCATGGCGACGATGATAGATACGATCATTGGTAAAAAGCTCGACAGGTTATTTATCTATATGGAGATGGGCGCTTTGATGTGCGGGTGCGCCTGATAATCGATCAATTCAAAATCATCAAACGCGAAATCGAAAATTGAATCTCTGGTGTTTCTAATTTTCAGCGTAGGCAACGGGAAGGGCTTCCGGGCAAGCTGCTCCTCGGATTGCTCAAGATGATTATTATATAAATGCGCATCACCGAGAGTATGGATAAAATCGCCGAGCTTTAAATCACATACCTGCGCGACCATCATAGTCAGCAATGCATAGGAGGCGATGTTAAAGGGCACGCCGAGAAAAATATCAGCACTGCGTTGATACATCTGACAGGAGAGTTTTCCGTCTGCAACATAGAACTGGAAGAAAGCATGACAGGGCGCTAAGGCCATTTTTCCCTGTTTCACATTGTCCTGCGGACTGATGCTTTCGTCTGGCAGATCCGCTACATTCCAGGCGGAGACTATAATGCGGCGACTGTTAGGATTTGCTTTCAGCAGATTTATGGCTTCTGATATCTGATCGATATGCCGAGCATCAGGACTCGGCCAGTTTCGCCACTGATATCCGTAGACCGGCCCCAGTTCGCCATTTTCATCCGCCCACTCGTTCCAGATTTTTACGCCGTTATCAGTTAAATATTGCGTACTGGTCTCGCCCTTCAGGAACCATAACAGTTCATGAATAATGGATTTAAGATGGCATTTCTTGGTCGTAACCAGCGGGAAACCTTCGTTTAAATCAAAACGCATCTGATAACCGAAGACGGAGACAGTACCGGTGCCGGTACGATCACCTTTCTGATTTCCACTTTCTTGTACGTGACGCATTAAATCCAGATATTGTTTCATGATTAGTGAATTCCCTTCGTGTTCTTTATCGCGATGTAATAGGTGATTGCTCCAACCAGAATCATGGGCACGGACAGCATCTGCCCCATGGTTAACCAGTCGAAGGCTAAAAATCCGATATGCGCATCGGGGGTGCGGAAAAATTCGGTGATAAAACGAAATGTTCCGTAACTCATAATAAACACCGCAGAAATCGCCATCAACGGTCTGGGTCGGGATGAATACCACCAGACAATAATAAACAGTAACAAGCCTTCAGTTAAAGCCTGATACAGCGACGACGGATGTCGGGCTATTTGATCACCATAATCCATTGCCCAGGGCATGCCCGTTTCCATTGGACGGCCGATTAACTCCTTATTGATAAAGTTTCCGATTCGGCCGGCGCCCAGGCCTATCGGAATCATGGGTGCCATGAAATCTGAGACCTCAAAAAAACTCATACTGGATTTACGCGCAAATACGATGAAGGCGATTATTACACCCAGCAGGCCGCCGTGAAAAGACATACCCCCTTTCCATATATAGAAAATCGACATCGGGTCTTCGGCAAAGGCGGGGAAGTTATAAAACAGGGTGTAACCAATACGCCCACCCAACACCACACCGAGCGCACCGTAAAAGATGAGGTCTTCGACCATCTTCCGGTTCCATCTTTCCGAGCCTTTGGCTCTAAATATACCCAGTCTCCAGGCCGCTACAAATCCAATAAGGTACATTAAGCCGTACCAGTGAATTTTTAACGAGCCGAGACTAATGGCAACGGGATCAATGTTTGGGTAATTAAGCATAGGAGAGGGATGTTAACAAATATTGGACTTGTCAGAGCTTTTTAAATAAATATATTATGCTGCAAGTGCAGTAAGACGTTGCTTCCTAAACTGTAAATTAATAATGCATAAATCGCGGACAAAAAAATACCCAGTCACAGGGACTGGGTATGATTTTTTCTAAAGCCTGGCGGTGTCCTACTCTCGCATGGGGAGACCCCAAACTACCATTGGCGCTAAACGATTTCACTTCTGAGTTCGAGATGGGATCAGGTGGTTCTCACTTGCTATTGCCGCCAGGCAAACTGGTTGGTCATTCTGCGTTACTGCTACAAAACAACCGAAACTGGAAAGCCAAGATACTATTGAATTAAATTGTAATTACACTCTCGTGTTACACACTAATATAACCTTGCGTTGCTTTTGGCAAACTGCTTGGGGTTATATGGTCAAGCCTCACGGTTCATTAGTACTGGTTAGCTTCATACATTGCTGCACTTCAACACCCAGCCTATCAACGTCGTAGTCTTCGACGAACCTACAGAGATCTTAAAGATCTAGTGAGAACTCATCTTGGGGCCCGCTTCCCGCTTATATGCTTTCAGCGGTTATCGGTTCCGTACGTAGCTACCGGGCAATGCCATTGGCATGACAACCCGAACACCAGTGGTACGTCCACTCCGGTCCTCTCGTACTAGGAGCAGCTCCCCTCAATTCTCAAACGCCCACGGCAGATAGGGACCGAACTGTCTCACGACGTTCTAAACCCAGCTCGCGTACCACTTTAAATGGCGAACAGCCATACCCTTGGGACCTGCTTCAGCCCCAGGATGTGATGAGCCGACATCGAG
>JAGXGK010000034.1 GCA_024636785.1 Gammaproteobacteria bacterium
ACTCAGGCAATAAAAAACGGCTTCCTGAGCGCTTATTATGCTGACCGTACTCAAAGTCATAAGCCCGTTTTGCGTTTTTATGATACCAGCAGCAAGGACCTGGACATTGTCGCCCTGTACCGCAAGGTGGTACAGGAAGGTGCTGACTATGTCCTCGGCCCGCTCGATAAAGCCGCTATTGATCAGCTGATGCTGTCCAATGAGCTTGCCAGTGAGCTTGAAGTTCCGGTACTTACCTTAAACTATGCTGAAGATGCTTCGAGTGCTACCGATAACCTCTATCAGTTTGGACTGCTGCCCGAAGACGAGGCGCGTCAGGTCGCTGATCTCGCCATTCGCCGCAACAAAACCCGTGCAGCGATTCTTGCGCCTGAAGGTCCATGGGGAGAACGCTTAAAATCCGCCTTCGAACAACGCTTTACAGAACTCGGTGGCAGCGTTCTTTCGACGCAACATTTTAATGCCAATATTGATGATTATGGTCGGCCGATCAAGCAACTGTTAAACCTGCAACAAAGCAACAATCGGCATAAAGATCTACAGCACCTTCTGGGCACGGAATTGAAATACTTGCCGTATCGCCGCCAGGATATTGATATGATCTTTCTGGCTGCGACTCACCAGTCTGCCCGCAGCATCATGCCGGCCTTGAAATTTCACCATGCAGGCGACCTGCCGGTTTACTCAACCTCACATGTCTATACCGGCAATAAAGACCGCTCTGCCGACATGGATCTCAATGGATTGATGTTCTGCGATCTGCCCTGGACCTTGCTGGGTGATCATCCATTAAAAGAGACTTTTAAAAAGAACTGGCCGGAGCAGCAAAATTATACCCGGCTGTTTGCCCTGGGCATCGACAGCTACTATCTACTTTATAATCTCAAGCTTCTTTCAGGTTACGAGTATGCTCGATTTGCCGGTCAGACCGGTAACATATATCTTGACAGCAACAACCGCCTGCACCGGGAATCACTTTGGGCCAGATTCCAAAATGGTACCGCTAGATATATCAACACCACTACTGCACCAGATACCGGTATAGCCATTGAGCCAGACCAGCTATAGCAAGGGCCAACACGCGGAGAATGCGTGCTGTGAATTTCTCAGGCGACAGGGACTCAAGCTGGTGGCCCGAAACTATCACGGCCACCGTGGTGAAATTGACCTCATCATGCAGGAAGCTCAAACCCTGATATTTATAGAAGTCAGATACAGGAAAAATGATTTTTATGGTGGCGCTCTGGAAAGCATCACCACACAGAAACAACAGCGTATTATTCGCACCGCTGAGCAATACCTGCAACATGAAACAAAATTAAAAAATGGCCGTATTGACGTTGTCGCTATGTCACAAAAGCCTCAAAATAGTCAGCCTGTAGACATCGAAGCTGAGTACAGCTTCGAGTGGATAAAAAACGCTTTTTAATTATTACCAAGATGAACAAATATTTATGGATTTAATCAGTCGAATTAATCAGCATTTTCAGGACAGCATTAGCACCAAACAAAACGCAGTCGCTGTTCTGGCCGAACCCATTGCACACGCTGCGCAAACAATGACCCAGTGTCTGCTCAGTGGCGGCAAGATTCTCTCTTGTGGTAATGGTGGATCGGCCGGAGATGCCCAGCATTTTTCTTCTGAAATGCTTAATCGTTTTGAAATGGAAAGACCCGGCCTGCCTGCTATCGCCCTTACCACCGACAGCTCAACCATTACCTCCATCGCCAATGATTACAGTTATGAACTGATCTTTTCCAAACAGGTCACCGCGCTCGGCCAGCATGGCGATATTTTGCTCGCCATCAGTACCAGCGGGAATTCGGTTAATGTCAACAATGCCATCCAGGCCGCGCACGAACGTGACATGCTGGTGGTAGCCTTAAATGGAAAACAGGGGGGTGAACTCGCCTCCATACTCTCGCCTGGCGACGTAGAAATTCGTGTTCCCAGCGAATCGACAGCCAGAATTCAGGAAGTGCATCTGCTGGCCATCCACTGTCTGTGTGACCTCATTGACCATCAGCTGGGCATATCCAGCTAGCGCTCAATTGCGGGACATCCCGGATCAACTGTGAAGGCACGGCGTTAACACCTGCGTGCTTTTATCCAGAAATTACCACCCCGTAAACACGCAAGGCACTCTCTCTTCTGTCAATAACAGAAGAGAGAGTGCCTTGCGTGAAGCGAACTTTTCAAACTCAGCTCACAAATGAAACCTGCTATCTGGTCGGATAATTGTATCCCGCAGAGGGTGGATAGTAGGGAGCATAACCATTGTATGGGCCATTATTATAGTAATAGGAATTTTGCGGTTGCGGATAGCCATTGTAATACTGCGGCCCCGCATTTTGCGGGTAAGGCTGCATCTGGTATGGATAGGGCTGTGGCTGATTATTATTGCCTGCTGGTTGCGGCTGATTATTATCGCCAGCCGGCTGTGAATTATACGGTGCAGGTGCGAAAGGTGTCGCCCGTTGCTGATAGTTTGCTCTAGCCTGTTCCATCTGCATCCGCCTGTCTTTAACCCATTGAGGAATTTCGGGCTGAGGTTGATTCTCTACAGACTTATCAGCATTGCGTTGTTCAAACTCAAGGCGGCGTTTTTCCATTTGTGCATGTCTATCCTTAACCCATTGAGGCTGTTCTACCTGAGACTCACTGGCAGCATAATTATTTGCACGCTGCTTTTCGAATTCAGCACGACGCTTAACGACCCAATCGGGCGCTTCGTTCCTGCTACGGCTTCCATTAGCATTAGTATTAACACCAGCATCAGTAATGGCTTCGGGTGCTGACGGATTATTCACCGTTTGATATTGAGCAGTAGCTGGCGATGAAAGGCTGCCATCTGCAGAATCCGACTGAGTTAAGCGGTCAGGCATAATCACGTAGGCCACGATCCCGGCAGCGGGTATAGCAACAATGAGTGCCAGCAACAATGTCGAGACTTTACTCGAACGGACCCTGACTTCGGGCTGTTTTTTAACTGATGACGTCTCTACCTTTGCCGCCGGTTCTTTAACTTTCGACTCATCCGCCTTAGCCGCCGATTTCTTAACCGTTGATTTTTCCGCCTTTGCCGCTGACTTTTTAGCCGCCGGCGCTTTTGCTTTTACCGTTGTTTTTTTGCTGACGATTTTCTTTGTTTCATTATCAGCACTCTCGTCTTTTCCACTATTAGCTTCATTATCATTATCAATAGCCATTAGAATTCTCCGATTATTTTCAATTGTGTTAATTACCAGGGCGTAAATGAGTTCATAAATTGCATCGGTCTTGAAATGCTATTATTCATCACCGCTACTTCATGCGTCATTTGGCTTATCGATACATCCATATTTCGCACGTACCCATTCATCTCTTGTATGCTCAGTGTCTGTCTTTCCATGTTAACCACCACACCTTGCATAGTTCCGTTAATAGAATTCATCTCTCTTGCAATATTGCCCACATCCTGAGTAAGACTGTTAATGAGAAAGAAACCGTATATTGCCAATATGATAAATGCAAACATGGCCGGAAAGACAACTATTTCCCAACGACGTGCACTAACAGTAAATGTTCTGGTTAGCTCATTCAGACTTTCACTTAAAACGTGCTCTACAGAGTCTTTTATTGTGTCATCATAGTAGCCAAACATCGACAACTTCTTATCGCAACGACTCGGATCATTAGGACAGGTATCAGGGTCGCCTGTGCAGCCCTCCGTTCCAGGCTCACATTCAATGGACTCTATAATCACGTCTCTTACAGATTTTATTTTCTTCTTTTTAGGCGGCTTTGCATCAGTCATTGTTTTTCCACATGTTTAATTCATTAAAAGCATTATTCAGATATTTTGATTCTGAGTTTTTCTGCACTTTCCGTGTCGAGGCCCTGAATAACCCTTAGTAAATAACTGATCTGGTTGCTCGCTCGAGCATCTTTTTGTTGCGCCAGCAGGCGAATTGCTGCCTGATAATAAGCCTGTCCCGCCTGTTTCCATTTACCCTGCGTGTAGTAAATATTCCCAATTTCGCCATAAACATCAGGATTACTTGCATCAATAGCGATTAGTTTCAGATAAAGGTTTTCCGCTTCAGAAACATCACCATTCCAGAATGACTGCCGCGCCATAATTAGAATTTTTTTGCCATCTTCTTCGACGATCTCTTTTTTGACAACATCGTCCGGGGCAGCCGCAGCCGATGCATCCCCTGAATTTATTATTGCCTTATCCTCAGCAGACGCCGAAACCTCTGGATTGCGCTCTATCTCGGGGGTTTGATCTACCACTTCTCGCGCCTGCGCCAGCTTGTCGACCTTTTTATTCACTGCCTCTATGGCAATTAGTAGCGACTCGACAAGATCACTCTTGTCATCCGAAATCTGTCTCGTAATTACAGGCTCAAGCTCATTCACAATTTCTTCTTCGGTCACAGGCTCAGGCTGAAGAGCCTCTGTAGTATCGTCATTTTCAGCCACTTCATCAACCTGAAGAGTCTCCGCAGCATTGTCATTTTCAGCCACTTCAGCAGGCTTAAGAGTCTCCGCAGCATCGTCATTTTCAGCCATTTCAACTTCGGCTGGCAAAGTGCATTCGACTTCAGTCTCTGCAATGGTCTCTATATCATCATTAACATATGAGGGAATAGCAATATTCAGCCTGGCCTCAACATAGCTGATTGCGTCATCCATATATTGATTAACATCAGGATGAAATATTGCTGAACGAAAATAAATCAATGCGGAAATCATGAGCAGAAATATTAAAATCTTCATTGGTTGTATTAGAAACCTTAAAATTCTCATTCTTATTGCCTCATATCTAATTTTTTCAGACCCGGATAAAGCGCGCTCGCGAATCGTTCAAATTCGTCAGCACCTTTACCTTTTCCCGCGAGTTCAAATATTGAAAGCCCTTCACTTAATGTGCGCCTAAAATCTGTTCTCTGGCATAACCTGTTCGGGATTATTCTAAATTTTTCAAGCATGGTCAGTGCCTGCTCTGCTTCATCTGATTCTCTTACTGCATGATGCGTATCGGCTCTATTTATAAATGCCACAAGTTCGGGGTCATTTCCATTCTCGCAAGCATCTTTAATAATTTTCAAAAAACGCTGTGTCGCCCAGACATCAGGCTGACTAGGCTGAACCGGTACAATAATGCGATCAGCGATACTTATTGCCGCTTTCATTGCCGTCAGGTTTGCTGCGCCCACATCCACCAGCACATGGCAGGAGTGATTATTCAGCGACTGCTTAACATCTATGTCAGCCGGAATGTTTACCTCAAGCACAGGCATTATTTCGTCATCACTTCTGACCCGCGCGACATCGCTCAGTGTTCGTTGTGGGTCAAGATCATAGGCTACGACATCCTCTCCTCTGCTCATCAACCAGAGTGCAAGATTGAATGCAACCGTACTTTTTCCCGACCCCCCCTTAAGGTTCGCAATGACTGTAATCACCTTACTTTCACCTATTTATATTCTCGATAGTTATCCGATTGCGCTTCTATTTTTTTATAATCGTCCGGCGCACTGAACAAATCTTCAGGCTGCCTGCCTATTTTTATATTTGTTAACTCTCTTACATAGCCGCCGGGTATCTCTTCCTTTATCGCGATTTTCAGTTCTGCATCATACCATTGATAAGATACTGCTTTTGTTCCATCCGGGCGACTCAATGTTCGCTGCCATTTTTCAGTATCCCGCCCATTTACTTTCTCCTTTCCCAGAAGCTTCAGCTCTGAGAACGATCCATCTGGAAAAAACTCTCTGACTGCCAGTCTTGTTTTTACATCTATCCAATGCAGCGTTCTCAATTTCTTGCTGCGGCTTTCGGAAATAACCTGCCATTTTTCTGTTTTATGTCCATTTATTTCTTCAGTGCCTAACATCTCACAGACAGCATTTGCTATCTGATCGCAAGGACTACCACTGTCTTCTTTTTCACTTTGAGATATAAAAGCTTTCTCCTTATATGATCTCAACGGGTTGTTAATTAATATTGCTCGACCCTGTTGCGGGTAAACAATTTCGACCATACTCTGGCCATCGATAATCGATTCGCTTCTAATCGCTTTTTCGCTTACGTACAATCTTGTCTGTCTGACTGGCTGCTGGGGTATATTTATTACCGCATCTGCTGAAAATTCAACAGATTCTGATCCGGCATGCAAATGTCCGCTTATGGAAACCATGCCGACCATGATAATAAAAATCTTAAAAATACCCATAATATTACCAATCATTATTCTTGAATTATCTTTTAGAGTCGGTCACATCCCTGTGAACACTCATGCTTCAAATAACGCCTACTGTTTTGGTGCCTGCGCAGGCGCATTTTGCTGCGGCGCGTAACCCTGAGGCGCATAGCCTTGAGGAGCGTAACCTGGACCGGGAGCATAGCCTGGTCCGGGACCATAACCCGGAGGTGGTGCATAGCCAGGACCCGGTCCATAACCACCATATGGTGCATAGCCGTTATAACCATTGTAACCACCGTTATAGTAATTACGGCCGTAGTAATCACTATTACCACTACCATAACCGTTACCACGAGCACTTGTGTTACCGCTCATGTTGAAACCAAAGTTTCCATCACCGATGAAATCACCTGCGCCATTACCCGCGCCATTGTTGCCCCAACTATTATTATTGTTGCCCCAACCGTTGTTGTTATTGTTCCATGGCCCCCACCAGGCATTTGCAGCCATTGGTGTTGCCAATGCAGCAGCTACTGCTGCAACACACAGTACTTTTTTTAAGTTTTTCATGATATTTCTCCCCTTCTATTGAAGGTTTTTGATAGACACAATTCTAGTGCCACACTGTTTGCTCCCCTGTCACATTAACTAAGTCAGGCCGTAGGAAGCACCGCGCCTGACCAGCTTTACATACATTTTATTACCAGAACAAGGGCCCTGACAATAAACCTGCATTTGGAAATGATCTGCCTGTATAGCCGCCATACCTCAATGGGTCTGAAATAATCGCCGGATAAATTGAAGGCGCTATGAGTCCATTGCTATAAATTGGTCCCGGCTGCCCATATAAGTTAGCGTAAGGTACAGGAGATCGACCATAACTTGTCAATGGACCAACATAGGCACCATTATATTTAGAGGTTTCCTGCTGATGACTCCACAACTTAAAACGCTGGTCGTAAAACTGCATACTGTTTCTACTTGTTCGTTTACGGTCGGGGACATTTCCCCAGGGTCGCTGACTAGTAAATGATTTTTTATAATAAGGTGAAGCAACTGGCTTCCATGGATTTTTTGATATTGCAGGAGAATAACGAACTCTATTTTCGTCATTAAATGATTTGCCATTACTCCATGGCTTTTCCTCATTATTATCTCGATACCGGGAAAAATCCGACGGTGAAGAATATCCTGAAAAACCGGATCTGGGTTCGAAACCACTCTGCCATTCAGTGGCATTGATTATTTGCGCATAGAAGAAGCCATTGATCGACAGCAATAAGACAATTTTTCTTAAATATGTATAACTGGCTAAACCCATAACTTTATCTCTATATCCTTTATTTCAAAATTTATTTATCACTGTTTAAACTATTTCTCTTTTACTCTTTTTCAATATTACTGATTCAGTACGGTGCTGCCGGATACCCGGGCTGCTGATAGGGTTCCCGGGATTGAGTCCGGGGGTCAAATCCAGACCTGGGCATTACCGGTACTGTTCGCTGCATTCTGTAATCTTGCATATTTGGCGCATAGCCAGATCCCTGATAAGGAGGAGGCATTAGCTGTTTCTGTTCCTTATGCCACCGAGGCTGCGGCTTATTCCACTGCTGCATTTGTGGCACACTCGCTCGCTGCATTTGTTGCTGCATCTGCGCCTGACGCTGCCTCACCCATTCAGGCACTTCCCTGTTCGGCTGACGATATTGAGCAGATTTATAATTATGATTCACGTCTCTTTGATTATTATTATGCGCATATTGATCCGGCGAATATTGACCCAGATCACTCATTGCTTTATATGGCCCGGGAGGTGGCATTACAGCCTGTCTTTCAGCAAATGCCGAGTGACTAATGGTGACTGTAATTGCTGCCGTTAACACTAGTATTGATAACTTCATTTTCATGCCTTTTTGGTCTTAATTTATTCTGTATCAAGCCCGGGATTAAGCCTGATGCCTCGTCTTTTCTTCGACTTTGAAGCTTTCTTTTCACTTGCCGGTGCGCTCTCTGTTTTCGCCGCTGCTTTTTTTACTGCTGCCTTTTTCGGCGGTGCTTTTTTCGGTGCTATTTTCGGTGCTGTTTTTTGATCAGGAGGTGACACCTTTTTAGCCTTCGTCACCTTTTTCCGTGGCGCGACTTTCTTTTTCAATACCGGTTCTGATGCACTTCCATTATCTTTTTCCTGAACCACAGGCTCAGCGACATTCTGTTTTTCATTCTGTACGGGTGCAGCATTTGAGCTACCGCCCCCACTTCCACTGCCACCTTCAGGTGCTGGTGGTTGATTGCCGCCTGATGGGCCAGAGCTATCGGATGATCCGGGTCCGGGTCCGGGATCACCTTTAGATGTACTGAAACGCGCAAGCAAGCTCTGTATCCCCATGCGGATTACCATAACGAACATCCGCCCGATATAAAAAGCCCAGGTCACTATGTTGACCAGCTGCGTCCACACCCTCAGCCATAACGGCAACTGATAGCAGGCCTTTGGCGCCTCTACATCCATTAGATTTGCATTAACACCCGTCAATTCATAAAAGGTCTTTTTCACGCTTATGCATCCCAGCGGTATTACCACCAGCGTCAGAACCGTGGCAACACCTGCTCCATATAACAGGCTGACCGCCATGCCCTTGAAAATAAGATCACTAAGAATCATGTATGCACCCGCCATCAGGGTCAGTGCAGTAATCAGTATCGGGCGCATACGCGCCTTACCCGCTTCTACAACCGCCTCTTCCATAGGCACGCCTTTTGCCACTTCGTGTTTGACGAACTCAACCAGCAGTATGGAGTTGCGCACGACGATGCCTGCTAGCGCAATGAAGCCAATCATGGAGGTTGCGGTAAATTCGGCATTAGCAAACCAATGACCGGGAATAATGCCGATCAAGGTTAAAGGGATAGGAGCCATGATCAAACCGGCCAGGGTAAAATTCTTGAACTCCCAAACGATCAAGCCATAAATGAGCAGCATGGCCGCCATAAAGGCGCCACCCATATCTCTGAATGTTTCATAGGTGACGGTCCATTCACCACCCCATTCGAAACCACTTTTGAAACTGTCATCCGGTGGTCCTATTAACCCCATTGGCATCCCTGTCATGGTAACGCCGTCGGGAGTCACGTAATTTTTAAGAATATCTTCCACCGAGAACATGCCGTAAATCGGTGCACCGAGACGCCCTTGCATTTCACCGGTCACGTATTCAACAGGACGCAGATCTTTGTGATAGACAATATGATCTTCTGTTTCCCGTATAAAAGTTCCTAACTCGGAAAGCGGCACGACTTCACCATTAACGCCGGTCACAGGCAGGTTACCCAGACGGTTGATTTGTGAGCGCACACCCATGGGTGCCTGGATGACAATATAGGTCGGTTCCAGCACCACGCCTTTTTTAACATCTCCCAGTTTATAGCCACCCATCACCATCGATAGGTTCCGATTGATGTTGTCTACCGAGATGCCGCGGTGCACCGCTTTTTCAGTATCCACTTCAAAGCGCCAGTAATCATGCGGTGTGTTCATATAGTTATCAACATCGACAATGCCATCTGCCTGACTAAATATCTCGGTCATGTCACGCGCAACCTGACGGCGGGTCTCTGCATCCGGTCCATATATTTCACTGACGACGGTCTGTAGCACTGGCGGGCCGGGTGGCATTTCAACAATCTGAATATTTGCACCCAGTTCATGCGCAAGGTCATTGATCAACTCACGCGCATTAACGGCAATTTCATGACTGGCACGTTCTCGATTATCTTTATCGAGCAGCATGAGCTGTATATCTGCGTGCCAGGATTCCTGCCGTAAATAGTAGTGACGCACCATGCCGTTGAAATTAAACGGAGAAGCGGTTCCTACATAGGTTTGCATTGAGGTCACTTCAGGCAGCTCCCGAAGTTTCTCTGCGAGCTGCATAGTCACGTTAGCCGTTACCGGCAGCGCAGTGCCTTCGGGCATGTTTATGACCACATTAAATTCAGATTTGTTATCAAACGGCAGCATCTTGACAGTCACTGCTTGTGTGTAAAATAACGAGCAGGCAAGAATGGTTGCGACTATCAATGCAACTAGAAATACCATGCCGACCTTTCTGTTATTACACAGGGGGTGCATGCAGGGCTCATAGAACTTGCCGATCCATGCTGTGATTTTCTCCTCACGCCTTTCCGCTTTTTTCAGGGCACCTAACTGTGGACGAACCCGCATCGCAAACCAGGGCACAAAAATGAATGCGGCAAACAGTGACAGCAGCATTGCGGCCGAACCGAGCACTGGAATGGGACGCATATAGGGCCCCATTAAACCACTGACAAAGCCCATCGCCAGCAAAGCCGCGACAATGGCCAGTGTTGCCAGTATGGTTGGATTACCCACTTCCCGCACCGCATCTATGGCGATATTGGTGGTGGTTTTACCGGCTTTCAGCCATCGCCTGAAGATGTTCTCCACCACCACCGTGGCATCATCAACCAGAATGCCTATGGTAAAGACCATTGCAAACAGACTTACCCGGTCAATGGTGTAATCCAGAAGCCACGCTGACCAAACCGTCATCAGGATAACCAGGGGGATGATAAAAATGACCACCGAGGCTGCGCGAACGCCCAGGCCAATCAGACATAATATACTGACGGCGATCGTCGCTTCAAATAGCGCCAGTAGCAGTTCGTTGACTTTATCATTCGCCGATTCCCCATAATTACGGGTGATACTAACCTGAACATTATCGGGAATAAGGTAGCCTTCCAGCGACTCAAGCTTGTCCAGCAAACTATTTGCCACGGATACGCCGTTGGAACCAATTTTTTTTGCCACTGCAATGGTCACAGCCGGCGAGTTAACCGTTTCGGGCGTCGACTCGTCATGTGCCAGCCCGGTGGAATAGCTGGCCATGGTGCTGGTCTCTTCCGGTGCCTGATACACCCTCGCAACATCACGCACATATACCGGCGAACCGTCTTTAATGGCGACCACCAGATTCGACACATCCTGAGCATTTTTTAGAAAAGCCCCCGTGTAGACATTGAAGAGATTGTTTCCACCTTCGACATGCCCCGCAGACTGTTCCGCATTAGCGGTCTTAATGGTATTGGCGACGTCGCCTATACCGATGTTAAAACCACTCAGGCGCTCGGGCGAGACTTCGACGCGTATCTGCTCGGCCCGCCCGCCAACAATAAAGCCTCTGCCCGAATTAGGAACTTCCTTGAGGCTCTGCAACACGTCCAGTGCCAGCGTTCGCAACATCGAATCATCAATACTCGGGTCGTCTGACCACAGCGTTACCGTGACCACCGGCACATCATCGGTCCCTATAGGTTTGACCAGCGGCATGGAAACCCCGGGTGGGATTTTGTCCAGATTCGACTGTAGTTTGTCGTGAACTTTTACAATCGATTCACCAAAGTCCTCACCGACTCTAAAACGTGCCGTCACCATTCCCTGTCCGCGGGCACTGGTAGAATAAACATGGCGCATGCCGGGGATTTCGCTAATCATCCGCTCCAGTGGATTAACGGCAAGACTTGCCACCTGCTCGGCTGAAGCGCCGGGATACTGGAAGAAAATATCCACCATGGGTACCGAGATTTGCGGGTCTTCCTGACGAGGGGTAAACAGCAGCCCCAGTGTACCAATGCCCAGAAAAGCCAACATCAGGAGGGGTGTAACCGGTGAATTAATAAACTGTCGAGCAATGCGCCCAGCCACACCAAGATTAGCTTCGTCCAATTGCAGATCGTCTTCTTCGTGTTTCTTTTCCTTGCTCGTATTATCTGACATTTTTATCCAGCTACATTTTATGAAACATTTAATATGTAAGTTTTATCGCTTTGAATAATCCGGTGACCATCCTGATTGAATACCCGGTGGGGGTGAAGCGAATATCTGTTCTCCGGGGCGAAGACCAGACAGCACGGCCACATTTTCATGATCAACTTCATCGCCCAGCCGTATCAAGCGCATCTCCGCACGATTATCACGATTAAGCACAAACACCGACGGCAGACTGCCCCGCCTAACGATGGCTGAAGAGGGAATAATAGGCATATCGGCTATGGGCGTGTTGACGTCGGGAATCATGACTTCAGCATACATTCCGGGCCCGCCAGGCGCGCCGGATGGCAAATCAAATTTCACTGTTACTGTATGGCGGAGATTGTCGGCTACGGGAAATATCTGCGCCACACGCACATCAACATAGGCATCACCTACATCCAGTTTCGCCGTCACAATCATGTCTACGCTGAGCGCTGAAACCAGTCTGGCGGGAACATCGACCTTAAGTTGCAAGTAACGGATATCAGCGAATTTCAGCAAAGCCTGTCCCGGCTGTACCGTATCGCCTATCTCGGTGAGTTTTTTGACGATAACCCCTTCGAATGGCGAAATCGCCCGGGTATCGCGTAAGCGCGCATCTATTTCGTCGATGCGTGAACGGGCACCGTGAATGCCACTTTGCGCGCGAGTTACATTCGTGCCCTGAGAGTAGAGATCGACATCTCGAACAACCCATGGGTTCAGGCCATTATAGCCACCATTACCCGAGTTGGAGCCGCCCATACCCATGAAACGCTCGAACATGGAGGGAAAATAACCCATGCTCGGCGCTGTCTGCTGCTGCAAAGCCTGTGGTGCCCAGAATTCTCTGGAATATTGAGCGCGGGCATCTTGCAGTGATGACGTTCTGCCGTGTAGCTCGGCCATCGCCTGTTGCCGTTGCGCCAGCACACCGTCATCGTTTACAGCGACTAAAACCTGACCTTCATCAAGCCAGTCGCCTTCACTGCCGGCGATGAATTCAACACGCCCGGCAGTCTGCGCCGTTAGTGTCACCTCCCTGTAGGCTTCCACCGTGCCACCCAGAACAACATGCGCACCTACTTCGGCGTTGCTTACGGTAATAATAGACTCGTCGCCCCTGCTCCGTTTATAGGTGGGATAAGAAACTTTGTTGCGTGAATATTCCGACTGACTATTCCTGTCTGTACGGTAATAACCGGATTCGGCCTGTAAGTGAGATGACACTATCAGCAATGTAATGAGCAGCAGGCATTTTAATGATTGGAGATCTATCATTGATCGCGCGATAACCCGCTGCATATTTAGCATTTGTGCTCTCTCCGTAAAACGTAATTGATTATTATTTGCAGGGTACCGTCTAAACCTTCGTCATCGCAGCAAAGCTTTTGATGAATGGACCAGCCATACGAGGATCTTTGACTATGGCGCCATAATCCCCCACCAGAAACTTCAACTTACCGGTCGTGTAGGCCATCCCCAAGCCCATCATGCCAGGCGGTTTCTGCGCCCATTTCGCCCAATTTTCACGGGATGCCCGTAAGTCCCAGTTTACAGTTTCGCCATTGTAAGCTCCGGCGGAAACAGCATGACCATTCTCAACGATAATGACGCCCGTGGGTTGGGCGTCACCGATATAGCCATAGGCGATGATGGAATTGAAATTGATCTCCTTCAGCGCATCTGCAAGACCCGGCTCACTGTTCCAGGCTTCCTGATATTTACTCATCCAGTCATGTTCAAACATTTTATATAATCCTTTGCTAATGATTGTGGCAGTAACAGCTTTGGCTGATTACAAAAACAAAACACTGCTCACTTTCTATATTAACTTTAGCTAATACGATTTTTCATTGACCTGAGTCACAAAGCGACTAATTCCTTCTATGCAAAAGGTTTTAACCTTATTGCTCATTGTTGCGCAACAACGCCATAATTACAACTAAAGCAAATGCGTTTTTTATTTATAGTTGCCCGACAATATTTAACAAGGAATTTTTTATAATCGGAAGGGATTAATGCGAGAACGATGCTGGCAAGTCGGCAGCAGGTGCGATTAATAAAGAAAATCGCAGAAGAAAAAAGAGAGAAGAAAAGCCTGAATTATTTGAGCGGAAAGGCTTTAGCGGTTTAGGGTCATATTCTTAATTACTTAAATAACCGAATGGAAAACAGTTAATTATTTTACTACACGCAGAGTAGGTTTCGGTTTATCCGGATCAGGATCGAACTCATCGTCCGCGCCGGAGTCGTAACCCGTCTCCGACAACGACTCATCCTCTTCGGTGAACAACATTCCCTGGCCGTTTTCCCGTGCGTAAATCGCTTCCACCGCCTTGATCGGCACATGAATTGACTCCGAGACTCCACTAAAACGTGCGCTGAAAGCAATCGCATCATCACCGAGCACCAGGCCACCGACGGCCATGGGTGCGATGTTCAATACAATTTTGTTCTCTTGAATAAAGCGGGCAGGTACTTTACAGCCATCGACTGAGGCTTTGGCCAGCAGGTGCGGAGTCATGCCGTTATCAACAATCCATTGATAAATAGCACGAATAAGATAAGGACGGCTTGAGGTCATAAATTAAAAAGTTAAAACAGCTCCGGAAAAAGTCACATCAGGGTCAGAACTTCAAACTAACATAGCCACTCGGTGGAATCTACAGCTGGAAATACAGAAGATTGATTTAACGATCTTGATCCGGAAAATATTTTACAGACGATATTCGCGTTCAGATTCAGTCAGACTCAGCTGAAAACCTTCACGTTCAAAAATGCGGTTGGCGTAGTCATAAACGGCATTGGCGCTTTTTGGCAGTTCGATGCCATAATGCGGCAAGCGCCACAGGATTGGGGCAATGCTGGCATCGACCATGGTGAAGAAATCGCTCAGGAAGAACGGCATAATATTGAACACTTCCACTGACGATATCAGGCTCTCGGTGAGCTCCTTGCGGGCTTTGGCCGCCAGCTTGTCGCCTTTGGTTTCAATGATGTCAGCCAGCGGATACCAGTCATTTTCCACCCGAAACAGAGCCAGCCGTGTCTGGGCACGCGCCACCGGACCCACCGGCATCAGGGGCGGATGCGGAAAACGCTCCTCCAGATATTCCATGATAACGCGTGAGTTGTGCAGTACCAGATCACGATCCACCAGGGTAGGCAGACTGCAATAGGGGTTCAGATCAATCAAATCCTCTGGCAGTTTTTTCGGATCAACTTCCAGTTTTTCGTGCGCAATCTCTTTTTCTGACAGAACAATCCGTGTTCTGTGACACTCAATCGACGTGCCTGATGTATACAAATTCATATTGCTATCCCACTGTTGCATTATCTATTTATCTAAACGAAATCCTCCAGAAGGTTGTCGGATTTAGAATGAATTGGCTGCGGAAGCGGAAGAGCGGCCCAAATTTCCCACTCCTCCACTCCCTCGTTCCCTCGCCCCAATCCCCCTTAACCCGACAGTCTCCTAGTGAACGTCTTTCCAGTACTCTTTTTTCAGCAAATAAGCGAATACAAAGAAGATAGCCAGGAACAGTAGAAC
Organism: Gammaproteobacteria bacterium; assembly: GCA_024636785.1. Taxonomy (GTDB): domain Bacteria; phylum Pseudomonadota; class Gammaproteobacteria; order SZUA-229; family SZUA-229; genus LH-M37. The sequence continues at coordinate 15,560 of JAGXGK010000034.1, forward strand.
TTTCCAACCCATGCTTCTCCGCTCCGCCTGTACCGGCTCAGCGAGATACACCATAAAGTTAACCAGGTCCGCAGTAAAAGCATCGAACTCTTCTGTCGTCATAGATCCGGGCTGGATTTTCTCCAGACCTTCAATCTTATTTCCCCCATGCCCGTCATCTGCATAAACCGCCTTGTTTACACCCTGCAGGTTCATCAGCACATTCGGCATCGCCACATCGGGGAAAGCCAGATTGTTCATGCCTGTCGGGCGATTTTCATCGACATAGAAGGTGCGCAGATAGGTGTACAGCCAGTCGGCACCGCGTGCACGTGCCGTCAGAGTTAGATCAGGCACCGCAGTGCCGAACGCGCTTTTGGCATATTCATCAGTCATGGCCACCGTCATCAGATCGCCGGTTTTGGTGGCTTCGCCTTTCTTATCACGGGTAAAGATCATCATCTCACGCAATTCATCCTCGTCCATGCCGGTATCTTTGGCAATGCGATTAAAGCGCATAAATTTAGCTGAATGACAACTAAAGCAATAGTCGACGAAGTTTTTTGCACCGCGTTTGATTGAATCTTTATCATTAATATCAATCGGGGCGGCATCCAGATGCACGCCGACGCCGGCGGCAAATGAAGTTGCTGGAAAAATGGCCAGTAATATTATCAGGATATGTTTTTTCATGATGTAACCCTATCCGGTACAGGTTTTGTTTGTTCGTTTTTAGAGGTCACGAATAACACTACAAAGAAAGCAAAGTAGAGCAGCGTAAACAGCCGTGACAAATTAGTGATGGTGTCTGTCACCGGCTGCATTGCCAGCCAGCCCAGTACCACGAAAGTCACTGCAAATACGATCAGGTTAACCTTGTAGACAACTGAACGGTAACGAATTGATTTTACCTTGCAGCGATCGATCCACGGCAGGAAGAACAGTACAACAATCGCCGCACCCATCGCACCCACACCCATCAACTTATCGGGCACCGCACGCAAAATGGCGTAGAACGGCGTGAAATACCAGACCGGGGCAATATGCGCAGGTGTCTTCAGCGGATCAGAAGCAATAAAGTTTGCATGCTCCAGGAAATAACCGCCGCCAGCAGGGAAGTAGAACAGCACCACACTGAAGAAGAACAGGAATACCGCCACGCCCGCGATGTCTTTCACCGTGTAGTAGGGGTGGAACGGAATGCCGTCCAGAGGAATGCCCTTCGAATCCTTGTTTTTCTTGATTTCAACACCGTCAGGATTATTAGAACCCACCTCATGTAACGCCAGAATATGTGCGATCACGAGGAACACGATCACAAACGGTAACGCCACCACGTGCAGGGCAAAGAAACGATTCAGGGTCGCATCAGAGATGACGAAGTCGCCGCGAATCCACAGCGTCAGATCATCACCAATCACCGGAATGGCGCTAAACAGCGAGATAATCACCTGTGCACCCCAGTAGGACATCTGGCCCCAGGGCAGCAGATAGCCCATGAATGCTTCAGCCATCAATGCCAGGTAGATGAACATGCCAAACAGCCAGATCAGCTCACGGGGTTTCTTGTAGGAGCCATACATCAGGCCGCGGAACATGTGCAGATAGACCACAATGAAGAACGCGGTGGCACCGGTAGAGTGAATGTAGCGAATCAACCAACCGTAAGGCACGTCACGCATGATGTATTCAACCGAAGCGAATGCCGCTGCGCCATCAGGCTTGTAATGCATGGTCAGGAAAATACCGGAAACAATCTGAATCACCAGCACCAGCAGCGCCAATGAACCAAAGAAGTACCAGAAATTAAAGTTTTTTGGTGTGTAGTATTCAGCCAGATGCTCATTCCACATTTTCATCAACGGGAAACGATCATCGACCCAACCTAGTAGCTTACCCATTATGCATTGCCCCCTTCTTTACCCACAATAATAGTCGTGTCGGTCACATAGTAATGTGGCGGCACGACCAGATTGGTCGGTGCGGGCACGCCCGAGTAGACCCGGCCGGCCATATCAAATTTTGAACTGTGGCAGGGACAGAAGAAACCGCCCAACCAGTCTTCACCCAGATCAGCCGGGGCAATATCCGGGCGGAAAGTGGGCGAACAGCCCAGATGGGTGCAGATACCGACCAGAACCAGAAATTCAGGCTTGATCGAACGATACATGTTTTGTGCATATTCGGGCTGCTGATCAACATTCTCTGAAGCCGGATCACGCAGTTGGTCTGTGCTTTCCTCAAGGTTAGCCAGGGTTTTTTCAGAACGCCGAACAATCCATACCGGCTTGCTCTGCCATTCCACTGTCATCATTCGTCCCTCTTCCAGACGACTAACATCAGCTTCTATCGGGGCACCCGCATTTTTGGCGCGCTCACTGGGCATCCACGAGGCCAGAAAAGGAACGGCAACAAAACCGACTCCGACCGCACCTACCACAGATGTAGACGCCACTAAAAACCGGCGTTTACCGTTATTTACACTATCGGTAGACATTTACAAATCTCCGCATTATTGAATTAGGCTAATGTTGTACTTTTTGTAACCATTCAATGTTGAATCAGCTTAAAAGTGACATACAATCAGAACACGTAAAAAGCCTGAAACTGAACAAGGCCCTTCACAAAGCCGCGATATCTTATCTTATGTTACACATTCAGCCAAGTTTTTATAACAACCATTATAAAAACAAAGACTTATAATTTTATTATGAAAAACAAACACGTACTTTTCAGCTACTTTCTCAACTGGGGGCTTCTGGGACTCTTTTTGAGCATGCTATTTCTCCTGTTTCAGGGACAATTACAGATCTCTTTCAACTCCCGGGCTTCTGAATCAGCACCGCAGCCTCTCAATCGCGGCTTCTCACCGGCGGTTACACTTGCCGCCCCTTCCGTGGTGAGCATTCAGGTCGTACGCGTACAGAACAGCAGCCCTCTAAACAGCAGTGAACAACCATCGCAGAACTTCCTGAGTGGAATTCCGCCTCAACGCCCTCGCCCCAAACCCAGCATCAGTTCAGGCTCGGGCGTAATTCTCGATACCCAGGGCCATATTGCGACCAATTACCATGTCATTAAAGGCGCCGAAAGCATCCAGATCACCCTCAATGACGGCCGAAAAACCATTGCCCAAATCGTCGGAGATGACCCGGAGACCGATCTGGCCATTTTAAAGATCGACCTGCCCGACCTGCCGCTGGCCCATATCGCCGACATCGACCAGCTTCAAATCGGCGATATCGCGCTGGCCATCGGCTATCCCTTCGAAATAGGCCAGACCGTCACCCAGGGCATCATCAGCGCCACCGGTCGTACCCAGGTCAGCGCCAACACCTATGAAAACTTCCTGCAGACCGATGCTGCCATTAATCCCGGCAACTCCGGTGGCGCGCTGATCAACGACCGGGGCGAAATTATCGGAATAAATTCGCTCATCTTCTCCACCACCGGCGTCTTTAACGGTATCGGTTTTGCCATCCCCATCGATCTGGCCATCACCGTGCTGGAACAAATCGTCGAACACGGCTATGTCGTGCGCGGCTGGATGGGCGTAGGCGGGCAGGCATTAACACCGGTGATTCTGGCCAAACTGGAACTCAAGGATATCACCGGCATTCTGGTCACCGATGTCGATGCCCGCGGCCCCGGCGACAAGGCCGGGCTGAAACCGGGCGACATCATCACCCACATTAACGGCCGGAACATGGAATCGGCGCAGGATATCCTCAACATCGTCGCCACCGGTCAGCCGGGGGACGTTTTTGAAGTCACCGGCCTGCGCCAGCGTGAAAGTTTCAGTATAGAAGTGGTACTGGGGCAGCGCCCCATGATGAGCCAGCAGCAATAGTATGATGGCGTGCTGCACGCAGGAGTCTGACTGACGTCTGCTGCCGGCAGCTTTGTTCAGACAGTCACTCCGACTTCAGTGCTTTCTCCAGTGCCGCCAGAAACGCCGCATTTTCATCCGGCATGCCGATGGTCACGCGCAGGCAGTTGCTCAGCGCGCCGGTCTGGGCATTCATATTCTTGATCAGAATGCCCGCCTCGCGAATCGAAGCAAACACCTCTGCGGCATTGTGCTGTAGCAAGCGGAACAGAATGAAATTAGCCCGGCTCGGGAACGCCTCCACCCCTTCCATCAAGGCCAGCGCCTGCATCATGGCTTCGCGCTCGGCCCGGATCACCGCCGCCTGCTCGTCCAGCGCCTCGACATGCTCCAGCGCTGCCACAGCTGCGTACTGCGTCAGCACATTAATATTGTAGGGCAGACGCACCTTATCCACCTCCTGGATCAGCGCGGGGTGCCCAGCCAGCATGCCCAGGCGCAAACCCGCCAGCCCCATCTTGGATACCGTGCGCATCACCAGCAGCTGCGGGTAGCGCGCCAGCCGCGACATAAAACTGCTCTGCGCAAACGGGTGATAGGCCTCATCCACCACCACCAGACCCGGCGCGATATTCAGAATCTCCTCGATATCAGCATCCGCAAACAGGTTTGCCGTGGGGTTATTCGGGTAGGCAATAAAAATAATCGCCGGCTGGTGTTTCTCGATGGCCGCACGCGTCGCCGTCATATCCAGATTAAAATTCGCATCCAGCGGCACGCCGACATACTCCAGGCCGACAAACTCCGCAATCATCCGGTACATCACAAAACCGGGGTCGAACGACAGAATACAGCGTTCCCTGCCGCTGACCACCATCGCCAGCATCTGAATCAGCTCATCCGAACCATTACCCAGAACCGTCTCCGCCCCCTCGGGCACCGCCATCACCTGTGACAACTTGCGTCGCAACTGCGCCGCAGCAGGGTCGGGATAGCGATTAATCTCCGCCCCCGCCAGCACCTCCGGCCAGTGCCCGGTCAACGCTTCCAGTGTATAAGGGTTCTCCATAGCATCCAGTTTGGTCAGGCCACCGGCATCCGCCACATGGTAGGCATTCAGTGCGCGAATCTCGGGTCGAATCCAGTTCAGAAGTTTATCTATCACAGCCAGCTCATCGTTTATCAAAATAGAATCCGGATGGTATCAAACCCGGCGACACAAAAAAATTTATTTTCAGCTCTTGTATTCAAAAAAAACAGCCATAAATAAGTGATACGAACAACGAAATACGTAATCACGAGGTAAAAGATATGAACTTGACTAGAAGCAACAACCCCTGGAGCATCTTTGATCAACTCAGCCGTGAACTGAATATGCCCACCCGAACCTACAGTGAAGACGATGCCAATGTCGCCACCGCCAGCTGGACACCCTCGGTTGATATTACCGAAGATGAAAACAGCTTCAAACTGCTGGCCGACATCCCCGGCGTAAACCCTGAAGACATCGAAGTCTCCATGGAGAACGGCGTCCTAACGGTTAAAGGCGAGCGCAAAACCGAAGAGAAAACCGAGAAAGAAAACTTCCGCCGCGTCGAGCGTCATTACGGCACTTTCTATCGTCGCTTCACCCTGCCGGAAACCGCCAACCCCGACAAGATCGAAGCCCACTCCGACCATGGCGTGCTGAAAATCACTATCCCTAAACAGGAAGTCGCACAGCCCAGACGCATCAGCGTCAGCCACTAAACAACTCCTACTCCTCTAGAGTATTTCGACCCGCGCCAGCGGGTCTTTTTTTGTCTGCTGCTTGCATATATAAAAATCTGATTGAACTCGCCGGACAGGCGAAGGATAATTCTTTTCAGATTTGCGATATTACTTTCACAACAGGTACAGAACATGAGTGGTGGTTGGGGTTGCCCGCACGAAGCCGACGGCAAATGTCAGCGCGTAGAAAACAGACCCTGCGATCCGGGCATGAAAGGATGCATCCTCGCGGGGCGGTTTATTTTTAGTGATAATGCTAAGAATACTGAAGCAGCGAAGAAGAAGAAAATTAAATAGTTAGTGGTGGATTTTAGCGGAGGATTTTTTATCCTTTGCTGTCATCTCGA
>JAGXGK010000035.1 GCA_024636785.1 Gammaproteobacteria bacterium
CCGACCTCATTTAGCGGCGGCTACGTAGAGCTGGAATGGGATCGTCTGGGTGAATACTGGATGGATGACAATAATACCTATAAATACGGCGGTTATAATCTGTTTAATCTACGCAGCAGTTATAATCTGAATGACAAGCTGGAGCTGTACGGGCGGGTGATGAATATCACTGATAAACGCTACGCCACCAATGCCTCCTACTCACCCGCAGGGTTTAGCGCGGAAAAATTTGAATATGCACCGGGTAGTCTGCGCGCTGTTTATGTCGGGGTTAATTACAGCTTCTATTAATCATGCTTTTATTAATGGCAGTCTATTTTTGAATAAACTGTAACGGGAAAACAATATGCACAAATGGGTAATCCTCAGCCGGATTTTTATAATCTTATTTGGACTGGTGCAGAGCGCTGAAGCGGCGACGCCAAAAATTCAGCATGATCATCATGCCGCTGCATCATCGGGCGTTTGCGAGCAGACAAATGCAGGGCCTTCGCTCAAGTGTGCACGTGCTCCCAGTGCGGTTTTCGATAACGACGGCAAGCTGTGGCTGGCCTGGGCTTTTGGCGAACACGTCTATGTTAACTATTCCGATGATAGGGGCGAAACCTACAGCGCCCCGGTAAAAGTTAATCAGGTCGCCGAAGATATTTATGCCATGGGCGAGAACCGACCCAAAATCATCGTCGCTGACAATGGCCATATCTATATCTCATGGACACAAAAGTTGCCCGCGCGCTTCAGCGGCCATATTCGTTTCAGTCGTTCTGTCGATGGCGGTAAGAGCTTTTCCGAGCCACTCATCGTTAATGATCACCGAGCCGTTACCAGCCATCGCTTCGAAGCCATGGCGCTCAATGAGCGTGGTGACATTTATCTGGCCTGGCTCGATAAGCGTGATCTGCTCGCAGCTAAAAAAGCGGAGCAGCCCTACAACGGTGCTGCAGTTTATTACGCCGTCTCTACCGATGGCGGTGTAACGTTTAATCGTAATGAAAAAGTCATTGATAGCAGCTGTGAATGTTGTCGGGTGGCCATGGCTATCGATAACGATCAACTGCCCGTGGTGCTTTGGCGGCATATTTTTGGCGACAATGTGCGCGATCACGCCATGGTCAAATTCACTGGCCGTAATCAGGCCGGTGAAGTGGTACGTGTCAGTCACGACCAATGGCAGATTGAAGCCTGTCCTCATCATGGCCCCGATATTTCAATTGCCGAGGATGGACGCTTTCATCTGGTCTGGTTTAATAACGCCCCGGAACGTCATGGACTGTTTTATGCCAGCACAGCAGATCAGGGAAAAACGTTTTCCACGCCGATGAACTTCGGCAACTTCAAAGCCCAGGCTGCGCATCCACAGGTATTAAGCACGGCTAAAGCGATCCACCTGTTGTGGAAAGAATTCGACGGCAAGCAGGCCAGTCTCATCACTATGAAATCAACAGATTCAGGCAGGACATGGAGCACACCCAGCGTCATAACAAAAACCACCGCCGCATCAGATCATCCTTTGTTGATTTCTGAGGGTAATAAAGTGTATGGCGTGTGGCATCGTTTCGGTGAGCACTACCAGCTGTTCCCGTTAGAGGATTAGCAGCATGCTTCTAAGAGGACTATTTTTATGGCTGCTTTTGTCTAGCAGTGTTGTGGCCACTGCCTCGCAAACAATAAACATATTCAAGCCGGGTAGTTACAGCGAAATTCTGCAACAGCGACAACAGCAGCCTTTCATACTGGTGCTCTGGTCAATCGACTGCCCACCCTGTTATCAGGAACTGGCGCTGCTGGGTGAGAAAATAAAAAAACAGCCCAGGCTCGAGCTGGTGCTTGTCTCCACCGATACCACTGATGACATCGAAGTAATCAAAAAACAGCTAGCCAAATATGGCCTGAACAGCATCAACGCCTGGGTTTTTGCTAATCAAATGGCGCAACAACTTCGCTACGAAATTGATCCCGGCTGGTACGGCGAACTCCCGCGTAGCTATCTATTCGATAATCAGCATAACCGTCAGTCGGCTTCAGGTGTGCTCAAGCCAGAGATGTTACAGCACTGGGAAAGCGCTGTGACAAAGTAGGCAATGTGTAGGTGTGAGACACGAATCCAAACAAAATGGAGAGATAAATAGAACCGTTCGCCAACTATGCTTTATTTCTTTTCGGGCAAAAATTGTTCTTTCATCTGTTCCAGCGTAACGTGGCGAACGTCTTTACCTTTCACCAGATAGATTACATATTCGCAGATATTTTTAGAATGATCACCAATACGTTCCAGCGCGCGGGCCGCCCAGATGACGTTGAGACTACGGTGAATCGATCTCGGATCTTCCATCATGCGGGTAATTAACTGGCGCATGATGGCTTCGTATTCCAGGTCGACTTTTTTGTCTTCCGCTACGGTTGTCACGGCAGCTTCTACATCCATACGGGTAAAGGCGTCCAGTGCATCGTGCAGCATTTTGCGGACGTGATCGCCAAGATGACGGATTTCTACATAGTGTTCTTTCATGGCTCCGAGATCAATCAGTTCGCCGGCCATTCTGGCAACTTTTTCGGCTTCATCGCCGATGCGTTCGAGATCGGTAATGGTTTTAATGATCATTAATACCAGTCGTAAATCGCTGGCTGTGGGCTGGCGGCGGGCGATGATGTGGGTGCATTTTTCGTCGATGGCCACTTCCATGGCATTGATTTTGAAGTCTTCATCAACGATGCGTTCAGCCAGAGCGGCATCGCCTTCGACCAGTGCTGTACAAGCGCTTTGCACGTGATTTTCAACCAGGCCACCCATGGTCATGACCTGATTTTTAAGGTCGTCAAGTTCTACATTAAACTGCTGTGAAATATGTTCGTTCATTTTTTTATCCTGAGGTTATTAACCGTAACGACCCGTTATGTAATCTTCCGTTTGTTTCTTTTCGGGATTGGTAAAGAGTTTCTCAGTGCCACCAAATTCAATTAAATCACCCATGTACATAAATGCGGTGTAGTCTGAAACACGTGCTGCCTGTTGCATATTATGGGTGACAATTATAATGGTGTATTCTGATTTTAGCTCATAAATCAACTCTTCTATTTTCAGTGTCGAAATAGGGTCCAGCGCAGAGGCCGGTTCATCAAGTAATAATACTTCGGGCTTGATGGCGATGGCTCTGGCAATAACCAGTCTTTGCTGTTGACCACCGGACAGGCCCAGGGCGCTGTCGTTCAGACGGTCGCTGACTTCAGACCATAAGGCGGCTTTTTTCAATGCCCATTCAACACTTTCATCCAGTATATGACGTTTTTTGATGCCCTGTAAGCGCAGCCCATAAGCGACATTTTCGTAAATGGATTTGGGGAACGGGTTGGGTCTTTGGAATACCATGCCTATACGGCGACGCAATAAGGAAATGTCTACATCGGGGGCATAAATATTTTCACCATCCAGAGTAATTTTTCCATGTACGTGTGCATTGTCAACCAGATCATTCATGCGATTGAAGGTGCGTAACAGTGTCGACTTGCCACACCCACTTGGGCCGATGAAGGCGGTAACGCGTTTTCTTGGAATCATGAGATTAACCTCATGAAGTGCTTGTTTCTCACCATAAAACAGATTTAGATCATTGACGGTGATGCAAATATCTTCGTCTTCGATGTTTGATAGAGAAGCATTCTCTGAAATAACCGTCGGATCGATTGCATGCGTTCTAACGTGGTTGCTCATAATATTATCCAGATTTAATTATCTAAAGCTTTATATTTTTGACGCAAACGATTGCGCAATATAATCGCTGATAAGTTCAGTAATACAATAACGAGTACCAGCAGGAATGCTGTGGCATATACCAGTGGCCGCGCTGCTTCGACATTGGGACTTTGGAAGCCAACATCATAAATATGAAAACCTAAATGCATGAATTTTCGATCCAGATGCAGATAGGGAACCGTGCCATCAAGCGGTAATTCAGGGGCCAGCTTGACCACGCCTACCATCATCAAGGGTGCGACTTCACCTGCTGCTCTGGCGACGGCCAGAATCATGCCGGTCATTATGGCCGGACTCGACATGGGCAGTATTACTTTCCAGATGGTTTCGAATTTCGTAGCCCCGAGCGCCAGACTGCCTTCACGCAAACTGCCGGGTATACGGGAAAGCCCTTCTTCGGTTGAAACAATTACCACCGGTAATGTTAATAAAGCCAGCGTTAACGATGCCCACAGTAAACCGGGTGTTCCAAAAGTGGCACCTGGCAGGGCTTCCGGGTAGAACAGCTGATCGATGTTGCCGCCGAGGAAATAGACAAAGAAACCCAGGCCGAATACACCATAGACAATTGAAGGCACGCCAGCGAGATTGTTAACCGCAATACGGATGATACGAATCATGGTTCCCTGTCTGGCATATTCACGTAGATAAATTGCAGCGATGACGCCCAGAGGCGTTACCAGAATTGCCATCAACAGAACCATCGTGACGGTACCGAAAATAGCAGGAAAGACACCGCCTTCGGTATTAGCTTCGCGTGGGTCTTCAGTCAGGAAATTAATGAAAGATTTTACATAAGTAATACTTTTTTCCCAGACATTCATGGCATTGGGTTTATGTGCGGAAATAAAGGAAGCCATGGGCAGTTCGACCACGCGACCATCCATGGCTTCAAAATGTGCGCTGTCACGATCAATCTCATTATAGAGTCTGTTCAAATCCACTCTCAGAGCCTGATATTCTATATCCAGTGCTTTTTCCTGGGCGGCGATAGGCGCGATATTTTCTGGCGTCAGATCGTTGGTTAAGGCCAGTTTTTTACGCTCGAGTCGCAGTTTTTCCAGTTGATGGTTAATGGTGCCGATAGCCCCTTTTTCGAGGCTTTTGATTTCAGCTCGCAAGGCGGTGACTCGTTGCAGGCGCTTTTCCAGTTCACCCCAGGCCGATTTGCCTTTAGCAACTAGCTCGCCTTCTTCATTAACCTGTGTGAGATAACCATAAAAATCGCCCCATTCAACACGTTCCAGAACGATTAGATTGCTGGGTTTGGATTGCTGCTTAATTTTGTGTTCGGCCAGCCAGCGGAAATCAGTTTGCAGATCTCTATTACCAGTTTTTACTAGCAGGCGGGTGACTTTAGGTTCACCCGCCGGCGCCTCGCCATAGCCGGATTCGGTGTATTGTTTGGCATCGATACTTTCTGACTCGATGATTTCACCGATGATTTTTACCTGTTGAGTCTCATCGGTTAAGTACTGCATTTCAACAATGTCAGCCGGCCAGAAATGTCCCAGTCCGCGTACTGCGATTAAAGCCAGCAGACCAAAAACAATCAGCACGCTAATGCTGACAGCACCTGCATTTAACCAGATCCAGGGTTCGCCACTGTGCCACCATTTTTTAATATGATTTATCGAGGGTTTACTCACAATATTTTCCAGACAATGTCATTTATAAGCTGCTGTAACGTTCGCGTAATCGTTGTCTTACCACTTCAGCGACGGTGTTAAACATAAAGGTTAAAATGAACAGCACCAGCGCGGCGAGGAACAGAATGCGATAATGCGTACTGTGTACGGCGGATTCCGGGAGTTCCACAGCAATGTTGGCAGAGAGCGTGCGCATGCCTTCAAAAATACTCATGTCCATGATGGGAGTGTTGCCCGTGGCCATCAATACGATCATAGTTTCACCCACGGCTCGACCCAGACCAATCATTACGGCTGAGAATATACCCGGACTCGCGGTTAATAATACAACCTGTGTCAGGGTCTGCCAGGGTGTTGCGCCCAGAGCGAGAGAGCCATTGGTCAAGTGACCGGGAACGCTGAAGATGGCGTCTTCAGTGATGGAGAAGATAGTGGGAATCACCGCCAGGCCCATGGCAATGCCGACCACCAGTGAATTTCTCTGGTCGTAGGAAATGCCGAAGTTTTCGAACATCCAGAGTTTTATATTGCCATCAAATAGCACCGCTTCGATACCGGGGGACAGAGAAAAGGCGGCCCAGATAATAAAAATCACCACGGGCATTAACAACGCCGCTTCCCAGCCCTTGGGTACGAGACGACGCACATTTAAAGGAGTTGCCGCCCATAGGCCGGCAAACAGTAACAGCCCTACAGGCACCACGATAACGAGTGAAAGGACGGCCAGCAGGTTTTCCTCAACCACCGGGGCAAACCATAAACCGGCCAGAAAACCGAGAATAACGGTGGGTAACGCTTCCATCACTTCGATGCTGGGCTTGACCAGATTACGCATTTTGGGCGCCATGAAATAGGCGGTATAGATGGCCCCCATAATGGCCAGTGGCATGGCCAGAAGCATGGCGTAGAAAGCTGCTTTCAGGGTGCCGAATGTCAGTGGTGCCAGACTGAATTTCGGTTCGAAGTCGTTGCCCGAGGAGGAGGACTGCCAGATATATTTAGGTTCGTTGTAACCTTCGTATTGAACCTTTCCCCAGAGTGAATTCCATGAAACTTCAGGATGCGGATTGCTAACCGCATAGTTTAGAAATTGACCATCGACGGTTTCTACAAATAATTTGTCGGCACGCGATGACAGCGCTGCACGTTTGATTTCGCTATCGGTTAACTTTGTTTTCAATAGCACGCGATCTGCTGTGGTGTGGTACAGCAAAATCTCGCCTTGTTGATTTATAGATACCAGGCCTTTACGACGCATTTCCGGTAACAAAATGTTCAGGGGCTGGTCGGATTTATAACCGCGGACATCAACTAAACGATACTGATTTTTATCGTCACGTTGTAACGACCACTGTCGCACAGAACCTTTGTTATCGGCTGCGATCAGGGAGTTGCCTCCAAGTAGCATTATCAGCCTATCTAATTTGCGTCCAGGTTCTACTACTGTCAGCTGGCTGATAAGTTCAATTGATTCAATGTCGTAAATATTATAAAAATAGACCTGGCCTTTTTTATTGGCCAGATACAACCACCGCGCGGAAGAATCAACCAGCATAAAATCTGTATCCAGCGGTGTGTCTTGAACGCTGCTGAATTGAGGCTCTTCCAGTTCATAACCACTTTCAGCCAGATAGGATTGCACCAGAAATTGACGGTTTTGATCGATCGCCAGCAGCGTTAACATTTCATCATCGCGCACTATTTTTAAGTGTTTGATGTGATCGATGGCTTCTAAGGTTATTAGCTCATCGCCATAGGGAAATGTAACCATCGGAATGAGGGTGCGTTTTTCATTAACAAAATTCACACGGTAGGCGATATCCAGAAACAGCAGATGCCGGTCATCGAGCACCAGTGCCAGCTGCCGACCTTCGGCGTCGACTTTGACTATCTGTGAGATTTCTTCAGCACCATTCAGGGCAATCTGCTCACGATTCACTTCCTCGCCATTTTCCAGGCTAAAGAAAACCATCATGCCATCACTTTGGATTCTGACCGCCAGTGTGCCACTATCATCAATGGCCTGATAACGGGCATCATTTTGTGTAAAAGGCGAGTCAAACTGGTGTTTCAGTTCCACAGTCGGGGACTGGAATAAGGGGAACACTACCCAGAGCAGGTAAAAGAAAATCAGCACAATAGCAAAGATCACGCTAATACCGCCAAGGCCAATGGTATATCGGGCCAGTTTGTCGACAATAGCCCGTTTACGCTGGCGCCAGTTCTGCTCAGTGATGCTGGTGTGTTTCATGCGCAGTATTGTATTACTAATTTATGACAGTTTTGTTACAAATGTGGTTATTGCCCCAAACTATAGGGTAGGGCGTTGATTTGATTATGATTGTGGATAATCACAGATCAAGTCAGAAAACACCAGATCTTTTACCGGTTGGGCTGAAGCGGGATGCATGGCCTCAGCGTCTCTGCGGTGAAAAAGGGTTTAAGACGTAGGTTGTGATGACACAGGATACCCAATGGTTTTCGTTTAATTCACCTTTGTTGGGGTTCGTGCTTCAAGCCAGCCTATGCTCCGCTATCAGTGGGTCTAATTAAAAAACAAAAAAGGCCGCATTAAGCGGCCTTTTTCAGGTTATGGCTGGTTAAGCTTAATCAAGCTTGGTCAGTTCTCTTTCCGCAATTTTGGCGGAGAGGGGAACATAACCGTCCTTGATCACTACTTTTTGACCCGATTTCGACAATACCATCTTGATGAACTCGCGCTCTAAAGGTGCAATTGGCTTGTTAGGGTGTTTGTTAATGTAGACATACAGATAGCGAGATAACGGATAGCTGTTATCAAGCGCATTTTCGGGAGTGGCTTCAATAAATGGTTTTCCTTCTTTTTTGCTGAGAGGAACAGCTTTGACACCCGAGGTCTTATAACCGATACCTGAATAACCGATGCCGTTCAGCGAAGAGGAAACGGACTGTACGACTGATGCTGAACCGGGCTGTTCATTTACACTATTTTTATAGTCACCTTTGCACAGAGCTTTTTTCTTGAAATAGCCGTAGGTGCCCGATACCGAGTTGCGACCGTATAACTGAATGCTGCGATCTGCCCATGAACCCGTCAGGCCGAGGTCGCCCCATCGGGTTATGTCTGCATCGGCACCGCATTTACGCGTGGCTGAAAAGATAGCATCTACCTGTGGAATAACTAAGCCTTTGATGGGGTTATCCTTGTGAACATAGACGGCCAGAGCGTCGATAGCGACACGAATAGCAGTGGGTTTGTAACCATAGCGTTTTTCAAAAGCGGCGACCTCTTCACTTTTCATCTTGCGACTCATGGGGCCTAGCTTGGAAGTGCCTTCAGTCAATGCCGGTGGCGCTGTGGAAGAGCCGGCGGCCTGTATTTCGATGCTGACATTCGGGTATTCACGTTTAAACTCTTCGGCCCAGAAAGTCATCAGGTTTGCCAATGTGTCTGAACCCACGCTGCTCAACTTGCCTGATACGCCACTGACGGCTGAGTAATCAGCCAGTTTAGGGTCTACTTTTACTTCAGCGACAGCGCTGCCTGCATAGATTGCTGCTATTAAACTTACTAATGTGATTGAGCGATTAAATTTCATTATTTTGTACTCCAGTTGATTTAACTGTGAAGAATTATGCAGCTATTGTGTGACAGTTGTGTGAATGTAAGATTACATGTAGATGACAGGGCATCCGGTGCAATGCTCTGCGTTTATTACTCCCTACAAAATGGGTATAAAAGATCGTCCGCGCAAAACGCCAGGGACGCGAAAAGGGCAAAAAAATAATTATTAAAGCTTTTTCGTGTTCCTGGCGTTTTTTTTTGCGGATTAAAGATCTGTTCTTATCTGCATTTATCTGTGTTCATCCGTGGACTTAATTAATTTTTTATACAGGGTGCTCTGCGTTTATTGTATCTTACGTTATGTGGGTTTTTCCTGCGGTGAATATTTTTACTTGATGTCCAACTCCCGGCTAACTGCATCATTTTCCTGATAAATGATTCGGGCGGCGGGGAAAAAGCAGCAGAATTCGGAGCCTTTGCCCGGTTCGCTTTCAATATGTAATTCTGCATCATGGCGACGCAGTACCTGTTTTACAATCGCCAGGCCGAGGCCGGTGCCGCCGCTGGAGCGGGAGCGGCCCACATCTACGCGGTAAAAGCGTTCGGTTAGGCGGGGCAGGTGCATACTGGCGATGCCCGGGCCGTTGTCACGTACACAGAAGCGCACTGAGTCGCCATATTGTAACCAGGCAATGTTGATTTCACCACCTTCCGGGGTGTAATTAACGGCGTTAGCCACCAGATTATTAAAGGCGCTATAAATCTCTTTTTCGATACCCCTGAGTTTAAAGCCAGCGTCGATATCGAGCTTGATGGTATGCCGACACTGACTGAGCTGTTCGACTTCGGCGGCTATGCTTTTTAGCAGGCTGGCAACATTGATGATCGAGCTGCTACTCAGATTGTTGGCCGGGCCGGTATCGAGGCGCGATAGTAGTAGCAGGTCTTCAACCAGTGATTTCATACGCTGCGCCGGTGCTTCTATGCGCTCAACATAATCTTTTAAGGTCTCCCTGTCACACTGTTCACTGTCTTTCATGGCCTCCAGATAACCCATAATGACGGTTAAGGGGGTGCGTAGTTCATGGGAGACGTTGCCAATGAAGTCACGACGCATGGTCATCAGGCGCTGAATATGGGTGACATCGCTGATTATCATGAGCCGCTGATCCTTGCCGTAGGGCGTCAATCGGATATTAAACGTGCGGCTGTTATCTGTCGGTGATGCTATTTCCAGATGCTCGCTGTAATCCCCGGTCAGCAGATAATGGATAAAGTGGGGGTTGCGAATAAAATTGCCAATGTACTGTCCCTGATCGATGGGCTTAAGATTGAGCATGGATGAAGCGGCGGGGTTGAAGCGAATGATATGGCCCTCGCCATCGAGCACGATGGCAGCGTCGGGCAGGGCGGTAGACATGTTCTGCCAGCGTCTTAATAAGTCAGACAGGCGTTTTTTGCGTTTGTTACTGCTGGTCTGGATGCGGTACAGGCTGAAGGCGAGATCGTCGAATATACCCTCAAATTCTTCATTTTTGGATAGCCCGCTCTGCATCCATTTTTGAAAGTGCTGGTAACGTTTCGCCAGTAAGATCAGGTAGACCACAAAACCCGCGACAACGCCCCAGAGTGGTAGCCCCAGCAGCAGCCCGAATATCATAAATAGGAAAACAATGCCGGTGATGCGCCAGAATTCGTTTGACCAGAAAGATGACATTAGGAGGTGGTTAAGGCCTTTGGACTATTGATTGGAAAATCTGTATCCGGAACCGCGTACAGTCTGTACTAATTTATCATATCCATAAGGGGAAAGCAGCTTGCGTAAGCGCAGAATATGGACATCCACCGTGCGCTCTTCGACGTAGACATTGCGTCCCCAGACCAGATCCAGCAGCTGCTCCCGGCTATACACCCGGTCGGGATGCTGCATGAAAAACTCCAGCAATTTGTATTCTGTCGGGCCTATTTCGACCGATTTGCCGGCGATGCTGAGTCGGTGTGCCTGAATATCCAGCAAAACCTCCTGCACCTGCAGGTTACCCTCTTCATCATTACTGCTGCGGCGTAACAGCGATTTTATTCTGGCGAGCAACTCTTTGGGGGAGAAGGGCTTGGTGAGGTAGTCATCGGCACCGTTTTCGAAGCCCTGCAATATGTCCGACTCTTCGCCCCTGGCGGTTAACATGATCACCGGAATGTTTTTTGTTAGATCATCGCGGCGGGTGCGGCGTACAAATTCAGGGCCATTCATACCCGGTAGCATCCAGTCCACCAGCATCACATCCGGCAACATTACTCCCAGTTTTTCCAGTGCCAGTTCCGCATCTTCGGCTTCGACGACGGCATACCCGGATTTTTCCAGTGAAAAACGTAGCATTTCACGAATCTCCGAATCATCTTCGACTACCAGTATGTGTTTACTACTCATTCGATCCTGATCTCATCGTTTTCAAGATGTACATTAGAATACTAAATTGTGACAACTTTATGACAGCTGTTCATGATGATACTATGTTTTTGATGATATTCAGTAACAGGAAGGCGCAAGCCGTTACTAAACTCAGCTTTGGAATCTACGACGGAAATACGGTGATACCTTCAGGCTCAAGCTGTTGTTGCTTTATTCTGATCAAGGCCAGATTAATGGCGCGTCGTGCCTTACCCAATCTACGCACTACATGCAGACATTAATTCCGGTTTTCTCTGCGCTTTCTGCGGTGAACAATCTTTTTATCTCTACCTTACAAACTTATTTATTCATGTCTTTCTCAAACTCCACATAGGTTCCGGGAATCTGAATGTATCGCAATAGCGTTGATGTTTTTCTGTAATCATGCCGGCGCAATAAGTCGGTTAAGTTCAATCCGATGCCGACATACAAGTTACGTTCTCTGGTTTCCATGTGATCGCTGAAACCGCGGCTGTAATAGCCGGCGTGTATTTCAATGTGTTTCAAAAAGCTGCTTCTAAAATATTCAAAGCCATTCAGTTTTAAGGCGAGCAGGTATTTGGAATTTTCATAGTCAGTTGTAAAGTCACTGTGATTAGGATGAAAACCGTACTCCCAGCGTAAATCAATTTTGTTCGCCCAGTCCGGCTTGAGGTACAGATAATAGCCGAGCAGTGAGCCGACACTGTTGGCGATGAAATCTTCTTTGGAAAATCCATACGGACTGAATGAGTCACCGGCTTCCATATAGCCGAGGATCATCAGTGATGATAATGCGCCGTATAAGGCCGCATCATCTTTATTGATGCACCAGGTCTCATATAAATACGAGAGTCCGTGTGCTGTGACATAGCTGGTGTACAGGTGGCCGAGCTTGTCGGCACCGCCGCTGTCGGTGTCATTTTGAAACCAACCTTCGGAAGTGGCTTTGGGTGAGTTACTGAAGTAATCCCATTTGGCAATGCCCCAGGCGGTAACGACCCCGATGCCGGCCAGATTTGCCCTGATGACGCGCCGTTGCTGTTGCTCTAATGAAGTCTCAGTGCCGCAATCATCAACTTGTGCGACGGCATGATAACTGATCGCAAATAATAGTATTAACGTATTTCGGGCATTTTTTGAGGCTATTATTTGCACAATACACCATCGGACATCACTTTTTTAAAGTGTAGCTCAAAGCCTGATATCTTAGCCACAATTTACCTATGATAAACTTGCCTCCGCAGAGGGCGCCTGATCAGAGTAATATTTCACGGTCGTTGGCCCGAATCAAATAAAAATACTGTAAACTATCTTTTTTTGCCGCCGTTTTTTCATAGCCGGGATGCTTAAGCGGGGCTCGTACATACTAACCAGGGTATTATTAATGAGTGAGTTAAAACAAACAGTTAAACACCCGCAGGCCATATCTGAGCAGGAAGATTTTACGGTAAAAGTGGGCCTGGCTGAGATGCTCAAGGGTGGCGCGATTATGGATGTCACCAATGTTGAACAGGCGAAAATTGCCGAAGATGCCGGCGCGATTGCAGTAATGGCACTGGAACGTATTCCCTCGGACATTCGTAGAGACGGCGGGGTGGCGCGTATGTCCGATCCGGATATGATCCGCCAGATTCAGGCCGCTGTATCCATCCCGGTGATGGCCAAGTGCCGTATCGGGCATTTCGCCGAGGCGCAAATTTTACAGGCGCTGGAAGTTGATTTTATCGACGAGAGTGAAGTGCTGACTCCCGCAGATGAAGCTAATCACGTCGCCAAGCATGACTACAAGGTTCCCTTCGTCTGTGGTGCCACCTGTCTGGGTGAAGCCCTGCGCCGTATCGGAGAGGGAGCTGCCATGATGCGCACCAAGGGTGAAGCGGGCAGCGGTAATATCGTCGAAGCGGTGCGTCACATGCGCACCATTCAAAATGAAATGAAACGCCTGACCATTCTCGGTAAAGAGCAGCTGATGAGCGCCGCCAAGGATATGGGTGCGCCTTACGATCTGGTCTGCTATGTCGCCGAGCATGGCAAATTACCGGTGCCGAATTTTTCTGCCGGCGGCATTGCCACGCCTGCCGATGCGGCGCTGGTGCGTCAGCTGGGTGCGGAAGCGGTGTTTGTTGGTTCGGGTATTTTTATGTCGGAAGATCCGGCGGCCCGCGCAGCGGCCATCGTTAAAGCCACCACCTATTTTGATGATCCTGAAATTTTGCTTCAGGTCAGCAGTGGCCTTAAATCGGGCATGAAAGGCCTGTTGATGCATGATATTTTACCCGAGGATCGCCTTGCCACCCGTGGCTGGTAAGTCAGGCGGGTGTGCTGTTGAGTTGCGTTAATGTCTAATGTTGTAGGTGTGCTTGCCCTGCAGGGAGCCGTTGATAAACATCTCGAGATGCTGCGGGCGATGGACGTTGATTGCCGGCGGGTGCGCTTTGCACATGAGCTGGATGATTGTGTCGCCCTGATTATACCCGGCGGTGAATCGACAACCATGAGCCTGCTGATTCAGAAGTTCGATCTATACGGTAAACTGCGTGAGTTTGCGACAAAAAAACCGGTAATGGGAGTCTGTGCCGGCGCGATCCTAATGGCGGAGCAGGTCGATGATGCTAGAGTAACCCCGCTCAACATTATGCCGATTTCGGTGATGCGTAATATTTACGGCAGACAGGTGAGCAGTTTTTCCACCGATCTGCATTTGCAATGTGATGCACAAGGTCTGGCTTATCGGGCGCATTTTATCAGGGCGCCCAGTATCGAATCGAACAGTGAAAAGGTCGAAGTCCTGGCGCAATATAATGGTCAGGCTGTAATCATGAGAATGGGGCGGCACATGGCGCTCACTTTTCATCCTGAGTTAACTGATGATAATCGTATTCACGCGTGCTGGCTGAAAGGATTTCATCCTGCATTTAAATAGGTGCTGTTATGCAAACTCCGAATTCAACTGTTTCATCAAGCCCAAAATTACCGAAGCCATTTTCTCTGCCCCTGAAGATATTGCCGCAGGCATTACATAATCGTTTTCTTGCTAATATTATTAACAGAATTTTAGTGAATGATCTGAATGAAGGTGAGCTGGATTTTTTACAGGATAAATCAGTCGCCATCGAGATTAGTGATATCGGTATGTGTTACCAGATGACACTGTCCGGAGTCAGGCTGGTCGGCGCAAATGTGCAGGTTGATAATGACCTGACTGTGAGAGCGTCGTTATATGATTTCATGTCGATGGCAAGCCGACAGGTCGATCCCGATACACTGGTCTTCCAGCGCCGCCTTGTCATGGAAGGTGATACCGAACTCGGGCTGGGGCTGAAAAATTATCTCGATGGCATGGATGTCGAAGCATCCAGAGCGCTGAGTCTGGTGGAAACAGTCTCAAAGAAAACTATGCCGGTTTATAAAAAACTGTTTGGTTAAAGTTGAGTTTTTTGAAAGGCGTTGTCCGCAGACAAATGCAGATAAAAGAAAAGACCTGGTCCGCAAAGAACGCGGAGGACGCAAAAAAGGCAAAAGAAGAATAATTATTAAAGTTTTTTTCGCGTCCTCCGCGTTTTTCGCGGACCAAAGATTTGTTCTTATTCTGTGTTCATCTGCGGATTAAATTTTACTTCGTGCTATCTCTAACTTCAAACTAACGAGTCGTAATAGCGTGAGCGGTAGAGCAGTCTTGGATGCGCTTCGTCATCGGTAAAACCGCTGCGGTCATGCAGTACATTGTTGCTGATTAAACCCCATCCCGATTGCAGAGTCAGGCGGTATATATATGGGCTGTCCGATTTTAATAGACGATCAAGCGCGGCCACGGCGTTTTGTGTGGCATCATCCTGTTTCCAGATGACATTGTGCGCACGCGCGGTGTAACGCATGTGCAACCGGCCATTGGCCCGGACTGAAAACACTGGTCCGGCTCGGTCAGGCCGAATCATTTCACCATCAATCACATTTTCCGGAATGGTCATGGCATCCATCTGCATCAATGCCTGAATGTATTCGGGATTTTCATCGCGCAAATGGATGTAGGCCACGTCATGATCCATGACGGCGTTTTCTCCACCCTGTTTCGCAGGGCGAACGCAATGCAGATTCAGCGCATTGATCTGCTGTTCGGGTGAGTTGTAATAACCGTCGGTGTGCCAGTGAATGGCGTGGTTGGTGTAGGGAATGTAGCGCTTGTGCAGGGCATCATGCTGCACTCGCAGTGCGGTAATGCCGTCATCATCTGCGCCCATGTTTTTATTAAGATTGCACAGGCCGAATTGTCCGGCCAGATCGAAGGGGATGTCTTTGTCAGGGTCTTCACCACTTTCGCTGACATAAACTGCCATGTTGTTTTTTCTGTAGATTTTTGTCAGTGCCTGCTTTTCCGCCTCGCTCAACTGGTGAGGGTTATTGATGGCTACCACCAGTTCTTCAGCTTTTTCAGGATAGCTGGCAAGCTTTTCCTGTTTCCATGCTTCATAGGCAGAGGTGTTATCCAGATCGAAAGGGCTGTTGGTTTTCATCATGCTTCCGAGGAGGTTTTATTTAAATGCTGTTCAGCTAATTCCATGCCTGCACCGCCATGCCAGTATCCATTGCAGGTGCCAGTGGGTGACAGCGCCTCCAGTTCAATGGCGGCGGCCTGCACCGATTTTTTTCCGTGCAGACAGGCATGAAAAATATTAATGATCTCAACCGTGGATTTTGCCTGTGGGCTGATGCGTAGGATATCGACGCCCAGCTGTTTCATGTCTTCAATGTCGCTGATCAGGTTGCAGCTTTTGGCCGATTGCGTCTGAATGCCGTTGATCACCAGAAAAGGCGCTTCTTCACGCGTTGACATCAGCATGCCATCGGCATCTTCAATGCAGCGCAGCTGGCAGTCATCTTTTTGCAGGTTATGATGACGCGCGGTGAAACAGCGTGCGGAAAAAGCCAGCGGTAATCGGCCATAAACAAACACTTCGGTTTCGATGCCTTCAGGGCGCTGCTGCTGCATATCGGCCAGGGTGTCACGCGACAGCTCAACGGGGAAAACCCAGCGCCGCAGCCCCTGACTGGCCAGCAGTTGCAATGTTCGTGAGTTGTAAATATTGATCGCCGGGCCGGTTACAAAACCCGGCTTGCCGGATAATAAATTGACCGCTGCCATGTCATTGGCTTCGATCATATATTGCTCATTATTACAGATGTTTTTCAGTTTACTGAGTTCGGAATTCGCTTCAATCAGGGTTAGTGTTGACAGCACCACCTGCTTGCCCGCCTGCTCAAGTTGTGCCGCAATCTCCAGCCAATCCTGGTCACGCAGCAGCCGTCGTTTTGAGCAGACAGTTTCTCCCAGATAAACGATGTCTACAGGGGTCTGTGCAATTTGCCGGTAAAACTCATAGACGCTGTCTCTGTCCCAGTAATAGAGGATCGGGCCGAGGGATAACTTGGGTGTTGATGCGCTCATGTTGTTACTGCCACGGGCGGTGATAGGCGCCAAGCGTAGTCTGCGTACCTTCAGAGACCTGTTCCAGCGCTTCCAGCCAGCTTGCCTGTGGCTGGTAATTTTCAGGGTCGCGTTGACAGGCGTCGAGTGCTGCGCGCCAGACTTTGCTGACTTGTTCGATGTAAGCCGGGCTACGCTGGCGGCCTTCAATTTTTATCGCCGCAACACCGGCCTGTTGCAGTTCGGGTAGCAGTGCCATGGTGTTCAGGCTGGTCGGTTCTTCCATCGCATGGTAGGTGTTATTGTTGACCTTGAAGCGACCCTTGCACAGTGTCGGGTAACCGGCCGATTCGTCTTTGGTATGGCAGTCGATCAGCACGTTATTGAGGCGCGTTTCAAGGCCGGCATCCGTCTCCTTCCATTGCACGGCGCTGGCCGGTGAACAGGCACCGAAGGTGTTGGGTGACTGGCCGGTAACATACGATGACAGTAGACATCGGCCTTCGACCATGACGCATAAACTGCCAAAGCCAAACACCTCAATCGGCACCGGACTGTTTTCGCACACGCTTTTTATCTGTTTTAGTGAAAGTACGCGTGGTACGACCGCGCGTTGAATGCCGAAGTTTCTGTGATAGAAGTCGATCGATTCCTGACTGGTGGCCGACCCCTGTACGGAAAGATGCAGGCGCAGATCGGGCCAGCGTTCGGCGGCATAATCCATGATGCCGATGTCGGCCAGTATCAGCGCATCGACACCGAGCTGCGCGGCATGATCAACCGCATCCTGCCAGCGCTGCCAGCCGGATGGCTGGGGATAGGTGTTGATGGCAACGAAGACTTTGCTGCCATGTTGATGCGCGTAAGCAATGCCATCGCGGGCGCGCTGGTCATTGAAGTTGAGACCGGCAAAATGACGAGCATTGGTGTCGTCCTTGAAACCGATATACACCGCATCGGCACCATTGTTTACGGCGATTTTTAACGAGGGTAAATTGCCGGCAGGGCAGACCAGTTCCATTTTTCTGTTTGAATCATTCATTGCTGCTATCCGGCCAGGCTTGTATATGGATGCTGATTAATTTCATTTAAGCGTGTCACCTGTGCGGGGTAATAATGTTGCCGTGCTTCAAGCTCCTGTGCAATCAGGTTTAGCGGCAGCCATTTTTTCGAACACCAGCCGGGTGCCAGTAGAATACTTTCAGACGCGGTGGCAGTCAGGCGATGATAAATAATGTCAGGCGGTGTCTGCTGAATTAAATCGGCGGCAATTCGCACATAGTCATTCAGTTTTAATGGCTGATATTCACCGCGTCGCCATTCGTTTGCCAGTTGCGTACCTTTCACTACATGCAGCGGGTGTAATTTTAGGCCATCAACACCAAGCTCAAGGACACGATCCAGCGTGGTTTTATAATGTTGCTCGCTCTCACCGGGCAGGCCGATGATGAGGTGGGTGCAGACTTTCAGGCCGCGCTTTCGTGCCCGCAGCAGTGTTGAACGGTAGGCTTCGAAATCATGTCCGCGATTAACACGATCCAGCGTTTCATTAAAAGAAGATTGCAGACCCAGCTCCAGCCAGACTTCATAGCCTCTGTCCTGGTAGGCGACCAGTAAATCCAGAACCGAGTCAGCGACACAGTCGGGGCGTGTGCCCACGGCAAGTCCAATCACATCCGGCTGGGCAAGGGCCTGATCGTACTGCTGTTGCAGTAACTCGGTTTCAGCATAGGTATTGGTGTAAGCCTGGAAGTAGGCAAGGTATTTGCGCGCACCGGTGCGTTTGCGGATAATGAACTTGCCGGCATCGACTTGCAGGTTAACATCAGCAGGTTTTCGCCCGTTAGGGCTGAATGAGGCGTTATTACAGAAGGTGCAACCGCCGATACCGAGGCTGCCATCACGGTTAGGGCAGGTGAAGCTGGCATCAATTGAGATTTTATGCACGCGCTCACCGTAACGCCTTAGCATAGCCTGTCCAAAAGTATTGACGTGATTTGCAAGATTCAAGGCATTTTCTCTGACCGCGAAAAACCGCAGTGCAACCGGTATCTCAACCAGAGTTAATCAAGCGGTGATTTTCACCTTTCAGATAATGGCTGGGTTGATATAGGTCAACTCCTTACTGGTTTAGAGTCAGTCTATATTACGAAATTAGAGATTCGTATCAGGGCGACTATCATTCAGGTTCTGTCTTGCTGGTTTTATCCGACATGAATACATCAGTCGGCATTTCTTTAAGAGCAGCAATGCGATCCAGCGCGGATGAGGCCAGTTTTTGTGCAGTCAGCATGACTTTTTCATCGGTTGTGGTACTGACGATTTCATCATAAAAAGAAAAGCTTCGATCGCTACAGGCATAGAGCTGATTCAGTTTTTCATCTGAGTTACTGGATAATTTCTCCATTTTTGCGATGTAAGCGTCAACCTGTTCAAGGTTTTTAACGAGGTCTGCATTCGCTGAACCAGTTTTATCCAGATGGCCTTCATAGCTATCAATTTCTTCCTGGGTTTTTCTGACCAGCTGTTTTATTTCCGGCGAGTCGCCTGCAAGACTGGTCATGGTGTTGGCCAGACGCCGGTCAATATGAATCGCAGCGGTTAATAAATCTGATTCCTTTCGCACAGCTCTGGGATCAAGTCGAGTTTCAACGCTGTCAGTTTCACGCTCCTCATGGTAGGCGCGACGACGTTCAGCTCTGAGCAGGGCAGCGTGGCCCAGCTCTTCGCGCGCCAGTATTTCAGCATATTTACGCACAGTTTCGTTTTCTGAGTCAGCGGCGACCTGGGTGTAAAAGCGAAATGAAATTTCTTCGTTATGTACGGCAAAGGCCAATGCTTTATAGGGGGTGCTGTAATCAGGGTCGCGTGCTTCTTCATCATAGATGGTTGAGACCTGTGGGTCACGCCATTTAACTGGAGCAATCTCTGGGTTTTCCTGTAGACCTTCATGTTTCATCCATTTTATCAGTAGATGTTCATGTTCCTTTTCCTCACTGACCATGCGTTCAAACAGTGCAGCGGCTGAATTATTATTTCCTGCTTTCATTGCAGCTGCTAGTTGGGAATAACGTCGAATGGCTTCGCGTTCTGCCTGAAGGGCGATAGTTATTAAATCGTCTGGTGTCTCTACATTTGTGTTTAACATAATTATTAATACCTCAAGGCACAATTATTTTTAGTGTTGACTTTAGTCTTACTTGACCTGCATCATACGTATTGCGTCAATTTGTCGCAGACTACGCTTGTGAAAATAAATTATCCACCTAAAATTGGTAGCTGCTACGTGTATAGTAAAAATAATAGTGTATTAGCACACGCTCAGTCTGAAAAGTTCGTTTCGCATGTAGTATCCTTATCATCTGTATGGTTATTTGTTGCAATAATTTTGCTTCAGTGCCTGATTCTAACCCCGGCTCATGCCAAATCAGAATTGCCCCGTTTTCTTGAGAGCATCGACGCGGAAAAAATATTTCCCGGTGCCGATAAAATTGCCGATGCAGAGGGTGAGCCACTGGTCGCTGTTGCCTACAAACAGGATCAGCAGATCGGCTATGTGTTTCTGACTTCAGATTATACCAATAGCACCGGTTATTCCGGTAAACCCATACACCAGCTTGTAGCACTGGATATGCAAGGCATTATTCAGAAGGTTCTACTGGTTGAGCATCATGAACCCATTGTACTGATCGGCATCCCTGAACAACGCATTATTGATGTGCTCGCTGAATACGAGGGGCTGGATGTAGGTAAGCTCGTGCGTGGAACCCAGGATCATCATGTCGATATCGTTACTGGTGCGACGGTAACGGTGATGGTGATGGATGACAATATTTTACGTAGCGCCATGATGGTCGCTCGATCCCATGGTTTATCTGGACTTAAGCCGAAAGTCAAAGCTACCGGGCCTGTTGCCAGTGTTGATACTGAAATTGACACGATTAAGGACTGGTCAACACTGGTCGAAGAAGGCTCAATTCAGCATTTGAAAATTACCGTAGGAGACATCAATAAAGCGTTTGCGGGATCTCGCGAGCCGCTGGCGGCTGAAAGACCCGAAGAAGGTGATGAAGGCGAGATTTTTGTCGAACTTTATGCAGCCGTAGTTTCAGTGCCCACTATCGGTCGCAGTCTACTGGGTGAAAATGAGTACCGTAATCTGGAGAAAAAATTACAGCCGGGAGAAGTGGCTATTCTTCTGGCGGGTGAAGGTCGATTTTCATTCAAGGGCTCCGGTTATGTGAGGGGTGGTATCTTTGATCGTTTTCAGATCATTCAGGGTGATACCTCGATCCGTTTCCATGACAGACAACATAAGCGTTTGCATCATATGGCAGCTGAAGGCGCGCCAGAGCTGAAAGAAGTGAGTTTATTCAGAACACCGGCCGATTTGAAATTTAAGGCCACGCTGCCCTGGAAGCTGGAGTTGCTGGTAGGTCGTGATATTGGTCCGACCAAAAAAGCTTTTTTGACTTTTGATCTTAACTACAGCGTCCCCGAGCAATACCTGAAATTTACTGGGGCTAAGGTGGGTGAAGTCACAGCAGACATGGAAGTAGCCCCGCAACCTGTCTGGAAAAAGATGTGGGAACTCAAGACCTTTGAGATCATAGTGCTTGGTCTTGGCTTGATGGTACTGACCGTGATCTTCTTTTTTCAGGAATGGTTGGTTAAACGCCCGGTACTCGCTGATCGGGTTCGTATCGGTTATATGATTTTTACGCTTTTCATAATTGGCTGGTACTTCAACGCACAACTTTCCGTAGTTAATATACTGGCCATGTTCAACGCTTTAGTCAGTGGTTTTGACTGGTCCTATTTCCTTATGGAACCACTGATTTTCATTCTCTGGGCTTCAGTGGCGGCAGCATTACTGTTTTGGGGTCGCGGACCTTACTGCGGCTGGTTATGTCCTTTTGGTTCATTACAGGAGCTGCTTAACCGTATTGCTAAGTTTTTCAAAATCAGACAGGTTGTTGTTCCCTGGTTTGTTCACGAACGTGTCTGGAGCTTCAAATATCTCATATTTCTTGTGCTGTTCGGGCTTTCACTGTATTCACTGGATCTGGCAGAACGCCTGGCTGAGGTTGAGCCCTTTAAGACCGCCATTGTTCTTAACTTTATACGTGAATGGCCGTACGTGATTTTTGCTCTGGCCGTGCTGATACCGGGTATTTTTATCGAACGTTTTTATTGCCGCTATCTGTGTCCGCTGGGTGCTGCACTGGCGATTCCCGGCAGAATGCGCATGTTTTCATGGTTGAAACGCTACAAGGAATGCGGTTCACCCTGTCAGCGCTGCAGTAACGAGTGCATGGTGCAGGCGATACATCCTGAGGGCAACATCAATGTCAACGAATGTCTGTACTGTCTGCATTGTCAGGTGGTTTATTTCGACGATCATGCCTGCCCCGTGATGATACAGAAACGACTGAAGAAAGAGCGGCGTACCTCGCGTAGTGCCGCAGTACAAGATAAAAAAGAATCTGCCATTGAGGTAGAGCTGATGAAGAAAAAAACAGAACATTGAGATGAATGATTTAGATTAATAACCGCCCTGAACTGTATAGAAAAGGGGCATGTATCCGCTTGCATCAGCAGGCAAATTAAGAGGAGTAGTATCATGAGCAATAATAATGAAAAAGCTGAAAGTAAAGGTATTAGTCGACGCCAGCTGCTTGGCGGTACCGCCAAGCTGACTGCATTGGCAGGTGTGGCAGGGCTGGCCGGATTCGCAGGCATGACGCCTAAGACAGCTATCGCCGCTGCAAATAATAAAGCCCATGTCGGCCCCGGTGATCTGGATGAATACTACGGTTTCTGGAGCAGCGGTCAGGCCGGTGAGCTACGCGTTCTGGGTGTTCCATCCATGCGTGAACTTGTGCGTGTCCCTGTGTTCAATCGCTGCAGTGCTTCAGGCTGGGGGTCTACCAATGAGAGCCGCAAGATATTACGCGATGGACTTTTGCCTGAGACTAAAAAATTCCTCGATTCCGGTGGTCGCGGCGGTACCTGGGATAATGGTGATCTGCATCATCCGCACATGTCATTCACCGATGGTACCTACGATGGTCGCTATCTGTTTATGAATGACAAGGCCAACACCCGTGTCGCCCGTATCCGTTGCGATGTTATGAAGTGTGACAAAATTATTGAAATTCCAAATGCCGCGGATATTCATGGCTTGCGCCCGCAAAAATACCCGCGTACCGGTTACGTCTTCGCCAACGGTGAGCATCGTGTGCCTATCCCTAATGATGGCAGCATTCTTGATGAGCCTGAAAAATACCATGCGATATTCACTGCCATCGATGGCGACGAAATGAAAGTTGCCTGGCAGATCATGGTCGACGGTAATCTTGATAACTGTGATGCGGATTATCAGGGTCTTTACGCGTTCTCTACCTGTTACAACAGTGAAGAAGCTACAAATTTATCGGGCATGATGGGCAACGAACGTGACTGGGCCGTAGTGTTTGATCTGAAGGCAATTGAAGCGGGCGTGAAAGCCGGCGATTTCCAGAAAATTAACGGCGTGCCCGTACTGGACGGTCGTAAAGGCTCGAAATATACCCGTTACATTCCTGTGCCCAATAGCCCTCACGGCTGTAATACCGCACCGGATGGTATCCACGTGGTCTTCAACGGCAAATTGTCACCCACTGTGACTGTCATTGACGTTCGACGTCTACCTGATTTGTTCAGTGACAAGATTCAGCCACGTGATGTCGTGGTTGCCGAGCCTGAACTGGGTCTGGGTCCATTGCATACTGCTTTCGATGGTAAAGGTAATGCCTTCACTACGCTGTTCCTGGATAGTCAGGCGGTAAAGTGGAACATTCAGAAAGCCATTGATTCTTATAACGGTAAAAAAGCTAATCCCATCATAGAAAAAATTGATGTGCATTATCAGCCGGGTCATAACCATACTTCGATGGGTGAGACCAAAGAAGCTGATGGTAAATGGCTGGTGTCGCTCAACAAATTTTCCAAGGATCGTTTTATCAACGTCGGCCCTCTAAAACCGGAGAACGAACAGCTGATCGACATTAGTGGTAAGAAAATGCAGATTATGCATGATGGCCCGGCGTATGCGGAACCGCATGACGTTATCATCGTTCGTGCCGACATCGTCAATCCTGATTCAATATGGACCAAGGGTGACCGCATGTGGGCGGATGTCAGTGCACAGGCCAAAAAGGATGGCGTCAAACTGACCGAAGATTCCACGATAATTCGTGATGGTAAAAAAGTGCGTGTTTACATGACTTCAGTCGCGCCCAATTTCAGCATGGAGAAATTCACGGTGAAACAGGGTGATGAGGTTACGGTTATCGTCAGTAATAATGACGCGATTGATGACCTGACACATGGCTTTACTCTTGCCAATTACGGTGTCGCGATGGAAATAGGCGCGCAGCAGACATCATCGATCACCTTTACGGCTGATCGTGCCGGTGTACACTGGTTCTACTGTCAGTGGTT
Source organism: Gammaproteobacteria bacterium (assembly GCA_024636785.1). Classification (GTDB taxonomy): domain Bacteria; phylum Pseudomonadota; class Gammaproteobacteria; order SZUA-229; family SZUA-229; genus LH-M37. The sequence continues at coordinate 24,283 of JAGXGK010000035.1, forward strand.
CTGTCATGCGCTGCACATGGAAATGCGTGGTCGTATGCTGGTAGAGCCTGCGTAGTTGTTCTTTGAAAGTTAAGCAGCAAGAAAACAGCCCGTCAGTCAGCCCTGGAATATCCAGAAAGCTGGCTGGCGGGCTGTTGCTGTTTACCCTTTTTTTCACATTTCTATCACAGGCCGAAGAAAGGCGCGTGGCACCCGGAGACGGTGTCTTGCAGGCTGCAATTGATTCGGCAAATAATGGTGATATATTAATTTTAACTGCGGGGGTCTACACCGGTTCGGTGAATGTCCATCGTAGTCTGACCCTGTTGGGCAGCAATACTAAAGATGGCGATAGCATCATTGATGGCGAGGGCTCAGGTCACGTCATCACTGTATCAGCGCCCGATGTCGTAATCAAAGGCATGAATATTCAGCAGTCAGGTACTAATCTGGTCGCCGAAGACAGTGGCATCTTCATCACTGAAGAAGGTGACCGCACACGAATTGAAAATAATTATTTTGAAAATAATCAGATAGGTGTTTACCTGAAAGGCCCGAACTCTGCGGTGATCAGCACCAATGTCATCATTGGCAGTCGGCATCACCGCATCAATGACCGTGGCAATGGCATCTATTTATGGAATACGCCAGGCTCTATTATTGAATATAACGATATTCGCTATGGCCGGGACGGAATTTTTGTTAATGCCAGTCGCGATAATGTTTTCCAGGGCAATCGTTTACGCGATTTGCGTTTTGCTATTCATTATATGTATGCAAATGATAGCGAAGTCAGCGATAATATCTCGATCAATAATCATGTCGGCTTTGCTTTAATGTTTTCTGCCCGATTAATGGTCAAAAACAATCAGTCGATCGGTGATCATGAACGCGGGCTGTTTTTTAACTTTACAAATAATTCGGTGATAAACGGCAACCGTGTTAGCGGTGGAGCCAAAAAGTGCGTTTTCATTTATAATGCTAATTTTAATACAATCACCAATAATTTTTTTGAAGAGTGCGATATAGGCATTCATTTCACCGCAGGCTCAGAACAAAATGAAATCTATTCCAATGCCTTTATCAATAACCGCACTCAGGTGAAATACGTGGGTACCCGTTATATTGAATGGTCCAAAGACGGCTATGGCAACTACTGGAGTGACAATATAACTTTTGATATTGATGCTAACGGCATTGCCGATCAACCCTATAAACCTAATGATCTGGTTGATCAAATTATCTGGCGCCATCCTCTGGCCAAGTTACTACTTAATAGCCCGGCAGTGCAGATTCTAAAATGGGCTCAGTCTGAATTTCCCGGTATCCATCCCGGTGGCGTAACCGATACCGCGCCGTTAATGTCACCGCCGCCGGCTGATTTTTCCGTGCCCGGAGATTTGCTGAATGGTTGAGTTGGATGCGGTAAATCCTGAAGTCATTTCATTGCAATCGGTCAGTAAACAGTACGGTAACGAAACCGTGGTGAGCAATGTTGATTTAAATGTGCAGGCTGGCGAATGCGTGGTTCTGGTGGGTCATAACGGCGCCGGAAAAACCACCCTGATGAAACTCATGCTGGGACTCACACGCGCCAGCTCGGGCACGGTTGAGGTGCTAGGTGGTAATCCTGCATTTAATGCATCCGTAGCGTTGCATAAAACACTAGGTTATCTTCCTGAGAGTGTCGCTTTTTACGAAGCTATGACAGGCCGTGAAGTGCTCAGTTTCTATGCGCGACTTAAAGCGGTCTCCAATGCCGATTGTGAAAAATTACTGGAGTTAGTCGGCCTTGCAGATGCCTCAAAGCGACGTGTGGGCACTTACTCAAAAGGGATGCGGCAACGTCTGGGGCTGGCCCAGGCCATGCTGGGTGAACCGCAACTGCTGTTCCTCGATGAGCCCACCACCGGACTTGATCCGATTTTGCGTCAGCACTTTTATCAGCTGATTGATGATCTGCATAAGGAAGGCGCCACCTCAATTATTTCATCACACGCGCTCAACGAAGTGGAAGCCAGAGCCAATCGTTTCATCATCATGAAAGCGGGCATCGTTGTTGCCTGCGGCACCCTGGGTGAGCTTTATCAACTGGCTGCATTGCCGGTACGTTTGAAAGTTTCCGTGAGCCCGGGTGAAGCAAACAATGTTGCGCAACGTCTGGGCTCTGATATAAACATTGACCGGATTAGTAATCAGAGCTTGAACCTGAATTGTTCTAATAAAGAAAAAATGCCCCTGATACGAAGAATTACAGAGCTTGGTGATAGCATCAGCGATTTGCAGATTTCACCACCGCGCCTGGACGAAGTGTATAGCTATTTCATGAGCGACGATCGATCATGAAAATGTTGCTGATCCTGGCTTTAAAGGAAATTCGCGATGGTTTGCGCAATCGCTGGATTGCTGCGGCAATCGTTGTTTTAGGCACGCTGGCACTGGCTTTGTCAATGCTGGGTTCGGCACCCACCGGTTCGATTTCCGCCAGTGCGCTGGATGTCACTGTCATCAGCCTGGCGAGTTTGAGCGTTTACCTGATACCATTGATTGCCTTGATGCTGTCTTTTGATGCCCTCGTCGGAGAGTTTGAACGCGGCACCATGATGCTGTTGTTAACCTATCCGGTGAGGCGATGGCAGGTCATTATGGGTAAGTTCCTGGGGCACCTCAGTATTCTGTTTATCGCTATTTTTGCGGGTTACGGCGGCGCTATCATCATCATGATTTTAATGAATGAAGGCATCACTGAGGGCTGGCAGGCTTATGTCACTCTGATGGCGAGCTCTCTGGTTCTGGGAGCCATATTTATCGCATTGGGTTATCTGGTAAGCGTGCTAGTAAAAGAAAGGGCAACAGCAGCTGGCGCGGCGATCGGCTTATGGCTGGTATTTGTCGTCCTGTACGATTTAATACTGTTTGGTGCACTGTTGCTCGATGAGGGGCAGGTGATCGGTCAGCAGTTATTTTCAGCCTTAATGCTGATTAGCCCAACGGATACCTATCGCATTCTCAATCTGAGTTTGTTCGAAGGCGTGAGCCAGGCAGCAGGCATTGCCGGCGTTGCCAGTGGTGCCGGTATGAGCGCTACGCTCCTGCTCGCTGTCATGTTGCTATGGGTGGTCGTACCGTTAGCGGTTACGCTGCTAGTGTTTCAGCGTCGGGAGCTGTAAGTGAAGCCAGAACAAATCCTGATTGTTTTTAATATTTATTTAGTTTTATAATTTTTAGTAAATGGTGATGTGAATATTATGTATAAAGTGACAATGCTAATGCTGGCTTTATTATTAAGCGCTTGTGATAAAACACCGGAAGCAGAAGCACCGCCACCACCACAGACACTGACACGTGAAGCCAGTGGTTATTATTGCCTGATGACTGTGGTCGCTCACAGTGGACCCAAAGGCCATATTATTCTTAGCGACCAGCCGGAAGCAATATGGTTTACTTCAGTGCGTGACACTATCGCATTTACGTTATCACCGGAAGAACCTAAAAATATCGTTGCTATTTATGTTAATGATATGACCGATGCGGACTGGGACAACCCCGGGATCGATAATTGGATTGAAGCCGAAAAAGCCTGGTACGTGATTAACAGCGACCGTGCCGGTGGCATGGGCGCGCCGGAAGCAGTACCTTTCTCGACAAAGGCAAAGGCAGAGTTATTTGCCGAGCAGCACGGTGGTTCTGTTTATGACTTCGATTCAATGCCCCGCGATTATTTTAAGTAGTGCATGGATTGGGGTGAGGCACGAACCCCAACAAAATGGTGAAAAAATAGTTGACAGTCGGCAGTTAGCAGCTTTGATTCCCGAGAAGAACTGGCAGTCTTGCATACACTACCCCCTCTCCCCTCGGGGGGAGAGGGCTGGGGTGAGGGGCTTTTAAAAAGCGCATTTAATGGTTATCAGTTGGCAATAAAAGATTTTAAAAATCAGTCCGCGAAAAACGCCAAGGACGCGAAAAGGGCAAAACAATAATATAAACGATTCTTAAGGATAAGTGATATGTGCCGCGGGCGCATAAACAAGATTTTCGATTTTATCCGTGTTTATCTGTGGACTGAAATTTTTTTTGCGTTCTTCGCGTTTTTCGCGGACATGAATTTTGTCTGCAAATCATCCTTCAATATTTATGCATAAAAAAACCGGGAGATGATTTGTCTTCCGGCCTTGATTAATGCTAAATCAGGCAGCAGGTAACGGCTGCCTGAATTGATCGCGCTAATTATTCAGTTTTACTTTTCCGCGCTTTTTTCTTGATGCTCTTTCGGGCCTTGATTTTCAATTTGTCCTTGGGCTTGCCTTTACCCGCGCCGCGTTTTTCCGAACTCGCAGGTTTGCTGTCCTTGTCGAGTACTGAAATATTCAGCTGTTGACCGGCTACCCGGGCTTTTTTCAGGTCTCTCAATAATTCATCGGGCATGTCTTTGGGTAAATCAACCAGACTGTAATCATCGTGAATGCTGATACGGCCGATGAATTTGCTGTCAATGTTGGCTTCGTTGGCGATGGCGCCAACGATGTTGCCGGGCATCACATCATGGTTATGTCCGACTTCGATGCGGTAACGCTGCATGCCTTCTTCGAGCGGTGAGTCTTTTCTGGGCGTGCGGGCTGGTTTCTCGCGTTGCGGACGCTCGTCTTTGCTCCAGGCATTGTCACCACGTTTCTGACTCGCTTTGCCCTGCGGTTTGTGCTGAAGCAGCAGCGGGGTATCACCCTGCAACAGTATGGCGAGGGCGGCGGCTATCTCTATTGCAGGCACGTTATGCTCCTGCTGATATTCTTCAATCATCTGAGGAAACAGACCAAAATCTTCGGTAGCCAGCGCATCGCTGATGCGTTGCTTGAAATCGGCAATGCGTTTGTCATTGATTAGTTCAGTTGAGGGCAGCTCCATCATCTCGATTCTTTGTCGAGTGGCGTTTTCGATGGCGCTGAGCAGACGTTTTTCACGCGGCGCCACAAATAAAATCGCATCGCCTTTTCGACCCGCACGGCCGGTACGACCGATACGATGAACATAGGATTCGGTATCATGAGGGATATCGTAATTGACCACGTGGCTAACGCGTTCGACATCAAGCCCGCGGGCGGCGACATCAGTGGCGACAATGATATCCAGCTTGCCGTTTTTCAGCTGGGTGATTGTGCGCTCGCGTTGATTCTGCTGAATATCACCATTGAGGGCAGCGGCAGAATAGCCGCGGGCTTCAAGTTTTTCAGCCAGCTCAACTGTGGCGATTTTGGTGCGTACGAAGATAATCATGCCGTCAAAACTCTCCGCTTCGAGAATACGGGTGAGGGCATCCAGTTTGTGCACGCCGCTGACCATCCAGTAACGCTGGCGAATAGTGTCGACCGTTGTGGTTTTATTCTTGATGGTAATCTGTTCGGGGTTGTTGAGATATTTGGTGGCAATGCGGCGAATCTGCTGCGGCATGGTGGCCGAGAACAGGGCGATTTGCCGGGTTTTCGGCGTCTGCTCAAGGATCCATTCCACATCGTCGATAAAGCCCATACGCAGCATCTCATCGGCTTCATCCAGCACCAGTGCGCTGAGCTTGCCCAGTTTTAGCGTGCCGCGACGCATGTGATCCATCACCCGTCCCGGGGTGCCGACCACGACATGTGTGCCGCGCTCCAGTGAGCGCAGTTGCCCGCGGTAATCCTGACCACCGTAAATGGGCAGCACATGGAAGCCCACCATGTGCTTGGCGTATTTCTGGAAGGCTTCCGCCACCTGAATCGCCAGCTCGCGCGTGGGTGCCAGCACCATAATCTGTGGGTCTTTCTGCTTTAAATCGAGTTTAGACAGCAGCGGCAGGGCAAATGCGGCGGTTTTACCGGTTCCGGTCTGGGCCTGACCAATGATGTCCTTGCCGTCCAGTAATAGTGGGATTGTTTCTGCCTGAATCGGAGAAGGGGTTTCATAACCCACGTCGTCCAGGGCTTTTAAAATGGGTTTGCTCAGCGCCAACTGATCAAAGGTGGTGACTGTATCGGTAGTCATATATTCAGAACCTGTGAGATAGTAAACAAAGGGTTATCGGGTATTTCCTGATTGCCCGTGTTCGGTGAGAATATGAGCAAAAGTCAGAAGGGACGCGTATTCTAACGGTTTGTGGGGTTTTTTGCATGCTTTTTTTAGGCGCTGGCCTGTCGGAGGCGCGTATTGCCTGATTTTACCACTGGTTAAAAAACAGTGGTTCGCAGAGGCGCAGAGAAAAAAGGCTTTAATCCGCGAAAAACGCCAGGGACGCGAAAAGAGCAAAACAATAATACAACGTTTGTTTTTTTGGCGTTCTTCGCGGACTAACTTTTAAATTTTGCTGCCAACTCACAAACATTAAATGTGCTTTTTATAAGCCCCCTCACCTTAGCCCTCTCCCAGCGGGAGAGGGGGAAATCGACAAATTTTCATATTCTGCCAGGCAGCCTATGCTTTTTCTGCCAACTGCCAACTGCCAACTATCTTTTCAGGATCGTAACAACTGCGCTGCTCGGTTTGCAGAAATCCATGGCTACGGTTATCGATTTTACTCATCAACAATTAAGCCTAAGTTTGTTGTTCCTGTTGTTCCTGGGTAACATATACTGTCTGGGTTGGGTAGGCGAACTCAATGCCCTCCTGTTCAAAGCGTTCGTGAATGGCAAAATAAATCGCCTGCTGTATATCCATATAAATAGTGTAATCCGGTGACAGAACATAAAAGACCGTTTCGAATTGCAGATCATAGCTACCGTATTTTGAAAAATGAGCGCGATCGAAACGTGAATTTTCCTGTGCCTTGACCGCTTCACGAATTATCTCAGGAATGAGTTTGAGTTTCTCTCTGGGCGTCTGATAGATCACTCCGATGCTGAAAACTACACGCCGTTCGAACATCCTGCCGTAATTGCGGATGCGGCTATTGAGCAGGTCGGAGTTGGAAAACACCAGCTGCTCGCCGGAGAGGCTTCGCAATCGGGTTGTTTTCAGGCCGACGTATTCCACGTTACCCAAAAAATCTCCGATGATTAGAAAGTCGCCTACGATAAAAGGCTTATCGAGCATAATCGACAGCGAGGCGAACAGATCACCGAGAATATTCTGCAACGCCAGAGCCACCGCGATACCGCCAATACCTAAGCCCGCTACCAGTGCGGTAACGTTAATGCCGAGATTATCGAGTGCCAGCAACACCACAATCGACCATAGAGTTATTTGGCTGATCAGGCCTATAACGTTGATGGTGGTTACCGCCGCACGGTTCCTATCCAGCGCCTGCAGCCGGTATCTTTCCAGCATGGCGGTAATAAATGCGCCACCCCAGATGCCCGCCTGAAAGAGCAGGGCGATCACCAGTAGACTTGAAACGGTAGCCTGGATTCGATCGGGTATTTGCAAAAAAGTGGCGCCAACATAAATGCCCACAATAATCAGGAACAGAATTTTAGTTTTGTCGAAAAGTGCGACGGTGATATCCCGCCAGAGCTTTTCCGTTTGAGGGCTGATTGAGGTCAGTCGGCGGCTAATCAGATGTTGTATCAATCTAAGCACCATCACTGTAATCAGTAATGCAGCCGCAGCGATCAGCCACTGCAACAAGGTGTTGTCCAATATCGTTCGATTAAGAATTTCCACAGACAGGTACTCCTTTCAAATGGGATTAAATGGCTTTGCTTGCGGTAACTTTAACCAATCTTTATCAGGGTGCGCAAACGATCCGGGGCTGTAATTAATGATGCGTCATGACGTAACGCACCGATAATTCTAACATCGTCAAATTTTTTGTAGCGGCATAAATTAAAAGGGATTCGACAGCATGCTACGAGAACTCAGCAACACATTCTCGGGGTTGAGCCATAAACTGCATATTCATAATTCTCTCTACATGGATATTAATGGCTTCGAGCAGATCAATGATCATTATGGTCACGCCGTCGGCGATCTGGTTCTGCGTGAAACCAGTTATCGCCCTCGTAGCGGTATTCGCGAATCGGATCTGGTGTTTAGAACAGGCGGTGATGAATTCACCGCAGTGTTACAAGATATTTCGAGCGAGGAGATAGTGCTCGGAATTGCCGACAAGATCATCACCGCGGTCAGTGAACCCATCTGTCATCAGGAGCTCACTCTCAAGGTAACCATCAGCATGGGAATTGCCTTGTACCCATTGCACGCCACGAACATAGCCAGTCTGATCGAACTAAGCGACAGGGCAATGTATCAGGCCAGGCGGGCAGGCAGTAACTGTTTTAGAATGGCCAAGCCTGAAACCACATAAATTGGTGGTATGAATGCAAAAGGGTGAACGTAAGGTTCGTCCCACTGCACATCACCTGATTCTATGAACAGGGTGTTCTGGCATTGCAGTTAACATAATCAGCAGAGATATTAATATGCCGGATAGCCCTGATATCAATCACTTTCGCGCCAAATTGCTCGCTGCACGCGACGTCAATCTTGGGCTGGTGGAGGCACGCAATGCCTCGGCCGCAACCGTGGTGCTGGATCAGACCAGCGTTGGTCGGCTCTCACGAATGGACGCAATGCAGCAGCAGGCGATGGCGCAAAATACCCGTCAGCGGGCAGAGTTGTCACTGCGACTCATCGAGGCGGCACTACGGCGTTGCGACGACCGCAGTTACGGCTACTGCCTCGAATGCGACGAAATCATTAATGTGCGCAGACTGGAATTCGATCCGGCCGCGCCCTTATGTATTTCCTGCGCCGAGACTCACAACGACTGAGTCCCTGATTCGCTTTAAACTGCATTAAACCAGGACGAAAATTCATCTTCCAATGTGTGGGTTAAAAATAACGGTTACTCATTATACAAATTATCAGTTGACCTGATTCGTCTGTACTGCCATTCTGTTGTTTAAGGAGGCTTCAATCCACCTATGCCCGACAGCCTCCTCGATTCAATATATAAAAAACGCTAATAAATTTGAATTGATAATGGTAACAATAATCAAAAAAAATTTTACAACCAGGTCGGCTAAACTCATAATCATTCTGCTGCGCGCGGTTCTGTTTCGCAGTTTGCTGTTTGCGCTGGTCTGGTGGGCGCTCACTCACGGTACTGTCGATTCATGGTCGATGGGCCTGCCCGTAGTGGCACTGACAACACTGGTCAGTGTATTGTTACTGCCGCCGAGCACCTGGTCTGTTTCCGGGATGCTACGTTTCATTCCATTTTTTCTCTGGCAATCCATCCGCGGTGGCATCGATGTCGCAGGCCGCGCACTGCATCCGAATTTGCCAATCTCACCCGGTCTACATGAATACCCGATTCGGCTGCCAGCGGGATTACCACGGATTTTTATGGCCAATAGTGTCAGCCTGCTACCGGGTACCCTATGCACCGAACTCGACGATTGTATTTTGCGCGTCCATGTGATGGACGAAACCGGTGATTTTGTCAAACATCTCCGGACTCTGGAAAACAGACTGGCTGCTGTTTTTGAATGTGAGTTGTCAGACTGACTTGCGTAATCGCATAATGACTTTAATACTAAATAAGTACGTTCACCGCAGACAAATTTTTTACCAAATTACCATTGGTTTTCTCTGCGCTCTCTGCGGTGAAAAAGTTTTTTTAGCGTACAAAATTTAACGACACAGTTGGTGGCCTGCTTCATGGAAAAACTTTATTTAAGTATCGCACTGCTGCTCTTGCTCACGCTGGTGGCAGGTTTATGGCGAGTGCTGCGTGGTCCGACGCCGGCTGATCGTATGCTGGCGGCGCAG
>JAGXGK010000036.1 GCA_024636785.1 Gammaproteobacteria bacterium
CGTGTTCATCTATCAGGCACACCTGAATAACATTTTTTGCTAAATCAATACCAAGTACGTTAGACTTTTTCATTGTATGGGCTCCTTTGTTGTTGTAGACGCCAACCTACTTTAAGTGGGTTGGTGGAGTCCATACATCGCAAATGCACGCTATTAAGGCTTTATATCTGTAAGCCGTTACGTTCATTAGCGATTTTCGCGTTGTTGGCGTTGATTGTTCAGAAAGAGTTCTAAGATGTGCGATGGATAGCTTTAACAGTCATCTGCTGTATTAAGGCCTGTTCTGAAAGGCGCATGTATTCGCGCTCATTTGCGTTTATTTGCGTTCATTCGCGTTTTCTTTTGTAACCGTTGGGATTCCTGTACCACCCCAACCTACAGACTAACGACAAACGACACTATTTCTGCCTCCCGCGGAATACCGCACGTCCTGTGCATAAAAAAAGCCCCGACGCTGCGGGGCTTTTTTTAGCAATAATAGACCGCCTATGCGGTTACTAACTGCCTAGAAATTGCTATCACAATGCTCAACACGCGCGTCATAGTAACGTTCACAGGTGTAGGCATCACCGCCACGGGCATAGCACTGGCCGCGCTGCTTGTAGGCATATTCACGACAGGCCGACCAGGAGTTGCTTAACTGCAACAAGCGCTGGTTATGCTGCTGCTCTTTATTGCGTTTCGCTTCCCAGGGGTTGTTATTCAGTTTCTGAAATGCACCTGAGTCGTTTGCTGAAAACTTGCTGTTCATTTCAGCTTTCAGTTTGTTTTCTTCCCACTCGGTCAGCTCATGTTGTTTCTGATCTTTACCGGAAAATACAGCACGCTCGGTGGCAGTTACCATATTGAATGGCAGAATAATTAGTAAAGCGAGTGCCCATGCACCAGAAATATGTGTAAGTTTCATCATTGAACCTGTTTAAATTAATCGTTAATTTTTCACATTTCCACATTTTAATATCGTGCGGATATTTCTCGCGCTATGGCGGCAGGGAAATGTACTCATCAGGAGGACCCTGATACGCTTTGATCATTTGCCGCAGGCACGGAGTGAAAGACATTGGCCATTTGCCGGTCTGCGGGCAACAACTAAACCTGAGTGGCTCGCTGTATACGGCGGCTAATTTAGCAATTAATAATATACTTAGCAACTACTTTTCGTCGGGAAGTGTCTGTTTTAACTAGAATTTCACCCGAATGGGTGAGGCTCAGCCGGGCATAATCTCCTGAAATGACTCCAGCAGCGGGTAATGATGATGCTCTTTCAGCTCGCCCCTGCTGTCCGGCTGTTTAATCGCCAGCAGATGGGCAATACCGAACTCACGGGCCGCGTCCAGCACGGAGAAATTGTCATCGATAAACAGGGTGGACTGCTTCTCGAAGGGCTTCAGCCCCGCCAGCCCCTGCCAGAACGCCTGCTCTTCCTTGGCGTGATGCAGCTGGTGGGACGTCACCACGCGGTGAAAAAAACGATCCAGCCCGGTTTTATGCATCTTAATCTGGATACTCACCGGGTGCGCATTGGTTACCAGCGATACCTGCTTGCCGTGCATATGCAGTGCTTCCAGAAACTCCTCCACATGGGGGCGCACCGCAATTTTATCGCTCACCTGCTGCTTCAGCGCCGCAATATCCAGCTCCAGCTCGCGGCTCCAGTAGTCCACGCAATACCAGTTAAGACGGCCATACACCGCCGCGTATTTTTTATCGAGTATCTGCTGTGTGGTTTCCCGCGACAACTGGTGATGCTCGGCATAGCATTGCGGTACATATTCCAGCCAGAAGTGGTTATCAAAGTACAAGTCCAGCAAAGTACCATCCAGATCTAAAAACACATTTTCAATTTGTGACCAGTCAAGCATAGGAATTCCGCCTTGAGGCTTTTACAATAGTGACTAAAAAAAGAGCATGATGAACAAAAAACCACAAATTCTCAAGCGCACCCTGCTCAGCCAGAGCAAGCTGTTTGGCATAGAGCAGGTCTCGCTGCAGTTCAGCAATGGCGAATCGCGGGAATATGAGCGCATTGTCTCCCCTGGTGTCGGCGCGGTCATGATCGTGCCGGTGGTAGATCAGGAGCATGTGATTATGATCCGTGAATACTCTGTTGGCACAGACCGCTACGAACTGCTGTTTCCCAAAGGCAAAATTGACCCGGGTGAAGACATCTACACCGCCGCCAGCCGCGAGTGCATGGAAGAAATCGGTTACCGCCCCAAGCAGCTGAGCCACATTGGTTCCATGACCATCGCCCCCGGCTACCTCGGTTTTACCACCCACACCCTGTTAGCTGAAGAGCTGGTTGAGGAACGCATCGAGGGTGATGAACCAGAACCGCTGCAACCGGTGATCTGCAATATTCACGACATTGAACAGCTGATGCAACATGACAACCTCAGCGAAGCTCGCAGTATCGCTGCACTTTACCAGGTTCGTGATATATTGCTGAAACGCAAAACGAAATCTGCCCAATAATAATCAAGCATGAAAATCAAATCATGAAAAGTACTCCACCCCTCAATCTCGAATACCTGTGCCAGAATGTGCTGGTTATTGCACGCCTCGCCGCACGGGAAATTCTGAAGATATACCAATCCGACTTTGCAGTGGAAAACAAAAGCGATAACACCCCTTTAACTGCCGCAGACCTTGCCGCCGACAAGGTAATTCGCCAGGAACTACAGCAGCTCACACCGGAAATACCCGTACTCACCGAAGAATCTGAAATACCACCCTACTCCATTCGCCAGAGCTGGCAGCGCTACTGGCTGGTTGACCCACTGGATGGCACCCGCGAATTTATTAAACGCAATGACGAATTCACCGTCAATATCGCCCTCATAGAAAACCACCGCAGCATACTCGGCGTAATCAATGCACCTGTACTCAACACTGACTACTTTGCCTGGCATGGCGGCGGTGCCTATAAAAAAATCCACAAACAGCCGGTAGAAAAAATTCAGACACGCAAACTCAAGCAGCAACAGATGCGCGTCGCCGGCAGTCGCTCACATACATCCGACAAACTGAAAGATTATTTACTGAAAATCGGCGACCCGGAGCTAATCAGTGTCGGCAGCTCATTAAAATCCTGTATGGTGGCTGAAGGCGCAGTCGATTTATACCCCCGCCTCGGCCCGACCTCGGAATGGGACACCGCCGCCGCACAATGCATCGTTGAAGAAGCCGGTGGCTACTTCAAACAAACCGACGGTACATCCCTCAGCTATAACCGCAAAGACAGCCTGCTCAACCCGGAATTTCTGGTGTATGGCGACAATGAATTTGACTGGCATGAGTTTCTTTAACCGACAATCATAATAGAATGGATAGTAAATATAGATGGTTATGATGCCGCTGGCGCGAGCACAGAACATTGCGACTCACTCACAGAAAGTGTTTATCCGTGCCGTTCATTGAATACCGCTAAGCAAGATTTTCTGTTTTGAAGCGATTGTAATTTTGACAGGTAATAAAAATTCTTTTTTCTGGTTTATACCCAGAGACATTAATAAGTTGTTTTTCAGTATCCACTGGTGATCGAATCATCAGACTATTGAAAAAGTGAAATACTTTAAATGTGGCTATGAACTTGAATCCACACCGTTGATGGGCATTTTTTGACCGGAGATTATTTTTTTCAATATCAGAAAACATATACAATGCGGCCGGATAATACTGTTTCGATATCTGGTTAATAAAGTCCGAGAAAATGCCTCTCCCACGATACTCCGGTATGACGTAAACATCTCGTAACCAGATACTATTGCCTGCTGCTTTAAGTAGATAGCCGGTCTCATCAACGAAACGCTGGCCTGCAGGGTGTATCCATGCCGTTGCTATACACTTATTGCTGTCTTGTACAAGATAGAAATACAGACCATTAGTGAAGCGGGATATTAGCTGCTCTCCTGGGTAATATTTTTTTTGTCCTGTCTCAGAATAAATATTATCAATTTCGAAGGAATACTCTTTAAATTCTTTGATGTTTAGTGTGTTGTCCAGCGTTATGCTGTCAAGATTGAGATTGCATATAGAAAAAGCATTGTAATCAAACAATGGTTGTATAAATTTCCTGCCACGTCTAACTACTTTTTTGAATAACCCGGGTGTAAATCCAGGCATGTTTATATCTCCCTGGGGGCGAAATTGCAGATACGACTTAAACACCACCAGTTTAACTGACACTTTAATCAGAGGGCAATAGAATCAACAGCAGAACCCATTGGGAATCAGAACCATGACTGTCTCAGACCGCCTGCCGAAAAAAATCCTCAGGAATGTGACGAAACGCTATTTTTGATTATTTACAGCCCTTGCAGCTTCTGGCAGTATCTGCCTTGTCATACAACCGGATATTAAGGATAAATACCATGTGGCAAAGGAATGTCGCTGTCTTGATTCAACCCCTCCCCTGCTCCCGTAGCGTATCGTGTGCCCGGTTTACTGCGGTATTATTTTCCCCGTTGAGAATCAATAGCTTACCAACATTTCTGTTTATCGGACTGTTTTCAGGCTGGCATGTCTCTGTTCCGCTTTCTCGGAGTGTGTTTTTTCTGTGCTGGCATTTGCCAGTTTTTTAATTTCTGTTTTTACATGTAAACATGGAGAAGTATTATGGATAATGCAAAGTTTCTTGATCAAATCATCGAGCGTGATCGCTTCGAGTTTATCGGCCCGGAGTTTCTTCGGCTGCGACGACCGGTGACTGTCAAAATATTAATTGTTGTGGATGGCGGGATTTCCTTTAGCCAGACCGGCTTTGGCCTTGGACTGTTACTGGATACCCTGCGCGAACCGGCCTATGACTATGTGCGCTTTAATGTGGAACTGGCCACCCGCAATGGCTCTACCCCATCGGAAAACCCCGATGCCGGATCCTACACCACCCGCTATAGTGGCTTTCGTTTCGACCAGACCAATGCAGATGATGAGCTGATTATTAATCAGTACGATCAGCTGTGGCTGTTTGGCTTTGCACCGGGCAATGACGCCGGCCCGGACAGCAATATTGAAAGTGATTACCGCAAGCTGACAGAGCTGGAACTGATTCATTTAACCGGCTGGATGAACACCCATCAGGGTGGTTTACTGGCAATGGGCGACCATGATTATCTGGGTGCCACCATGTGCTGGAAAATTCCACGCATCCGTCATATGCGACGCTGGACCAATGCGCAGAACGTGCCGCCTATCGGGGGATCCGCTCACCCCGACACGCATCTGCGTCACGACACCAATCAGCCGCGCACACCGGGCCAGCTGGCAGGCAGCGATATAATTCCATTCGGCGCGCAGGGTGACAGCAAACCACAGACCATCCGTCCCCGCCAGTACTATATCGGTCGTGGACCGATTTTCCGCGCCAACTATCAACCGCATCCGATTCTCTGCTCGCGGCGCTATGGCGTAATTGATATTCTGCCGGATCATCCCCACGAAGGCTGGGTGTACGAAGATCATGAAATTGACCCCAATGCCGATTACAGCTGGTCGGAAGGCGGCCACAGCATTAGTGGTGATGACTTCCCCGAAGTGGGCGGCCACCGTGAAATGCCGGAGGTCATTGCCTGGGCCAGCACTACGCCCAACCCGCCTTATCTACTGGCAAAGGGCGCCAGCCCGCAAAGAGAGTTCGGCGTAATTGGTGCCTATGATGGCCACCAGGCCAATGTAGGTCGGGTTGCCACCGATGCTACCTGGCATCACTGGTTCAGCGAAAATCTGGTGGGGATGAAGGCCGACGACACCACCGACCATTACGAAATGATGCAGGATTATTTTCGCAATGTTGCAGTCTGGTTATCACGCCCTGCACAACAATCTCAGATGCTCTCGGTGGCCACCTGGAACAGCCTGTTTACCGTGCAGGCCTTTCAGGAATTAGGCCCAAGGCTGTCGCCATTTATTATCGGGCCCAATGCGCAGGATGTTCTGGGGCGCCGTGTTCCCAGATGCACC
>JAGXGK010000037.1 GCA_024636785.1 Gammaproteobacteria bacterium
TAAAACATTGTGGCAGGGTCGCAAGGCCACCGGCGAAGGCGATATTGCCCCCTTCAAGGCCCTGATGACCTCACTGGCGGCCACCATCGGCACCGGTAATATTGCCGGTGTCGCGACGGCGATATTTCTGGGCGGGCCGGGCGCGCTGTTCTGGATGTGGTGCACCGCACTGGTAGGCATGGCCACCAAATATGCCGAGGCTGTGCTCGCCGTGCACTATCGTGAAATTGATGCCAAAGGCAACCATATCGGCGGCCCCATGTTTTACATTAAAAATGGTTTGAAAAGTCATTGGGCATGGCTGGGCACCGCGTTTGCCATCTTCGGTGCGCTGGCCGGTTTCGGCATCGGCAATACCATACAGGCCAACTCGGTGGCCGATGTACTCAATACCGAATTCGGTTACCCGCATTTGACAACCGGTCTGGTGATGGCGGCGCTGGTTGCTCTGGTGCTGATCGGTGGCATCAGGCGCATCGCCGACGTGGCCGGTAAGCTGGTGCCCTTCATGGCCATTGCTTATGTCATGGCTGGTCTGGTGGTATTGATCATGAATGCTCCGGAATTGCCGGCGGCCTTCGCGCTGGTGTTCACTCATGCTTTCACCCCTGTCGCAGCTACAGGCGGGTTTGCCGGTGCGGCGGTCTGGGCGGCGATTCGCTTTGGTGTGGCGCGCGGAATTTTTTCCAACGAAGCCGGTCTGGGCAGTGCGCCGATTGCCCATGCTGCGGCCAAAACCGACAGCCCGGTGCGACAGGGCACCATCGCCATGCTGGGCACCTTCATCGATACCCTGATCATCTGCACCATCACCGGCATGGTGATCATCGTAACCGGTGCCTGGACCAGCGGTGAAACCGGCGCCGGTCTTTCCTCGCTGGCATTCGAAACCGCCCTGCCCGGCGTCGGCGGTTATGTGGTCTCCTTTGGCCTGAGTATCTTTGCCTTTACCACGCTGCTGGGCTGGAGTTTTTACGGTGAAAAATGTGTCGAGTATCTATTCGGCGTGCGTTCAATCGTGCCGTTTCGGGTGCTCTGGATCATTGCCATCCCCATTGGCGCTACCGCCAAACTTTCATTCATCTGGCTGCTGGCCGATACGCTTAATGCGCTGATGGCATTGCCGAATCTGATAGCGTTGATTCTGCTCAGCCCGCTGGTGTTCAAGTTGACGCAGGAATATTTTTCGAGAAAAACCGCTGATATTTAATAACGGTTAATGCGTTGCAGCGAGTTCGGCCAGTCGAGGGCCGCGCTTGTGCCGAGCAGGATATAATCCCCGACTTCGTTTTCATACCAGCCGCTGTCATTGCGCAGCGGTTCAACCGAATAACCCCACCACGCACCACTGCTGTCCTGTGCCAACCACTGTACCCAGTCGGGAACCGGCTGGTCTGGAATATACCGTTCGGTTTCTGGAAAATGCTCTGCTCTATCGCACATGAATTATTGATCGCCGTTCCGGTTAGTTTCCCAGCAGCATCAGGAAAAATTTCTCACGGTCATCCGGTGAAGTCGCCCGATAAAAGCCGTAGTGCGCATGTTCGTCCGGCTTGTCTTTATCCAGGGTAATGCCCCAGAGCGTGGCGATTTTTATCGGTGTCATGCTGTAACGGACATCGCCGAGTAGATTTTCTTTGCCCGGCTCCAGCGCGATAAAACCATCCGAGAATTCCTGAAATCGAAGGATGTCTGAATACAGTTCCGAGTCTCTGGGTATGCCGGTGGCATCACGTTCGGGAATAAACAGATCAACGGAATCACCGGTATAGGTTTTGCTGGAGGTGATACCGGGGCGGACTGCGTCGACATAAATTTTATCGCCGGAAATATAGATCGAACGCCACAGCAGAAGATTAGCCATGGAAGGCTTGACCGAAATTTTTTCGACCTCATGCTGACGCGACTGGGCAAGCTCCATCGCCATGTCATTGGCACGGTGTAGCTGTAACGCGCCCAGCAGTAGATACAGGCCGCAGAATAACAGCCCGTAATGAGCCAGACGCGGGCGACGATCACGCCAGGCCTTGATCACCGCAAACAGCAGCACACCGGTGAAGATGGGATCGATGATAGAGATAATATGAAACGAGATCCGTTCATCATAGAGCGGCCAAAAAAGATGCGTGCCGTAACTGGTGCAGGCATCAATGAAGCCACTCAGGCTGTAGCCCAGCAGGCAAAAAACATAAAGGCGTTTAAAACTGATCGATACTGTTTTGAAAAAATATTTCAGCACAGGCCACAAAACCAGCGCTGCGATCAAGCCACCGATGGGCACGAAAAATATTGAATGGGTGAAATGCCGGTGAATTTCGATGTTTAGCAACGGGTCGGATGACGATGAAATCAGTATGTCCAGATCCGCAATCAGTCCGGCAAAAAAACCCACGCCGGTAGCCAGGCGGGTCTCTTTTTTATTTGCGATCGACTGTGAAAGCGCCGCGCCCAGCAGGCCCTGAGTTAGAACATCCATAATTATTCGCTCTGTTTTCTATCGTTGTTAAATTTGAAAACAATCATGATAAAACTCAGGATGATAATCAATGTGGCGCAAACCATCAGTGGCCTGTTAGCGGTGTAAATAGACTGCACCAACCAGCCGAGATTGCCAAGAACGGTGAAAACGATCATCAGCATGGAGACATCCCGGGTCTTTTTTGTAGTAATAGCCTTGATCACTTGCGGCACCAGAATAAGGGTGGTGAATATCGCCGCCATCCAGCCTGCTATTTCATCTATTGCCATGTTATGTGCCCTGTTGATTAATGGTTATCATTCGGTCAGTAATTCAATAATGTGCTCTTCGATCTGATCCGGGTGAATGGCCTCTTCGCTCACTGCAAATTCGCTAACCGAAACATCAGCATCAAGCACCGATGCAGAATTTAAACTCAATAGCAGGTGCCAGTCGTGCAACGGCTGACCCCGATACAAAAGACGGTAAGCGCAGGTTTCAGGCAAATACGCCACCATTTCCGCCAGCTCGGTTTTCAAATTCATGCAGGCGGGTACCACCTTCAGCCTGTGTTCGTAATCCGAGCAACGGCAGGTTTCCAGATCGAGCAGCTTGCAAGTGACGTTGGTGAGATAAACTTTATGGCTGTCCTCATCTTCAAGCTTGATCAGGCAGCAGCGACCACAACCGTCACATAATGAATCCCACTCTTCATCGCTCATTTCATCCAGCGATTTTGTTTCCCAGAACTTAATTGAATTCTGCATGCGTCGTTACCAGAAAGGCCACAGGTCCCAGCGTGAGTCCAGTTCCTTCTGGCAGGTTTTCAGCTGCGCCGAATACTGTTTGGCGCGTGCGTCTACTTTTCCGGCAACCTTCATCAGCCACGGTTTTTTCAGATAGGTTTTGCGTTTAAAGCCGCCGTGGCCTTCATGGTAGGCCAGATACTGATTGTAAGCATCCCATTTGGAAATGCCGAGCGCACTATGAGTCAATTTTCCATACCAGCCGATGAAATCAACGGCGTCAGCAAAGTCATCCCGATCCGCGCCCCGATTGCCGGTTTTGTCTATGTACCAGTCCCAGGTTTCATCTTTTACCTGCGCATAACCGTAAGCATTCGATTTCCGGCCGATGGGAATAATCCAGAGGAAATATTGCATCTCGGTTTTGGCGTCATAAGTAAAACGTGATTCCTGATGAATGATCGCCAGCTGCACATGGATGGGCACGCCCCATTTCTTGAAACTGTCGTTGGCATCATCGTACCAGTCATCTTTTTCAAAAAATATTTCGCAGCTGTTATCCATATTTTTTGGCGGCGTGGTTGAGCAGGCCGAGCTCAGTGCGAGCAGCAGCATCAGGGCTGAATATTTTTGCAGGCGATAGAACATATTACAGATTAAGGTTCGAGGCGATTGATCAGCCACTGCCCGCTTTCATCCTGCTGATAAAAGAAACAGTCGTGCAGACGATCATGTCTGGCCTGCCAGAACTCCAGGGTGTCGGGTATTATTCGATAGCCGCCCCAGAAATCAGGCAACGGGATATCGCCTTCGCTGAATTTGCTTTTCATCTGTTCAAACATGGTATCCAGCAAAGCGCGGGATTTTATAACGTTGCTCTGCCGTGAGGCCCACACACCAATCTGACTGCCGCGCGGACGGCTGGTAAAATACTTTAACGATTCAGCGGTGGATATTTTCTCCGCCTGCCCGGTTACTTTTACCTGCCGCCCTAACGGATGCCAGGGAAACAGCAGGCTCACCTTTGGATTGTTATCGATGTGTCCGGCCTTGCGACTGGAGTAGTTGGTAAAAAAAACAAAGCCGTTTTCATCAAACATTTTCAGCAGCACCATGCGTTGCCAGGGCTGTCCGTCAGCATCGACAGTGGCCAGAGCCATCGTGGTCGGTTCCGCCAGATCGGATTCCATGGTTTGCTGATACCACGATTCGAACTGCTGATAAGGATCACTCGCCAGCTCCGTCTGGCTCAGGCCCCGGGCCATGAATTTTTTGCGTAGCTGTTCAGTTTTAATCATGCGTTTTAGTGCTGCGGTTAATGGCTGAGTTTTTTCTGATGGTGAATGCTTTCCAGCAGGCTAAGGCTTGTTATCTGACTAATCCAGATTATCAATATCATCAAGCTGGTTAATAATAGCGATGTACTGACCAATGGTCTCATTTTCAAGATCAGGGTCAGCATGTGACAGAAAGCGTTTTATTTCTTCCAGCGCCTCTTCCTGGCGATTCATTTGCCAGAGGGTGTTGAACAGACCAATAGAAAACTGGCCCACGCCGGGTTCCAGCAGGATCAATCTCTCAAAAACCATTTCCGCTTCGACGTATTTTTCCATGGCGAAATACGAACCGCCGAGCATAATCAGCGCGGGCTTGTTGGTGGCGTCTTCTTTCAGGATTTCCAGCAAACACATGCGCGCTTCATCGTGCTGATTAGCGACAATAAATTCTTGAGCCTGTTGTAGTTTTTCTTCGCTACTCATTGGATATATGGATGTTGATGTATGGATTATTGGTAAATATTTAACCTGAATCCGTAGTTTAAACGTGGATGCATGGTGCAAGATATTGGTTTCACAGAGGTTTCAAAAAATCTTAGCTTCACCCATAGGTTAAGCGGGCATTTTTTGATCCGCTGTGGAATCAAGAGCTTGTGCCAAGCGCCGCGGTTAAGCCACGGATTCAGGTTTAACTCGAGGTCGTAATTATACATCAGCTGAAATTCAGCGCCTTGTAGATTAGCATGGCCCCGCTGAAAAGCAGCATGATGCTGATGGTCTGATTGAACCGATGTTGATCGATTTTAATGTGCAGATGATTGCCCGCATACATGGCCAGCAGCAGCACGGGCAATAATACCGCGACCAGCGTCAGCGACTGCGTGCTGTACAGCCCGGTGCCGGCATAGGCAACCACACGGGTGCCGCCATCGATTAAAAAAACCATGGCGATGGTGGCTCTGAATGCACCCTTGTCGAGCTTGCGCATTTTCAGATAGGCGACGTAAAACGGCCCGCCGGTGCCAAACAGCGCGCCCACCAGACCGCCGCAGCTGCCTGCCAGTATGGCCCAGCGTCGACTGCCGGGGACAGTGTGAATAGCTAACAGGGAGTAGATCGAATAGGCCAGCACGAAAATGCCCAGTCCCATTACCAGTAGTCTGGTCTCGATATTCACCAGCAGCCAGATCGCAATGCTGATACCCGCCAGAGAGAATGGAATAAGCGGCAGCAAATCGCCCCACACCACCTGCTTTCTCAGTTGCAGGCTTTGCAGGATGGTGCCGGTGTAGCTCAGCAGGCTGAATACCGGCACGATGAATTTAAGCGGCAGGATCAATACCAGAAAGGGAATCGCCACCAGCCCGGCACCAAAACCGGAAAGGCCTTTGACCATGTAAGCGGCAAAGATAATGACGATGCAGAGCAAGATCTGTACGGGCGATAGCTGTAGCAGTTCCACAAACATGAATGCTAGAGCTCTACTCGGGGTACTCGGCAAATGCGGGTAGAACATCATCCTGACACGACCAGCGGGCGCGTGAATTCTGGAATATACGCGCTTCCGGTTCCAGGCCCGGTTCGTGATCGAGCGAGCCGGCCGGAATCACCGCGCGCCCGCTGGCGGCGTCATAACGTGGCAAGGGGCTGCCGCACTCTGTGCAGAAACAGGTGGCGAAGCGCTCGGCTTCGGGCACCTTATAGCACGCGATACCGGCCTCGCCCTGCTTCCATGTCAGCGAGCACTGCTCAATAATGATTAAACTGGTGTGGCCGGTGCCGCTGGCCTTGCGACAGCGTTGGCAGTGGCAGTGGAAAAAATGCGGCGTCTGTGCGGTGGTATCGGCGTTGATTTTATAGGCGACACGGCCACACAAGCAGCTGCCTTCAAGATTGAGTTCAGACATGGTATCAGGGCCCGGTTAAGGTGTGGATTTGCCGGTAATGCCGGCGGTCAGAACGAAGCGCATGGCTTCATCCATGCTCATGTTCACCGGGCGCACTGAATCGCGGGGCACAAACAGGGAATGCCCGCCCACCATGTAACTCATGGGCACATAAACCAGCACGCGATCATCATCACGAAACGGTTCAGGCAGGCGCTCCTTGTCCTGCTGGGTTATAAAACCAATGAGCTGAACATCATTAATGGTCACCGCCACCACCTGCCCCATGCCCTCCTTCTTGGGGGACATGAAATCGGAGAGATCACGCAGGGCGCGATAGATCGTTTTCACCAGCGGCAGCCGGTAAAGCACCTTTTCGCCCAGATCGAAAATCCGCCGCACCAGATAGGCTTTCATCAACAGCCCCACGACAAACATCACCAGCAGGCCGACCATCATGCCCAATCCGGGGAAATACAGAGAGTCGGGGATCACCCAGTGCAACATACTGCCCATCACCTGCTCCAGACTGACCGCCAGCCAGTACATCAGGTAAACAGTGAGCATCACCGGCAGCAGCGTAATGAAGCCGGTGAGCAGAATGGTACCGATCATTTTCAACATATTTTTATCCAGTGAGTGTATTCAGACACTTTCTTCAGGTTGTTTGATTTATCAGAGCGAATGATAACGGTATTGGCGGCAATAACCCACATTAATACTGCCCGGAATAGCCGGATTCAGTGCAATTTCGGCATGAATGCTGCAAAATCATCCGCTCTAAGTGATCGACGTGACAGCGGAACCCGGATCGTGCCGACCCGATGGTCAACGGCTTCAGGCATCGGTCATTGGGGATCATAAAAAATTCATGGTCTAATCAGGTACTTTTAAATACAATGCTTGCTCTGGATAGCAACAACAAATACAGGAGAAATACGGTGCGTAAGGTGCGCAAATTGATCTTAGTTCTGGCCTTCACCGCCTCTGTGCTTCCCATTCATGCACAGGCGCTGGGTCTTGGCGACATTACAGTCAATTCTGCGCTCAACCAGAAACTCGACGCCCGCATCGATGTGCTCTCAGCCATACCCGAGGATGCAGAGGTTCTGATTATCAGACTGGCCTCGGCGGAAGCCTTTGCCAATGCCGGTATGGATCGCCCGCAGGTATTGAACAGCCTGAAATTCAAAACAGGGGTCGACGCGGGAACTGTTTACATTGCAGTGACATCGCCAAAACCGGTACGCGAACCCTCCTTAAATTTGCTGCTGGATGTCGACTGGCCGAAGGGGCATTTAATTCGCCAGTATTCGATTTTACTGGAACCGCCGGTAGCGATGCAGAAACGCACCGCGCAGCAAGCCGCATCAGGCTCAAACCGCCCTGCCATGTACGACGAGTAACAATAGCATCAAATCAGCACTACAAACCCTGAACAGTTATAGAGATAACGGAAACTAACATGAAGAAAACCTGGAAAGAAGCCATCAGTCAGCAGCGTGTCGAACTGGCGCGCAAGCTGCTCGGCCCGCTTACCCACATCGCTGAAGCCTGCACAGAAGTCTGGCCGGAACGGGACGCACTGAACAATATTTTGCTGGAGAATTTCAGCAAGGTGCCGCACTGCCTGTTTCTTTACGCGCTGGATGCACAGGGCGTACAGGTTTCCGACAACGTCGACGCAAACGGCCTCATGCCCGAACACTTCGGTCGCGACCGCTCAAACCGCCCCTACATGCTCGAACCGGTTCCCCTTACGGGCTTTTTACTCTCCAACGCCTATTTGAGTCTGCGCGCCAACCGACCCTCCATGACCGCCTTACAGGCAGTGCAGAAAGACGGTGAAACCCTGGGCTACATCGGCACCGACTTCGATTTGCGCGACCTGCCCGTCACCGGCGACGTCTACGAAGAATCCGTCGACTGGCAACAGATAAAAGGCGATCCGGCGATACGCAGTGTCGTCTTTCAGCAGCAACGCACCACCAGCCCCATGGATGAAAGCTTCGACGTCTCCATCGCCATCATCGAAGAACTCATCACCGACCACGGCATGTTCCAGTGCGTACTGCATTTCTCCAGCTCACGCGCCACCATCTGGTTCATGGATGATCCTTATCGCTACCGTATTCTGGACCACGAAGCACTCAGCAATGCCGATGTCTGCCTGCTCTACCCTTCGCGCCCCTACGCTGAAGATGCATTAATCCCCGCCGACCGCATCGGCTCAATCCTGCGCGCCATGAAAAAACTGCGCCTCACCGATGAAACCTTCTACCTGCGCTCAGCCTCCATCAACATCTTCAACGGCAAAATCAGCCTCACCTTCTCCTGCGACGGCTCGCACTACATGTCCTGGCAGGAATTCCTGGAAAAAGACGAAAGTTTCTGGTTCGGCGCGGCTAATTAAGCTTTAATTCGGCATCCACTTCCCAATAAAAATAAAAAACATTCAGTCCACAGATAATGGTATGGACCCACTCCCCCCTTATAACCGGCCTCGTAATGGGCCAAAATGGAGTTTCAACCAACCATTTAAAAAAGCGGAGCAGATCCAACATGAAGATTACAACAATTGGTCTAGATATAGCAAAA
>JAGXGK010000038.1 GCA_024636785.1 Gammaproteobacteria bacterium
CCCGGCCCGCCCAGAAATATCGCCGTCGCGACACCGGCAATATTACCGGTGCCGATGGTGGCCGCCAGTGAGGTCATCAGGGCCTTGAAGGGGGCAATATCGCCTTCGCCGGTGGCCTTGCGACCCTGCCACAATGTTTTAAAAGCGGAAAAAATATGGCGCAGCGGCATCAGCCGTAAGCCGACCATCAGGTATAGACCTGTTCCCAGTATCAGCACTAGCATGGCCGGGCCCCAGACGATGCCATTCAACTCGCTAAGCAGATTGTTTATCAGTTCCATGTTGTCTCCGGGGTGTTATTGGAATTTTTTATTTTTAATTTGTGCGAGATTTGAGCGGGATGTTAATGCTGAATGCCTTAAAATGCACGTTATGAATATTATTGCCGCACATAATCTGGCTTGCCCCATCGACAATCTCGAACTGCTTAAACAGGAAAACCATTATCGATGCGCTAACGGTCATTGTTTTGATATCGCCAGGCAGGGTTATGTCAATCTGTTGCCGGTGCAGCACAAGAAATCAAAAAATCCCGGTGACAGCAAAGCCATGGTGCAAGCGAGAACACGGTTTCTTGATGCCGGTTTTTATCAGCCCATTGCGCAGCAATTATCAAAAATTATTTTTCAGCAGCTAAGCGGTATCAGCGCAGAAAGCCACTGTATTTTCGATGCCGGTTGCGGCGAAGGTTATTATTTACAGCAGGTGATCGAAGCCGCCGGGGAGCGTGACGATGACACACCCGTTGCATTTGTGGCCATGGACATTTCCAAACCCGCCATTATCGACGCCAGCAAACGCAGCAAACAAGTGAGCTGGATTGTGGGCACCAATAGTCAGCCGCCTTTTCTGCCGCAATCGGTGGATTTGATATTCTGCGTTTTCGGTTTCCAAAGTTTCGCCGGGTTTAAAAAAATCCTGAAGCCCGGAGGCAAACTTATTCTGGTTGAACCGGGCAGCAAACATCTGCAGGAGCTGAGAGCCATTATTTATACCGAGCCTGCGGCGGAAAAACCGTCGCATCAAGCAGACTGCGAAAAAGATTACAACCTGATTGATACGCAGACGCTGCAATTTCAAATTCATCTAAACAGTAACGAGCAGATTCGCGATTTGCTGAACATGACGCCTCATCTTTTCCGCGCCAGCAGCGAAGGCAAAACCTGTATAGAAAATATGGATTCGCTCTCGCTGAGCACTGATATCATCTTCAGAGTTTTTGAATACAACCCGGCAGCCAGCCTTTCGACCGACTATCTCTTTTAAAAATCATCAGACTTCATCAATAAAAAATCTCAACTATGACTACCGCTATTCTTTACAGCTTCCGTCGCTGCCCCTACGCCATGCGCACCCGAATGGCATTGAAATATTCAGGCATTCGCGTTGAGCTGCGTGAAATTGATCTGGACCAGCCGCCCGCCGCGCTGCTCGACATCACCGACAATGCCACCGTGCCCATACTCCATCTGCCTGATGGCGAAGTCATTGATGAAAGCTGGGACATCATGCAGTGGGCGGTTAAGCAGAATGATCCTGAGCACTGGCTGGGTGAGAACAACCAGTATCTGCTGGAAACCGACATGCTGCTAGAAATTAATGATTACTCGTTCAAAGAGGATCTGGATCACTACAAATATGCCGATCGACATCCCGAGCATCCGATGCAATATTATCGCGAGCAGGGTGAAGAGTTTTTGCAGGAACTGGAAGAGCAGCTCAGTGATACACGCTATCTTTTAGCCGACTCGCTCTCCATTGCAGACGTGGCGGTGTTTCCCTATATTCGGCAGTTCGCCATGGTCGATCAGCCCTGGTTTGATCAGGCACCCTATCCAAAGCTGCAACAATGGCTCAACGGTTTTATCGACTCAGACCGTTATGAAGCCCGACTTTTCGCCTCAATTATGCAGAAACAAGCGCTCTGGCAGCCGGGCGATCCGGTCGTTTATCTCTGAACTCATAACCGCCTCACTACCTTCTCCCACTTGCAGATCACCTGCAAGGCCATCGATGTATTCGGAATTACTTGCATAATAGAACCGTTTGTCGAAAAACCGACAGTATTGTCGATATTTGCAATTTTTTTATTGAGCTTTCGACAATGTCAGCTATATTCTAATTAAGGTTGTGTGCCTGCTTAATCATCCTGATCAGCACATGCTTATTTTTCAGATACTTATTGTTATTTGTTAAAGTAAAATATAAGAAATTAACGTCCGAAGTTATATCCCCACCTAAGCCTGTTTCCAGGTCTGAGGTTATCCGGCGCTCTCAAATGCTCAAAAATTCTCGAATCAGATCCGGCATTAATCATGCCGAAGCAGATTATCCACGCCTGCAAAATGCACGCGTGATATCACCGAGCGGAGAGAACGTATGGCTACTGACACATACACCCTGAAAAACACCGGAGTCTTGTCAACGCACAAAACACAAGATCACCAACATAGCCAACTCATCGAGAATATTTATAGTTTTCTCAATGAGGAATTATTGGAGCTGTTCACCGCCATGCTGGATAGTGCCGACCGCACTCTGGCTGATTATATAAATATCACCGATCCTGATAACCCGCCTGACGAAAAAAAGGAACTGGAGATCAGAGCCATCAGGTTATTGTGTGACCAGCGCGCGAACATCAACACCAATTTTTTTATCGCACTCAATGAATTACTATCTCCCGCTTTTACCTCCGCGTTCGAAGAGGATGAAGAGCTCAGGCTGGTTGATACCGATGAAATGGAAGAGATGGTGGCGATCACCACTATGCATGCCAATGCACTCAATTTATTTGGTATCGATGTCAATCATCTGGTGGCACGTATCGAGTATCTTGAAATTCTGTCCGCGCCGATCTTTGACAGTCAGGCGCTCTGTCCGAATCGCATTTGTGAAGCTTTTCAGATCGCGGTAAAACCTTTTGATTTCAGCACCAAAAGCAAGCTGATTCTGTTCAGATATTTCGATGAGCATGTTAATTTAAAACTGGCCAATCTGTACCAGACCATTAACGCGATGCTGATCGCAGCGGATGTTCTTCCCGAGGTTATTCTTAGTTCTAAAAACGATGAACCCGCTGAAGAAAAATCGTTTGAGTCCCGTACTGTAAGTTATTACGACCCGTCAGAGAACAAGGCCAGCGACTTCATTCCCCGTTCACAGTCCGAGATGAACAACATCGTCAACCTGTTCATGCGCGGAGACATCTCTGTCACTGGCGATGAACTCGAGCTTCCGGCCTCGTTTTATAAAGATCCGAAAGACCAGAGTAGTAGTGATAAAAATCTCTACGCCCGAAAGGATGTCATACACTCACTCAACCGTCTTCAGAACAGACTGCTTGAACTGGGCGCCCAATCAGAGTTAATTAATCACAAGGAGATAAAAAATTCCTTAATGAAGGAAATGGGGGTTGTTAGTGACGATCCTGTAGCAAAGGAAATTGCGGTTCTTGATGAACGCAGCATTGATTTTGTGGGCATGATGTTCGATGCCATCACTTCTGACCAGAGCATTTCACCTGTCATCTCAGAACTTGTTATGCAGTTACAGATACCGGTGATAAAAGTAGCGGTAAGTGATGAAGCGCTATTCATAAACGAACATCATCCCGCCCGTGATGTGCTTAACCTGATTCCACAGGCAGGGAAGGGAGTGACAGAAAAACAGGATCGCATCTATGCAGACCTGGAAAATATTGTTAATAACATTCTCAATGAATATGAAATAGACACGGTCTGTTTTGAGCAGGCGGTGGAGACACTGAACAAGCTTATCGTTACGGAAGAAAATCTGGCCAAAACACAGGAGCGCGAACAGCAGAGAACCATAGTTCGAGACCATGCGCGCAGCGTGGTTATATCCGAACTCCGCAACCTGACTGCAAAAAGATCGATTCCACAGGAGGTGCAGCCACTGGTGCTGAAAAACTGGTCAACCCTGATGATGAACCGATACATCAAGCACGGCAAAGGCAGTTATCAATGGCTGGAATCCATCCTGCTGTTAAAATTAATGATGAAATGCCTGCAACCGATTCAGCAGAAATCCCAGTGGGAGTTTCTCAACAGCAATCATACTGCTCTAGTCGAAGCGGTTAATGATGAACTTTACGACACCCGGCAGGACAAAGAGGAGATCAATGAAAAGTTATCGGCACTGAAAAATAAATTTGTTCAGATGCTCGATGAGTTCGGCTACAGGCTTGAGGATGCTGAAACCGAACAGACGGCTGAATACGCTGAAAGTAATGAGGTATTCGATACTGATATCGAACACGAGCTAGAAGCCGCCAGACAGGAAGCGCAGATCGCACTGGAGAAAATCAGCCGACTGCCCGAAAACGTAAAACCCGGCGTATGGTTCGAAGTGTTTAACGGTGAAGATAGAGCTATCCGACGCCTCAAGATGTCGACCATACTGACTGAAGCTGCGAAGATTATTTTCGTTGACCGCAAAGGCGTTAAGGTTCTGGAGAAAGATGCTGGTGATTTTCTGGAAGAGCTCGGTCACAATCAGTCGCGCGTTCTGGCCGATCACTCAACCTTCGATCATGCGCTGGGTAAGGTCATTAGTGCTATGGCCGCCTAGAATTGCCATGACCCCTAACGAATCAATTAATAATATATGCGAAACAAACCTTATTCAGAATCATGCGGGCAGAATCGCGATGCGATATTAAATGTTATTCAGCCTTTGTTAACCCAAACCACCTCCGTTCTGGAAATCGGCAGTGGTACAGGCCAGCACGCTATTTACTTCTCGGAAAAGTTGCCGCACATCACCTGGAATACCAGTGACCGCATTGAAAATATTGAAGGCATCAAACTCTGGTTAGCCGAGGTCGATAGTGAGAAATTGCTTCAGCCTGTGGTACTGGACGTGGCTCAGAAAAGCTGGCCTGAGGTGGCATTCGACGCTGTGTTTACCGCCAACACCTGTCACATCATGAATCAACGCTGCGTTGAAAACATGATCAGCAAGGTCGGTGAGCTGCTGCCTGATGGCGGGCAATTAATTATCTATGGCCCTTTCAATTACAACCAGCAGTACACCAGTGCCAGCAATCAACAGTTTGACCAGTGGCTGAAATCCCGCGATTCGGAAAGCGGCATAAGAAGCTTTGAAGACCTGAA
>JAGXGK010000039.1 GCA_024636785.1 Gammaproteobacteria bacterium
ATAAAATGACTGACAACGCACAACTACTTAGTGTCGAAAAAATCGGCGGCACATCAATGAGTGATTATGCAACCGTTCGTGACAATATTTTCAAGGCGACTCCTGAGCATTTATACAATCGAATCTTCGTTGTTTCCGCTTATGGGGGCATGACTGACCGGTTACTGGAACATAAGAAAACCGAACATCCCGGTATTTATGCGCTGTTTATTGATGCTGATGACGAGGATGAATGGCGGCGTGAACTGCATTCACTACGTGATTTCATACACAATCTTAACGCTGAACTATTCAGCGATAAAGAATGGCTGGAGCGCGCGAACAATTTTATTGATCAACGCCTTGATGATGCCGAGAGTGTACTCGACAATCTTCGCGATCTCTGCCAGCACGGTCATTTTGAACTCGAAGACCATTTGCTGACCATTCGTGAAATGCTTGCCAGCGTCGGCGAAGCACACAGCGCCTGGAATACCGCACATTTGCTACAGCTTGACGGTATCAATGCACGCTTCGTTGATCTGAGCGGATGGAATTCACAGGAAACATGGCCACTTGATGAACTTATCGTGCAGACATTTAAGGATATTGATACCAGCAAGGAACTACCTATTGTCACCGGCTATGCGCATTGCAATGAAGGCTTGATGGCCACGTTTGACCGCGGTTATAGCGAGATGACCTTCAGCCGGGTTGTCGTCATGATGCAGGCTCATGAAGCTATCATTCATAAAGAATATCATCTCAGTTCGGCTGATCCCGCTGTGGTTGGTGACGATCGCACGGTACCGATTGGGCGCACCAATTATGATGTTGCTGATCAGCTGGCAAATCTGGGCATGGAAGCGATTCATCCACGAGCCGCCAAAGGTTTGCGCCAGAACAATATTTCGTTACGCATCAAAAATACTTTTGAGCCGGAACATCAGGGCACATTAATCACGCGCGATTATCTTAGCAGTGATCCCTGTGTAGAAATTATTGCCGGACGAAAAAACTTACATGCGATAGAGCTGTTCGATCAGGATATGGTCGGCACAGGCGATGAGTATGAAAAAACATTGCTCGACACCTTTCGCCGCTTTCATGCGCAGGTTGTCACTATGGATATTAATGCCAATACCATTACCCACTACTTGAGCTGCAATCTCAAAACTGTCAGACGTATTGTTAAGGTACTCAAGGAACGTTACACCAGTGCTGAAATCACAACCCGCAAGGTAGCTATAGTCTCCGCCATAGGTAGTTACATGAAAGTACCCGGCCTGCTGGCTAAAGCGGTGCGCTCACTGGCAGATGCATCCATTAGCATTATAGCCATGCATCAGTCGATGAGACAGGTCGATATACAGTTTATAATCGATGGGGAGTCTTATCAGGATGCCATTAGAGCACTTCATAAAAGCCTGATAGAGCCCCATGATTATGGTGATGCGATATGTACCGTCTGATTGTACTGATCTTGCTCGTTATGTGCAGCCCTGCCATTGCTGCACCGACTGATGAACAGAATAGCGAACAGTACAATAAGGCTGTTGAAAATCTTGAGAAACCACTCTACAACCCGTTTGTGGAACGTTATGTTCTGGATGAACTGAAATCTATTCGCATGGATCTGCAGGAACAACGCGCACGCCTTATTGAGCGCTTTGCCACTACTCAACTGTCATCTTCCGATAGAGCCCTTAATTATGTCACCAGCACGGTCAATAATGTCTTCTATATTATCGCCGCCGCTGCATCCATTCTGGCATTAGTCGGCTGGACCTCTGTACGTGAAGCCCGTTACAAACTTAATGAAATCATTGAGGCAAAAGTATCCTCCATTTCCGAGGACTATGAGCAACGCCTGTTCACACTGGAAAATACCCTTAAAGATCGCACTGATCGCATAATCGCGGCTCAGGAAGATATCACGCGCACCAATACGCTGCACTCACTCTGGATGCGCGCGGGGCTGGAAGCGACCCATCAGGCGAAAATCGATGTTTATGACCAGATACTGACAATCAACCCCGAGGACACAGAAGCGCTCACCTACAAAGCCGATGAAGTACTGGAGATAGGCGAAGCTCAATGGGCGTTGAATCTTTGCAATAAGGCACTCGCCGTCGATCCCGATTATCCTTATGCCCACTATCAGCGCGCCTGTGCCAACTCAACACTGCATCAGCTGGATGCCGCGCACGAGGACCTTATCCATGCCATCGAACTATCCTCTACCTATGCTGATGAAGCCAAAACGGATCGTGGCCTCAACAACCTGAGAGAAAGTGGAAAAATGGATGATTTATTGAATGCGGAGTGATACCGATTTCAAATCAGTTCATATCCGACACTCGAACAAACATTGCCGATATTGCATGAGCGATAATTTGCTGTAGAGGCTATGAAATCATACATTCACGCCAATCTCCGCTATCAGAAATCTTGAAGTCACTTACCTGTTCCTAAGGGCTACACTCCCGTAAAAACCCGAGCATAGCCATGCAGTGTTTGTTCACACTTGCCAAGTCTGGTTGTATCGATTCAGCAATCCCGGGCAACTTAACCATCATCAGCACGACAAATAATATTGATCATAACGATCAATATTATTATCTTTACAGATGATATTGCTTGTTGAATATTACACGCCGCAAATGTGTGAGCGTAGTTTTTTAACAGGTAGTTTTTTATGGTCGATGATATTGATATTGATGATGATTTTGAGGATATTGATGATACGGATGCCATATATATGATAGAGACAGATGATGACAGTCTGTTGACTGATAAGCAGGATGATCTGGATGCAATAAAAGCCGAGTTACAGATCACCTGTAACCCGCGCCGGCGCCTGGAACAGTTAAGAGAAGAGAAAGCGCTTGAACGCCTGCTCCGCGGTGATTACTACGATTAGGTCAGTTCTGATCGAACCAGATCAGCAGTTTTTCGATGCTCTCTTTTTTTGGGCTCAGGTTTGAATAGATAGCGAATACGTCCTTATGAATAAGGGGTGCATCTTCAACACGAAAAAGCGTCGATCCCAGTTGGCCTGCCACCATGGCCTCGGGAAGATAGGCGGAACCGCCACATTGATTCAGGAAGCTTAGAGCAATTCTACCAACAGCCGCCCTTAACATAGGGGGCGGCATATCAGGATATTGCCTGGCATGAATCATTCCAAAAGAGGTGCCCCAGTCAACAAAAATATAGTTTTTGTTTATGGCTATCTCGGCGCTGAGATCGGCTTCAGTTGACACCATAATTAGCGGCACTGGAGCCAGTTCTTTGACCAGCAATTGCGAGGTTTGTGGAGGGTCGAAGACAAAGCCAAGATCGGAAGTGCCATCGAGCAGACTTCGCATCAGAGAATCAGTGGTCATTACCGATGCATGCAATGCCGTGGCGCTATTTTCCCGGTGAACCCAGGCCAGCCAGTTTTCCAGAAATATATCCCAGATGCTGGGTAAACCGGCAATACTTAAAAACGTGTCAATACCCTCGGGGATTGCAATCTCCTGTTTCGCCTTGTTCCAGGTATTAAGAATATTCTCTGCATAAACAAGAAACTTTTTACCCGCAGCAGTCAGCTCAATGTTGTTGCGATCACGGCTAAACAGACGCACACCCAGCTCATCTTCGAGCTGCCTGATTCTGGCACTCACCGCTGACTGGCTGATAAAAAGATTTTTCGCCGCATGACCAAAATGTTTTGAACGATGTACCTCAATAAACGCTTTTAACAGTCCTACATCCATTGAATAATCACCACTCTCTGAATCATTGTGTACAAGAAACCTGCTGTTGCGCTTTTGACAAACGCAGAACAGGAATACTAATTGAAAAAACCAATAGCAGCATGCATTTTGATTGCTTATTGTCCGCAATCACGTATAAATCGTAATTCCCTGATTTACTCTATAATAACGCGAGAGCGCCAAATCCGCCTGTTCACCTTGAGAATAACCGGCAAGATCATTTATGACCCATAAAATATTCGAAACCCTTAAAAGCCTCATCCAGGACGTGAATGAGGCATGCGACCTGAAGCAGGCACTGAATATCATTGTAACGCGTACCCGACAGGTCATGCATGCTGATGCGGTCTCGGTCTACTTTCGCGACAACAACACCGATCAGCTGGTTCTCATGGCCACCGATGGCCTAAACCCCGAGGCCATCGGCAAGATCAGGTTCGATCTTGATCAGGGTCTGGTCAGCCTGGTTCTCACCCAGACAGAGCCCCTCAATATTAAGAACGCCCACGCACACCCGAATTATCGTTATGTCACGGAGACCGATGAGCTTGCCTTTCATGGCTTTTTAGGTGCTCCCATTATTCAGCACCGTCATGCGCTGGGTGTGCTGGTGGTACGCCAAACCCGGCAACGGCGCTTTTCCGCCGACGATGAAACTTTTCTGGTGACGCTGGCTGCCCAGCTGGCGGGTGCCATTTCTCACGCTGAGAAAATGGGAGAGCTAACCAAATTACTGACCGATGCGAATCATGACTCATTCATTCTCAAGGGTTTAAGTGGCTCCCCCGGGATCGCCATTGGCGAAGCGGTGATCGTCTTCCCGCCTGCAAATCTGGAAGCGGTGCCTGACAACGTTATCGCAGAAGATGAAATAGAGGACCACATCCGGGCCTTTAACCACGCGCTCGACGATGTGGAAAATGAATTCAAGGAACTTTCCCGTCGCCTGCAGGATTCATTATCTCGCGAAGAGCTGGCGCTGTTTGATGCTTTCTGCCTGATGCTGAGAAGTGATACGCTGGTAGACACCGTCATCGACCGCATAAAATCCGGCCAATGGGCTCAAGGGGCGCTGCGTGAAACCATTTCAGAACATGTAAAGCAGTTTAATGCCATGGACGATGCCTACCTGCGTGAGCGTGCTGCCGATATCAAGGATCTGGGACGGCGCATACTGATGCATCTACAGGCCCAGCAGAGCAAGCCACTGGATATCACTGCACCCGTCATACTGGTGGGTGAAGAGCTCAGTGTTTCACAATTTGCTGAGGTGCCGCTGCAATATCTTGCCGGCATTATCTCAACTCAGGGATCAGCATCCTCCCACATTGCCATCCTGTCGCATGCTCTCGGCATTCCTGCGGTTATGGGCATTGAAGATTTGCCGGTCAATCGTCTGAAAGGCCAGCGAATAGTCGTCGATGGATATCGTGGCCAGATTTATGTCAAACCAACAACAGCCGTTCTCAACGAATTCAAGCGCTTAATCAAAAAAGACGAACTCCTGGATAATGCACTCAAACAATTAATCGATAAAGCGTCAGTAACACTGGATGGTGTTCATATCCCCTTACATGTTAATACCGGCCTGCTCGCCGATATATCGCCCTCCTTACAAAGTGGCGCAGAGGGCGTTGGCCTGTATCGCACAGAAATCCCTTTTCTTATACGCGATGGTTTTCCCGGAGAAGAGGAACAGGCTCACATCTATCAGCAGGTCTTGCAGAGTTTTGCTCCCCGCCCGGTCACCTTTCGCACGCTCGATATCGGCGGCGATAAAGCCTTGCCCTATTTCCCGGTAATTGAAGCCAACCCCTTTTTGGGTTGGCGCGGCATTCGTATTATGCTGGATCATCCTGAGATATTTCTGACTCAGATTCGCGCCATATTGAAATCAAACATCTATGGCAATAACTTGCGTCTGATGTTACCGATGATTAGTGATGTCAGCGAAGTTGACGAATCGCTGAAATTAATTCATAAAGCGCACCGGGAATTGATTGCAGAAGGCATGGCCGTGCCCTTCCCTCTTATTGGTCTGATGATTGAAGTGCCTTCAGCAATTTTCCAGATGCACGCTCTGGCCAAACGTGTTGATTTCTTTTCCATTGGCAGCAACGATCTAACCCAGTATTTATTAGCAGTAGACAGAAATAACCGGCAAGTGGCCGGCCTTTACAACTGCCTGCATCCATCGGTATTGCATTCAATTCATCACATCATCAGCATTGCACATCAGCATAACAAACCAGTAAGTGCATGCGGTGAAATGGCCGGTGACCCCGCCTCTGCATTACTGCTTGCAGGCATGGGCATTGACACGCTGAGCATGAGCGTAGGCAGTTTACTGAAAGTAAAATGGGCGATACGATCTTTCACCCTGAAGCAGACCAGTGAACTGGCGGAGAAAGCCCTGACCATGGAAAACGTAACCGATATTCGCGCACTGGTTAATCAGGCACTTGATAACGCGGGTCTGAGCGAATTGATTAGAGTGGACAGCATTGAGCCTTAAATTAGCACAGTGAAATTGAAATACAGTCCACGAATGGAGGTGGATAAAAAATAATAAAAACAGCGTCCGCGAAGAACGCCACTAAAATGCCGGGAGCATTTTGAACGCACACAGTGCGGCCCGTAGGGCGAAGCGCAGGATTGCGCGTAGTAAAGACGCGAAAAAGTCAAAAATAATCATTCAATGTTTTTTTGGCGTCCTTGGCGTTTTTCGCGGACCAAAGCCTTTGTTTTTATCTGCGTTTATCTGCGTTTATCTGTGTCCATCTGCGGACTAAACTTTTTATTTTATCAGCTTTACTTGCCGCCGCCGGCCTGGAAGCCTGCGGGCGCCTGACCATAGTCACCTTCCTGAAAGAAGAAGCCCAGCATGTGTTTCTCTATTAACTCGAGGCTTTTAACATCGGCTGTATTCAAGCCATTCTCATTAATAATGGCAGACAGTCGAGTCAACCATTGCTGCCAGCCTTCTTTGGAAACATTTTCATAAATACGAATGCCGATTTCGCCGGGATATGGTGGTGCATCCAGCCCTTCGGCTTCTTTTTTTAAAACTACACACTGTACTGTTCTAGTCATGACTACCTCTTACTGCTTAATGATCAAATTCAATACCTGGTTTAATAATTCTGCTTTAATGTTCTAACTACTTTCATATTTTTTCAGTAACACACCATCATCGCCACAACAGTCGGCGACACATTTTTTGGTTTGGTGTACCTCTTCAGCACTACTGTTCAGATAAAACTCAACAGTGAGATTCTCATCAGCGCAATCACAGCCTTTGTCATTATACACGTAAATATTATTCAGTCCTGCCCGCACGGCTTCTTCTCTGGCCTGAAACAGCATGCTCTCCGGTGTTGCCGGAACATCACTCAGTTTATAGGCGGGGAAAAACCGGGTGATGTGCCAGGGACTGTCCCGCCCGAGATTATCACGGACCCAGCAGGCAATTTTATAGTGCTCTTCAGCGCTGTCATTTTTACCCGGTATGATATTGGTGCGCGTCTCTACATGTATACCGAGTTGCTGCGCTTTTTTAATTGAATGCAGCACATCCTTCACTTTTGCCGGCTTACAGATATCTTTGTAGAAATCATCACTCATACTTTTAATGTCTGAACACAGAACATCGATGTGGGGCGCGATCAGTTCCAGCGCTTCATCGGTGATAAAACTGTTGGAAACATAAACCGTATAGAGGCCCGCTGCATGCGCCAGCTCGCAGACATCGAGCACGTATTCCAGCCAAACTGCGGGCTCTGAATAGGTAAAGGCAATGCCCTCAACGCCGGCGCGTAGCGCCGCATCCACCAGTGCCTGCGGCGGTACCCACGCTTCTTTGGATTCACCTTTTGCCAGATCATCCAGGGCACTCACGCCCCAGGATATTTCCAGATTGTGACAGCCGCCACAGCGAAAGCTGCAACCGTAACTTCCCACCGACATCACTTGCGTACCGGGACGGTAATGCTTCACCGGCTTGTCTTCGATAGCATCAATACTGATGGCCGAAATAATACCATAAGAGAGATTGTATAAAGTGCCGTTACGATTAACATGCGCCTGACAAAAGCCTCTCTGGCCATGCCCGATTTTACAGCGCCACAAACACAGATTACAGCGAGTGGTACCATTGTCCTGCTTCTCCTGCAAACGGGTTTCGATTAATCGATACTGTGTGGCATTGGTAGTCATAGCTAACTCCTACAGGTGAATAACTTCCAGACCCAGATCGCCTGTTATTTTATACGTGGCTGCACTGGTAATAACAGCAGTACTGGCTTTGTCCACCTGCAAATAGGTTTCGGTGACTCGCTTCAGATCATCCACAGTAACAGCCAGCACACGCTGTCTGGCCGTCTGAAGCTTCTCACGTGTTCGCCCATGCAGGCTGTTATGAAAGGCTTGACGCGCTTCACCAGCTGGTGAACCGGGTTTGTCCATGGCCCCGATCACGCCCAGAATTGCTTCTTCGAGTTGCTGTGGTTCGTGCTTGTTCGTTAACACCCAGTCAATGGCCCGATCAAAATCTTCCAGGGTTTCAGCTAAACGCGGATCACGATAAGAAAAGAATTTGAACGCCGCGATATTGGAATCATGACTGGCACCGCCACCATAGGCACCACCCTTTTCACGAATCGCAGTGTGCAAACAGCCATTGCGCATGAAACCACCCAGCACCGACAGGGCCGCAGCATCAGGATGCTCCATGGGCACCGTGGGATAGGCTTTAGCGCAGAAATTCACCTGCGTATTGGCTACCCACATCTGTTTGACCGGATGATGTTTTTCCGCCAGGGAAAATGCCTTAACCGAGGCTGTCGGCGCTTCCGCTGTCCACACCTGTTCAAACTCGTTCACCAGTGAATCGACCTTGTCAGTCTCGGCAGTCAGCATGTAGCGATATGTTGAAGCCATGATCTGCTGGTGCACTCCGGAAAGACCCTCAGCAAACTGGGCAATCGACTGCGCGGCATTGTCGCCATGGTTAGTTTCATCGAGTTGCTTGATATAACGAATAGCTTCCAGTCCGCCAAAGCGATGCGACAATGCCGCCACAGGACTCATGCCGCTACTGGCAGCGGTCATGGCCAGCACATGACCACTGCCGGTAACACTGCGCTCACGTCGTGCACGTTGTTGGGAAATCAGCTCTTTCATACGATCATGCTCGTCAAAACGCACCGTATGAATAGTGTCGCGCATCAATGTCGCGAGCCGGGCGTTATTTCTGTTGAGCGCCTTGCCCGCAAACAGAAAATACGCACTGGTAGACTGCACATCATTGGTGGCGGCCATAATACTGGACTGCGCCTGAATACCACCACTCATGCTGGACTGTAAATCCTGCATTTTCAGGTAATCATTATCGCCACAGCCGAGCTCAGTCAGAGCGGAAGAATAGTAAGGCAGCAGGTCGAGCTGCGCTTCGGTCAACTCAGGCAGATCAATGGCCATTTCGTGATAGACCAGACCGTTGGTGCCCTGGGTATAAAGCTGCGAATCCGTGCCGGAGATTTTCCGTGGCTGCGCTTCAGGAATAGACAACTCAGCCGGTACATCTTCAAGTCCCACTTTGGGTAGAATATCAGGATCATCAACCTGTTCCTGACGTTGCTCCAGATCAGCAGCGCGTTTAATTATTCGTTGCTTATCGTCATCAGAGAGAGAAGCCTTGATCGAAGCCAGACGCTGTTTTTCAGCCTGCTCTTTACGTGCACTCAATTCGGTATCGGGGCGCAGTGTCAGGCGTACGCGATGCTGGTTATCCAGCAGGTATTCTTTGACTAAGCGTTTGATGAATTCCGGATCTTTGATTTGCTCGCGCAATGATTCAATCACCGGATCCAGATCAAAGACCGCAGAGGGATCGCTACGATGAATCGCTGCGGTCAAACCTTCCAGAATGAGCTGTAGGCCGAAGGGAAAACCATCACCGCCGATTTCGCGCTGACTAATTTCAAGCTGATGCAGTACCGATTCCAGCCGGTCATGACTGATGCCGTTTTGTGCCACATCCTCAAGCACCGACAGTACCAGTTTCTCGAATTCCACGGCATGCTCTACTTCGCTGCCTTCAAGGCCGCAGACGAAACACATTTCATAATTGGAATCTTCCAGGCCACACAGTGGCGAAGGCGAGCTGCCGAGATCGGATTTTTCCAACGCATAGCGCAACGGTGATGAGCTATTATCGAGAAGTACCTGAGTCAATAGATTCGCCTTCATCATTTCATCCAGCGAAATACAGGGCCCTAATAACCATGACATGACGTGATGGGTTTTTTTCTCTTTAGAAGTGTCATCAGCGCTTAAGTCATAGGCATAAGCTTCTTCAACAGCGATGGGGGACAAATACCTTTTCTCCGGCTCAACGGCAATATGCACATCCAGTTTATCGAATTCTGAAAGCGCCTTTTCTTCAAAGGTTTTCTGATGGTCCGCTGCAGCCATATCACCAAAGGTCATAAAGACCGCATTACTGGGATGATAATGCGTTTTATAAAAATCTTTTAATTGCTGATAGGTCAAATCCGGAATATCAGCAGGCTCACCGCCGCTATTAAAATGATAGGTAGTAGTCGGATACAGATGCTTGCTCACTGTCTGCCACAATATACTGACCGGTGAACTCATTGCGCCTTTCATTTCATTATAAACAACGCCCTTGAACTCGAGCTCTGATTCAGGGTTATCCGGCTGAGAAAATTCGACGCGATGACCTTCCTGTAAAAAATCCATCTCATCGAGGCTACTAAAAAATACCGCGTCCAGATAAACATCAAGCAAATTTTTGAAGTCTTTTGTGTTTTTGCTGGCGAACGGATAAGCCGTCCAATCACTGCTGGTGAAGGCGTTCATAAAGGTATTGAGGGAACGGCGAATCATCATGAAAAACGGATCACGTACAGGATAGTGTTTGCTGCCGCAAAGTGCCGTATGCTCCAGAATGTGGGCGACACCGGTTGAATCCATCGGTACCGTTCTAAATCCAACCAGAAAAACATTCTCCTTGTTTTCAGAAGCCAGATGATAATGAAGTGCGCCGGTTTTCTTGTGGCGATACTCTTCAATGGTGATATTGAGCGAATCGATCCGGCGTTGATCCACACATTCAAAAGAGTCATGTGACTTCATTAAATCGGTATTTGATTTCTGATTGTTTTGCATACTACTCTCTATAGGTTATCGTATTGTATTTAGTTTCGCGTCAGTTTATAAGCGGTTTCAATTAAAGAACTGACACCGCGTTGCTGAAACCTTGGCTCCTCGGCAAGTATATCCTTAGCTCTCAGCTTTTCTACCTTAAAGTGCTTGCTGTAGAATTCCCTGACTTCTTCTTCTGTCACAGAGAACGGCGGCCCGGCTGTTTCCGCCTGTGGGTAGGTCAGGGTAATTAATAATGTGCGCATGCCGGGGCGCTGCAATTGCATCATCTTTTGGGAATATTGAAGACGCATCTCTTCAGGCAGAGCGATCATAGAGGCGCGATCGTAAATTTCGGTCACACCTTCCAGATCCTTCGGTGAGAGATCAAAAAAATCACCCAGAAGTATTTCAATGCGACGCCGGCCTTCATTATCTTCTTCAGCAATGTAACGGGTAAAATTTCCGCTCTCTACCAACTGATATTCAAGCTGATGGTTTTTGAAAAAATCAACAACGGCAATCGGGCTACATTCGACGCCCAGCACCTCATAACCATTCTGAGATAGCCAGTACATATCCAGTGACTTACCACATAAGGGCACAAAAACTTTGAGTGCTTTTCTTTCCTCGAGAGGAACGGCCTTATCATCATAATAATATTTTAGATGTGGATTCAGGCTATCCTGATGAAATCCCGTTTCACCCTTCTGCCATCGCTGCAACCAAAAAGCCTGCTCCATAATTATTCAGGCTTCCATATGCCGAAGGCATCTTCAGCAGGAGCGCTGGGCTGCATATCGCGCTCAACCTGTTTGACGACCTGCCCCATAAAACCGGCGAGATCAGAAATAAATTCCTGTTTATCCAGACCGGGCTGATCCTGATGCGCCATCAGATAGCCGGTCACTGCTGAAAGATATTGCATCAGCAACATATCATTATCAGCGTCCGGATCGTGCGCTACAACCACGTCCTTAAGTTTGGAAACCAGTTCTGATGATAATTGGATACCGCTCATTATTTTCTCCTGTGCTATATTAAAAATTATAAATATTACCTGAATCCGTGGTTTAAATGTGGATGCATGGTGCTGGATATTGGTTTCACAGGGGTTTCAAAAAATCTTAGCTTCACCCTTAGGTTAAGCGTGCATTTTTTGATCCGCTGTGGAACCAAGAGCCTGTGCCATGCGCCGCAGTTAAGCCACGGATTCAGGTATTAATGATCTTCTATTAATAATCGTGAGTATCTTATGTATAAAATCTGTTTTTATGTCCCTGAAAACGTTACGGACTTAGTCAAAAATGCTGTTTTTGAAGCGGGTGCCGGAAAAATCGGCCTTTATGATTCGTGCTGCTGGCAGACATCGGGTACGGGTCAGTTTAGACCTCTCGACAACAGTAACCCTTATATAGGTCAGACAGGTCAAATTCAACTGGTCACCGAAAACAAAATCGAGATGGTCTGTGATGATGAGTATGTGAAAGCCGCCATCGAAGCTCTGAAAGCCGCTCATCCTTACGAGGAGCCCGCCTACGAAGTATGGCGACTAGAAGACCTGTAATGACTAGCGCACCCAGCCGCGTTCGCTGGCGGCCAGAAAATCCAGCAATTGCTTAACTTCGGTATGCTCCAGCGCTAGCACGTTAACTTTTTCGAGCGCTTCCTTGTGCGAACATTTTGACTTGATCAGAAGCTTGAAAGCCTCCTGCAGTGCACGAATCGACTCCTGACTGAAGTCTCTTCGCTTCAAGCCGTTTTTATTGATGCCAAAGGCGCGGGCGCGGTTACCGGCGATAGTAAAATAAGGCGGCACATCGCGATCTATCGCGGTGGCAAAACCTGAAAAACTGTGCGCGCCGATGCGAGTAAACTGGTGCACAGTTGTATAGCCGCCTAGAATAGCGTAATCCTCAATGCGCACGTGCCCGGCCAGCGCCACGGCGTTAGCCATAATAATGTTATTGCCAATACGGCAGTCGTGGGCGACATGGCTGGAAATCATAAACAGATTATCGTTGCCAACCGAAGTAATACCCTCGTCATCAACCGTGCCCCGATTCAAGGTGGCGTATTCCCGAATGGTATTACGATCGCCGATTTCCAGACGGGTGGGTTCTCCGGCGTATTTCAAATCCTGCGGTTGCTCACCCACCGATGCAAACTGAAAAATGTGATTATCGCGGCCAATTTTGGTCGGCCCCTTAATCACCACATGAGATTCGATAATGGTCCCCGAACCGATTTCCACATCCGCACCGATAACGCTGAATGGCCCCACTGAAACATCCTCTGCAAGAATCGCAGAGGGATCTACAATTGCATGAGGACTGATCACCTGACTATTCCTTACCTTTGGCAGCACACAGTAAATTAGCGGCGGTCACGACATGACCATCGACACTGGCTTCACAACTAAACTTCCATATGACTTTGGAG
The DNA here is from genome assembly GCA_024636785.1 of Gammaproteobacteria bacterium. GTDB lineage: Bacteria > Pseudomonadota > Gammaproteobacteria > SZUA-229 > SZUA-229 > LH-M37. The sequence goes on from JAGXGK010000039.1 coordinate 13,353, forward strand.
CGGCGTTCAAGCTTCGCTTTCAGCGTAAGCTGATCACCCGGTACGACCTGGCGCTTGAAACGTATATCATCAACACCAACCAGCATGTAAAGCAGATCGGCGCTCGGCTCTTCACTCATGGTTCGAAACCCCAGCAGGCCGGTGGCCTGAGCCAGCGCTTCTATGATTAACACGCCGGGCATAATAGGTGTCTCGGGAAAATGGCCGGTAAAAAAGGGCTCGTTAACGGAGACGTTTTTAATTGCCGTCAGGTTTTCGCCCGGCACACATTCCAGTACGCGGTCTATCAACAAAAAAGGATAACGGTGCGGAAGAAAGCGCCGAATTTCATCAATGTACATCTCACTCACAATCTCTCTCCAGATTTATCTATTATTATATGCAGCAGATGATAAGTCGGCTGGTTTATTTGTTTTTTTCTAATTTAGCAACGCGTCTGGCCAGCTCATCGAGACGACGAAAGCGAGCACTGTTTTTCCGCCAGTTCTCGGTCGTATCCATCGGTGTGCTGGACGAATACGAACCTGATTGCGTAATTGAGCGGGTCACCATGGTTCGCCCGGTAATGACGACATTGTCGGTGATATTTAGGTGCTCAACTATACCAACCAGACCGCCAATCAGGCAACCACTACCAATATGTGTGCTGCCGGCAATTGCGGTAGCCGAAGATATCACCGTGTTTGCACCGATGGTAACGCCATGGGCAATCTGAATCTGGTTATCCAATTTAACACCATCGCCGATGACCGTATTTTCCAGGGCACCGCGGTCGATGGTGGTGTTGGCACCAATTTCGACATTGTCTCCGATTTGCACGCTACCAATCTGAGGAATTTTCAGAAATGCATCGCCATCTTTAACAAAGCCAAACCCATCGGCGCCCAGCACTACGCCGGAATGAATAATACAGTCGTGACCTATTTCGCAGCTGTAACCCACTGTAACGTTCGAGTTAATGCGTGTGTTAGCGCCAATGATGGCGTTGTCTTCAATGACACAGCCTGCACCAATCTGAGTTCCAGCACCGATACGCACCCCCGTTGCTATGACCGCGCCGGCGGCAACAGATGCCGTTTCGTCAATGTATGCAGACTCTGAAACAACAGCATCAACACTTATACCCGGAACAACGTTGACCGGCGGATATAGAAGGTTCGCCACCTTTGCATAGACCAGACGCGGATCATCCGTCACCAGCGCAGAAACAGAACAGTCAGCTAAAAGCTCCGCTTTTATAATAAGCGCGGAGGCGTGGGTATCAGCAAGATGTTCGGCATACTTTGCATTGGAGATGAACGTGATGTCTCCCGCACCGGCTGAGCTGATTTCAGCAATAGCTGCAATCAGGCAATCATCACCAACGAGTTTCGAGCCTGTTAACCCGGCCAGCTCTGACAAACGATAAGCCATTGTGCTCGGGCTTATTTCTTGAAGTCTTTATTCATTCTTTCAAGCACGACATCAGTGATATCAAGTCTGTCGGCAGCGAACACCACGCCTTCACTCAAGATCAGATCGTATTTATCTTTTGTCGCAATTTCATTAATAATATCGCGAACCGATTTTTGCAGAATTGCCAATTCCTGACTACGCATGGTTGAAACTTCCTGATTCAGTGCTGCTTCCATTTGTTTAAATGTTTGCAGCCTGGCGATCAGTTTGCTCTTAAGCTCGTTCAGCTTGTCTTCGGTCATGACAAGTTCGTTACGCTTATAATTTTCCTGCATGGATTTTATTTCGCCTTCCATCTTTTGCAGCTCATCTTTCTTACCACCAAAGCGTTCAATCATGGCGGTATTGACGGCTTCAACCTGTGGTGCCTGAGTCAGCAGTTTCTCTACACTGACATAACCGATTTTAAGATCACCGGCGGCGATTGCATTACTGCAAACTGCCAGGGCAAATAGTGTCGCTGTAATAATTTTTTTCATAATCATCTCCTTAAAAGAAAGAACCTATACTAAATTGAAATACTTTTAAATTATCGCCTTCAACATCATTCAGCGCTTTACTCCAGCTAAAGCGCAAAGGCCCGATGGGTGCCAGCCAGACAAATGACAACCCTGCCGAGGTCCGCAATTCTTCAGCCTGAAAACCAATTTCGGAGGCATTATAAGTCGGGGCGGTATCGAGGTACACATTACCGACATCATAGAACGCGCTTAACCTGACTGAAGATGGCGGCTTTTCGATAAAGGGAACCGGGAAAATCAGATCAGCCCCTGCCGTAACCCGCATATTACCACCGATAGGGTTACCGTAGTCATCGCGCGGTCCCAGAGAGTTGGAGTCATAACCTCGAACGGTACGCAAGCCACCGGCGAAATATCGCTCGTAGAAGGGCAGACTGTCTAAATCCGCATAACCATTACCGTAAGCCAGATTAGAGCGCAGCAACAGCGTAAAGTCCTCGCTTAAACCCAGATAGAAACTGGTGACATAAGAGAGCTTGTAAAATTCCAGGTCACTGCCCGGTGTCGACAGATTCATGGCTACCGTCTGTGAGCTGCCTTTAGTGGCGAATACCGTCCTGTTACGCGTGTCGTATGTGTAACTGGCGCTGAGCAAAAGATTATCATAACTATCACCGTGGTCGGCAACAAAAGCGGTGGCTTCAAGTGAAGGATTAAAGCTGGACAATTTTAGCCTGACATGACTCAGGCCATAACCCAGTCGTAAAGTAGAATATTCGCTCAGAGGAATACCGTAATTGACATTGGCGCTGTAGGAATCGGTCTGGAAATCGTAGATATCCTCTTCCGCCGCGTCTCTTTTGGCGAAAGCCAGACTGATGGTGCGGCTGACGCCGTCCACGGTATAATAGGGGTCGGTAAAGGAAATGTTATATACCGTATTGGCGGAATCAGTATTAATGGAAACAGCCAGACTCTGACCGGTTCCAAAAAGATTTTCCTGAGTCAAACCGACGTTAAACAGCAGCCCCTGTGTCTGTGAGAAACCTGCGCCAATATTAAAGCTGCCCGACAGACGTTCTTCCACGGAAACTTCAAGATCAACCATGTCATCGGTACCCGGCACCTGTTTGGTCTCGATCTGTACATTTTCCAGATAACTCAATCGCTGCAAACGAATCTTTGAACGTTCCAGTTTGTCGCTGGCCAGAATAGAACCTTCCATCAAACGCATTTCACGTCGCAGGACTTCTTCATGGGTTCTGAAATTGCCATGAAAATTAATATTTCTGACGTGTGTTTTATTACCCGGTATTAGTTGATAGATGAGATCAATGATATTGTTCTGCTCATTAATTTCAGGCAGCACTTTTACACTGGCAAAAGCGTAGCCATCTTTCCCCAGGCGATCTTCCAGAAGTTTCTGGGAAGTCGTCATCAGTTTTCTGGAGAAAACTTCTTCGGGTTTAGTTAAAATCAGTTTACTTAGAATTTGCTCATCAACCACCATCTCTCCCACCAGCCTGACTTCGCCGATAGAATACTGCTCGCCCTCTTCCACGTTAATGGTGATATAGATATCTTTTTTATCAGGCGTGATTGAAACCTGTGTTGACTCAGCCGAAAACTTTACGTAACCACGGTCAAGATAATAGGAGCGCAGCGTTTCCAGATCAGCATTCAACTTTGGCTTTGAGTATTCATCGGCACTGGAAAAGAAAGTAAATGTGCCGGGAATACCTAACTGCAATTCGTCCAGCAGCGTTTCATCATCGAACTTCTCGTTACCGATAATATTAATCTGCTTGATCAGTGCGATCTGACCTTCGGAGATTTCAATATTGATTCCCACCCGGTTCTGATCGAGTTCAGTGATTTCGGTTTGTATACGAATACCGTACTTGCCCTGACTGAAATAAACCCGCTCCAGTTCCTGCGTGAGTTTTTCCAGCAATGAGCGGTTGTAAATACGGCCTTTAACGATACCGATGTCCTCAAGTGCGCCTTCCAGGGTTTTACTGTCGATGTCCGAGTTACCGGAAAATTTCACCTCTGCAATTGAAGGCCGCTCCTTCACCTTAACAATCAGTGCATCACCTTCCCGAAACATCTGTACATCAGCAAAAAAGCCAGTTTTATACAGCTCCTTGATGGCAAAAACTATTTGTTTGTTATCTACCGGGTCACCGACCTTCACCGGCAGATAGTTCAAAAGCGTACCATCAGGCAGACGCTCAAGCCCCTCAATTTGAATTTCGTTAACAAGAAAGCTTTCCGCCGACCAGGCTAATCCTGAAACCAGCAGAAGGTGCAGCAGTAACAGAAGTCCTGATGACCGCGAAGAAACATTAGATATAAAAAGCATCATTGCATAAACCGCTGAAAATCATTGTAAAAAGCTATAAACATCAGTAGCCCCAGCATTACGATACCGACTTGCTGACCACGCAGCTCAAAAGCTTCAGACACCGGTGAGCCCTTTATAGCTTCGATAAGAAAATATAATAGATGCCCGCCATCGAGTACCGGGATCGGTAATAAATTCAGTACGCCTAAGCTCACCGAGATGATCGCCAGAAAACCAATAAACTGAGTGAGTCCGATATCCGCACTCAAACCGGCGTATTTAGCGATGGTGACGGGACCGGAGATATTTTCCAGAGAGGCCTCGCCCACAATCATTTTCCAGATAACGCGTAAGGTGAGCTTCGACATATCCCATGTTTTAACCACCGCCGCAGGCACCGCTTCAAATGCGCCGTACTCAATATCGACGAATAGTTTGTCTTTCAGCTCCGGCGGAAACTCCTGAAAAGCACCAATAAAACCTTTGCTTTCACCCTGCTTCTCTCTGCTGCCGGGAATCACAACAATCGATTTTTCCTGCTGATCGCGAAGAATTACAAAATTCATCGGCTTGCCCGCACTGCGCTCTACCCGCTCTACCAGCTCATCCCAGCGCTGAACGGCTTCACCATCAAGCCGTAGCAGCTGATCACCCTCCTGCAGGCCTGCGCCTTCAGCGGGGCTGCCTTCGACGACGCCACCAATTACCGCCGGAAAGTCCGGCCACCAGTGCCTGAAGCCAAGCTCTGCAAGTACATCTGATTCCTGCTCAAGCAGACGTGTCTCACTCAGATCAATAGTTCTGTTGACGATGTTGCCTTCGGCATTTCTAACCTGCACATCCAGCGTTCCGCCATCCAGCCCCTGACTAAGCAGCAGCAAATGGAAGTCACCCCAGGAGAGCACGGTTTCATCATTGAGCTTTAAGATTTCATCCTGATCTTCGAAGCCGGATACTTCAGCGACAGAGCCTGCTTCGGGCGCACCCAGCAACGCTTTTTCGACAGTGACACCGGAGAGGAAAACAAACCAGTAGAGCATGACCGCCAGCACGAGATTAAACACCGGACCCGCCGCCACGATAGCGGTGCGAGCTAATAACGGCTGAGTATTAAAGGCGTAAGGCCGTTCTTCTTTGGCGACCTCACCTTCACGTTCATCGAGCATTTTGACATAGCCACCCAGAGGAATAGCCGCGATCATGTATTCAATATCCTGGCCATCGACTTGCCGGCGCCAGGTATACAGCGGCTTACCGAATCCGATAGAAAAACGCAGCACCCGTACACCCAGTTTACGCGCCACCCAGTAGTGGCCGAATTCATGGAAAGTGACCAGAATAGCAATGGCGACGATGAAAAATAAAAGATTATGCAAGATGCTCATATTTATAATTATTGTTTTCCAGCTATATATTCATTAACGGTTTTTCTGGCGTGACTGTCTACGGCCAGAATATTCTCAATGCTTGCGACATCCTGATCAATGGTGGTGTTCACAAGGGTCCGCTCAATTAAAGCTGCAATATCGGTATAGGCGATCTGCTTATCCAGAAATGCGGCCACGGCGACTTCATTGGCGGCATTTAATATGATGCTCGCCGCTCCTCCCATACGGATGGCCTCGTAGCAAAGTCGCAAACAGGGAAAGCGCTGGAAATCAGGTTTTTCAAATTCCAGTTTTGCGACCTTAAATATATCCAGAGGTTCCACGCCCGAGGCAATACGCGCGGGGAACGCCAGCGCATGAGCAATGGGAGTGCGCATATCCGGATTGCCCAGCTGCGCCAGCACCGATCCATCGACATAGGAAACCATGGAGTGGATGACGCTCTGAGAATGCACCACCACTTCGATATCATCCAGGCTCACCCCGAACAGCCAGTGCGCCTCAATAACCTCCAGACCCTTGTTCATGAGAGTGGCCGAGTCCACCGATATTTTCGGCCCCATATCCCAGTTGGGATGGTTAACGGCCTGCTCCGGCGTCACCGAAGCTAACTGCTGCTTAGAAAAAGTACGAAACGGGCCGCCACTGGCGGTGAGCAGAATTTTACTGATTCCGGCTTTGTTTGCCAAACCTGCATTGGTCGTCGGCAGGCATTGAAAAATCGCGTTATGCTCGCTGTCCACCGGCAGTAATTTAGCGCCGTTTTTTGCCACTACATCCATAAACAGCTGACCCGACATCACCAGCGCTTCCTTGTTCGCCAGCAGAATGCGTTTACCTGCCTCAGCCGCCGACAGTGTCGGCAGCAGTCCGGCGGCACCGACAATGCCGGCAATCACGGTATCGACTTCATCAAGTGCAGCCACCTGACACAGTCCCTGAAGGCCCGACAATACCTGCGTAGCAGAACCGGCCTTGCGCAAGACTTTGTCCAGCCGCTGGGCAGCATTTTCGTCACACATTACGGCATAACGAGGCTGCCACTGAAAACATTGCTGAGAGAGCGTTTCAACGTTGGTGTTTGCGGTCAGTGCTCTGAGTTCGAAATCATCGCTATGCAGGCCGATGACATCCAATGCGCTCTTACCGATGCTCCCGGTAGAGCCCAGGATGGTGATAACTCTGGACATTAATGCAGGCCTTCGACAGAAATTATCAACCCGTCAAACAGCATGACAAAAACCGGCATGACTGGCAGCACGCCATCAACCCGATCCAGTATTCCGCCGTGACCGGGAAGGATATTACCGCTGTCCTTGACCTCGGCCTCGCGCTTTAAAAAACTTATATACAGATCACCCGCCACCGAGAAAATCGTCAGCAGTAGTGACAGACCCAGCAGCAACAGTAATTGCCGATCCGAGAGGTCGAAATAAAAACCAGCAAGCACAGCATAAATAGCGGTCATCAACAAAGCGCCCCAAAGCCCCTCTCGAGTTTTGCCCGGACTGATATTCGGTGCCAGCTTTTTTTTGCCGAATTTTTTACCACTGAAGTAGGCGCCACTATCAGCTATCCAGACCAGTATCAGACTGAACAGCAACCATTCTGCACCCCGATCCATGCCATGCACGACATACATCGCAATGATGGTCGAGGGTATAACTATAAAGGCGATGGCTAATTTTACTGCTGAGAACTCAGCGGCCTTCGCTTGCGGCTGCGCACCTTTAAGAAAATATACGACCGCAAACCACCAGGCACATGCCAGTAACAGCAACAGATAAAGATGATGAGACAGGTATTCGATAATCAGCCATGAAACCCCACTGACCAGCAGTGCAAACAGCAGCTTCCATACCATAGCCTGCACGCCACTCAGGCGCGCCCATTCGTAGCTGGAAATAAAGGCGGCGAACAATAAAACGTAGAACAGGACAGTCGTAGGCTGGTAGAGAATTAACCAGATTACGGCTAACGCTAATGGCACAGCGGTAAGAATGCGTTGTAATAACATTTATTTAACCATTGCTGTGTTATTGCTCAACTGAGCCGATGTTTTGCCAAAACGGCGTTGCCTTGTGCCATACCAGACAATCGCCTCATTCAGTGTCGCGGCGTTAAAATCAGGCCATAAGGTATCAGTAAAATATAATTCCGTATAAGCCAGCTGCCACATCAAGAAATTACTGATGCGACGTTCACCGCCGGTTCGGATAAAAAGATCAACTTCGGGCAGGTCGGTCAAAGAGACCTCTTCTGACATCAGCGATTCATCAATATCATCAACCGATAATTCACCAGCGGAAACCTTGTTTGCAATGCGTTTGCAGGCTTGTGTAATATCCCAGCGCCCGCCGTAGTTGGCGGCGATGGTTAAATTCAAGCCGGTATTTTCAGCTGTCTGCGTTTCCGTCTCATTCATCACTGCCTGCAACTCATCGCTAAAAGAGTCGCGATCGCCAATAAACTTAACGTGAACATTCTGTTTCTTCAGCTTATTCATTTCACTCCTGAGAGTTGAAATAAATATCGACATCAGACTGTCCACCTCATTTTTCGGACGCTTCCAGTTCTCGCTGCTAAAGGCAAAAACAGTCAATGCTTCAACGCCGTGATCGGCACAATTTTCAACTATCAGTCGGGTGGCATTAACACCGGCACGGTGTCCGGCGGCTCTCGGTAAAAAACGTTTTTTGGCCCAGCGTCCGTTACCGTCCATAACAACAGCGATATGTCTGGGGGTGGTGGAGGAATGATCGCTTACGCTCATTAATAACACTCTAAAATAAAATTCAAGCCAGGAGAATATCGGGTTTAGGGGGACTGAAGCGAGGGCCGCTCTCCAACTTCTTCAGCAGCCAGTTCATTCTAAATCCGACAGCCTCCTAGACAGCCATTAGTTCAGTTTCTTTCTTAGCCAGCACGTCGTCAATTTTGGCAACATAGCTATCCGTCAATTTCTGAATCGTCTCTTCCGCCTTTCTGGACTCGTCCTCGGTAATTTCTTTCTCCTTCAACAGCTCCTTGAAGTCACCGTTCGCATCCCGGCGGATATTTCTGATGGCGATACGGCCATTCTCAGCCTCGCCTCTAACCACACGCACCAGATCATGCCGACGCTCTTCAGTGAGCTGGGGCATGGGAATTCGAATAACCGTACCGGCTGTTGCCGGATTCAGACCCAGATCAGATTTCATGATGGCCTTTTCAATGGCTTTCACCATATCCTTTTCCCAGGGGGTAATCGACAGCGTCCGGGCATCTTCAACCGAGACATTAGCAACCTGCGACAGAGGTGTTGCCGCGCCATAGTATTCAACCATAATGTGGTCGAGCAAACTGGGATGGGCGCGACCGGTACGAATCTTGGTCAAATCCGAACGAAAAGACTCGACACTTTTGCCCATGCGGTCTTCGGCGTCTTTAATTATTTCATCAATCATCGGCTTTCTCCCATAACGACTTCAGTCCCTATAGACTGATTTCTTACAGCCTCAGGCAGTGCACCTGCCTCATTCAAATTAAATATGCGTAATGGCAACTTGTTGTCTCGACATAGCACCACCGCTGTCGCATCCATGACCTTTAAATCCTTTTCCAGAACTTCGTCGTAACTTAATCTTTCATAGCGTTTTGCATCCGGATTTTTCATCGGATCAGAATCAAACACACCATTTACTTTAGTGGCTTTCATTATAACATCCGCCTTGATTTCAACAGCACGTAAGCAACCCGCAGTATCAGTGGTGAAAAAGGGGTTACCCGTACCCGCTGCAAAGATGACTACCCGCGAATTGCGCAAGTACTCCATTGCACCCCGATGGGTATATTCCTCACAAATACGATGCATGCTCAAGGCAGACATCACGCTTGCCGGTTGACCGATTTTTTCCAGCGCATCCTGCATAGCCAGGCTGTTCATCACCGTGGCCAGCATGCCCAAATGGTCACCTGCGACCCTGTCCATGCCGGATTCCACTAAGCCGGCACCGCGGAAAATGTTGCCCCCGCCGATGACCAGAGCCACTTCAACGCCCATTTCAACGACTTCTGCAATTTCCCTGGCGACGCGGTTAATCATGGTGGGATCAATACCATAATCCAGCTCAGCCATGAGTGCTTCGCCGCTTAGTTTGATTAAAACTCTTTTATATAAGGTTGATTTTGATGTCATAAGTATACCGAACATGCTACACAAAAAACCGGGCCAAATATCCCGGTTTTTTGTTTTTTACATTATTGCCTAATTGTTTTAGCCTGCGCCTAGCTGGGCCTTCACTTCGTCAGCAAAGTTCTCCTGCTTTTTCTCGATGCCTTCGCCCACTTCATAGCGAACAAAGCGAACCACGGTGGCGCCCGCATCTTTCAGCAGGTTACCCACAGTTTTGTCCGGATCTTTAATAAAAGGCTGACCCACCAGGGTGATCTCGGCCAGATACTTACGGATACGTCCTTCCAGCATCTTCTCTACAATTTCAGCAGGCTTGCCACTTTCCAGCGCCTGGGCCCGGAGAATTTCTTTTTCCTTCTCCAGAACTTCAGGAGAGACGTCGGCTTCTGATGTATACAGAGGGTTACTGGCGGCAATGTGCATGGCGATGTCCTTGATCAGTTCATCGTTACCATTTTCCATTTCCACGAGTACGCTCATGCGCAGCCCATGTGAGTAACTGCCGAATGTACCATTAGTGGTTTCCAGCAATTCAAAACGGCGAACCTGAATATTCTCACCGATCTTGGCCACCATCATCTGACGAACTTCTTCGATCGTCTCGCCACCATCAGCAACAGGCAGTGTCACCAGCTCTTCAACCGAGTTGGGCTGTTTTGCCAGTGCTGTTATTGCTATTGAAGTAGCAAACGACATAAACTCATCGCCACCGGAAACAAAATCTGTTTCACAGTTAACTTCCAGAATAACGGCCTTTTTGCCATCCTCACTGATTTCTACTGCAATACGACCCTCAGCGGCAATACGTCCAGCCTTCTTATCCGCTGAAGCCAGACCTGACTTGCGCATATTTTCGATTGCTGTATCAATGTTCCCATCTGCTTCCTGCAGGGCTTTTTTACACTCCATCATGCCTGAGCCGGTACGCTCACGCAGTTCTTTAACCATAGCAGCTGTGATCTGCATCATTTCACCTCTTTAAAAATATTAGTGTATTCAGAGCCGAATTATGACTTATTCAGCATCTTTATCAGCGGCTTCCGCCTTGGGAGCTGCTTTCTTTTTGGGCGCAGCTTTCTTCTTCGGCGCGGCTTTCTTTTCTTCCGCTACCGCTTCTACTGCAACTTTTTCAGCCGGTGCAACAGTCGCTTCTGCTTCTGCTGCTTCTGCTGCTTCAGTCGCTGCCGGTTTTGCGGCCGCTTTTTTCTTAGGCGCTGCTTTAGCGGGCTTCTCGGCAGGTGCCGGCTCTTCGGATTTTTGCATAACTGCTGCTGCACGACCTTCAATCACCGCATCTGCAACACCCTGAGTGTAGAGGCGAAGTGCTTTGATCGCATCATCGTTACCGGGAATGACATAGTCAATTCCATCCGGTGAGTTATTGGTATCAACAATACCGAATACTGGAATACCCAGTGTTTTCGCTTCCAGTACGGCAATGTTTTCGTGGCCGACATCGATGACGAAAAGCGCGTCAGGCAAACTTTTCATGGCCTTGATACCACCGAGAATTTTCTCTTTCTTTTCCATTTCCCGGCTCAGGCCCAGTGCCTCTTTCTTGATCAGGCGATCAAACGAGCCATTGGTAGACATCTCTTCCAGTTCGATCAGGCGCTGGATTGACTGGCGTATAGTGGCGAAGTTGGTCAACATACCGCCTAACCAGCGGTGGTTAACGAAAGGCATGCCACAACGTGTTGATTCTTCGCCTACAACCAGACGAGCAGCACGCTTGGTGCCGACCATAAGAATGGTGCCTCGCTGTGATGCAATCTTGCCAAGTGCATTAACCGCATCGTTATACATGGGTAATGTTTTCTCAAGATTGATAATATGGATTTTGTTACGTGCACCAAAAATGAATTCATTCATTTTTGGATTCCAGAAACGAGTTTGATGACCGAAGTGAACGCCAGCTTCAAGCATTTGACGCATAGTTACATTAGACATGATTTTATCTCCAAAAAGGGTTTTGCCTCCATACACCCCATGCCATAACCGTTATTTAAACGGCACCCAATCGCATGTGACGGTATATGTGCGTAGTAAAATTCGATATAGTCTGTCTCAGGACAGCAACAATATCGCGTTAAGGCTCAAGCAATTCTTGAGCGCGGCGGCTTTATACCATATTGATGATAAATAAACAACGCTTTAAGCCCTGCCCTGCACGGCTTAAACCAACCATAAACCGCTGATTATTATAAGATTATTACCATGACTATACATATAAAAAATAAACAGGAAATTGAAAAGATGCGCATTGCCGGCCGATTGGCGGGGGAAGTGCTGCAAATGATTCGCCCCCACGTTCAGGCCGGTATTACCACCGACGAACTGGATCGAATCTGCCATGATTATATAGTGGACGTACAAAAAGCCATTCCGGCCCCCCTGAACTACCACGGTTTCCCGAAATCCATTTGCACATCGGTGAACCATCAGGTCTGCCACGGCATCCCCAGCGATAAAAAGCTGAAAAAGGGCGATATTCTCAATATTGATATCACGATCATCAAAGACGGCTTCCATGGCGACACCAGCAAGATGTTTTTTATCGGCGAGCCGCCTGTGAAAGCCGCACGGGTATCACAGGTAGCATTGGAGTGCCTTAAACTGGGTGCCGAACAGGTCAGGCCGGGTGCACATCTGGGTGATATCGGACACGCCATCCAGCAACATGCAGAATCACAGCACTGCTCTGTCGTTAGAGAATATTGTGGCCATGGCATTGGTCTCGGCTTTCATGAAGAGCCGCAGGTACTGCATTACGGCAAGGCGGGCACCGGCATCGAACTCGAGCCCGGCATGATTTTCACCATCGAACCGATGATTAACGCCGGTAAACGCCATGTGAAATTACTCAGCGACAGCTGGACTGTCGTCACCAAAGATCACAGCCCATCAGCGCAATGGGAACACACCATACTGGTCACAGAAACCGGGCACGAAATTCTGACCCAGTGCCCCGGCGACGAAATCTAAACCCGCCTTTCCACTATGCATAATTTCAAACATCAGCCGGGCCGGGAGATCGCTCAGTTACTCGACACCGAGCAACTGGAATCGGATCTGTCTCAACACAGTGAAGCCTGCCTGAATTATACCAAGGTGGCTGTTGCGCAGATCAATGACGGCCTAAAAAACCTTTACCACCAGGGCGTCGATGTGGAAGCCATCGTTTATGGCCGCGCTTACCTCATTGACCGTCTGCTCATCACCGTCTTCAAACACCTGTTTCGCGATGTCAGCCAGACGGTATCGCTTATCGCCGTGGGCGGGTACGGGCGCGGCGAACTGCACCCCGCTTCTGATGTCGACCTGATGCTGCTACTGGCTGAAAAAGAAAACGAACAGACCAAAGACGCACTGGAAGATTATCTGACCCTGCTCTGGGACAGTCGCCTTGAAATCGGTCACAGCGTACGTACTCTGGACGAGTGTGTTGCCGAAGCCGAAAAAGACATTACCGTTGTCACTAACATCATGGAATCACGTTTGCTTACCGGCGATCAGACGCTGTTCGAGCAAATGCAGTTCAAGACCGGCCCTGATTCCATCTGGGACAGCCAGTCATACTTTCAGGCCAAACTGGAGGAGCAACTTCAGCGCAGCGGAAAATACAATGATACCGCTTACAGCCTGGAGCCCAACATCAAGGAGAGCCAGGGCGGTTTACGCGACATACAGATGATTGGCTGGGTGGCCAAACGCCACTTCAATGCAAAAAATATGCAAGACCTCGTCGACAAGGATTTTTTGCAGCAGGACGAACTCAACACCCTGATTGAAGGCCAGCGACTGCTGTGGAAAATCCGGTGCAGCCTGCACTATCTGGCAGGCCGTCGCGAAGATCGACTGCTGTTTGATTATCAACGTGAGCTGGCGAATGAATTCGGCTTCAGGGACGGCATCAATGACCGAAACAATCAGGCCATTGAACAGTTCATGCAGCAGTATTATCGTACCGTGATGGAGCTGGGAAACCTCAATGAAATGCTGCTACAGCTTTTCAGGGAGGCGATTCTTTACGCCAACAAAGCTGGCGAACCCGATGTCATCAACGATGCCTTTCAGACCCGCCACGGCTATCTGGAAATTCGCGACTGCAATCTTTTCAAGGAACGCCCCACTGAGCTGCTGAAACTTTTCTACATCATGCAGCAGCATCCTGAAATACAGGGCGTGCGCGCGGAAACCATACGCCTGATCCGTCACCACAAATACCTGATCGATGACAAGTTCAGAGCTTCGACTAAAGCTAAAAAACTGTTCATGAAAATCATCAGCAACAATCGCGGCATCACCCACGAACTGCGCAGAATGAATCGATACAGCATTCTTGCCGCCTACATTCCCGCCTTTGAATCCATTGTCGGGCGCATGCAATACGATCTTTTTCATGCCTACACCGTCGACCAGCACACGCTGTTTCTGATCCGGAATTTACGGCGTTTTTCAGTCACCGAATATTGCCACGAATTCCCTTTAGCAAGCGGCATCTTCCACCACTTAAACAAACCTGAGCTGTTATATCTGGCGGGCATGTTTCACGATATTGCCAAAGGCCGCAAGGGTGATCACGCCATTCTGGGTGCGGAAGATGCACTGGAGTTTTGCATCAGCCACGACATGGATACCGCTGATGCCGAACTGGTAAGCTGGCTGGTTCGCAGTCATCTGATTATGTCCATGACCGCTCAACGTAAGGACATCAGTGATCCTGATATTATTCGGGAGTTTGCCGAAAATGTTCGCAGCCTGTCCCGGCTGGATTATCTTTATTTGCTGACCATCTCAGACATTCGTGCCACTAATCCAAAACAGTGGAACAGCTGGAAAGATAATCTGCTGATCGAACTTTACAACCGGACAGCATCGCTGTTACAGAAAGGGCTTGAATCCGGCATCGACAGACCTGAAACCATTCAGCTCAATCAAACCGATGCTCTGCGTATGCTTGACCTTAAAGGCATTAGTACATACCAGTCACATGATATCTGGAAAAATCTCAATGATGAATATTTTCTCAGGCACGCACCGGGTGAAATTGTCTGGCACACACAACTAATTTTCAATCTTAAAAACGACACTCAACCACTGGTTAAATCCCGCATCAACAACCAGAATGACAGTGTGGAACTATTTATATACACGCCTGCGAAAGAAGGCATATTTGCAACCGTGGTCAGCACAGTGGGGCAACTGGGATTGAATATTGTCAGCGCGGAAGTAGTCAACTGCAAAAACGACTACGCCCTGGAAACATTCAAAATAATTTCCAACAATTATACGCTTGATGTGCTCGAACATAGCATCTATGAAATGATTCCGGATCTATGCAAAAAACTGGCCGCTGACACCAACAAATACATTGATTCCAGCCTATCGACACCGAGAAGGCATAAACACTTTGATGTCCCCACCACAATCACTTTCGAGAGCACCAACGAGCCCGATGTTGTTCGTATCTATATCGACACGGTTGATCGCCACGGCCTGCTCGCTATCATTGCCAAAGCCTTTATCAATTGTAATATCGGCATCCTCAGCGCGAAGATATCAACGGCGGGTGAGAAAGCTGTTGATTATTTTGATATCCGACATAAAGATATCGAGCAGACACTCGATGCTTCAAACCAGGAAAAACTAAAATCCACTTTACTGAGCTACTTATAATAACCCTATGTCCGACACACTTGA
>JAGXGK010000040.1 GCA_024636785.1 Gammaproteobacteria bacterium
GTTTGAGGAGAATGAAAAATGGCAATAGTCATACAAACAGTGGAAGGCGTGGTCACTAACCGCTTCCCCATCGGGCTGTCGGCACTTAAATTCAAACGCTTAAGCATCAATCAGGTGTAGATTGATGACAGCGAAGTCAATTACGAAAAAACCCGAGAGATCAAAAAAAGCTGGCTGCCGGGCGTTTTCTATTCCAAAGATTAAAGCAGCAACAGAGCCGTAGCCGGCATATTTACGCCATCATTCAATTTAATAATCAGGTTAATCAATAACAACCATGGAAGACAAAGCACTCCATATTCTGAACAGCACTTTCGGCTATTCAGAATTCCGCGACCAGCAGCAGGCCATTATTGCGCAGCTCATCGACGGCAGGGATGCCGTGGTACTTATGCCCACCGGCGGCGGCAAGTCCCTGTGTTACCAGATTCCAGCCATGGCGCGCGCAGGCGTCGGCATCATCGTATCGCCGCTGATCGCACTCATGCAGGATCAGGTCGCCGCCTTAAAACAGCTGGGCGTCAGCGCTGCCTTCCTGAATTCGACCCTGGATGCCGCCAGCGCCCGTGAAGTCGAGCAGCAACTGCTGCGCGGTGAGCTGGATATGCTCTATGTCGCGCCCGAGCGCCTGACGACCGAGCGTTTTCTGAATCTACTGGAACGCGCACCCATTGCCCTGTTTGCCATCGATGAGGCGCACTGCGTATCGCAATGGGGTCACGATTTTCGCCCGGAATACATCCAGCTCTCCATCCTGCACGAACGCTTTCCGGCGATTCCGCGCATCGCCCTCACCGCCACCGCCGATGCGCCCACGCGTAAGGAGATCATTCAGCGGCTGGCGCTGGAAAACGCCGAGCTGTTTGTCTCCGGTTTCGATCGTCCCAACATCCGTTACAGCATTTCCCAAAATCAGGGCAATGCCAAAGAGCAGCTGCTGCGCTTTATTCTCAACGAACATGAAAACGATGCCGGCATTGTCTACTGCCTGTCGCGCAAAAAGGTCGAGCAGATCGCCGCCTGGCTAAGCTCCAAGGGGCTGAACGCACTGCCCTATCACGCCGGTTTATCGGCGCCGATCCGGCAACAGCATCAAAGCCGCTTTTTAAGCGAAGACGGTGTCATCATCGTCGCCACCATCGCCTTCGGCATGGGCATCGACAAGCCCGATGTTCGCTTTGTGGCGCACCTGAATTTACCCAAAAGCATCGAATCCTATTATCAGGAAACCGGTCGCGCCGGTCGTGATGGCCTGCCCTCCGACGCCTGGATGATGTACGGCCTGCAAGATGTCATCATGCTGAAACAGATGATGGAAACCTCCGACGCCGACGAAGCCCATAAACGGGTCGAGCGCCACAAACTGCAATCCATGCTCGGTTTCAGCGAACTCACCACCTGCCGGCGACAGGCGCTGTTGAAATATTTCGATGATCACCTGGAGCAGCCCTGCGGCAATTGCGATACCTGCCTGGTCCCGGTCGAAACCTGGGACGCCACCGTGGTCGCGCAAAAAGCGCTGTCCTGCGTCTACAAAACCAACCAGCGTTTTGGCGTCACCTATCTCATTGATGTCATGCTGGGCAAAGACATGGCCCGCATCAAACAGTTCGGCCACGACCAGCTCAGTGTTTATGGTATCGGCAAAGAGCTGGACGCCAAACAGTGGAATAGCGTCTACCGCCAGCTCATCGCCAGAAACCTGCTCTCGGTGGACGTGGAAGGCCACGGCAACCTGCGCCTGACCGAACAGTGCCGCCCGGTATTGCGCGGCGAAGAGACCCTGCATCTACGCAAGGAAAGCAAACAGATAAAACTGACCCAGCGCGGACGCAAGGCCTACAACACCGTCAAAGATACAGAAAAAGCCCTGTGGGAAGCATTACGCGCCTGCCGGAAAACCCTGGCCGATGAATCCAACGTGCCACCCTACGTCATCTTCCACGACGCCACCCTGATGGAAATGGTCGAACGCCAGCCGCAGAACCACGACCAGTTTTCCAGAATGTCCGGCGTCGGTGAGAAAAAGCTCGAAGCCTATGCCGATGAGTTCTTAAAGGTCATCAGAGAGCATATCGATACCGTCGCCAACGCCACCTCCAGCAGCGACACCGTTGAAGAGACCCTGTCCTTGCTGCGCTCGGGTATGAACGCCGAAGCCATCGCCGCCCACCGCAACCTGAAACTCACCACCATTCACACCCACCTGGCCAAAGCCATCGAAACCGGCGAAGTTGAATTGCAACAGGTGATCGAACTCAGCGAAAAGGAAATCAAAACAATTCAAAACGCCTTTTTAAATTTCGGCGACGAAGACAGAAAACTGAAACCCATCCACGAAGCCTTCGAAGGCGCTTACGATTACGGCCTGCTGCAATGCATCCGCGCCTCCATCGACATCCCCGCGTAAGCCAAAACCGCATTAACTGTAGGCACCTACAAACAGCTCACCGGCATTGCCCCTGCTGCACTACGGCGATAATCAGGGTAAAATGACCGCACTAACAGACACCAGTAATAACGAGACATTCTCAATGAGCAACCCTTTCCAAGACCAATTCCTCAAAGCCGGCCTGGTCAACAAACAGCAAGTTCAGAAAGCCAAACAGGACAAGCAGAAAGTAAAAAAGCAGCAGCATAACAACAAGAAAATAAAAGTTGTTGACGAAAACAAAATCAAAATACAACAAGCTGCCGAAGAAAAAGCCCGGCGCGACCGCGAGCTAAACCAGCAAAAACAGGAACAGGCACGCCAGAAAGCCATTTCCGCCGAAATCGACCAACTCATCAAAACTAATCGCATCGAACGCGAGCACCACTGCGACATCGCCTACAACTTCGAACACCAGAAAAAAATCAAACGCATTTACATCAACGAAGAAATGCAGAAACAGATCGTACAGGGCAAACTGGGCATCGCCCGCATCACCGGCCAGTACGAACTCATCCCCAAAGCTATCGCCGAAAAAATCCAGCAACGCAACGAAAAACGCGTGGTTTTATTCCAGGAAGAAAAACAGGAAATCGACGCCAACGACCCTTATGCCGAACATCAGATCCCTGATGATTTGATGTGGTGAGTTCACCCTCTAATTTCAAAAAAATAGATATCGATATGTAAAAGCTTCGGATCATCGTACAGAGACGCTTAGACATTTAACGCACATGTAACATCCGCTGAGTTGCCAAAAAAAATTTATGAAACTCACCCTGGTTATGAGTGCATATAAAAATCGGTTTCAGGGGCAACTTTCCACGGAACCGCAACTAATCGGAAATGCAGTTGCTGTTCCTCTATACTGTCACTCGATATTCATATAACGCAGCAGTTATCCAATATATGTTACACATTCATCACAGCAACCGTCTGGAAACTCTGGCAAGTGACCTGCTAACTTCATACGCTGCCAATGAAACGCACCCTTTCACACCTCGTGTTACGGTCTGCGAAAGCCCGGCACTGGCACGATGGTTGCGACATCAATTCTGTTTTAACGACGGCATTATCTGCCTGCTCGATACACCATTGCCAGCGACCTGGCTGTGGGGTCAGGCAAGAAACTTACTGAACATGCCCGCAAGTGAAGATCCACTCTCCCGCGAGCGCATGCACTGGCTGATCAATGCCGCACTGGCTGAAGACACTTGCATTAGAGCCAGCTCAGACATGGCAGCGGTAACCGCCTACCTCAACGATGATGAAACAGGCCTGAAGCGCTGGCAACTTGCCGGGCGCATTGCTGACTGCTTTGACCGTTATCAATACTACCGACCGGAGCTGATTAAAGCATGGAGTGCGGGAGAGGATAATCAATGGCAGGCACTGTTATGGCGTGAAATATCCCGGAACATCGACACACATCGTGGCGCCTTGATAGATCAATTCATTGAGGCCCTAAAGACCGAACCTGAAGCCGACAAACTGCCCCAGCGGCTAGACCTCTTTGCAATTCATAATCTACCGCAACTGTTACTGAATGCCTATTCAGCCATTGCCAGCTATATCCCCGTTCATCTGTGGATTCTCTCTCCCTCACCGGAGTACTGGGCTGACCTTGCTGCCCCACGAGAACTGGCACGCAAACGACTCAACGAGCCTGACAACGCCATGTACTGGCAGGCAGGCAACCCGCTACTGACCCAATGGGGACGACAGGGAACGGCGTTTCAGGACATGCTATTAGAACTCAACGTCCCCTGCACAGAAGACAGTCGCTTCCATGAGCCGTCACCCGAAACCATGCTAGGCAATCTGCAAGCAGATATATATTCCGCCATTGATGAAACTGAAACTGGATCGACTCCCCAACCAGTCACTGAAAACTCGCCAGCATCGGTACAGATACACATCTGCCATAGCCCTATGCGCGAATGTCAGGTACTGCGCGACAACCTTCTGCACTGCCTCAATGAAGACGCGTCACTCCAGCCAGAGGATATTCTTGTGCTGGTTCCCGAAATCAGCCGCTACGCACCTTATATAAAGGCGGTATTTGCTCAGGGCAAACCCAGAATCGCATTCAATCTTAACGACATATCCGTGGCCGACGAGCATCCACTGACCACCGCCTTTCTCAATTTACTCGATCTACCTCAGCGCCGGTTCACCCGTTCTGAAATGCTAGATCTCATCAATATTCCTGAAGTCATAAAAAATTTCGGTCTGGATGATGTTACCGCCTCCGAACTGGCAGATCTTTTCGACCAGCTTCACGTCTACTGGGGACTTGATGGCAGACACAAGAAATCCAGACTGAAGCTTCCCGCTATCGACGAAAACACATGGCATCAGGCCTTCCAGCGGATAATGGCCGGCTACGCCCTGGGCGATGACGAGACCTGGAACAACATCGCGCCTGCGGTGCAGATATCACCGCAAAAGGCCGAACAGGCCGCGCGATTTTTCTCCCTGCTCCAGACCCTGCGTGACTGGTCCGAAAGACTCGATTCAAACCGCACACCCGATGAGTGGGCCGAACTGCTGGACAAGCTGGTGCATGAACTATTTCATCACGGCGATGACGAAGACAACCGGTTGCAGAAAATCCACGAAGCCCTGTCTGAACTCGAATCCCTGGGCAGAATCAGTAGCTCGCCAATCAGTCTCGCGGTCGTGCGCTTATGGTTCAGCGAACAGCTGAACGCGCAGAGTAGCAGCCAGACACATTTTTATAGCGGCGGCATCACCTTCTGCGGCATGAAGCCCCTGCGCGGTGTACCATTCAAAATCATCGCTCTAATGGGTATGCAGGAGCAGGCATTCCCGCACCGCAAGACCACTACCGAATTCGATTTTATGCGTGATATCTGGAAGCACGGCGATCCAAATGCTGTTATGGAAGATCGCTACCTGTTTCTGGAGAGCCTGCTCGCCGCCCGTCAACGACTGATCATTAGTTATACCGGCCGAGACATACGCAAAAATGACGAAATTCCACCTTCTGTCGTCGTGCAGGAACTCATCGATTACATCAACAACCGTTATAACCCCAACCACCCCCTTCTGACAGAGCATCCCCTCCAGGCTTTCAGCGCCAAAAATTATGCTGTCGACAATAGCGGAGAAACCGGGCGCAACACCGCCAGCTTTGATCACTGGTGGTGTGATATCGCCAGAGCCATTGAGCCGCATCAACGTCCGGAAAAAAAGCAGAACTGGCCCGGCATCAATCTGGACCTGCCGGAAAATTTCAGCCGCAACATCAGCGTCGATCAACTCAGTGGTTTTCTGATGCGGCCTGTTCGCCAGTTCATTCAGAAACGTCTAAAACTTTATGATGCGCATGAACAAACCATAGCGGACACTGAGCCGTTCAAACTTGACGGTTTACAGCAATGGTCAATGGACGATCACTTTATTAAATCATGGTTAGATGACCATGACTTTCCCGATCCCGAGCGTCTGCTGGCCGAAGGAATGCTGCCACATGGCACACCCGGGCTCATCAGCTATGATGAATCTAAAAATAAAATGCAGAAACTTTTCGACGATCTAGAGCGTTTTCAGCCACTGCAATCGACTCTCTGCGAAATTGACCTATGCATCGAAAACCCTGACAGCTGGCAAATAACCGGCAACATAAATCATTACTACAATGAACACGGAATCCTGCATGTAACAGCCAGCAGTTTCAAACCCCGCAATCTCCTGAAACTATGGGTGGAACATCTCTGCTTACAGGTAATGCATGAGAAAGACGCCCCTAGCCATTTATTTTCAAAGGATAGA
>JAGXGK010000011.1 GCA_024636785.1 Gammaproteobacteria bacterium
GAAACCATCAGTTATCAGGACTTTATCGATAATAAGGGCGAGCAGGGCGCGAAAGAAGCGGGCAAGTTGCGTGTTGAAGGCAAGGAGTACGTGGTCAAGGATGGTGATGTCCTGCATTTCAGGTTCAATGTTTAATTTTCGTTAGGACGGTGTTTTTATTGACACCACGGCCGCAAAAGTACAAAATCTGCGGCCTTCAAAACATGGTTATGTAGCTCAGTTGGTTAGAGCATCGCATTCATAATGCGGGGGTCGGTGGTTCAAGTCCACCCATAACCACCATTTTTTAAACAATCCTCTATAAATTGCAGTTCATCCGGTTGCAAAGTCGAGACTTCGTTGCTTTGAGGCACTGGGATTGTTTTAGTATTTATTTATTTCCCTTCTATACTTTATGCCTGTGAATTAACGTGTATCGGGGTTTGTCTCCATACATTTTCAGGATAGCCTATGTTCGGATTGTTCAAGCAGAAGAATGATAAACAGCTCGATGATGTGATTATGCGCGTGGGTTCCGCGTTGCATAAACAGGTCAGATCGGCGGCGGATAAGGTTAATCAGGCGAACAGGAAGTCGGTGTTCAAGCGTATGGATGATGCGCTCACCGCAGGCTATCTGTTTGGTTATGTACAGGCAGCCTTTGCCGAGTACTCGCTGACCGAGAAGGAGATGGATGCCTGCATGCGCAAGATTTTTAACGGCATCTTCCCCGATGAGGGCTACTCTTACGTGATGTCGCAGATCGATCTGCTGAATAATGCCGATGATATGGGGCTCAATATGAAGATCGAGGAGATCGCCATCAATTTCGGCCAGGGCATTGATCTGGGTGAGAATGATGCCAAGGTGAATGGCGGTGGACTGGAGGTGGCGAGCAGTTTGCTTCTGTATTTGAGCTCAGGCAGGATAAGAGACGCCGATTAGGCATGTGTTTTCGGTCATGATAGCCGTCCGCTACCGGGTTTCGTAAAAATATTTAAATTCGTATAAAATGCTGTGTTTTTTCTTTACGTATCTTATGGGTAGTCAATAATGGCAACGCTTAAAGTGGGTGTGGTGATGGGCAGTCAGAGTGACTGGCCGGTGATGGAACATGCGGTTCAGCAGTTGCAGGCTTTTGGCGTGCCCTATGAAGCGCGCGTGGTATCGGCGCATCGAACCCCGGAATTGCTGTTTGAGTATGCCGCCGGCGCTCGAGCCAACGGCCTCGCCTGCATTATCGCCGGTGCTGGCGGTGCCGCTCATCTGCCGGGCATGCTGGCAGCCAAATCGACCGTGCCCGTTCTGGGCGTACCGGTGCCATCGAAATATCTGAAGGGCATGGATTCGCTGCTGTCTATCGTGCAGATGCCCAAAGGCATTCCGGTGGCGACCTTTGCCATTGGCGAGGCCGGCGCGGCTAATGCGGCGCTGTACGCGATTGCGATGCTGGCGATGACCGATTCGGCGCTGGCCGACAAACTTGATCTGTTTCGAAAGAAACAGCAGGAGGCGGTGCTGGCCATGTCACTGCCTCCGCAAAGTTGATTGATACTACTACCTCTATCCCGAATCCCTCTACAGGCAGAACCGCGATTAACACGAACACGATGATAAAGCCGATATTGCCGGGCGCAACTCTGGGTGTATTAGGCGGCGGCCAGCTGGGGCGCATGTTTTGTGTGGCGGCGCGCACTTTGGGTTATCGGGTCATTGTGCTCGATCCCGATGGCGAGAGTCCGGCGGGGATTGTTGCCGATGAGCATATCAGGGCCGATTATCTGGATCAGTCGGCGCTGGATCTGCTGGCTTCTCGCTGTGATGCGGTCACTACCGAATTTGAGAATGTGCCCGCCGAGAGTCTGCGCTATCTGGCTGTGAAGACGCAGGTTTCACCCTCTGCCGATGCGCTGGAAGTTGCGCAAAATCGTCACCGGGAAAAACAGTTCGCGCTCGATGCGGGTCTGAATCCGGCGCCGTATTATCTTATTCAGTCCGAGGCTGACATTGAACCGGCACTGGCTGACATTGGCGTGTCGGCGATTCTGAAAAGCACCACGCTGGGTTATGACGGCAAGGGGCAGGTGGTGATTAATCGCCCGGAAGAGTTACGCCCGGCCTATCTCTCCATGAACAAGGTGGAGTGTGTGCTGGAGCGGAAAATTGATCTGGCTCTGGAAGTGTCGGTGATTGTGGCGCGAAATGCGCAGGGCGAGGCGGTGAGTTATCCGCTGGCTGAAAACCAGCATCGCCACGGCATTTTGCATCTGAGCGCGGTGCCGGCACGGCTGGATGAGTCGCTGGCTACGAAGGCGCGGCAGCAGGCGCTGGCGCTGGCGGAGTCGATGCAGTATGTTGGCATTCTGGCAGTCGAATTTTTCATCTCCACCAGGGGCGATCTGATTTTCAATGAGATGGCGCCGCGCCCGCACAACAGCGGCCATTACACCAGTGATGCTTGCGTGACCTCACAGTTCGAGCAGCAGGTGCGCATGATGTGCGGCCTGAAGCCCGGTGAGACGCGCCTGCTGTCAGCGGTGGTGATGATGAATCTACTGGGTGACCTGTGGCATCCTGACTGGGCGGCGCTGCTGGCCCACCCTGAAATCAAGTTACACCTGTACGGCAAAAGTCAGGCGCTGCCGGGGCGTAAAATGGGCCACTTCAATGTCTTTGCCGGTAACGTGGAACAGGCGCTGGCGGTGGCGGAAGAGGCCTTTGCCGAGCTGGAGAAATAATCACCGCGAAGGCTTCTGCGGTTCTAAATATCGGTTCTGAATGTCGGCTTCTAAAAGTCCGGTTTTATGCGGCAATGAAAACCGCTCGTAGAGCGGTTTTTTAGCTTCGGCTGTAACTTTTATTCCGGTTCCCCGACTGGCTGCGATTCTGACCGCCGCGCTGCCCGGGTTTAGGCTTGCGACGTTCACGTTTTGCGCGGGGTTTGGGTTCAGCCAGCAGTTCAGCGGTGACCGGCTCGTTGTGCAGCCGGTGGCCGATGTACTCTTCGATATCCATCAGATGGTGCGCATAATCCTCGCAGGCAAAACTGATGGCAGCACCGCTGGCTCCGGCACGCGCGGTTCGGCCAACCCGGTGCACATAATCTTCGCCCGACTGGGGCAGGTCAAAATTGAAAACGTGGCTGATCGCTGGCACATGCAGACCACGAGCAGCGACATCGGTGGCTACCAGTACATTAAACTCGCCCTTTTCAAACTTGTCGAGCAGGGTCTGGCGTTTGGCCTGGGGCACATCGCCCGAGAGCAGCGCCGACTTAATGCCGTTGCCTTCCAGCCAGGCGTCGAGCTCTTCCGCCACGCGTTTAGTATTGATGAAAATAATACTGCGCTGGGGGTTTAAAGATTTCATCAGCCCCAGCAGCAGCGGCACTTTTTCATCATTGGCCGGGTAGTAAACCGTCTGTTTGACCTTGTCGGCGGTTTTGTTCTCGGCCTTGATGCGAACTTCCATCGGCTCGTTCATGTGGTCATAAGCCAGTTCACCAATGCGGTGCGAAAGGGTGGCGGAAAACAGCAGGCTCAGGCGTTTTTCCGGGCTGGGACAGCGATTCAGCAAATAGCGGATATCCTTGATGAAACCG
Organism: Gammaproteobacteria bacterium; assembly: GCA_024636785.1. Taxonomy (GTDB): domain Bacteria; phylum Pseudomonadota; class Gammaproteobacteria; order SZUA-229; family SZUA-229; genus LH-M37. The sequence continues at coordinate 3,581 of JAGXGK010000011.1, forward strand.
AGATCAAACATGCGATCGGCTTCATCCAGAACGACGCATTGACAGGCCTTGAGGTCGAAAACGTGTTGCTCGAAATAGTCGATGATCCGTCCAGGGGTGCCAATGAGAATATCGACGCCATCCCGAATTTCCTGGCGCTGAATCTCGTAACCGGTGCCACCGTATGCCAGGCCTAATTTAAGCCCGGTATGCCGACCTATGTTCAGCGCATCCTTATGAATCTGGATGGCCAGCTCGCGGGTAGGTGCCAGAATCAGGGCCCGGGGCTGATTGAGGCGTTTGCCTTCACCGGCGGGGTGCTTGAGCAGGTAATCGAAACAGGCCACCATAAAGGCGGCGGTCTTGCCGGTTCCGGTCTGGGCTTCACCGGCGACATCCTGCCCGGTAATGGCGATGGGGATGCTTTCAGCTTGAATGGGGGTGCAAAAATGGAAGCCGGTGTCGTCCAGTCCCTGAATAATGCGTGAGTCCAGATTAAATTGTGTAAAAGGTATTTCAGTAATGTTGGTATCGGTCATGCGGGTAGCTTAACCTAAAATAAAAAGACATTCATAAAAGGGGTGTATAAATTGAAAAAATAGTCTAAGATACGTCGAAAATACATATCCAGGAAGCTCATGCAGCTTCAATTCAACAAAAAATTCCAGTAGTCTTACCTCGTATTTTCTGAACTTTTATCAAAAAAACTAATAATTTTTTGGAGGCATTCCTTAAGTGAGTAATCAAATTGTTTATGTAACCGATGATTCTTTTGACCAGGACGTTATAAATTCGGATGTACCCGTACTGGTTGATTACTGGGCAGAATGGTGTGGCCCCTGCAAGATGATTGCTCCTATTCTGGAAGAGATGGTCACCGAATACGGTGACAAGATTAAAGTTGCTAAACTCAATATTGATGAAAATCCGAACACGCCACCTAAATACGGCATTCGTGGTATTCCGACATTAATGCTGTTTAAAAATGGTGAAGTTGAAGCCACCAAAGTCGGTGCCTTGTCAAAATCCCAGCTGGCTGCCTTTATAGACAGTAATCTGTAGTGCTTAAGCCGGAAAAGAAATAAAAAATACCCTGAATAACGACTAATGACTTAGCTTGCATGGCAAGCACATATCCGGGCCGCACATCTTGTGGCCAGAGCAAGCTGCCGCCAGCTCGCTCAACAACCTAAAAAACCCAATCTATTTAACCTCAACCCATTCACATAATCCCCATGAATCTTACAGAATTAAAACTAAAACCTGTTCAGGAACTCCTCGATATTGCCTCATCCATGAAACTGGATAATGTGGCGCGTTCCAAAAAACAGGAAATCATTTTTGCCATACTGAAAAACCACGCTAAAAAAGGCGAAGACATATTCGGCGATGGTGTTCTGGAAATATTACAGGACGGTTTTGGTTTCCTGCGAGCGGCAGACAGTTCATATCTGGCCGGTCCGGATGATATCTATGTTTCACCCAGTCAGATACGCCGTTTCAGTATGCGCACCGGCGACACCATCGCTGGCAAGATCCGCCCGCCCAAAGAAGGTGAGCGTTATTTTGCCCTGCTTAAGGTTGATCAGGTTAATTTTGAATCTCCCGAACAGACACGGAACAAAATTGCTTTTGAAAATCTGACCCCGTTACACCCGAATGAACGCATGACCATGGAACGCGGTAATGGCAGTACTGAAGATATTACCGCCCGCATTATCGACATGGTTGCGCCCATCGGTAAGGGCCAGCGTGGTCTGCTGGTATCACCGCCCAAGGCGGGTAAAACCATGCTGATGAGCAATATCGCGCAATCCATTGCCGCCAATCATCCTGAGTGTTACCTCATAGTGCTGTTGATTGATGAGCGCCCTGAGGAAGTTACCGAGATGCAGCGCAGTGTGCGCGGTGAAGTGGTATCCAGCACCTTTGACGAGCCTGCCAGCCGTCACGTGCAGGTGGCGGAAATGGTGATTGAAAAAGCCAAACGCCTGGCCGAACATAAAAAAGACGTGGTCATTCTGCTCGATTCCATCACCCGTCTGGCCCGTGCCTATAACACCGTCATTCCCTCTTCCGGTAAAGTTTTAACCGGGGGTGTGGATGCACATGCCTTGCATCGCCCCAAACGTTTCTTCGGCGCTGCGCGTAATATTGAAGAGGGCGGCAGCATTACCATCATCGCCACCGCACTGGTCGACACCGGTTCAAAAATGGATGAAGTGATTTATGAAGAGTTCAAGGGTACCGGCAATATGGAAATTCATCTGGATCGCCGTATCACCGAAAAACGTATCTTCCCTGCGATCAATATCAACCGTTCCGGTACGCGTCGCGAAGAGCTGCTGACCAGCCCGGATGAGCTGCAGAAGATGTGGATTCTGCGCAAGCTGCTACAGCCGATGGATGAGATTGGTGCGATTGAATTCCTGATGAGCAAAATGCAATCGACTAAAACTAATAATGAATTTTTCGATCTGATGAGGGGGTAGGCTTTATCCCACTAAGATTATTTGGTGCTCAAGGACGAGGCTGTGTTCAAAAAATGATCGAACCGTGAGTCATAACGGCGTGACCATAGCTGCACGATTATGAATAATAATCCTGAAGTGAAAGAACAAAAACGCATTGGCACCTTCATGGTGACGGCAATGTGGATACTGTTTCTGATTTTCCTGTTCTCTTTCTTTGCCGGTGTCATCGACCGGCAGACCAATCCTAATCAAAACCTGAATACCCGTTATAGCGAAACCGGCGCGCGTGAAGTTGAGCTGCAACGTAACCGTTACGGCCATTATGTCACTGATGGTGCCATTAACGGTCAGCCGGTGGTGTTTATGCTCGACACCGGTGCCACCGGCGTCGCCGTGCCCGAACATATCGCCCAAAGGTTGCAACTGGAACGGGGTGCTGTTATCCAGCTGCGAACCGCTAATGGTGTGGCCAGAGGGTATAAGGCGATACTTGATCGGGTGGCGATTGACGGTATTGAGCTGGAAAATATCAGCGCGATTATCAATCCCAACGATGACTCGGATGTGATTCTGCTGGGCATGTCTTTCCTGAAGCAGATCGAGTTTACCCAGCGTGGCGACAGCCTGATTTTAAGGCAGTATCCGCAGTAAATATCACCGGAGTGATGGCTGCGCAGAGTGCTCGAACTGCTGATGCTGAAAATCGTCGATCGCCTTGTAAACAATAATATCGATTAGCGTTTTGTTGCTATTAAAACACCACTCACCATAAACCGGCGTTTTCATCACTCCCCAGTAATACCAGCCCAGATTAACCTTGATAGAATGCAAACCTTTTTGTCGTTCGAGTGACTCCTTGTCCAGACAGGGCGTGCCTTCACGCACTATCAGCGCGCCTTCAGGCTGAATTTTTTTCTTGATCAGGGGAATGGTCTCATCCATGCTGATACCCGGCTGGGTAATAGCCAGATAGTTATGGCGTAAGGTCTCCGGCGACTTGCTCAGGTTCGAGCAGGCAGTTAAAAAGACGCTGATAACAATCAGGTTAATCATAAAACGCATAGCAAAATTCCCTTGGCGATAAAACAGGTTTGATATTACCTGAATCCGTGGTTAAGCCACGGACTCAGGTAGTTTACAACATACCGCAATCGGCTTCGATAATCACGCTGCATTTTCTAAAAAAGCAAAACATAACGCACAGAACGGATCAGCAATCAGATGCGAGCATACATCACTGTTTTTTTATAGCGGGCGTTGATTCCAGCGTAATTGCCATTTCTTTTTGAAAGGCAGGTATTTCCCGTACTCATAAATAGCAAGGCCCATCAGAATCAGTGCCGTGCCCAGCCAGACCTGCGGGCCGATTACCTCATCATTGATGGCGGCGCCCAGTAACAGTGCCGTCACCGGGGTAATTAAAGTGATCAACGCCACACGCTCCACCCTGAGGTTTTTCAAAAGATAATAATAAAGAGGAAACCCCAGCGCGGTTCCAAAAATAGCCAGATAAACAATCGCCATCATAGAATGCATTGGCCAGCTCTGTGGCCAGCCGGAGCCATAAAAACCATTCGCCAGAAAGAGGGGAATGGCCACCACCAGACTGCCGATGGTGATAGCAATGGCATGAATCGTCGGTTTTAATTTACGGATGAGCACCGCCCCGAGCGATTGCGAAATCGCACCCAGCGTCACACCCGCCACACCGAATAACGCCGCTGTGGAAATGCTCTGCCCTTCCATGAAAACCACTGCCAGGCCGCACAGCCCCAGTAGCATGCCAATTACACGTCCAAAAGTGAACGAACTTTCATGCAGAATCAACGTGGCGAACACGCTGGTTAAAACCGGCGAGAGCCCGAAGATTACCGCAATCCATCCTGAGGGAATGTATTGTGCGGACCAGTAAATCATCGTCATTGCCATAAACAGGGACAGACC
>JAGXGK010000041.1 GCA_024636785.1 Gammaproteobacteria bacterium
ATTAGCAACGGCGTCGGTATGGCCATGGCGGAAAAGGTGCTGGCGGCTCATTTCAACCAGAAAGGTCACGACATAGTCGACCACAACACCTATGTATTTTTAGGTGACGGCTGTTTGATGGAAGGCATCTCTCACGAAGCCTGTTCATTGGCCGGCACTTTGGGTCTGGGCAAGCTAATCGCCTTCTGGGATGACAACGGCATTTCCATCGACGGCCATGTTGAAGGCTGGTTTACCGATGACACGCCCAAACGCTTCGAAGCCTATGGCTGGCACGTTCTGCCCAATGTTGACGGGCATGATCCCGAGGCGCTTGCTAAAGCCATCGAAATGGCCAGGGCCATGACCGATAAACCCACCATGATCTGCTGCAAAACCACCATTGGTTTCGGCTCGCCCAACAAGTGTGGCAGCCACGCCTGTCACGGTGCACCGCTGGGCCAGGAAGAAATCAACCTGACCAAGGCCGCTCTGGGCTGGGATCACGATGCCTTTGAAGTGCCGGCGGATATTTATGCAGGCTGGAGCGCGAAAGAGAAAGGCGCTAAAGCCGAAGCCGAGTGGAATGAAAAATTCGCCGCTTACAAAGCCGAGCATCCTGAGCTGGCTGCCGAGTACGAACGCCGCATGGCCGGTGATCTGCCCGCAGACTGGGCCGCTAAATCGGCTGCCTTTATTGCTGCTGTTGACGCAGAAGCGAAAAGTCCGGCGACACGTCAGGCTTCATTGGCCGCTATCGAAGCCTACGCGCCTGTCGTCCCCGAGCTGTTCGGCGGTTCTGCCGATCTGGGCGGCTCCAACCTGACAGAATGGTCCGGTTACAAACCTATGTGCAGCAACGAAGATGCTAACTACGTGAATTACGGTGTGCGCGAATTCGGCATGTCGGCCATCATGAACGGTATTACCCTGCATGGCGGTCTGCTTCCTTTCGGCGCTACTTTCCTGATGTTCTCCGAATATGCGCGTAACGCCCTGCGTATGGCTGCATTGATGAAAATTCAAAGCATCTTCGTGTTCACCCATGACTCCATTGGTCTGGGTGAAGATGGCCCGACCCATCAGCCCATCGAGCAGATTCCTACCCTGCGCATGATCCCTAATATGGCGGTATGGCGTCCCTGTGATGCGGTTGAGTCAGCGGTTTGCTGGGCGCAGGCTATTGAGCGCAAAGACGGTCCTTCGACACTAATATTCTCACGCCAGGGTCTGCCGCATCAGACGCGCACCGAAGCACAGATCAATGACATCGCCAAAGGCGGTTACATCCTGAAAGATTGTGACGGTGCTCCGGATGCAATCATCATTGCGACCGGTTCTGAAGTGGCGCTGGCCATGGGCGCGGCGGAAGCCATGTCAGACAAGAAGATTCGCGTGGTTTCCATGCCTTCGACTAATCTGTTTGATGCTCAGGATGACGCCTACCGTGCTTCAGTGCTGAGCAAAGGCACACCTACTGTCGCGGTCGAAGCCGCAGTGACCGACGGCTGGTACAAATATGCAGATGCAGTCGTTGGTATCGACCACTTCGGTGAGTCGGCACCTGCCGGGCAGCTGTTCGAAGAATTTGGCTTCACCGTGGAAAATGTGGTGAAGACAGTTGAATCAATACTGTAAATATTTACGTTTGAATTTTAATTTTTAAAAAATATCTGGAGAAACACTTATGACTATTAAAGTCGGTATCAACGGTTTTGGCCGTATCGGACGCATGGTTTTCCGTGCAGTACAAAATGAATTTAAAGACATTGAAATTGTCGGCATCAACGACTTGCTGGATGCGGATTACCTGGCCTACATGCTGAAGTACGATTCAGTACACGGTCGTTTCAATGGCACTGTTTCTTCGGAAGCAGGCGCAATGATCGTTGATGGCAAGAAAATTCGCCTGACTGCGGAACGTGACCCTGCTGACCTGAAATGGGGCGATGTAGGTGCAGATATCGTTATCGACTGTACCGGTTTCTTCCTGACTGAAGAAGGCTGTCAGAAACACATTGATGCAGGCGCTAAGAAAGTCGTTCAATCTGCTCCTTCCAAAGATGGCACGCCCATGTTTGTCTACGGTGTTAACCACAACGAATATGCAGGTCAGGCCATTGTTTCAGCCGCTTCCTGCACCACCAACTGTCTGGCACCTGTGGCCAAAGTACTGAATGACAAATGGGGCATCAAACGTGGTCTGATGACTACAGTACATGCTGCCACCGCTACGCAGAAAACCGTTGACGGTCCTTCTTCCAAAGACTGGCGCGGTGGTCGTGGTATTCTGGAAAACATAATCCCATCATCAACCGGTGCGGCTAAAGCAGTGGGCGTCGTCTTGCCTGAGCTGAACGGCAAACTGACCGGTATGGCCTTCCGTGTACCGACTTCAGACGTGTCAGTCGTTGACCTGACTGTAGAGCTGGAAAAAGAAGCCTCCTACGACGATATCTGTGCTGCCATGAAAGCGGCTTCCGAATCGGGTGATATGAGCCGCACTCTGGGCTACACCGATGAGAAAGTGGTTTCGACTGATTTCCGTGGCGTTGGTTTTTCATCAATCTTTGATGCAGAAGCCGGTATTGCACTGGACGGCACTTTCGTGAAAGTGGTTTCCTGGTATGACAATGAATACGGTTATACCTGCAATATGATGCGTTTTGTAGAGCACATCGCTGCAAATTAAGCGGATCTTTTTCCCGCTAGCGGCGTTGCAGTCCAGTTTTGAAATACTCATGTGCACATGCACACTCCGTTTTCAAAACAGGCCTGCGCCTTGCTCGCGAACAAAATCTCTCGCTTATTTGATTGCAATAAGAGAATGCATTTTAACCAGCCCGGTGATCCGGGCTGGTTAATTTATAACAAAACATTGTTTTGAAAGTTGTTCGTTAAGCGCTGTCATCAGGGCTTAACAAACAGTTTTTAAATTTATAGATATATTAGGAGTTAAACATGGCCTTCATCAAATTGACTGATCTCGATCTGCAAGGTAAGCGCATTCTTATTCGCTCGGATTTAAACGTACCGGTTAAAAATGGCAAAGTAACCTCCGATGCACGCATTACCGCATCCATGCCCACTATTGCCCTATGTGCCAATGCTGGCGCCAAAGTGATGGTTATGTCGCATCGTGGTCGTCCGGAAGAGGGCAAGCCTGACGAAGAAAACTCCATGCAGCCGATTGCTGAAGTCATGGCCGATAAGCTGGGCAAAGAGGTTCGTCTGGTAAAGGGTTATCTGGATAATGCGCCCGAAGTTGCCGAAGGCGAAGTGGTACTGCTGGAAAATGTACGCTTCAATGAAGGCGAGAAAAAAGATGATGAAGCGCTGTCGAAAAAATATGCGGCGCTGTGTGACATTTTCGTCATGGACGCATTTGGCACCGCGCATCGCGCTCAGGCATCCACGCACGGTGCCGGCAAGTTTGCACCAACAGCCTGCGCAGGTTTGTTGCTGGCCAATGAACTGGAAAGTCTGGATAAAGCCCTGGCTAACCCGGCGCGTCCGATGGTCGCGATTGTAGGCGGCTCCAAAGTTTCGACAAAGCTGACCGTGCTGGAAGCGCTGTCTGAAAAAGTCGATCAGATGGTAGTAGGTGGCGGCATCGCCAATACTTTCCTCAAGGCAATGGGTCACAACGTCGGCAAGTCCCTGTGTGAAGATGACCTGGTGGATACCGCCAAAGCGCTGATCGAAAAAATGCAGAAACGCGGCGCGAACATTCCCATCGCCAGCGACGTGGTTTGCGCCAAAGAATTTTCAGAAACAGCCGAAGCGACTTTGAAAAAAGCGGATGAGGTCGAAGACGATGATATGATTTTTGATATCGGCCCCGATTCAGCCCAGGAGCTGGCAGAGATCATAAAAAAAGCCGGTACCATTATCTGGAACGGCCCGGTTGGTGTATTTGAGTTCGATCAGTTCGGCGCAGGCACTAAAACTATCTCCATGGCGATTGCCGAGGCCGATGGTTTCAGTCTGGCTGGTGGCGGCGATACTATTGCTGCCATTCAGAAATATGACATTTATGACAAGGTTTCCTACATTTCCACCGCCGGCGGCGCTTTCCTGGAGTATCTAGAAGGCAAGACTTTACCCGCTGTTGCCATGTTGGAAGCGCGCGCTGCCGAGTGACAGCATCGCGGAATACGGGCGCAAAACAGGCACCCGTATTTAATTTAAGAGGTAATAATGCGTAGAACAAAAATAGTCGCAACCTTAGGGCCGGCAAGTGATGATTATGAAGTCATCGACGAACTGGTTCGAGCTGGTGTGGATGTTGTAAGGCTGAATTTTTCTCATGGTTCACATGAGGAGCAGAAAAGACGCGCCGAAATAGTACGGGAATGTGCTGAAAAACAGGGCCGTGTGGTGGGTGTGCTGGCGGATATGCAGGGCCCAAAGATTCGAACCGAACGTTTTGTGGATAGAAAAGTAATCCTTATAAAGGGTGAAAGATTTACCCTCGATGCCGACATGGATCCGGCCGCAGGTACAAATGAGGCGGTAGGAATCACCTATAAAAGTCTGGTTGACGATGTCAAACCCGGTGATACCCTGTTGCTCGATGATGGCCGTATGACTCTGGATGTGGAGAGCGTGGAAGGCTCCAAGATTCACTGCATCGTGTTGCAAACCGGCGAACTATCAGACAAAAAAGGCATTAACCTGCTCGGCGGCGGCCTGTCCGCGCCGGCGCTCACTGACAAGGACAGAGAAGACATCAAGGCGGCCGCCGACATTCAGGCCGATTACGTCGCCATCTCTTTTGTCAGTAATGCCGCTGAAGTCATTGAAGCGCGCAGGCTGCTGCGGGAAGCGGGCGGCTACGGCAGCATCGTGGCGAAAATAGAGCGCGCTGAAGCGCTGGTAAAGATCGATGAAATTATCGAAGCCTCTGACGCCATTATGGTGGCCCGGGGTGATCTGGGCGTTGAGGTCGGTGATGCCGAGCTGCCGGCCATTCAGAAAGATCTGATACAGCGTGCCCGTGCCCGTGACCGGGTGGTGATTACCGCCACTCAGATGATGGAATCGATGATTGAAAATCCGATTCCGACCCGTGCCGAAGTTTTTGATGTGGCCAACGCCGTGCACGATGGCACCGATGCGGTAATGCTCTCCGGTGAAACTGCCGCAGGGCGTTATCCGGTAAAAGTGGTGCAGGCCATGAGCCGGATCTGTGAATCGGCAGAAAAACATCCGCGAGTGATGAAGTCGGATCACCGCTCGAATTTAACCTTCAATCGGGTTGATGAAGCCATCGCAATGGCCACCATGTATACGGCGAATCATCTGAATGTCGATGCCATCAGCGCATTGACAGAGTCAGGGTCAACGGTATTATGGATGTCGCGCATCAGCTCAGGCATCCCGATTTATGCCCTGTCACCGATTGAGAAGACGCGGCGTAAAGTCACCTTGTATCGTGGGGTTTATCCATTAAGCATCGATTTTACTCAGATTGGTCCGTACAATATCAGTTCCAAAGTGGCTGCACTGTTGACGGCAGAAGAGGTTGTCAAAGAAGGCGATCGAATTATTATCACCCGGGGGGATTTTCTCGGTAAAGAAGCGGGCGGAACCAATACAATGAAAGTTGTCACTATTGGTGATGTGCGCGTAACGCAAAATTAAATTTTATTAATTAGGAGATCAAAACCATGGCTTTAATTTCACTACGCCAATTACTGGATCATGCCGCTGAAAATAGCTACGGCATGCCCGCCTTCAATGTAAATAATATGGAGCAGGTGCATGCCATCATGCAGGCTGCTGACGCAACTGACAGTCCTGTCATCATGCAGGGCTCTGCGGGTGCGCGCTCTTATGCAGGCGAACCCTTCCTGCGTCATCTGATTTCCGCAGCCGTGGAAATGTATCCTCATATCCCGGTTGTTATGCATCAGGATCACGGCTCAGAGCCGGCGGTATGTCTGCGTTCCATCCAGTCCGGCTTCAGTTCGGTGATGATGGATGGCTCGTTGATGGCCGACATGAAAACGCCTTCCAGTTATGAATATAATGTTGATGTGACTCGTGAAGTGGTCAAAATGGCTCACGCGGGCGGCGTTTCTGTGGAAGGCGAGCTGGGCTGTCTGGGTTCACTGGAAACCGGTGAAATGGGTGAAGAAGACGGTCACGGCGCTGAAGGCAAACTGGACATGGATCAGCTCCTGACCAGTGTTGAAGAAGCCGCTGATTTCGTTGAAAAAACCGGCGTAGATGCTCTGGCTATCGCCATCGGCACTTCACACGGCGCTTACAAATTCACCAAAGAGCCAACCGGCGAAGTGCTGCGCATCGACCGCATTGAAGAAATTCATGCACGTCTGCCCAACACTCACCTGGTAATGCATGGTTCTTCTTCGGTTCCACAGGAATGGCTGGAAATCATCAACAACTATGGTGGTGACATGGGCAAAACATTCGGTGTTCCCGTGCAGGAAATTGTTAACGGCATCAAATCAGGTGTGCGTAAGGTTAATATCGATACCGATCTGCGTATGGCTTCAACTGGTGCAGTGCGCAGGCATCTGTCTGAGAGCCCTTCAAACTTCGATCCGCGTAAATTCCTGAAGGAATCAACAGCTGCAATGAAGGAAATTTGTAAGGCACGTTTTGAAGCTTTCGGCTCAGCCGGCAATGCATCGAAAATCAAGCCCGTATCACTTGAAAAAATGATTGAATATTACAAATAATTCAACACTGAAAACGGTATAGAAAAAGGGGGGCGATGCTCCCCTTTTTTAACTATTAGGCGAGGTTTATATGTCAGAAGAACTACAGATTGAAGATCAGATTGTGGGTGAAGGCGAAGAGGCAACCGCAGGTATGACCGTTGAGGTGCATTACACCGGCTGGCTAACCAGTGGTGCCCAGTTCGATTCGAGCCATGACCGTGAAGAAACCTTCAGTTTTAAGCTGGGTGGTGGTCGCGTGATTGCGGGCTGGGAGCAGGGTGTTGCCGGTATGAAAGTCGGCGGCATGCGTAAGCTGACCATCCCGCCTGAGTTGGGCTACGGCGCGGCAGGAGCAGGCGGCATAATACCGCCCAATGCCACGCTGGTATTCAAGGTGGAATTAATCTCAGTAAGTTAAAATCTTAGTGAAGAGCAAAAAAGCCACGTGCAATACACGTGGCTTTTTTATGCGCGTGTGAAATTAATGGAGCAAAGAATTTATTCTCAGCGTCTCTAAGCGAAAGCCTTTGCCGGAGGTATAAAGTGGGTAGCCAGACAGGATTGAAATTACAGCCGAAAACTAAAGTGCCAGCAATCGGTCGCACAGGCCAGTAAGATTTATTTCGCCGTGCGGATCATAAGCCAAACTGCACACAGGTATATCGATAAGCTCGCGTAAATCTTCGGCATTGTCCATGCCTGCCGGCGCTTGCGGCGTTGTCGCATTCAGCACAATGGCTGCCAGTTGCAGCCCGCGCTTAGTGATGGCTTCGACGGCGAGCAGAATCTGGTTGATACAGCCGAGACGGTCATCCGCCACCAGCAAAATCGGCAGCTGGAGCGCCTCGGCGAGATCCGCATTCAGTCCATCCACGGCGAGCGGCGAATAGAAACCACCGGCACCCTCTACAAGCATAAAGTCATCCTTATCCTGTGCGGTGCAGGCACGCTGTAACTGTGACAGCGTAATTTGTTGCCCGGTCATTCGCGCGGCGCGTACCGGCGATAAGGCTGCTTCAAAACGGTAAGTGCAGACTTCGGACAGATCGCCCGCATAGTCGGCGGCAAGCTGGAGGGCGAGCGCATCTGCGGGAATGAGTTCGCCGTCTGATTTTCGGCAGCCGGATTCCACAGGTTTACGCGGTACCACCCTGATGCCCTGCGCAGTCAGCTGTCGGGCGAGGGCGGTGGCGATGCGGGTTTTACCGACATCGGTATCCGTGCCGGTGACGAAAATACCGCGCATTTTTAGCGGGTGAGCAGCTCTTTGGCCTGCTGATATTTCTGCGCCGATTTGTGCACGATGTCCTCGGGCAGAACGGGTCCCGGTGGGGTCTTGTCCCAGTCCAGCGTTTCCAGATAGTCGCGGATAAACTGCTTGTCAAAACTTGGTGGGCTAACGCCCGGCTGGTACTGATCAGCGGGCCAGAAGCGAGACGAGTCGGGGGTTAGCACCTCATCGATCAGGGTGAGTCGGCCGTTCCCGTCCAGGCCGAACTCAAATTTGGTATCGGCGATAATAATGCCGCGTTCGCGCGCGTAATCAGCAGCCTCCTTATACAACTGAAGGCTGACCTCACGAACCTGCGCCGCGAGCTCGCTGCCCAGCAGCTCTTCGGTTTTGGCAAAGTCGATATTCTCATCATGCTCCCCAGCCGCTGCCTTGGAAGAGGGGGTATAGATTGGTTCGGGCAGGCGGTCAGCCAGCTGAAGTCCGGCGGGTAACTGGATGCCGCAGACCGAGCCGGTCGCCTGATAATCCTTCCAGCCCGAACCAATAAGATAGCCGCGCACAATGGCCTCCACCGGCAGCGCCTTAAGCTTCTTCACGACCATGGCATGCTCCGCCACCTCGGCGCGTTCATCGGCGTCCACCAGCACATCCTCCAGCGCCAGCTCACTGAGCTGATTGGGAATAATGTGCGCCAGCTTGTTCATCCAGAAGATGGTGACTTCATTGAGAATCCGCCCCTTGCCGGTGATGGAGTTGGGCATAACCACATCGAAAGCGGAAACGCGATCGGTAGTCACAATCAGCATGTGATCGTCATCAATGTCATAAATATCGCGGACCTTGCCCCTGTGTAGCAGCGGCAGGCTTTTAATGTGGCTGGTGTGGAGGCTTTGCATGGGGCTACCAGTGTTGAATTTGAAGGGGTCTATTGTACTAGATGGTTGGTGAAAAAAGCAGCTTGGGGGTGTGATGAGAATGTTTTATAGAATGAGTTTTAGCCATGTAAGCTGTGAACAAACGTCATCTCGAACGCATGTGAGAGATCTTGGTTTTGTTTGTTCCCATGCTCTCGTTTCTGTGTAGGAATGAATCTGGTGTATACATGGGCACAATTATTAACCTTTTTGATGCTTATATCTTGGCGGGTAGTGGGTTCCCGCACCCACGGGCGTGTTACTCTTTTTGCTACAGCCCAAAAAGACTAACGAGACTAAATTCGCCGGGAGCGAATTTGAACAGCCGCCTTATGGCTGGCTCGCAGGGCAAAACACAGGACGTGTTTTGTAAAAAGGCCGCCCATAACAACCTGCCCCGGAAAACCACCGGGGCGAGCCTCAACTTCCAACTTTGCCTACGCGTTGGTCAGACTCGCAATCCCGCTCGCTGACCTCAATTCGCCTTCCGTGGCGAATTGCCGCTACCAAAGTTGAAAGCTGAGGCAGGTTGTAAAGGGGGATTCAAAAGCGCTTTTAAATTTAATGCCAGCGCATGAAAAAAACGGCGGAACGCTACAATTATTGTATCGCAGCGCAATTCAAAGTCGAAGTCACTCTGCTTATGCTTTTACAGGGCTCTGAGCTCTTATCGTGTTACTTATTTAAATAATTGTATCTTACACGATTTCTTCCCGCATCTTTTGCTTGATAAAGAGCAGTGTCTGCACGTTTAATAAATGACTCGGAAGAATCATCATCCTGAAGTGATGTGCAACCAATGCTTACAGTAACATGCAGGTGTTTTGGAAAGTGATGGTCCGAAATTGTTTTCCTTAGTCGTTCCGCTAGTTGCAAAACGGTATTTTTTCCTGTTTGAGGTAATAAAACGCTAAACTCTTCACCTCCCCACCGAGCCAAAATATCCTCCTGGCGAATACTTTCTTTTGCAACATGAACCAGGGCTTTTAAAATGAGATCGCCAACATCATGGCCATGGGAATCATTTATATTCTTAAAATGATCGATGTCGAGCATGAGCATTGAGAGAGGCTCATTATAGCGTTTTGCTCTACCCATATTGATGTGCAGATAATTATTGAATGCCCTGCGGTTATACGCACTGGTTAACTCGTCAATAGTGACAAGGATCTTCAGTTTTTCTTCCACTTCCTGGCGACGCTCAACTTCATGGATCAACTCATCGTTGGCTTTTGATAATTCGGCAGTACGATTATTTACCTTAGTTTCAAGTTGTTCTCTATATTGAATCAATTTAGCTTCAGCGTGTTGGCGTATTTTTAACTCTTCTAAGGCCCGATGAATTTGGTACCATGCTATGAATGCAACAAGGATAAGGATAATAACAGAGGCAACTATTAATCTTCGTGACATTAAAGCAACTTCATCGTTTACATCTTCAAGATAAATTCCTGTGCCGATTACCCACCCCCAAGGCTTATATTCTTTGACAAATGATAGTTTGGGAACAAATCGGCTTTGATCGTCCTTCCATTGCCACATGTAAGGGACATAACCTTGTTTATTCTGTGTAACCATTTTGACGAATTTCATAAGCAACTTAGTCAAGGCGGGGTCAGTAAAATCTGAAATGTTCTGCCCTTCCAGCTCCGGCCTGTAGGGATGCATAATGAGGACGGGGGTTAAATCATTGATCCAAAAATAATCTTTGCCTTCTGCTCCATATTTCATATTTCTCAAATGAGTAATAGCTATTTCCTGGGCATCTTTAAGGCTGTATGCTCCTGAAGCGACTTCGTTGTCAAGATGCTGAATCATATGCCAGGAAGACTGGACAAGTTCCTTTATCATTATTTTTTTTTCTTCAAGTAAACTTTTTTCAAACTGTGGAAGAAAGAGATAAAAGGAGGAGAAAATAAAGAGGGAAATAGCTACTAACGCAGGAAGAACAATGCGAGATAGTTCCTGAAAACTGTAATAATTTGGTCGCATTTGTAGTCCTCGTTTTTCTACAGCCTCAACGTTCGAGTTAAGTGGTGAGCGGCGTTTTTTGCTGTGGGTCAAAGCCCACGATTTTTGTGGGCGAACCTGAACGATTTGTATGGTTCAATTGTAGGCAGTTTCATCCATAAACCTCCAAAGTGGTAAGGTGAGGTCCGTAACCTGTTATAGCAACTTACCGGTTCAGTACTCCGATGAGTGATTGGTCTTAGAGACCGTTAACAAGCGTGGATACTGAACCGACTCGATTTTTATCTCGAACAGACGAATGAGCTTCGAACTCGAATGTAGCAAGATGGAGGCATTATGGCAAGTCTTAAAAAGAGCAAAACAATTATCAATGTTGGTGTCGATGTAGGGAAGCACGCGCTGGATATCTGCATCCATGAAAAACTGCTGTACTGGTATGAAGAAAATACACCGGAAGGAATCGCACTCATCCTGAAGTGATTGTCCCACTATCAGGTAGAACGCCTGGTCATGGAGGCCACTGGCCGCTATGAGTTTAAACTGGCACAGGCGGCTTACAGTAAAGGCCTGCCCGTGATTTTCGGGTAACTTCAGGAGCTATATTGTTTTTGGACAATAATTAATTTCCAGATAATGCCCCTTCAGTACCATAGGGTGGGCACGGTTTGTGCCCAGGCGGTTATTAATTAATTGGGTTGTATACGCGAGGGCAAAAAAATTACCCACGCTACATGGCTATGTTTGCTGTAACAATCGTGATCCTAATAGGAGGACTACGATAGTGAGTTAATTAAAATTAATAGTGATGCTGGGGGCTTCTGTATTTATTTCTGGAGGAGATTCACTGGCCTTACACTCGATCAGGGTGCCGCTCATTTGTGTATTCTGCTCCTTATCTGTAATTGTCGGGGTCGTATGTTGTAATTGCAGATCATCAAGTTTCATGAGTTGCCCCGATTTATCGATAAATCTGTATGTGGGTGAAAGTGTCATGATGTAGGTTAGATTGCTGTCATTTTCGATTCTTAACTTTGAAGTATCACCAGAGCTATCTGTGCTTAGTATGATGGCATCTGTAGTATTTATCGCTTCAGGTAGTGGGCGACTCAATGTGGTCTTACCTTTAATAGATGCGTTGAGCGGAGGCGGTACAATATTGCAGGTTACTTTTGCGATGACAGTGGCGGCAGATGAAAAATCTATAAATAACAGGTACGAAATGGGTGTTAACGCTAGTATAAATATTGTTAATACATGCATGGCCCTGCTTGACATCTACAAACCTCCTTTTTCTAGTTGCATGTAGTCATACGATTAAAGTAAGTCAGACATAATGGCGAACTGATTGTTATTTTAGTTACTCATTTGCTCTCATTCAATATTTTCAAACAGGAGCCAGAAACTGTCTCGTCGTATGATCTTCCATTTAATTAAATTACATCGAATTTAGACGTTCTATCATACACACCTATGTCGCAAGATAAAGTCAGTATAAATATGGTGATTTAGAAAGAGGATGTATAGTGAGCCGGGAATGAGTGCACGGGGTCAGGTCTTACATTTGACATGAAACAGATTCGTATGATGTGAATTGTAAGGCCTGACCCCGTGATTTGCGTGATTTGCTACCAAAGTCGAAAGCTGAGGCAGGTTGTAAAGGGGGATTTAAAAGCGCTTTTGAATTTCATGCTAGCGCATGAAAAAAGGTGAGATGCTCTGTAATTATTGATTGTTACTGGTAGTTTATTAAAGAAGTCAAAACGCAAGACTTGACCCTAAATTTCTTAGCGTAGCATTTAAAAATGTTGCATGGAAAGGCCTTCCTCCGTTATTCTTCTTAAGTTTTATCTTGATCTTCGTGTGAACTATTTGAATGCGTATTTTCTGAATCAGAAGATTTCCGTAGTTCAATAACTTCACTGTTAATGCTCTCAAGTAATACGTTTGTTTCCTTATTTATTTTGATGAGCTCATCAATTCTAGGTTTAATTCCAAAAACAGCAAATGGTAAGAAAAACCATAAAACAGCCGCTAATAACATTATGAATAATATAATCATTCCTAATGTTCCTGAAAATAAATTTTGTTCCATAATTTTCTCCTTTATTAATAACACTAACGCTCTAGCTAAGATGCTCGGCGCTTTATGCCGAGGATATTTAGGGTCAGAGTAAAAACTAATGATCTGTACAGATCATTAGTTTTTACTCTGATCCCAAATTCATTCGTTTGTTTATACTCATGATAGTAAAAAAACCATTAGCAGAATGATAATTAATGTTGGGATATAGAAAGCCACTACATTTGGGTTTGATATTAGTTTTTGCAGCATGTTCTTATTTTTATTCTCAAGCTCACGTATTGCTGAATATTCTATATTTTTCTCATGATAGTACTCTTGTACAAGTTTGTTAGAGATTTGTATATCGCTGTTATTTTTTAACCAAATTGCTTCCATTGACAACCCCCAATTACCTGGCGGTGTTACGTAATATTGAATATCATTCTGATCAAGTAGCTCACGAATGTCTGTATATTCATCATCAGACATACTTGATACTTGAATTAATCGTATAGCCATTAGTAAGCCTAGCGCTTTGCTAAGCCGACCGCCGTAGTGGTGCTTGATTTTGTGCTATACAGCACAAAACAAGTGCCGCGGAGGGGGGTCGGCTTGAGCTACTTGCTGAGCGCATTTAGTTTCCAGTTCGTTATTTGCTCATCCCATGAAGAATTAACAGCAGAAGCTATTGCTTCGTGATGTTCCTGGTGATGTGGTTGAAGTGCTAACATGAATAATACCCGCGGCGTAGCAAATGCTTGAACAGTGGAGCCTTGAGTCTCATCGTCAAGTACTTGCAGCATCCGTTGAATATAAGACTCTCTTTTTTCTCGAATGAAATGTTGATAAATAAGAAGTGACTTTCCAGATTCCCATAAAGACTTAATTTCACGCCAATACAAGAATTTTGATGAATCCTTACGTCCGTATGGTTTTGAATTGATTTCTATTCCGTTATCAGGATCAAGAAATACAATATCAGATGAAACTGAGGCAGCTTGAAGATTTGTAAACCATTCTTGTCGATTTTTGGCAGAGTCAGGCACAATCTCTGAAAAATACCTGCACCCACCAAGAATGCCGGCTGACTCAATTAGAGATACTTTTCTTTCACCATCAACAAGCCTTGCAAGCTCGTCATATAACGGTGGGTCATACTTATTCCATTTTGATGGTTCTGATAGATATTCAATGAATTTCCCATCAGTCTTATCATCATTTGGGGTTAGCATCCACGCCACAAGCTGCTGAAGATTGCTTGCTTTGTTTATGGTGCGTAATAGCCCGTATTTCATGTAATCGTTTATGTCACCAAAATATTGATTTTTCATGGTCTTCTTTTATGCCCAACGATTAAGCTCAGCTGATACCAAAAACAGAACGACGATAGGAGATACGTTTTTGGTGTCAGCTGGAGTGCCTTGTTGTACGTTTTTATAGAATCTCATGTATTCGTAAATAAATATTGCCTGTTTCAGAGGCTTTGCGACGTTTACGTAGCAATAATTGAACTAAGTCAATTCTGCCTTCTAAAACAGCCATCAAATCACTGCCGTCCATAAGAATGACAAGACGTCTACCAGATGAGTGAACTTTTACAGCGTCTTCTGAGAAGCCATTAACTGATAGGAATAACCCAAGTGTATTCTCTAACTTACGGGATAGCTTCCCAGCCATTCCGTCCAAGTCTTTTGCCGCCACAGGTTCTTGTTGCCATTTAGCTTCTAGTAGATAATCCGTACCCTCAAAACTGAATGCGCCATCTATTTGTTCGCCAGTTATTTTAAAAGATGCTTTTGGATCGAGATCAAATAGGTCAAATAGACCTTTCAATACTTTCTCAAGGCTGTATCCACGTTGTTGCGGGTTATCAGAACTAACTAGTACATAAAATTCTGTTTTTAGTTTATCCAATTCATCTTGAACGGCATTAACTTGCATGAGTTTATCGTGTGCTTGTTTACGACGCTCTTCAGATTCCTTTTGTTGTTGCTCTATATCTTGATGCCCTTTCAATTGAGCACGAAGGGCTGCGACTGCTGCTTTTGCTTCTTTTGCCTTTTTATTGCCATCTTCTAACTTTTGCAGATGCGAGAAGTCTGTAACATTACTTACCTCTGACATTAAACGAATGAGGTCACGCTGATAGACTTCTTCATTCATGGCCAAGTGGTCTATTACTGTAGCTACTATATTTCTTTTGTACTCTTCCCAATTTACACGCGAAAGAATTCCTGGGTCGGATATGCACTGAGATAGAAAACTGCGCAATTCTGATTTATACCAGTAAACGAGCGTTAAAGCTTCCTTTAGTGCCTGTGTTGCAGCGGGTGCTATTGTCTTCTTCATTATTTATATTCTTTTGACGTACAACGGTATATTAGATGGAAAGCCTAAATATAGACATTATGTGCAGATGTACACATAAATGCCTAAATATATGAATTAATGTGCACATTTAGATATCCCCGCTAATTGTTTTTTTAATGATTCTTTTTCTTAGCCCAGGTTTTTTCTTCTGGTTTCCATTTAGCGCCAAATGTTCAGGCTTGTTGTCTGAGTTCGGTTTCATCATAGTGTATTTTTACCAATGCTATTAGCATTGGCTTTTGCCGTTGTTTATCCAGGCGATATCTCATGCACACTAGTTGATTTCCATATTCATTCAAAAACCGTTTTGTACCCATTTCACCGGGTTGAAGTGTTTTATTAATATCCATATAAACCCAATCTTGTTCTGATGATCAAACTGCAAAAAAGTAGGCGTAGTCCCGACGGACTACCCATAAATTGTCACATAAATAATTATAGAATTGACCAACTCCGCACCCTCCTAATAACCCTGTGCTGTTTCTGATGAGTATATGTCTTTTACTTTATTGCCATGATTAATGCAAGGAGATAGTGATCTGTCGGCAAGGAGTTGCCAACCTGCATTCAAGCTAAGCTTTAAAGGTTTTCTCAGCGTTCTCTGCGGCCTCTGCGGTGAAAGCTTTAAGTTTTTAAGCCTTGGCACTAACTCCTTACTCACAATTAACCTACGCCCTTCTTTGCTTTACCGGCTTATTTAGCTAAAATGGCTGGCCTTGCCCGCGAGTCGCGCAGGTATCGGACCAACAGGGCGCCGACTACCGGTTTTCAGTTTTATCAGAGCCTGATGCAGTCCGTTTTATTTAGGCTGTATGGGGTGATTTTGGATTAATTATGAGTTCAACATTGCAAGAACAGATCAAATTAGGCCGACCCGGAAAACAGGGCTTGTATGACCCGGCATTCGAGAAAGATAGCTGTGGCGTGGGCTTTGTCGCGCATATCAAGGGTGAGCCCAGCCATCAGATCGTGCTGGACGCTGACCATATTTTGCAGCGCATGGTGCACCGCGGTGGCTGTGGCTGTGAGCCGACTACCGGTGACGGGGCGGGTATTCTTACCGGCATGCCGCATGATTTTATGGTCAAGGTGGTGCGCGAGCAGTTTGCGGAGACCCTGCCTAAATTAGGGCAATACGCGGCCGGCAATCTGTTTTTGCCCGTCGACGAGAAGGAGCGCGCGCATTGTAAGCAGGTGGTTGAGCAGATGATCGCCGAGCAGGGGCAACGGCTGATTGGCTGGCGCGACCTGCCGGTTGATGTTGAAGGCGCGGATGTTGGCCCGACTGCGCGCAATTCGCAGCCGTATATGGAACAGCTTTTCATCGCGGCAGCAGAAGGCATGGACGATGCTGCTTTTGAGCGTCAGCTCTACATTATTCGTAAGCGCAGCACCAATCTGCTGCGTTCGAGCGCATCGCTGGATCAGGGCGACATGTTTTTTGTCTGTTCGCTCTCGCCCCGCATCATTATCTACAAGGGCATGCTGACGGCGTTGCAGGTGAAGGCCTTTTTTACCGATCTGTTGGACGAGGACTACAAAACCCATCTGGCCATGGTGCATTCACGTTTCAGCACCAACACCTTTCCTTCCTGGGATCGCGCCCAGCCCAACCGGTTCATGAGCCATAACGGCGAGATCAATACACTGCTGGGTAACAAGAGCTGGATGGAAGCGCGTCAGGGCATGGTCAGCAGCGAGCTGTTCGGCGATGATATCGACAAGTTATTCCCGATTGCCGAAGATGACTGTTCGGACTCGGGCAACTTCGACAATGTGCTCGAATTTCTGCTGATGTCCGGCCGCAGCCTGCAGGAGGCGGTGATGATGATGGTGCCGGAAGCGTGGCAGTCTGACCGGAACATGGATGCCGAGAAGAGAGCCTTTTATCGCTATAACTCTGCGCTGATGGAGCCCTGGGACGGCCCGGCTTCGATTGCGTTCACCGATGGCCACTACATTGGCGCCACCCTCGACCGCAACGGTCTGCGCCCCAGTCGCTATTACCTCACCCACGATGACCGCGTGATCATGGCTTCTGAAGTCGGCGTGCTGGAGATAGAACCGAGCAACGTGAAATTCAAGGGCCGTTTGCAGCCGGGCAAGATGTTTCTGGTCGATTTTGAAAAGGGCTGCCTGATTCCCGATGAGCAGCTCAAGGCCGAGTTTGCCCGCCAGCGCCCTTACGGTGAATGGCTGGAGCAGCAGGAGATCAAGCTTTCCGAGCTGTCGCCCAACAAGGAGCCCCACGGGTTCTATCCGGAGACCCTGCTGCCGCGCATGCAGGCCTTTGGCTACACTACTGAAACCATGCAGTTTATGCTGCTGCCGCTGGTTCAGGAGCTGCGCGACCCGGTCGGCTCGATGGGCAACGATTCCGCGCTGGCCTGTCTCTCCGACCGCCCGCGTATGATTTACGATTATTTTAAGCAGCGCTTTGCGCAGGTCACCAATCCGCCTATCGATTCGATTCGTGAAGAAGTGGTGATGTCGCTGGAGTGCTATATCGGTCCGGAAGCCAATCTGCTGGAAACCACAGCCAAGAACGCCCACCGCTTGCGCGTGCCGCACCCGATTCTGACCAATGAAGAGCTGGAATCGCTGAAGCATATGAATCATCGTGGCTGGCGCACCATGACCATCGACATCACCTACGAGCGTGCGCAGGGTAGCGACGGTCTGGGGAAATGTCTGGACGCCATCTGCGCCCAGGCTTCGCAGGCGATTGAAGACGGTTACAGTCTGATTGTACTGTCCGACCGTAACATCGGCGCCGAGCGCATCCCGGTGAGCACTCTGCTGGCGAGCAGTGCCGTGCACCATCATCTGGTGCACAACCAGCAGCGCACCCGCATCGGCATCGTGCTTGAAACCGGCGAAGCGCGCGAAGTGCATCACCACTGCCTGCTAATCGGCTATGGTGCGGACGCGATCAACCCCTATCTGGCTTTCGAATCGCTGTTTCAGGCCAAGATCGATGGTCTGCTGGATGAGCAGGAATACCCCAATGACGATTCCATCGTCGCCGATTACCGCAAGGGCGTAGCCAAGGGCATGCTCAAGGTGATGGCGAAGATGGGCATTTCCACCTTGCAGTCCTACAAGGGTGCGCAGATTTTTGAAGCGGTGGGCCTGGGCGAAGAGGTCATCGACCGCTGCTTCAAGGGCACTGCCAGTCGCATCAAGGGCGTGGCTTTTGACGTGCTGGCGGAAGAGTCCCTGCGCCGCCATGCCATCGGTTATCCCGGTCGCGATGTGGTCAGGATGCCGGTGCTGCCCAATCCCGGTGATTACCACTGGCGCGCGGGCGGTGAAACCCACATGTGGAATCCCGATACCATCGCCAACATCCAGCTGGCGGCGCGCAGCAACGACCGCGACGCCTATGCCAAATTTGCCCGCTTCTCCAATGAGGAGGCCACGCGCAAATCCACCCTGCGCGGTCTGCTCAAGTTCAGAGAGAACGTCAACGGCGGCCCCATTGCCCTCGACGAAGTGGAACCGGCGAAGGAGATCGTCAAGCGTTTCGCCACCGGCGCGATGAGTTTCGGCTCCATCTCGGCGGAGAGTCACGAAGCGCTGGCCATTGCCATGAACCGGCTGGGCGGCAAATCCAACACCGGTGAAGGCGGTGAGGATAGCGTGCGCTTCACTCCGATGGTGAACGGCGATTCCAAACGCTCGGCGATCAAGCAGATCGCTTCCGGACGTTTTGGCGTCACCAACTGGTATCTCACCAACGCCGATGAGTTGCAGATCAAGGTCGCCCAGGGCGCGAAACCGGGTGAGGGTGGCGAGCTGCCCGGCACCAAGGTGGATGTGACCATTGCGCGTATCCGCCATTCCACGCCGGGTGTGGGACTGATCAGCCCGCCGCCGCATCACGATATTTATTCCATCGAGGATCTGTCGCAGCTGATCCACGACCTGAAAAACTCCAATCCTTCCGCCCGCATCAGCGTGAAACTGGTGTCAGAAGTGGGTGTGGGCACGATTGCCTCAGGTGTGGCCAAGGCCTATTCCGATCACATTGTGATCGCCGGTCATGATGGCGGCACCGGCGCCTCGCCGCTGACTTCGGTGAAACACGCCGGTCTGCCCTGGGAGCTGGGGCTGGCTGAAACCCACCAGACGCTGGTGATGAACGATCTGCGATCGCGCGTGGTGCTACAGACCGACGGTCAGCTAAAAACCGGTCGCGATCTTGCTATGGCCGCCCTGCTGGGTGCGGAAGAGTATGGTTTTGCCACTGCGCCGCTGATCACCCTGGGCTGCATCATGATGCGCAAGTGTCATCTCAATACCTGTCCCGTGGGCATCGCCACGCAGGATGAAGAGCTGCGCAAGAAATTCAAGGGCAAACCCGAGCATGTGGTCAACTATCTGTTCATGGTGGCCGAAGAGATGCGCGAGATCATGGCCTCGCTGGGTTTCAGAACGATCAACGAAATGATCGGCCGCGTCGATGTTCTGGAAACCGACATTGCGCTGGACCACTGGAAAATGAAAGGCATTGACCTCTCCATGCTGCTGACGCCGGCGCAAAAACCGGCTGATGGCACTGAAGTCTACTGCACCATAAAGCAGGATCACGGTCTGGACAAGGCGCTGGACAACGAGATCATCAAGCTGGCCCGGCCTGCTATTCTCCGTGGCGAAAAAGTGCAGATACAGCTACCGATAATCAACATTAACCGCGTGGTCGGCACTATGCTGTCGCACGAACTGGCGAAAGCCCGCCGGGGTAAGGCGCTGCCCGACGACACCATTCATATTAAGCTGGAAGGCACCGCCGGGCAGAGTCTGGGCGCGTGGCTGTATGAAGGCGTCACTATTGAACTGGAAGGCGACGCTAACGACTATGTCGGCAAGGGACTGTCGGGCGGGCGCATTATTGTCTATCCACCGGCCAACAGCAGTTTCGTCGCCGAGGAAAACATCATCGCCGGCAACGTCATTCTTTACGGCGCCACCAGCGGTGAAGCTTATTTCAGGGGCATCGTCGCCGAGCGTTTCTGCGTGCGTAACAGCGGCGCGGTCACCGTGGTGGAAGGTGTGGGTGACCACGGCTGTGAATACATGACCGGCGGCCGGGTGGTGGTGCTGGGTGAAACCGGGCGCAACTTTGCCGCGGGCATGAGTGGCGGCGTGGCCTACATCTGGGATCATAACGGCAAATTTGCGGCCAACTGCAATCCCGGCACGGTGCTGCTGGAAGCAGTGGTAGCGGACGAGGATATCGCAGAGCTGAAGACGATGATCGAGAATCATCTAAAATACACCGGTTCCTCCGTGGCACGCACCATTCTGGAAAGATGGGATGAGTCGCTGCCGCAGTTTACCAAGGTCATGCCGACCGACTACAAACGTGTGCTGGCGGAAATGAAGGCACAGGAAGCGGCGGCGTAAACCGCCTCAGTCGGTTGGTCGTCATTAGTAAAACACTAAAATTTTAGAGAAGATGTAATGGGAAAACCTACGGGCTTTAAAGAATTTGAACGCAAGGCTGAAGCGTATCGTGAAGTCACGGTAAGGTTGGGTGATTATGATGAAATCTTCACCGGCGAGCATGATGTCGAGCAGCTGCAAACTCAGGGCGCACGCTGTATGGATTGCGGCGTGCCTTTCTGTCAGTCCGATACCGGCTGTCCGGTCGATAATCTGATTCCGGAGTGGAATGATCTGATCTACACCGAACAGTGGCGCAAGGCACTGGACCGGCTGCACAAAACCAATAACTTCCCCGAATTCACCGGTCGGGTCTGTCCCGCGCCCTGCGAAGGTGCCTGTGTGCTGGGTATCAACGAGCCGCCGGTCACCATCAAAAACATCGAGCAGGCGATCGTCGATCGCGGCTTTGCCGAAGGCTGGATTAAGGCCGAGGTGCCGAAATTCCGTAGCGGCAAAAAAGTCGCCGTAGTGGGTTCGGGACCGGCAGGGCTGGCAGCGGCTGCGCAGCTTAACCGGGCGGGGCATTCGGTCACCGTTTATGAACGCGCCGATCGCATCGGCGGCCTGCTGATGTACGGCATTCCCAACATGAAACTGGGCAAGGATCTGGTGCAGCGCCGGGTTGATTTACTGCACGCCGAAGGCGTCGAGTTCATCACCAATGCCGATGTCGGCGGTGAAGGTGAAAACGCTATCGACATCAAAAATCTGCTTAAGGAAAATGGCGCGGTACTGCTGGCGACCGGTTCAACCAAAGCACGGGATATGGAGGTGCCGGGTCGTGATCTGAAAGGTATCTATCCGGCCATGGAATTCCTGACCGCCAATACCAAAAGCCTGCTCGACTCCAATCTGGAAGATGGCCGCTACATTTCGGCCAAAGATAAAAAGGTGATTGTGATTGGTGGCGGCGATACCGGCACCGACTGCATCGGCACCGCCATTCGCCACGGCTGCACCTCGATTGAAAATTTTGAATTGATGCCACAGCCTGCCGCCGAACGCACGGAAGATAATCCCTGGCCGTTATGGCCTCTGATCTACCGCATTGATTATGGCCATCAGGAGAGTGCGGAGCGTTTTGGTCGGGACCCGCGCGATTATTGTGTGCTCACCAAAGAGTTCGTGGGTGATGCCGAGGGTCAGCTTAGCGGCGTTAAAACCGTTGAAGTGCAGTGGCAGAAAGGCGATGACGGGCGCTGGAATATGGAAGAGGTGGCCGGCTCCGAAAAGGTCTGGCCCGCCGACCTGATCATGCTATCGATGGGCTTCACCGGCCCTGAACAGTATGTTAGCGATGCCCTTAATCTCGAGTATGATGAGCGCGCCAACTACCGGGCGGCCTATGGCCAGTACAAAACCAGTGTGGAGGGCGTGTTTGCGGCGGGTGACTGTCGTCGCGGCCAGTCGCTGGTGGTCTGGGGCATCAACGAAGGCCGGGAAGCGGCGCGCGAAATCGACAAATTTCTCATGGGTAGCAGCTTCCTGGCTTAAGGTACCCGGAATATACTAATGAACCTGGATCGCGCCCGGATTTGGATCATATTTGGTCGCGCCGATTGAGCAAAACCGTAGGCGTAGCAGGGCTACGGCGAGGATTTTGCGATTGAGGCGCGGCCAAATATGGTCTGAAAACGGGATGCGTGATGGTATATTAGTATGTTCCGGGTCCCTAATTCACAGCCGGTGTGCTACCTCGTCGTGCAACTGCTTGATGTAGTCGAGCAGTGCTTTTTCACTGCTGTTTTCAAAATCCACAAACTCAATCGCGAGTAGATATTGCTCCTGCGACAGTCGGCGCGCAGCTATTACCGTGCAGGAAGCATAGAGTTTCGGCTTCTTTTCGATCGGCAGTTGCGCGGCAATCTTGAACCGCTGGCGGTCCATAGGGTGATTTTGCAGGCCTCTAGGCTCAATCTCATTGGCAATCTCAATGTCGCATTTAAACTGTAAGCCGTTGACCGATATATCCAGCGTTTTTATCGACAGCAGGCTGCCATCAGGCAGAATAACGTCGATCTCCAGCTCGGCGGGATATCGGAGTGTTTGCCGTCGTTCCTTTTGCATAGGTATCATAGGTCATGCGTGTGTGAACAGAATACGCCTGATTGTAGTACAGGAGCAGGTAAAATAGAACCGTTTAGGGCTACCGGGTTAAGGGGGATTGAGCGAGGCAGCTCTCCCACTTCCTCAGAGTTAAATAACAGCTGTGGGCTCGGCGGAAGCAGGCATTAGTCGGTAATGCACACGGGTGTATAAGCGTAGTAGCATTGGTAAATAATTACATGAGAAAAAATAAAAGAGGGAAATCCAGATGATTGAAAGCATCAACATAGAGCAAATGACAGAGGTTTATCTGGTTCCGTGGGCAATTAAAGTCACCATGGCGATCGTTATCTTCATGGTCGGTAAATATGTGGTCGGAATACTCACCCGCCTGCTTATCCAGTTAATGACAAAGACCAGGGTGGAGGCTATTCTGGTCAATTTTATTAGCTCGATCTTTAAAACGGTGGCTCTGCTGTTTGTCGTGGTCGCCGCCCTGGATCAGCTGGGTGTCGATACCACCTCGCTGGTAGCGCTGATCGCGGCGGCGGGTCTGGCCATTGGCCTGTCCCTGCAGGGCACGCTGCAGAATCTGGCTTCGGGCGTGATGATGATCATTTTTCAGCCCTTTAAAAGTGGTGATTTTATCGATGCCGGCGGTGTCCTGGGGACAGTGGAACAGATCAATATATTCAACACCGTGATGCGCACCGGCGATAACCGCGAAATTATTGTGCCTAATGGTGCAATTTACGGCGGAACAATTACCAACTATTCAGCGCGTTCGACCCGCCGCGTAGATATGGTATTCGGCATCGGTTACGACGATGATCTGCGCAAGGCTAAGGTCATTATCAATGCGGTTCTGGCTGCGGATGAACGCGTGCTGAGTGAACCGGAGCCGTTAGTCGCGGTGGCCGAGCTGGGCGCCAGCAGCGTGAATTTCAATGTGCGTCCATGGTGCAAATCGGCCGATTACTGGGGGCTGTATTTCGATACCCATGAAAATATAAAAATCGCCTTTGATGAGGCAGGCATTACCATTCCCTATCCGCAGATGGATGTGCATATGGATAAGCCTGATGGAAACAACAACAATGAGGTGCAAGTGTGAGTATTTTAAAACTGACAGGGGCGGCTGGTCTGCTGGTGATGTCAGCCAGCGGTTTTGCCGCGGAAAAAACCGACTCGCCGTGGAAAAGTTCAGCGGAAGTGGGTTATGTCAATGTTTCCGGCAACACCAATACCGAAACCCTGAGAGCAGCTTATGACCTCGCCTATGAAATAGAAAAGTGGGCGCATAAGATGCATGCCGACGCACTCTCATCCAAAACTGAAACCACCGATGACACGGTGACTCCGGCGGTGACAAGCTCCGAGCGCACTGCGGCAAAATGGCTGGTCAGCGGACAGTCGGATTACAAGTTCACCGAATATGATTATTTCTATGGCTTGCTGAGTTATGAAGATGACCGCTTCAGTGGTTTTAAGTATCAGGCCAAGCTCGGTGTTGGTTATGGTCGCCGGGTAATTCATACCGACAGGCATAACCTCAGGCTGGAAGTCGGTCCGGGTTATCGCTCCTATCGGCTGGAGCAGCCGGCACCACCGGCACCGGCCGAGGAGAGCCGTGATGAAATGCTGCTACGTATGAACGCGGGCTATATCTGGAAAATTTCCAAGACCTCGACATTCACACAGGATCTCACTTATGAAGCCGGCGAGGATCAGGATGAATGGAATTCGGTGACCGGATTAACCGCCAAAATCAATTCAACCCTGGCGATGAAGCTGTCTCACAGCGTGAAGAATCTGGAAGCCGTGCCACCGGGAACCGAGCACTATGACCGCGAGACAGCGGTGACTCTGGTGTTTGCTTTCTGATCATTGCTTCGACGTTGTGATTTTAAAAAAGTCCGCGCAGCCATATGGCTGCGCGGACTTTTTTTGTTTAGGAGGCTGTTAGCTTTAAAAAATCAGGAATGAGACACGAAAATAAAGAATTAGAATTTATCTGCGTTGATCTGCGTGCATCCGTGGACTAACGGTTTTAATGTTAGTTAGCCCAGTCCGGCATAACCGAGGCATCGATATCAAACACCTGCATGCCCCAGAAGTAAGTGGTCAGTGAGATCATGATGATGGCGAGCAGATTGATGATAAAGCCGGTAGTCACCATGTCGCTAATCTTCAAATTGCCCGAGGCAAAAACGATGGCATTAGGCGGCGTTGCCACCGGCATCATAAAGGCCATGGAAGCGGAGAGCGTGACCGGCAGCATTAATAACAGCGGGTTGACCTCGATGGCTTTGGCGATGGTGGCAACCAGTGGCAGCAGCATTTGCGCAGTCGCGGTGTTGGAGGTGACCTCGGTAAGAAAGATCACCAGAGTGGAGGTCGCGGCGATGAGCGAGAAAGTGCCGGCATCCTGGGAGCTGAGAAATTGCTGGCCGATAAATTCAGACAGGCCGCTGGCGGTGAAGCCTTGAGCCAGAGCAAAGCCGCCGCCGAAGAGCAGCACAATTTTCCAGGGCAGTTCGCTGATGGTGTCGAGATCGGCAAGCTTTTTGAACTGACTCTGGTTTCTCGAGGGTAGGGCGAACAGCAGCAGGGCAGCGGCAATGGCAACCGTGCCGTCGTTGATCAGGTCGGCATGTTCGAGCAGACGAGACCAGCCGGGAATAATGAGTCCGCCGATGACAATGTCCTGTCTGAATATCCAGCACAGTGCCGTGGTGGTGAAAACCGCCGCCACCATTTTTCTTCATAGGACATGGCCTGCTGTTTGCTGGCGGTGAGATTTTTTGCCTGCGATAACGCAGGAAAGTTTTTTCCAGTATAGCGCAAAGTAATCACCAGCCAGGCGCTGACCAGCAGGGCGGCAGAGAGTGGCAGGGCGAACATCAGCCACTGAGCAAAATTGATGACGGGTGCGGCAGGAAAGGTGATTTCGAAAATGCGCTGCATGGCCATATTGGGCGGGGTGCCGATCAGGGTGGCGGTGCCGCCGATGGAGCAGGAGTAGGCGATGCCCAGCATCAGCGCGGTCAGTAGCGCCTGCCGGTCGGCGGCGCTGAGCTGGTCGGAAGCGCGGGCATATACCGCCAGGCCAATGGGTAGCAGCATGGTAGCGCTGGCGGTATTGGAAATCCACATCGACAGCACGGCACCGGTGAGCATAAAGCCGAACACCATCACCCGTGTGCTGCCATGAAACCAGCCGATAATGCGCAGGGCGATGCGGGTATGCAGGTTCCAGCGCTGCATCGACAGTGCCAGCACGAAGCCGCCAATGAAGAGAAAGATCGTGGAGTTCATGTACACCGAGGCGACTTCGTTGCCGGAAGTGATACCCAGTAACGGGAATAAAACCAGCGGCAGCAAGGCGGTCACGGCGAGGGGCAGGGCCTCGCTGATCCACCACGTCACCATTAACAGAGCGATGGCGCACATGTTCTGGATGGCGGGCGTGGGGAATATCGGCAGCCAGAGTACGACCAGGAAAAGTACCAGCCCCAGCCAGAAACCAAGATGTTCAGAAACATTTTTTATTGTTTCTATAGACATATTAAGGAAGGGCATAGAAGATTATCAATAATTTTGTTTATGGTGAGCAAGGCTATGGCGTAATGCGCGCTCAACTTCTGTATTAAAGCAGGCGAAGATGACATTTTGAATAGCGCTGCGCTGGGCGGCGGCAAGCATTTCGCTGATAGCAATATCGCAGGCCTGCTCAATCGGATAACCGTAAACGCCACAGCTGATGGCCGGAAAAGCGATGGACTCAAGCTGGTTCTGATCAGCGATATTAAAACATTCACGGTAGCACGATGCCAGCAGCTCGGCTTCGCGGTGACCGCCGCCGCGCCAGACCGGGCCAACGGTATGAATGATATATTTAGACGGCAACCGGTAGCCTCCGGTTATTTTGGCCGCACCGGTTTCGCAACCGTGCAGTGCTCTGCATTCTTCCAGTAGCTCGGGTCCTGCGGCACGATGAATTGCACCATCGACACCGCCGCCGCCCAGTAACGTGTTGTTGGCGGCATTCACAATCGCATCAACCTCGAGTTCGGTAATGTCGGCTTGAATGATCTCTATTTTCATCTAGTGGACTCCCGCTAACGTTATTTTATTTCTGGCAGGTGGTGCAGTAAAAAGTCGAGCGGTTGAGCTGGCTGATCTGTTTAATGGCATGGCCGCAGATGTTGCAGGCCTGTTGCGCGCGCCCGTAAACCTGTAGGCGCTGGGCGAAGTAACCGGGCTGGCCGTTTTCACGGCTGAAGTCACGCAGGGTGGTGCCGCCCTGTTTGATGGCGGCGTCAAGAATATGCCGGATGGCCTCGACCAGTTTGAAGCAGCGCGTCTTCGACAGAGTGCCAGCCTTGCGGTTGGGGTTGATGCCCGCCAGAAACAGCGCTTCACTGGCGTAGATATTACCCACGCCTACCACCACATGACTGTTCATGATAAAGCTCTTGATCGCGCAGCGGCGTTTGCGCGATTGCGCGTAGAGATAGTCAGCGGTGAAGTCTTCGCTCAATGGTTCCGGCCCCAGTTTGGCGAGGAGCTTATGGCTCTCGACGGGCTCATCGGTGAGCAGGACGCAGCCGAACTTTCTCGGGTCGTTGAGGCGTAATATTTTTTTATTGCTGAAAACGAAATCGATGTGATCGTGCTTGCCCGCGGGCGTAGCCGCTGTGCAGATGCGTAAACTGCCGGACATGCCCAGATGCAGAATGACGGTTTCGTTGTTGCCAAAACCGAGCAACAGGTATTTGCCCCGGCGCGACAGCCGGGTCAGTTTCAGGTTGTTGATTCGATCAGGGAGCTGCCCAGGAATCGGCCAGCGAAGCTGATGCTGCCGAATGACCACCGACTTTATTTTCTTATTAAGAATATGCGGTTCGATGCCGCGGCGGCTGGTTTCGACTTCCGGTAATTCAGGCATGATTAGAAATTACTGTGACTGTATGGTGTGCAAAAATTCATCGGGTGAGACCTGTAGTGTTTCACTGTGGGAGTCATCATCGGATGCTTTTGCCGTTCCTGGTTTTAACAAGGGTGCGTACTCTTCCAGATTGAAATGGTATTCCAGTTTGAGTTCGGGGCGGGCGATGATCAGCCAGGGCGCGTCATCGGTGATGCTGAAACGCAGTGGTGTTTCGCTGTTCTCCAGCCAGACTTCGATCTCGCCCAGCGATTCGCGCGGCATGTAGTCGTGTACAGCAAATGCCTGCTTATGTGTCCATTGGTAAACAGTTTCAGCAACGGCCTCACTCGAAATACCATGCCGGCTCTGCCAGTGCCCCTGTGCATCGCGGCTAAGTGTGTCATCGGGCAACACCAGCTTGCTGATTGCAGCGTCGACGGGTAATAACTCAGTGGCGATCAGCGTGCCGATTTGTGAAGTGATTAATGGATAGAAATGATCATCGATTAAATGCAGTTGTCCGCCGGTCTTCACATAGCGATATCCGCTGATGGGGTTGAGTATGCCAAATTCAATCTTGCGGTCATTAAAAGTGATGGACGTTGCTGAATTTGCGAGACCGAATTTTTCCAGATCAAGCTCATCGCCCGGGTACTGTGCATAGCTGTCGGTTTGCAGCATGCTGAGCAGCGTTTTGATGCGAAACTGATTGGCGGCAATTTCGATGGGCCGGGCCAAACGCCATTGCCGGTCGTTTCTGGTCAGCACAATTTCGCGCTGCTGGTGTTGAATGTGGATGCGGTTAATGCCGGCGGCAGGTAGCTCAGTGAGTTTTGTTATTTCATCCTGTTCCACTTCGTCATAGAACAGAAACAGTCCCAGCCCGGTGGCCAGTAACAGCAAAAACAGATTAGTGAGCAGCTGCGAGCGCATGATCAGCGTCGGCGGCGACTAAACCAGATAAACAGGCCGATTATCAACAGACTGGCAGGTAACACCACCAGAAAGCCCAGGCCGATGATGAGTATTTGAGTGTCATTGAGTTGCAGTTTGGTGTCGGCTGCGTTTTTGATTTTGGTGGCGATCAGATCATCATCACCGCTCAGCCAGTCGATGATGTTCAGGCCCAGCGTCAGGTTGGCGCCGACACCAATATAGTTGTTGGCAAGAAAATCGCTGTCGCCGGTAATAATGATGCGTTGCGTGGCTTTTTGAGCGGCGTCGTTAAAGGCGGCGGCATCACGGGGGAGCGGCCGTTCCAGCGCGAGCACGATCGGCAACGGCCCGCTAACATCGCCCTCGCTGGAATTAAAGACAATGCCATCGACCAGATCCTTAGTCTCAGACCAGCTCTGCACCAGTGACTGCGCGATAATGCTGCTCTGCCACTGGCTGTTAGCCTCAACAGTGATGCCGCGGCTGATGGGGAAAATGGTGTTGTAGCTGATGTTTTGGGTGATCGCATGCGGATGATAGTCCAGCACAGGAATCATCGCGGGGTGCTGGATGCGCAGGGTTTTACGCAGGTTGGTGTTGTTGTCGACAACAATGCCGTCCAGAAAATTGATATTCAGCAGGCGGGCAAGTTCACTCAATCCGTTGAGACTGTCGTTGTCCGCGCCGGGGTCCATCATCCATAATAGATTGCCGCCCCCGATGATATGTTGCTTGATGTGTTCAAGCTCACCTGCGAGCACCGGGCTGGTGGGTGAGGCGATCACCAGCACATCGCTGTCATCCGGCAGCGCCGCCTGCAATAGATTATGCGCGCGAGCGTTAATGCCTTTGTCGGCAAGCTGGGCGGTGAATTTAGCGAAATCAGCGTTAGCTGTACCCGCAGGCTGGCGTTCGCCGTGGCCTTCAAGGAACAGCAGTGTACGTTCACCGCTATGACTGAGTCGTTGTAGTGCGCTGCTGATCACGCCTTCACTCAGTGAGTTCACGATTTCACTGCGGTTTTTATATTTGATCACGGTCTGGCCGTATCGCGTTACCTGATCCAGTTCGGCCAGCTCAATATCAATGTCGGGATTAATCAGCTTGAAATTAAAGTCATCCTTCACCTGTTTGTAACGGTTGAGTATTTCGCTCACCGCCATTTTCATGGTGGGGTCGTCCTGCAGATATACATTAACTGTCACCGGTGCCTCCATGGCGCGTAACAGATTAATGCTGCCCTGAGATAAAGTGTTACGCTGGCCTGCCGTCCAGTCGTACTGAAAGCTGTATTTCTGGCTGGTCCAGGCCAGCAGTCCAACCACGCTGAGCAACAGCAGGGTGAAAATGATTTTCTGTAACTGTAATTGCAGACGTATGTTTTTAGAGATTTTCATGTATCAGGAATCTTGCTGTTATCGATGCAGGCGCGCGGCATCCATCTGACGGATACTGAGCAGCAGAAAGGTGGCTATAAACAAAATAAAATAAGCCAGGTCGACGCTGTTTACCAGGCCACGTAAAAACGGGCTGATGTGATGGGTGAGCGAAATATAGCTGAAAACACTCTCGCTGCCGATATCGCCGCCGTTACGTTCCAGCATCCATAGCAATAACAGCAGGCCAAACGTACTGATCGCCGCGACCACCGGGTTGGCAGTGAGGGAGGAAAGAAAAATCCCCGCTGCAGCAAAGGCGCTCAATAACAGTATTAATCCCAGCAGCCCCGCCGCCAGTTTACCGAGATCGAGCTCGGTGCCGATTATCAGTGATAGCGGCATCAGACTGATCATGCCGACAAGTATCAGATAGAACAGGACAATGCCCAGAAATTTTCCCAGTACAATTTCACTGATGCTGACGGGTGCGGAGAGCAGCAGCGAGAGGGTGCCATTGCGGCGCTCTTCGCTGATCAGGCGCATGGTTAACAGGGGTGAAATCATCAGCAGAATCACGCTGGCAATTTCCAGCATGGGCGCGACCACCAGATCGGTGACGCCGGGGGCGTTATCCAGGGTGGCGAGCTCTTTCTGAATGGAAAAGAACACATCAATCTGGGAAAGAAATATCCAGGCCAGAATCAGCTGGGTTACCGCCAGCACCGTCCATGCCAACGGCGATAGAAACATGCTGCGCAACTCCCGCAGGGCAATGTTTAAAATCATGCTCTCACCTCCATGTGGTTATGTTCATCGCTCAGAGTGAGATCGATAAAAATCTGTTCCAGCGTATGTTGATGCGGCGTCAGTTTAATTAGCCCCCAGTTGTTCGCCACCGCCGCATTGGCAATGTTTTCAGCCTTTACCTGTTCGGTATGCACCAGGAAAGTATGGTCGTCTAGACGCTCAACACTGTTGATGTCTGCCGTGTCGTATAACTGGTTGACGCCGGGCGGGCGCAGCAGCGTGACTTCGTAAAAGCCGTGGGTATCTCCGCCGCGCAGCTCATCCATCTTCGCTTCGTAGACCAGCCGGCCTTTGTTGATAATCTGCACGCGATTACACACCGCCTCGACCTCGGGCAAAATATGGGTGCACAAAATAATACCGTGTTCTTTGCCCAGCTCGACGATCAGTTCACGAATCTCGCGAATCTGATTGGGGTCAAGGCCGACGGTGGGCTCATCCAGAATAATGATGCGGGGCGAGTGCACAATCGCCTGAGCGATACCTACGCGCTGCTGATAACCCTTGGAGAGGTTGCCGATCAGGCGGCGGCCCGACTCTTTTAAACCGCAGCGTGTTTTGGCCAGATTGATGGCATCGCTAATGCGGGATTTTTCGATGCGGTGAAGGCGGGCGCAGTAACGCAGGTATTCATCCACCGTCATCTCTTTATAGAGCGGAGGTTGTTCCGGCAGATAACCTATTTCCGCTTTGGCGCGTTTGGGGTTGTCGAGTAGATCAAAACCGTGAATATGAATCTCACCTGCACTGGGCGCCAGATTTCCGCTCAGCATCTGCATGGTGGAGGACTTGCCGGCACCATTGGGGCCGAGAAAGCCGAGAATATCACCGGTTTTGAGGGTGAAGCTGATGTCGTCCACGGCGCGATGATGGCCATAATAGCAGACAAGATTATTAACGGTGACCAGAGACATGCGGGCTATTATTCCTGATTTAAACGGGCTTGCAAGTGAAATTCATTATAGTTTTTGTGCTTCAGAAGGCTGTCAGATACAGGATGAACTGGCTGCGGAAGTGGGAGAGCGGCCAAAATCTCCCGCTCCCTCGCTTCATCCCCCTAAACCCGATAGCCTCCTAACACAGCGACAGATTGTGCATGAATAAATCCGATGAGCCAAGTCGGATTCGATTTCTGTTAACTGCATGACGCCATGCGCTTTAATCGAGTTTTCGGCGTAAATCCGTGAGCGGAATAAAGTAATGTTTCCGGTGCAGTCATAAAGTGTAATGTTCGCATATTCATATGATTGTAATAACAATTCGCTACAGTAGCAGCATGGAAAATTGTGAACAGAATAACGTTATGCCTGTTGGTCTGGAATCGTGTCTGGATAATATCATACGGGAAGAAAAGTTGATGGTGCTGTTCCAGCCCATCGTCAATAACAAAGCGTGTGAAATTTACGGTTACGAAGCCCTGATTCGCGGCCCGTCAGATAGCGCCTTGCATTCTCCGCTCAGTCTGTTCGAAACGGCGGTACGTTACGGACGCATGGTCGAGCTGGAGCAGCTGTGTCGTGAGATCGCCATCAGGCAATTCAAGCTGCTTAATCTGCCGGGCAAGCTGTTTCTTAATGCCAGTCCCGAGACATTGACGCAGCCAGATTATCGCTCCGGCAGTACCCTGCATGCATTGCAAGAAATGGGATCATCTCCTAAAGATGTTGTTATTGAGCTCACCGAGCAGTATCCGATGGAAGATTATGATCTGCTGCGCGATGCGCTGCATCATTATAAGAAGATGGGATTCAAAATCGCCATTGATGACCTGGGTGCTGGCTACGCCGGCCTACGTATGTGGTCAGAGCTTCGACCCGATTATGTCAAGATCGATCGCCATTTTATGCAGGATATTGATGAAGACAAGGTCAAGCAGGAGTTTGTCCGTTCGATTCAGAATATCGCCCGCGAGCTGGGTTGTCGGGTGATTGGTGAAGGCGTTGAGACCGCAGGAGAGTATCGGGTCATCAGTAGCATGGGCGTGGAGTTTATTCAGGGCTACTATTTCGCCCGCCCCTCAGCGTTGCCGAAGATAAGCGTGCCGCGACGACTGTTTAGGCAGATGCCTGAGAGTTTTTATCGTCATAGCGGGAGCGGCTATCTTTTCAAAAGCATTGGTGAATTAATGCAGCGGGTGCCGAGCATCAGCTCGGTGTCCACCGTTGAAGAAGCTACGCAAATGTTTCATCGTATACCGCAACTGGATAGCCTGCCAGTGGTCGATGGTCGCCGGGCGCTGGGACTGGTCCGGCGCAGTACACTCAGTCAGCTGGCGCTGAGCCGTTATGGCAGGGATCTGCATGGCAAAAAGCACATCGGTCAGTTTATTGATAACAATACCCTGATACTGGAGTCATACCTGCCGATTGAAGAGGCCAGCAGTCTGGTCAGTGAGCAGATGCAGCAGAACAAGGAGCTGGAATTTGTTATCACCGAAGAGGGCTATTACTGTGGCATAGGTTCGGTTATCGACCTGCTCAAAGTGATCACTCAGTTACAGATACGCAATGCCCGCTACGCCAATCCGCTCACCCTGTTGCCAGGCAATGTCCCTATCTACGAAGAGCTGGATTATTTATTGAACGAAGAAGAGCAGTTTGTAGTGTGTTATTTTGATCTGGATAACTTTAAGCCCTATAACGACACCTACGGTTATGAGAAAGGAGACAAGGTGCTAAAGGGGCTCGCTGAACTGCTGCGCGATGGCATTGATGAGAAACACGATTTTGTCGGTCACGTGGGTGGTGATGATTTTATTCTGATTTTTCTCAGCGCCGACTGGCAGAGTCGCTGCCAGTCGATATTGGATAAGTTTGAACAGAAGGTGAAGGGCTATTATCAGCGTAAGGATCTGGAGCAGGCCGGGATCTGGTCGCAGGATCGCACCGGGAAGCACTGCTTCTTTCCCCTGCTCAGTCTTTCGATTGGCTGCGTGCATCCTAATCCCGCTACCTGCAAAAGTCATCATGATATCGCCACACTTGCCAGTGCGGCCAAGCACATGGCAAAAAAGCAGACGGGTAACTCCATGTTTGTCGAGCAGCGCCGTCAGCCCTGAAAAATAGCCGTGATTAAATTTACCTGGCCTGGCGTTTATTGGCGATGCCGGTTTTGTTGATTTTCTGCTGCGATCTTATCAGCGCATCAAAGTTTGATTTTTCACCCGAGTTTAAAAAATCCGCTCTCAGCTTTTCGCTCACAGTCGCTTCAGCCAGGTTCATTTCCTGCGTCAGAATGTTGTATAGCAGGGCGAACAGGCGCTTCAATGAGATTTTCCAGGTGCTGCCTTCGCGCTGATAGAGTGAGTCGCTGAGGTGCAGGAAATTGTCAAAAGCCGAGTGGCGGAGTATCAGCGGCAGGGTGTTTTGGAAACGGCCCGAGTTGGCGATCATGTCCCAGTAGCGGGCAAAACGATTGACCGTTTGCAGGGTATAAAAATCAATGTTGCGCGTGCTCAGAATATTGTAAGGCGCCTGCGGGTTGTAACGCAGCTGATAAATTTCATTGTGCCGGTTGATGGGCGCACCGCGCAGACGCTTGAGTATGCCCAGCTGAATTTCATGCGGGTTGAGTGCGACCAGTCGATCAAAGCTGCGGGCAAAGTTTTCCAGGGTGTCGCCGGGCAGGCCGAAGATCAGGTCGGCGTGAATGTAGGCCTGTGATTCGGTGCGCAGCCACGCCAGATTGGCGCAGGACTTTTCATTGTCCTGCTTGCGGCTGATCAGCACCTGAATGGCCGGGTCAAAAGTCTGGATGCCGATCTCAAACTGCAGGGAGTGTTCGGGAAATTTCCGGATGCTTTCCTTGAGCTTATCGGGCAGATTATCAGGTACCACTTCAAAATGCAGATACAGGTCGTCGCTCATGCGTTGTAGAAAAAATTCCAGAATGGCGACGCTGGTGCTGACTTTTAAATTGAAGGTGCGGTCGATGAATTTGAAATTACGTGCGCCGCGCTGGTGTAGCACAGCTATGGCCTGAAGAAATTTTTCCAGCTGGAAAGGTTTGGCGGTTTTGTCCAGCGACGACAGGCAGAACTCGCATTTGAAAGGGCAGCCGCGCGAAGCTTCGACGTAGATCATGCGGTTGCGGATATCTTCATCGCTGTAATAGGCGTAGGGCAGTTCGAGCTTATCGAGGGCGACGATCTCGGCGGCGATGATCTTTTCCGGCGGCGCGTCGCCTGCCAGCAACTGCGCGCAGAGCTTTCTGAAACTGATTTCACCCGCGCCTTCGATCACATAATCAGCCAGTTTGACGACTTCGGGGTGATCCGGATGGTGACTGACCTCCGGCCCGCCGAGCACGATCAGCGTTGTGGGCGAAATCTGCTTGAGCAGGGCCACGGTCTGGCTGACTTCGGCCACATTCCAGATATACACACCGAAGCCGATAATGGCCGGATTGTGGCGCAGCAGGTTCTCGGCAATATCCATGGGGCGCTGGCGAATGGTGAACTCCTGTAACCGGGCGCGCGCCTGCAAATCGCCCAGATTGGCGTATAGATAACGCAGGCCGAAGGCGGCATGGATATAACGGGCGTTGAGCGTGGTGAGTAGAATATCAGCCATAGTCGGCGCTATAGTGTTGCGCGGGGTGCAGCCGGGTCGGCTTCAGTCAGAAAAGCGTATTTTACACATAATAAGGTAGCGCCATGGTCGGCTGAAGTCCCTGTTTTTAGTTGCTTTATTTTATAACTGAGAAGCATTATTTTTTATGATAGAGTGAAATATGTTTTTTAACGGAGAGAAAATGATGACTGTAGCAACAAAAAAATTTTCCTATGCACCTCGGGACTGGAGTGCCGATGATGCGGAAGCCATCGCCCGGCAAGAGAAACTTGAACTGGAAGACGATCACTGGGAGTTGATAAAGTGCCTTCAGGAGTATTACAGCAAGAACGAGTTCCCCAAGCTGCGTGGTGCCACCGATGCGCTGGAGGAGAAGTTTCACAACAAAGGCGGCATGAAATACCTGCATAAACTGCTACCGGAAGGCCCTATTGCGCAGGGTTGCAAGCTGGCAGGCTTGAAAGTACCCGCGGGCTCTGTTGATCCATCCTTTGGCAGTAGCGCCTGATTAAACCGTAAAAAAACCCGGCCAAGCCGGGTTTTTTTATCAAGCCTGAAAAACAGCACAGACTTATTTGATCTTTGCTTCCTTGTACATCACGTGCTTACGAACAACCGGGTCGAATTTCTTCAGCTCCAGTTTTTCCGGCATGGTGCGTTTGTTCTTGGTAGTGGTGTAAAAATGACCGGTCTCAGCCGATGAAACCATCTTAATTTTGTCGCGCATAATAGTGTCTCCTGATTAATCGACTTAAACTTTTTCGCCGCGGGCGCGTATTTCGGCCAGCACAACGTCGATGCCCTTCTTATCGATCAGGCGCATGCCACTGGCGGTCAGGCGTAATCTCACGTAGCGGTTTTCGCTATCGACCCAGAAACGGTGATGCTGCAAATTAGGCAGGAAACGACGTCTTGTCCGGTTATGGGCATGAGATACGTTATTGCCGGACATAGGCCGTTTACCGGTGACTTGGCATACTCTGGACATCTTTCTAACTCCAATAAGATATAAAACATCGCTGCAAACAGCAGGCGATTCAAAATAGCCGGCAATTCTAGCCGAGAAAGTTCGGCGTGACAAGTACTGTCTGGCAAGACCGGTTCGATGCAAACGCATTCAGCTGTTGCGGTGAGAATGGTATAGTTGCGGCTTTATTTAACCGGAAATTGAGTGAATATGTCTGTGGATACTGTATTTATCGAAGACCTGCGCATCGAGACCATCATTGGCATTTATGACTGGGAGCGGGAAATCAGGCAGATCGTCAGCATAGACCTGGAAATGGCGACAGATAACAGCAAAGCTGCGGCCACCGAGAGCATCGATGATGCTCTAAACTACAAGGCGGTGGCTAAACGGCTGATCCAGTTTGTCGAAGACAGCGAGTTCCAGCTGGTGGAAACTATGGCCGAGCGCATCGGTGAAATCGTCCTCAATGAATTCAATGTGCCGTGGATGCGGCTGAAACTGAGCAAGCCGGGCGCGGTCACCGGCTCCAAAGCCGTCGGCGTCATCATCGAACGCGGTGAGCGGGGCTGACATGACTAAAATCTACATTAGTCTGGGCAGCAATATCGAGCGTGAGCGCCACACCCGCGCTGGCGTCAAAGCCCTGCGCGAGTGTTTTGGCGAGCTGGAGTTGTCATCGGTGTACGAAAGCGAGGCCGTGGGTTTTGATGGCGACGCCTTCTACAACATGGTAATTGCCTGTGAGGTCGATGAAGAGGTGCACAGTGTCAATCGCAAGTTGCGCGAAATCGAAGACGCCAATGGCCGCGAACGCACCGGGCCGAAGTTTTCGTCAAGAACGCTGGATCTGGATCTGCTGCTGTATGACGACCTCATCCTCAATGAAAACGGGCTGAAACTGCCGCGCGAGGAGATTCTGCACAACGCCTTTGTGCTCTGGCCGCTGGCGGAGATTGCGCCGCAGCGGGTGCATCCCGAAGTCGGCAAAAGCTACGCCGAACTCTGGCAGGCTTTCGACCGCAGCCGGGAAAACCTGAAGCCCATCCATTTTGATTTTGCCTGAAGCAAGATAAGCCCAGAGACTAGAGACGCTTACGAATGATCATTACGCTTTCACCCTCCAAGGGTCAGGAGTTTGCAACCCCGGCCAAAACTAAGCAGCACAGCATTCCTGATGATCTGGACGATTCGAAACTGCTGATCAGGGAAATGCGCAAGGTAAGTGCCGACGAATTGCAGGCCATGATGAGTGTCAGCGAAAATATCGCCACGCTCAATGTCGAGCGCTATAAAAAATTCAAAACCCCGTTCACGCCGGACAATGCCAAACAGGCCATCTTTGCCTTCAAGGGCGATGTCTATAGCGGCATCAAGATTGAAGATTTCAGCGCCGATGATCTGGCCTATGCGCAGCAGCATCTGCGCATTCTTTCGGGGCTGTATGGCTGCCTGCGCCCGCTTGATCTGATTCAGCCGTATCGACTGGAGATGAAAACCAGGGTGAAAAACCCGCGCGGGGACAATCTCTACCAGTTCTGGGGTGAACGCATCACCGACAGCCTCAACCGTGAACTGGCCAAACAGCAGGAGCCGGTGCTGATCAATCTCGCCTCCAACGAATATTTCAAATCGGTGAAGCCGAAGTTTCTGCAAGGCCGATTGCTCATCATTAATTTCAAGGAGAGCAAAAACGGCAAGACCCGGGTCATCTCTATTTTTGCCAAACGCGCGCGCGGCATGATGGCCGGTTACATTTTGCGCAACCGCATCGAGAAGGCGGAAGCGCTGAAAAAATTCAGGGAGGGCGGTTACCATTTTTCGAAGGCCGATTCCGACGATAAACAATGGACCTTTGTGCGTCCACAACCGGAGTGAGTCTGATGGACGACGAATCAATCGCCTGTGACATGTATGCGGATATCTCCGGTGC
The DNA here is from genome assembly GCA_024636785.1 of Gammaproteobacteria bacterium. Taxonomy (GTDB): domain Bacteria; phylum Pseudomonadota; class Gammaproteobacteria; order SZUA-229; family SZUA-229; genus LH-M37. The sequence goes on from JAGXGK010000041.1 coordinate 38,246, forward strand.
GGATTGCAGCGCAACCTCTTCTAAACTGGCCGAGGCGCTCGAAGCGCTGGAGCCGGGTAAGGTGCTGATGGCGGTCGCGCGCAAGGATGCGCTGCAATGTGATGTTCCCGACTATTGCCGGCAGATGAACCTGGAACTGGTTAATCAGGGCGAAGATGAGCAGCAGTTTTATTTTCTAATCAGGAAGTGACACACGGAAAAGACCGCTGATCCCCTCAGTGAATCGGAGCGAGTAACGTCACCGGATGCAATCAATCGCAGAGTCTTCATTGATATTTTTCAATGCACAGGAAAACGCGCGCCGGTAGTGTTCACCCTGATGTTGCAGAATAATTTGATAAAAAAAGGAAACCCTCCCGATGTTAAATGCGCAAATTTTGTACAGTAAGTATGGCCAGTCTGTATGGCTTGATTATATTGATAGAAACCTGGTGGATCGAGGCGGCCTCAAGATACTGGTGGACGAAGGGGTGCGAGGGGTTACCAGCAACCCCACTATTTTTCACAAGGCGATTACCGGCAGTGCGGATTATGACGAAGACATTCTGGATCTGGCGGAAGCTGGCGAAGGTATGGAAGAAGAGACACTGTTCCAGTGGCTGGCCATCAAGGATGTGCGCATGGCGGCGGATATTCTGCAGGCGGTCTATCTCAGCAGCAAAGAGCGGGATGGTTTCGTTAGTCTGGAGGTCTCCCCGCATCTGGCCATGGATGCTGAAGCGACTATTGAAGCGGCGCGCCATCTATGGAAAATTGTCGACCGTCCCAATCTCATGATCAAGATACCGGCGACGAAAGCCGGTCTGTCTGCGATTGAACAGCTTACGGCCGAAGGCATTAATGTGAATGCCACCCTGCTGTTCTCGGTGGAACGCTATAAAGAGGTGATAGAGGCGCATCGTCGTGGGCTGTCGAAAAATGAAAATCCGGGCAAGATCGCTTCAGTGGCATCCTTTTTCCTGAGCCGTATCGACACCAAAGTGGATGATGCCCTGGACAAGCTGGGCTCCGCCGAAGCGCGGCAACTGAAAGGGCGCATCGCCATCGCCAACGCAAAGATGGCCTATAAATATTTCAAGGCCTTTGTTAACTACCCGGCATTTCGAGCCGAGCGTGAGCGCGGCGCGCATGTTCAGCGCCCGCTCTGGGCCAGCACCGGTACCAAAAATCCGGCCTATTCAGATGTGATGTATGTAGAGTCGCTCATCGGTGCGGATACGGTAAATACCTTGCCCCCGAAAACGCTGGATGCAATGCAGGCGCACGCAGAACTGTATACCACACTGGAAACGGGGATCGAAGAGGCGCGAGAAAACCTCGAGGCACTGGCTGCGCTCGGCATTAATCTGAACCAGATCACGCAGGAGCTGGAAGAGGAGGGGGTGAAGAAATTTGCCGACTCCTATGACCAGCTGATGGCAGGGCTTAAGCAGAAGCGTTTCGAACTGACCAGGCGGTACGCGGGCTGATAACAGCCGGCGGAGTGGTTTTACGGTGCGCAGCTAAAAATAACAGTAACCAGTAATATCCATTTAAACAACGTTTACAGCAATCTGAGTATGCGTTTGGCGTGTACCGGATTGCTGGTGTCACCACTCTTTTTTCATTGATCTCCTTCAATTCTATACTCTGGATTCTGGATTTGTGCCGACCTCCTCTGGCGCAAGCCGGTGTCGCTGTCCGCCAATTTCCCGAAGCCGCAAAAATAAAAGATGTTATATTGACGGGCGTGTTCTGAGGCACAATGGACACCCGTTACTGTCAGGGGAGAATCGCAATGAACGAGCAGAAAATACCGGTCCGCGTGACCGAAACCGACAAGGTCATGGATGTGGTGGTCTACAGCAAACGCCCGGAGAAAATAGAAGTGATGCTGGGTGAGGGCGTGCATAGCGTCAAGTGCGAGCTGATGCCCACACCCAGTGGCGCGGCCTATGTGGGATCGGCCATGGGGCGAGAAATAGTCTACGAACGCAGTCGCGAACAGGTGCAAGCCGATGTCGAGGTAGAAACCCATGACTACCGTGATTCACGGCGACGTTAGGAGGCTGCCGGATCCGGCTAGGAACTGCCGGGCTGGAGCGATATCACCGGCGGCATTGCGGCTGGTGCTGAAACCAAATGGCGCAGCGGCGGTCGTATCTCAGTTGATGTAAAAAATTTCGAGCAGTGTGACTGAAAAAATCCAAAACCGGTGTGTCCTGCCTCACTGCCGAAGGCTGTGCCGGCATGGGTGAGGTCTGAAGCAACGCTGACAGAGATAACCAAAATGGCGACAAGCGAACTGATTGAGATGCTGGGCAAACCTATACAGTTGCACCTGTCCAGCTCGGCAGAGAAAAAGCTGGCTGAGATAGAGCAGCCATTATGCCTGGAAATGGAGCTCTATTTCAGCTGCCTTATCCGCAAGCAGGTGAGGGTGCGCGATGAACTCAGCAGCCCGTTCAGGGTGGAGGCCTCCGAGAAACTGAAAATCGGCTTTCGTCCGGTGATGACCAAAAATTGCAGCGTCAGTGGCTGTGACGGCGAGGCACCGCCACTGAGCGATTTCCCGATTGAAAAACCCGAGCGGTACATTCCGCACTGGCTGAAACTCGATTTCAGAAAAGGTCAGTGGTGGAGCGAGTTTGGTTACGCGCCGCCACCGTAAAGCGTCAGCCATTATCGAGCTGTGCCGGTTTCATTCCGGAAAAGGCATTCTTAGTGTATTATCCCGCGATTCAAATCGGTCGTTAGTTATTGGAGGTTTTAGTGTTTCGTTTATTTAGTCGGATTACAGGTGGCTCGCCGGGCAAGGTAGTGGGCGCAGCATTGCTGAGTTTTTTCCTGATTTCATGCAGCGACACCGACGGCCCTCCTGAAGATATCTTTGGTATGGCTGCCAGCGGCGCGCCGATAGTAGGCATGGTGTACGTGGTGGATGCAGCAGGCGTTGAGATCAGCAAGGTTATCAATATCGATGGTTCCTATAAAATGGATGTCAGAAAAATGACCGCGCCGTTTATCCTGAAAGCGGTCCCTGATAATGGCACCGGTTCCGATCTGTACTCCTTCGCCGAGCAGGCCAATGTCACGGCAAATCTCACCCCGCTGACCAACCTTGCCCTGTTTATTGCCAACGGCAATGCCGATCCCGCTGTTCTGTACGATGAATGGGTGAGTACCTTTGTCGATATAACTGCCACAGAGGTTAAAGTGGCGCAGGCTACCGTTAACGCAAACCTCAGCACCCCGCTCACCGCTTTCGCGCTGGACCCCTTCGCCTACGATTTTGTCGGAACCCGATTTACCGCCAACGGCACCGGTATCGACGGCCTGCTGGATGCGATGACGCTGGATATTTCGGGCGGAGTCATTGACCTCTCTATTGCCGGTCTGGATCCGCTGACTTTTAATACGGCCATTGCGACCACTGAATATGATATCGGCGCAGACAGCGTTGCGGTGGCGGGCAACTATACCCTGAGACTGGTTGTAACCGTTGAAGGCGTGACGACGCGTGATGTCTACCTTACCGTCAATTTCCCCGCCGACTCCCTGCCCACAGTGTACGATGCCAAAATTGTTGAAGATATGTTTATCAGCTTTTATGGCACTACCGGAACGATTGTCATCAATGACACCAGCGTAACCACTGATGTGGATACATTAACCACCATTGATGCCACAATTACCACGCCGGATGGCGTTGATGATTATATTGCCACCTACACCTTCACGTTGAATCCATAACGTAGTGGTGTGATATAAAACCTTTTTTCACCGCAGAGGAAACCTTGTTTTTTTTGTTAAACCTATCCTGGGTTTTATAAGACGTCTTGTGTGCCGTATGTTTTTATATTCAGGCAAAGGCTTTTTCACCGCTAAGGTGCAGAGCAAAATCCTTCTTTTATAAAACAAACTAAAAAAGATTTTCTCTGCGTTCTTTGCGACCTCTGCGGTGAAAAAGCCCTTGCCCTAAATATAAAATCATAGCCTCTGCGGTAAACAGTTTTACTCACTAACACAACCATCCAAATTCAGACGCATTCAAGCATGGTAAAGCATGCCCCAGTTCCAGACTTTTATCGGTGTTTTATTGCTCAGGGCAAAGTGCTCGACCTGCATCTCCTGCAGGTTGAGTATCGAGCAGTTGTGGTTGAACAAGGTGCTGCCGGGGTTGATCAGTAAAATCTCACCCAGTTGTTCGCAAAGAATCTGATGGGTGTGGCCGACGATCAGGATATCCGCATTCAGGTTTTTCAGTTCATTCGTCCAGAATAACTTTCTGTCCGCATAAACCTCGCCTTCGGGGTCGAGTAGTTTGATGCCGCCGTGTTCCAGATCGGGCGGGCTGGCGTGCACTACGTACAGGCGCTTGCCTTCAACATTTAATTCAAGATGGGAAGGCAGAGCATTAAAAAACGGTTTCAGTTTTGCTTCGTTCTGACCGGCATGGTCTTCCTCTGACCAGTGATCGTGATTGCCTGAAATCATCAGGACATCGTGAGCCTGCAAAAGATCGATTAACGGCGCGACATCATGCTCAATTTTCTCTTCACCATAACCGGCAATGTCACCGGCGCAGATAATCATGTCGACCTGCTCATGCGCAAAAATAGCCAGCGCTTCCTGTAGCGGCACTAAGGTTGAATGCAGATCACTGATGAGGCCGATTTTGGTGGGCATGGTGACGATTTAGATGTTCAATGACCTGCCGCCATCCACCGGCACAATGTGGCCGGTGATGTAATCGGCGTCCCTGATAAGAAACAGAATCGCCTTGGCGATGTCTCGTGGCTCGCCGTGGCGTTTCAGTGCGGTGCGTTCGATGATGTGCTGTTTGGTGCTTTCGTCCATGTCATTGTCCGGCCAGAGGATGGCACCGGGGCCGATGCCGTTGACGCGAATCTCCGGCCCCAGCTCTTTCGCCAGAGACTGCGTGAGCATGGCCAGCCCGGCCTTGGCGGCACAATACACCGAATGGTTTTTCATCGGGCGGAAGGCGTGAATGTCCACCATGTTGATGATGCAGCCCCGGGTCTCTTTCAGAAAAGGCGTTGCCGCCTGCGATAAAAACAGCGGCGCTTTCAGGTTGCTGTTGATCAAATTGTGCCACTGCTCGAGGGTAATGCTGCCCACCAGTGTGGGGAAAAAGCTGGAGGCATTATTCACCAGCACATCAAGGTGGCCCCAGTGCTCAACCGCATCTTCGATGAGGGCGCCAAAGGCGTGATCATCATCCAGATCCGCCTGCACCACTGCCGCTGAGTTTTCCCGAATCTGATTGAGTTCGTAGCTGAGCTCATCCGCCTCCTGACGCGAAGAGCGATAATGAATCACGATGTTCATACCGGCATCGTGTAAAGTGCGCGCAGTGTCCGCACCGATGCGTTTCGCGCCACCAGTAATGAGGGCGACTTTTTTATTCATGGTGCTATTCGGGGTAGAATCCATCACTGTATCCATAGGGGCTGTATTCTCAAATGCTGCATTGTTTCGGGATCGGCATAAAAACGTCGCGCATGATAACGATTTCGCAGCACAATAATCGCACATAACGCATGAATGAACCACACCATGTCTCAATCTGTTGATACTTTGCCCGAGCCGGAAGCGGGCCTCAAAATCTGGAGTCAGGCGCTGTGTGCGCAAATTGAAGAGCAGTGCAATCGCGCCTCAGGCGCGATTGCCTTCAGCCGGTTTATGCAGATGGCGTTATACGTGCCGGGCTTTGGCTACTACAGCAGCGATCTGCGCAAATTTGGTGCCGAGGGCGATTTCATTACTGCGCCTGAGGTTTCACCGCTGTTCGCGCAGTGCCTTGCGCGCCAGGCCGCCGAGGTGCTGGCGACGATGGACACACCGGCGGTGCTGGAATTTGGCGCCGGCTCCGGGTTGATGGCGGCGGATATGCTGCTGGAGCTGGAGCGGCTCGAGGTTCTGCCCGAGCAGTATTTTATTGTCGAGGTGAGTGCCGCCCTGAAGCAGCGCCAGCGCGACACCATCGCCGCAAAAGCTGCGCACTTGCTGGCGCGCGTGGTCTGGCTGGATGCTCTGCCCGCTGAAAAAATACAGGGCGTGGTCGTCGCCAACGAAGTGCTGGACGCCATGCCGGTGGAGTGCTTTCGCATCCATGAGCAGGCGGTCGAATCGCTGTACGTGAGTTGCAGAGACAGCGAGCTGAGTTCCGAATACAGACCGGCTGATCTGAATGGCGATTCGGAAGTCGAGTCGGCGGTGCGCCGCATCGAAGCGCGCATCGAAAGTGCTTTGCCCGAAGGTTACTGTTCAGAATATAATCCCGCCGTCGCGGGCTGGCTGGCCGCTATCGCGGAAACACTGGAACAGGGGCTGGTACTGCTGATCGATTACGGCTACGTCGCCTCGGAGTATTATCATCCACAGCGTCAGGCCGGCACCTTAATGTGCCACTACCAGCACCGCGCCCACACCGATCCGCTCTGGTACCCCGGCCTGCAGGACATTACCGCCTTCGTCGATTTCAGCGACGTCGCCTATTCGGCGCTCGACGCCGGTTTTGATGTTAGCGGCTTCACCTCGCAGGCGATGTTTTTAATGAGCGCGGGTCTGAATGAACTGCATCAGCGTGAGATCAGCGACGATGTTAAGCACCATCTGCTGCTGGCGCAACAGATAAAAACCCTGACCCTGCCCTCCGAAATGGGCGAGCGCTTCAAGGTCATGGCCTTAACAAAAAATTACGATGAGCCGTTAGCAGGGTTTAACATGCAGGACCTCAGAGGCCGGCTGTAATGAAAAACGCTGCACTCGCGAAGCACACTGAAAACGCGAAAAGTTAAAAAACAATTTGCGGGTTAGCGCCTAAAGTTTTTAGTAGTCGCTCACTCACATGCTCACAGGCATTCAGGTAACAAACAACATGGAAAATAATTAGTGGACATCATTCAGGTTATTGTTCTGGCTCTGGTTCAGGGTCTCACCGAATTTCTGCCCGTCTCCAGCTCAGCACATCTGATTCTGGTGCCCATCATTACCGACTGGCCCGATCAGGGACTGGCCTTTGATGTCGCCGTGCACGCCGGTACCCTGTCCGCGGTGGTGCTCTATTTCCGCACCGAGCTGAAAAAAATGCTCATCGAATGGCTGGGTTCGCTGCGCGGTAAACATACCCCCGACAGCCGTCTGGCCTGGGCGGTTTTGCTGGGTACTATTCCGGTGGGTCTGGCGGGGCTGATTTTTCAGGATGTCATCAGTGAACATCTGCGCACCCCGGTGGTGATCGCCGTCACCACGATTTTTTTCGGTCTGTTACTGTGGCTGGCCGATCGCAATAAAAACCTGACGCGCGATGAACACAGTCTGCAATGGCAGGATGTGCTGATTATCGGCGTGGCGCAGGCCATGGCCCTGATCCCCGGCACCTCGCGTTCCGGCATCACCATCACCGCCGCACTGATGCTGGGGTTGACGCGCCAGTCGGCAGCCCGCTTTTCCTTTCTGCTCTCCATCCCGGTGATCGTACTGGCGGGTGGGCTGGAAACGCTGAAATACGCTCAGGTCGCCAGCGTGACCGATATTAACTTTCTGCTCATGGGCGCGATTATCTCCGCACTCAGCGCCTACGCCTGCATCCATTTTTTCCTCAAGCTGCTGGAAAAAATCAGCATGATGCCGTTCGTGATTTATCGCTTACTGTTGGGCGCGGTGCTGTTAATGTTGTTCGTATGATTCACATAGCAAACCCTGTTCATCGTTATCAAAAACTCTGGCTGGCCATCGGTTATGCGCTGGTGGCGTTAGTCATCTATCTCACCGCCAGCAGTCATCCGCCCGATTCGGGCATCGACCTGCCCAATTTCGACAAGGTTATGCATGCATTGGCCTATTTTGTTTTGATGGGCTGGTTCGCGCAGCTTTACCATGTAAAAAAGCACCGTATTATTTACGCGCTGGCATTTGTTTTTATGGGAATCGCACTGGAAATTGTGCAGAGCTTCGACCCTGCGCGCAGCGCCGAACTGGCCGATATGGTGGCCAATACCTCGGGTGTGCTGCTGGCGTTTTTAATGACCAGAACCCCGGCGCTGCGGCGGGTGCTGAAGAAAATCGAAACTTTTATTTAGTGTGCGACGGTGATTTTGTAGGTGCTGACGTGGTCGAAACTGCTTTATTAAAAAAATCTATTCCGGTTTTTTAACGGCCTTCACCAGCCGGATCCGCTCTTCGCGAATCCTGTTCGCCAGCGCCAGGTGTTCAAAACCCTGCTCGCGCAGGGTGGCGACATTAACGCTGCTCGCTGCCCTGAATGCTTTTCTGAAAAACTCACCCTGTACAAAATATCTGTTTTCATAACCGGTGCGACCACGCGCATCGGATTCGCAGGCGAGCAGGAATTTTTCAAAACGCTCCGGTCTTCTGAAGGCGTCGAGTTTTTCCAGAACATCCACCACGGTAGAGGCTTTCAGCTCCAGGGCACGATGGTAGTGCAGATGAAAACGTGCGGTGCGTTCCGCCAGGTCGCGATAACCATTGGGGATGCGCAGGCGCTGGCACACTTCCAGCACCAGTTTCGCACCGCGTGCTTCGTGGCCAATGTGACGGGGCCACTCCTCTTTTGGCGTGGTGCCCTTGCCCAGATCGTGCACCAGTGCAGCAAAGCGGACATCGGTGGCGCTACTCAGTTTGCATGCCTGTTGCAGCACCATCATGGTATGCACGCCGGTGTCAATTTCGGGGTGGTGTTCGGTCGGCTGGGGGACGCCGAACAGGCAATCCAGTTCCGGCAGAATGACTTTCAGCGCACCGCAGTCACGCAGCACTTCAATGAAGCGTGAAGGTGAGCGTTCCGCCAGGGCTTTTTCCATCTCCTGCCAGACGCGTTCCGGCACCAGAGCGTCGACCTCGCCGGCAGTCACCATGTTTTTCATCAGCTGCATGGTCTCTTCGGCGACAATAAAACCCAGATGCAGGTAACGCGCGGCAAACCGCGCCACGCGCAAAATGCGCACCGGGTCTTCGGCAAAAGCGGGGGAGACATGGCGCAGGATCTTGTCGTGAATATCCTGCAAACCGTTGAACGGGTCGATGATATTGCCGTCTTCATCTTTGGCGATGGCGTTGATGGTCAGGTCGCGCCGTTCCAGATCCTCTTCCAGCGTGACCTCCGGCGAAGCATGAACCTCAAAACCCTTGTAACCCGGCGCGGTTTTGCGCTCGGTCCGAGCCAGCGCATATTCCTCTTTGGTCTCGGGGTGAAGAAAAACTGGGAAGTCCTTGCCGACCTGCTGATAGCCTTTTTTCAGCATCTCTTCGGTGGTGGCACCGACCACTACCCAGTCTTTTTCGTGGAAGGGGAAACCGAGTAATTCATCGCGGACCGCGCCGCCAACCAGGTAAGTTTTCATAAGGAATATGGTGTCATAGTTGTTGCTTTGACGCGACCGAAGCGGTGTCCATTTTGTTGCATCGGTCGGGTTCAGTCCTGTCTGTGCGAGGTCACGCTGGAGATCGGCGTCGGGTATTTATAAACCACCCAGTAGGTGGAAAGGATGAAAGTGAGCACCACCACGGTCTGAATCAGATACGAGGCATCCACGCTGATCAGTCCTGAGCCGAACGCGGTAAATGCTACCAGCAGGGAGAATTCGCTGGCTTGACCCAGACGCGACCCCAGTTCCTGTGACGAGCTCGGTTTTTCGCCGATCCACTGAAAACCGTAACGGTAGATCAGCGGCTTGAGCAGCACCAGCGCGAAGGCAATGAGGCTGGCATCTAGCAACACACGCCCGGCCATGAGGAAGTTGATGTTGGCGCCGATGGCGAAGAAAAACAGAATCAGGAAAAAATCACGCAGGGGTTTCAGGTTCTCGGCGACCACCATGGCAATCGGTGATGAGGCGAAAGTGACGCCGGCAACGAAGGCTCCCATTTCATAGGACAGCCCAAGATAATTGGCCACGCCCGCACCCAGCAGCCCCCAGCCCAGCGAGAGCAGAAAAACATATTCAGCGATGATGTCAAAACGCTGGAACAGCGCGTTCACCACATAGCGCACCATCAGGAAAGAGACCACCACCAGTACGATGAGCTTGAGCATCAGTAACAGCGCGGTCAACGGGACGTTCTCCTGCGAGCCGGTGGATAACATCAAAATCAGTATGACGGCGATCACGTCCTGCAACAGCAGCACACTTACCATCATTTCGCCGCGATGCTTGTGGTGCAGGGTGGTGGTGGGGATCAGCTTGAGGCCGATGATGGTACTGGAAAACATCATCGCCGCACCGATCACCAGGCTTTCGGTCAGGCTGTAACCGAATAGTTTGGCCATGACCGCAGTCAGCAGCATGAACAGCGAGCTGGTGAGCAGCGTGAGAATCGCTGTTTTACCGAAAAGCTTGAACAGGCGCGCCGGTTGCAGATTAATGCCGATGAGAAACAGTAACAGGATGATGCCGAGATGCGAGAGCTGCTCAATGTGATCAGCGGTTTTAATAATGCCCAGCCCCCACGGCCCTGCGATCATGCCGAAAACAATATAGGCCAGCATTACCGGCTGCTTGAGGTAGAGAAAGAGGGTGGCCAGCACCGTAGCGCCGGTAAAAATCACCACCAGTTGATAAATAATATCGCTATAAGCATCCATTTTATGCAGCGACCTTCCGGCTCGAGGCGCTTGAACCATGCAGAGGGTTATTAGCCACAACGACTGACGGGTGCATGTCTGTGAAGCCGGTAATTGCAGGGCAGGTGAATGTTGTCGGCATCATAGCTCGAGGATAAAGGTAAGTGTTGTGTGATTATAAGAGGTGTGAAGTGATATTTATATAGCATTAAGGATGTGGGTATATTCGCTGCCGCTCGCACCAATCTATCCTGAATCCGAAAGCCTCCCTGAAGGCGGCTAACAGGCATCATTGAGATTTATCAATGATATTACCGGTGAAGCTTTTAGTATGGCAGTTAGAAAAGAGTTCTATCAGGCGTTATTCTGTGATGCATTCGCTATGCATAAAGTCATCGTTGTCGGTCGCTGCTTCATTAACGACCATGGACACGCCAAGATATTATCAGGCTCATAAGTTCTTGCCCGCCTGAATGCGCCGGCAATAACAGGAGATTAATTCACAATGAATCACGAGCATCATCATTCCCGAAATCACGAACACCATGAGTCCGGGGATCACGGGCAGCATAAATCTCAGAATCACGAGCATCATAAGTCCGGTCATCACACTGCCATGGTGGCGGATTTTCGGCGTCGATTCTGGATTTCAATAATATTAACGCTGCCTATTTTGCTGCTCTCGCCGTTGATACAGGAAGTGCTCGGGCTCGAAACCGTGCTCGATGTCCCCGGTGCTTTCTATCTCGCATTCGGCTTCAGTACGGTGGTGTTCTTTTATGGCGGCTGGCCGTTTCTGAAAGGTGCGGTCGGTGAAATTGCCGAACGTCAGCCGGGCATGATGACGCTGATTGGTCTGGCGATCAGCGTGGCATACCTCTATTCCAGCGCAGTGGTTTTTGGTTTGCAGGGCCGCCTGTTCTTCTGGGAGTTGGCCACGCTTATTGACATCATGCTGCTCGGCCACTGGATTGAAATGCGCTCGGTGATGGGAGCCTCCGGCGCGTTGCATGAACTGGTCAAGCTGCTGCCGAGTGAAGCCCATCGCCTGAAAGACGGTGATGAGATCGAAGACGTCAATGTCGATGAGCTTGCCACTGATGACCGAATCCTGATCCGGCCCGGCGAAAAAGTCCCGGTCGATGGTGAGATTATCGAGGGCGAAAGCAATCTGAACGAGTCCATGTTGACCGGTGAATCCATGCCGGTGAGCAAGGGCGAGGGCGAGAAGGTCGTCGGTGGTTCGGTCAATGGTGAAGGTGCGCTTACCGTGCGGGTGACTCACACCGGCGAGAATACCTATTTGTCCAGCGTCATCGACATGGTTAGTCGGGCGCAGGAGTCGCGTTCGCATACCCAGAACCTGGCCAATCGTGCCGCCGGCTGGCTCACCTACATCGCCCTTTCAGTCGGCGCACTCACACTGCTGGTGTGGCTGAGTCTGGATCATGATCTCCAGTTTTCTCTGGCGCGTATGGTCACGGTCATGGTTATTACCTGTCCTCATGCGCTGGGGCTGGCGGTGCCTCTGGTGATAGCGGTCAGTACCAGTCTGGCTGCCGGCAACGGATTGTTGATCCGCAATCGCGACGCTTTTGAAGAGGCTTATAAACTCGAAGCCATTGTCTTCGATAAAACCGGCACACTCACCGAAGGTCGCTTTGGTGTTGATGGCATCACCGCGCTCGCCGGCGCAGATGAGGACGAAATACTGCAACTGGCAGCATCCCTGGAACGTCAGTCTGAACATCCTATCGCTGAAGGCATTGTGCAGGCGGCAAAAGAGCGCAACCTGACTCTCACTACCGCCAAAAAATTTCGCAACCTCACCGGCAAAGGTGCCGAGGCTGAAATTGACGGCCATCACATACGCGTGATTAGCCCGGGTTATGCCAGTGAGCAGGGCATTAGTGCCGAGAATGAGAGCCTCAACCAATGGCAGCAGGAGGGAAAAACGGTGGTGTATGTCGTGCGTGATGACGAAGCGATTGGCGCCATTGCTCTGGCTGATATTATTCGTGAGCAATCGCGTGCCGCCATCGACAAGCTGAAAGCGATGGGCCTGCAATGCATGATGCTGACCGGTGACAGTGAAGCGGTCGCCCGCAGCGTGGCACAGCAGCTGGGGCTGGACGATTACTTCGCCGGAGTGCTGCCGGAAGACAAGGCAAAAAAAATTCGTGAAGTAAAACAGCGTGGCCTGCGAGTCGCCATGGTCGGTGACGGCGTCAATGACGCACCTGCACTGGTCGAATCACACCTGGGCATCGCCATCGGAGCCGGCACTGACGTAGCCGTCGAAGCCGGTGACGTCGTACTGGTACGCAGCGACCCGCGCGACATTGTCGCTATTCTTTCTCTATCCCGTGCTACGCACAAAAAGATGATACAGAACCTGTTCTGGGCAACCGGTTACAACGTCATCGCCATCCCGCTCGCCGCAGGTGTCGGCTATAGCGCGGGCATTTTATTGTCACCGGCAGTCGGCGCAGCGGTAATGTCAGTGAGTACGATTATTGTGGCCATTAATGCCAGGCTATTGAAATACACCTCGCTTGAATCCTGATTTTTTGGGGCGGTAAGATTAGAGACTTTCACTGTAGAAGGTGTAGAAGTTGCAACATTATGATCAAAGGCTTTTACCGTAGAGGAAAACTGGTTTCAGGCTGAATGGTTACATGCTCAGCTGAATATCAAACTCCGTGGCTTTCACAATGGGGCGCTTAGATCTGTTGTGTTGCTGGATTTCAACTATGCCGTAACGCTCAAGGGTTTTTAATGTGCGGCTGATGTTGGAAGGTTTTCGGTCGGACAAAGTCGTCAGCGCAGCCATAGTTTCAGGCGCCTGTTCGGCAATGATTTTTAGCAGCTGACGATTGTTGCCACTCACCACCTCGCTGAGTGATTTCATGGAATTAAAAAACACCTTAGGTTCACCACGTTGACGTATATAATCACCAGCGACGATAGCCAGTACGCGTTTCTGGTGATCTTCTCGTGTCATAATTCCAATCTTGATTTTATTCACGTATCACCACTCAGATCGAGAAAATAATCTGATTCCTGAGTTATCACCTGATGATAAGTGCAGCATGAGGAGAGGATGGGTGTAACTTGCCGGTTGTAGTAGTTCTCTGCCTCCTTAAGTGAACCCTTAAAATCCTGAGGCGGTCGCCCTGTGCTTGCTAATTGTCGCAGTTTGGCGGTAGTTTGTACGGTGGCGCACACCGTCACACCTTGATTTGCATTAGGCTGGGTGCCGAAACAGTCTCGTCAAAATAGGAAACTCAATGAAGCTAACGCGCCATGACTAACGCACAATGGTTTTTACTCGTGGGCGGCTTGCTGCTCATCAGGGGCTTGACTGCGCAGATGCTGCAACGTCTGCCGGTTACCCCGGCGATTGTCTATCTGGCCGTTGGGCTGCTGGTCGGGCCGACGGTGCTCAATTTATTTCACTTCAACCCGCTCAAGCAATCGGCGCTGCTGGAAGTGCTGACCGAAGTGGTGGTGCTGATTTCACTGTTTTCCGCCGGCGTCAAAATGCCCGTGCCGTTCAGCTTCGCCCGCTGGCGCACGCCGATTCTGCTGGCATCGGTGTCGATGGCGGTCAGCGTCGGGCTGGTCGCTGCTTTTGCCTACTACCTGCTCGGCCTGCCACTGGGCGCCGGCGTCTTGCTGGGTGCCATCCTGGCACCCACCGACCCGGTGCTGGCGACCGATGTGCAGACCCGCCATCCCGGCGACAATGACCGGCTTCGCTTCACTTTAACCTGCGAGGCGGGCATGAACGATGGCAGCGCGTTTCCGTTTGTCATGCTGGGGATGGGATTGCTGGGGCTGCACGAGCTCGGCGAGTTCGGTCTGCGCTGGGTGCTGATCGATGTGCTGTGGGCTACAGTAGCGGGGGTTGCCATCGGGGTTGCGTCCGGCGTTGCACTGGCCCATATGGGACGGAAACTGCGCGGCAATCCGCCCAGGCACAAGCTGATGGACGACTTCCTTGGGCTCGGCCTGATCGGTGTGGTGTATGGCCTGAGTGAGCTGGTCGATGCATGGGGGTTTCTGGCAGTATTTTTCGCTGCCGTCGCGCTGCGTCAGACCGAACTTAAACTCGCCAGCACCGATATGAATAGCGCCGCTCTGGAGAATTCGGATCGGTTGCAGACCAGCCTGAGCGAACCGGGAGCAGAAACCCCAGGCCCGGAAAACGAGCGCGCGCAGACCGTGAGCGAAGGCTCGCTGGTATTCAAAGAGCATCTGGAGCGACTCTCGGAATTGGTGCTCGTCCTGCTGGTTGGTGGCACGCTGTTTCTTGATTCCTGGAGCTGGCAGGCAGTGGGACTTGCGCTGTTCCTGTTCATGGTAGCGCGCCCGGTCAGTGTCCTTGTTGGCCTGTTGGGCACGCGCGGCTCGTGGCCGAGACGCAGCATGGTCGGTTGGTTCGGTGTGCGTGGCATCGGTTCGCTGTACTACCTGATGTTCGCCATCCAGCATGGCCTCCCCGAAGAGTTGGCCATGGATCTAATTAAGCTGACGCTGATTGTGGTCACGCTTTCGATTCTGGTTCACGGTACCAGCGTCAAGCCGCTAATGAAGCTGTTTTTGCGTTACCGCAGGCGTCGGCCACCGTAAGGAGTGCGCTCGTAGTTAAAGGTGTTAGAGTCCTTTAACGATCAATGGGGACAGGCTCGATTGATCTCTAATTCAATGCAAACTATAGCTACAACGGCATTGATTAAGCGCATAGATAAACAACGATGACAGGAAATCTAATGAATATCGCAAGAACACCAAAATCAATCGAGTCTGACCCACTGCTGTCCCACAAACTCGTCATTCCGGCGGAGGCCGGAATCCATGTGTTTGACTGCGCTGTTTAATCAGTGAGTTACTGGATACCGGCCTGCGCCGGTATGACGTTATTCCTATTTTGAAACTTCATGTCCATGTACAGCCCAATATCCTGAAATCACTAGTGCGATAACGTTAAACATGCTTACATGATTATCATGTGGGACAGCAGTGAGTCTGACCCCATTGATCTCTGTGCCTACGTCATACTCACTTTTTATGTTTAGACTGTCTGCCCGGCCGAAAATAGTTGCTGTTATCGTAATAGGCCTCAATACCATTATCCGCATGCCAGCCCGGCATGCCGAGTATCGGAAACGGGTTAAGGTCGTGTGGCTGGCTGTATTGTTCGCCGGCAGCAAAGCTTGCTGTTAGTTGCTCGTCGATGTGGGCGAGGCGCTCATTCATTGGTTTGGCAAAGTGGCTTTCATCCACCTCTAGCAGAATCGCATTGGCGGTCATGCCGAGGTAGGGCGCGAGTGCCTTTTCATACATAGCATGGCCAAAGGTGGTGCATTCAAATTTACCCGCCAGCTCATCGTGACGCTGCCAGAACAATTCTTTCCATTTAAAGTCCCTGATCAGTTGCAGCAGTGTCGGGTCGCAGCTGGTAATCACCACACCGCCTTCATCGAACAGTGACAACATGTTCTCTATCGGGCTGCGCCGGCCAACCTCGCCGTCTTCGATACGTTGTTTTGCCCGTGGTATGTGGATGGCGTTGATCACCGCCTTGGTTCTGGGAAAGATGAACCAGGTCAGCAGTTGAAAGAAATCGTGCCAGTTCTCAGTGCGCGTCTGGATTTCACCGTGCAGATAAATACGGGGTGCATAGTGCTGCTCGAAGTGGTTGGGTTTGCCTTCCTGTGCGACGATGTTCAGCGCGGCGCCGTGCTGGGTACGCAGTGGTGATGCTGCATTATCGAGTAGTTGTTGATAGGCATCCAGCCCCGGCCATTCGGAAAATTCGCGGAATGGGGTGAGTAGTGGGCGCAGTGGTTCGAACAGGGGTTTGTCGCTGTCGAAATCGGGGCGCCATGGCACCAGTGCATCGATACGGGTATTGGTTTTCACGTTGAGTTTGTTGTGTTGCTGGGAGGGGAAAGATAACTGAAATCGAGCGTGCTGTCATTTCTATGTAGCATGGAAAGCCTGACCTCGTGTTTTAAGGCTTTTATCAGTAAAACGTCGGATATTTTTACACAACCTTGCATTATTAAGGTTATAACCTGTTTTTAGAGAGAAATTCTTTACACTTTAATTAATTATAAAATGCTAATGCTTTCTCAACTGTTTGTTTATATGTGATTTATAAAAACTGGCATCATCGTTGCAGTTATCAATACATGTGCAGAAATGCGCAAATCGCAACATGGTAAATGCATGCTGCCTAAATGAGAAAAAACCTTCCGTCGGCATGAGCGATTTCACCACTGCTGACAATAAATGCTAAAAAATACCTTGAGGTTTGCCCTGCGTGTGCGGGAAGAACTGACAGGTTTCGCCACGAAACTCAAGCTATCACTACTCTATAAGTGAAGCTTGTTTCATCGTAACTATCTTAGCTAAATGAAGATTTTTTTAGGCAATAGCATATGAAACTACAACTCGATGGACTGAAGAATATAAACCCCAGGCACCTGGCTACACTAGGCGTCCTGTGTGCATGCCTGTTCTGGTTCATCGAATCAGCAATCGACACCTTTATTTTTGAACAGCAACGACTGTACCTTGAAAATTTACTCAGGCCTGAAACAACGGAATTATGGAATCGATGCCAGGTCGTATTTCTACTAATGGCCATTACAGTGCTCGCAATGTTGATGCTACATAGGCAGCGTAAGATCACCAGGCAACTGAAAAAATATAAACTTGCGTTAGAAGACACTATATTTGAGCGCACCAGTGATCTCAGATTAAAAAATGCGATGCTCGAAAATGAAATCATGAATCGATTAAAAATTGAGGCCGAATTACTATACATCGCCAGTATTGACCCGCTGACATCTATACCTAATCGTAGAAAATTTAACGAAGTGCTAAGTTACGAACTGCAAAGGGGCTCGCGTTACCAAAAAGGCCTGTCATTAATTCTTTGCGATCTGGATCATTTCAAACGCATCAATGATAAACATGGACATAACATTGGAGACGAGGTGCTCAGGGAGTTCGCGCGATTGGTTTCAGCTCATATTAGAAAAACCGATACTTTTGCACGCTGGGGAGGTGAAGAGTTTGCATTATTGTTACCGGAAACAGACCTGAAAACAGCATTCGAAATGGCAGAAAAACTACGTCTGGTTATTGACGAGCATCAACTCCCTAACGCGGAGAGATTTACTGCCAGCTTTGGTGTCACTCAGTTTGTTGAAGGTGATAATGAAATAAAAATAATTAGCCGTGCTGACATAGCGCTTTATAAAGCCAAAGCAAATGGACGCAATAAAGTTGAATCAAAGCCGAAGCTACAAACTAATTTTAAACTTTCGTCTGTTATGGGTTAAAGGAGTTAGGCTTTTTAACTGTGAATCTGCCGGAGGGCAAAACACAGGGATGTATTTTGTAATTCCGCTCGCGAAACTAAAATCGATCAAGTCTGCCCTATTAATTGCATTGAATTCATTAACGAATGATAATGCACAGGTTTTACTGATTTTAATGAAATAAAGCCTTAGAGAGTCATGGTTAGATGTCAATTGATAAAAAAGATGTAGCGTTATATCTGGATCCCCTCTATTTTGAGGATAAAGGGGTGAAAGAAAAATTTCATCAGTGGTACGGGGCTTCAAAAATCGTTCAAATACGTGCGATAACTATCCTGACCGCTTTTTTATATATCATCTATGCGCAGATAGACAACGCCGCCGCCCCTTCTGCCGTTAAGTCGGTGATGACGATATTGCATTTATATGTATTGCCATGCAGCCTGTTCCTGATTGCAGGCCTGACCTTTTTTGGTGGCTTATATCGGCCAATGATTTTTTTGCTGTCAATGGCGCCGGTTGGCGCGGCAGTAGCAAGTATATTCATCATCACCAGGCTGGATGACTTCACTATATACCTGCCAGAGTTATATCTCATCATTATCTGGGTGTTTGCAATATCCGGGCTGAGGCTGATGTATGCAGCAGTCAGTGCTTCAGTGGTCATCTTTATTGTGCTGGCATCCAGCAATGCCTTTGCATTTCCGGTCAACTTTCTTTTTATGCATTTCCTGTGGCTGGTGTCTGCGTTTTCATTTGGCGTGCTTAGCGCATTTGTCATAGAGAAATCAAATAAACTCAATTTCCTGAATGAACGCAATCTTGAGTCGCTCGCCACAACCGACAAATTGACCGGCCTTAATAATCGCATGAAAATTGAAAATGATGTTGATGAAGAGGTCGAGCGTGCCATGCGTTATAACAGGGGGCTGTCGGTCATCGTATTAGATGTAGATGATTTCAAACAGGTTAACGATGAATATGGCCACCATGTTGGCGATGTCGTTTTAAGAGAGCTTGCCGCCGTTGTTCAGGCTGGGATTAGGAAGGTTGATTCAGTAGGCAGGTGGGGCGGTGAGGAATTTATCATCGTTCTTTCGGAAACCAGCCTTAACGAAGCGAAGCAGGTGGCAGAACAAATAAGGGTAAAAATAGAAAACTACGAATTCACCGTTGTTAAACATAAAACCAGTAGTTTTGGGGTTGCTGAATATATTCAGGGCGATAATTCGCAGAGTATTATCAATCGAGCGGATAAGGCGCTGTATAAGGCGAAAGAGTTGGGTAGGAATCAGACGCAGAGTTTGTAGGCC